>NZ_NVWY01000001.1 GCF_002733835.1 Alcanivorax sp.
ATCCGCGATCCCCGGGAAATGGTGACCCGTCACCTGCTCGATTCCCTGGCCGTTTTGCCCTACCTGGGGGAGGGCGACACCCTGGACGTGGGCACCGGCGCCGGTATTCCCGGCATTATTCTCGCGGTGGCTCGCCCCCGGCAGGCATTCGTGCTGCTGGATTCCAACGGCAAGAAAACCCGTTTTGTGCGCCAGGCCCGCCGGGAGCTGGGGCTGGATAACGTGGAGGTTGTGCACGGTCGCGTGGAACAGTACCGTAAAGCCCCATCGCAGATTATTTGTCGCGCTTTTGCTTCCTTGTCGGACATGCTGGCGTTGATGACGCCGATAATGACTGACAATACCCGTTTGCTGGCCATGAAAGCAGCCAGCACGGAAGAAGAACTGGCCACCCTGCCGACGCAGTGGCAAGGGCGCCATCACACCCTGACTGTGCCGGGACTGGATGAGCCCCGCACCCTGGTGGTAGTGAACAAGGCCTGATGTGGAGCGGGGTGCTGCGTCAAGCATCCGGTCTCAGGCGTCAGGCGTAAAATCAAGGAGAACGCAGTGACCACCGTATTTGCCGTAGCCAATCAGAAAGGCGGCGTGGGCAAGACCACCAGCAGTGTGAACCTGGCGGCGTCGCTGGCGGCCACCCGCAAGAAGGTCATGCTTGTGGATATTGACCCGCAGGGCAATGCCACCACCGGGTCCGGGGTGGACAAGTTTGACACCGACTACACCATTTACGATGTGCTGTGCGATGACGTGGCCATTGAACATGCGGTGACCGGCACCCCGGAAGATTCCGGTTTTGACCTGATCGCCGCCAACGGGGATCTGACCGCCGCCGAAGTCCAGCTATTGGACATGAGCGCCAAGGAATTCCGCCTGCGCAATGCGCTGGCGCGTATCCGTGACCAATACGATTACATCCTCATCGATTGCCCGCCATCGCTGAACATGCTCACGGTCAATGCGTTGACGGCGGCGGATTCCGTGATTGTGCCGATCCAGTGTGAGTATTACGCGCTGGAAGGTCTCACCGCGCTGATGAACACCATCGAGAAGATCCGCACGGTATTGAACCCGAAGCTGCACATCGGCGGCCTGCTGCGCACCATGTATGATCCACGCAACAGCCTGTCCAACGATGTCTCCAACCAGCTGATCAGCCACTTCGGCGACAAGGTTTACCGCACCATCATCCCGCGCAACGTGCGGCTGGCGGAAGCGCCCAGCCATGGCGCGCCGGTGATTACCTACGATCCGAAATCCCGGGGCGCGGTCAGTTACCTGGCGTTGGCCGGCGAGATCCTGCGCCGCGAGCAGGCGCTCAAGGCCCAGCCTGCAGCGGCATCGTGATCGCCGCAGCCGGTACCGTATTATTCAGCGGGCAGCCTTTGCCCGCAGCGTCCGACGTCCGACGTCCGACCCTCGACGTTTTTAAGGATTAACCATGGCGGCAAAGCGTAAACGCGGTCTCAGCAAGGGCCTTGATGCCCTGCTTAGCAGCAACGAATCCTATCAGCGGCACCAGGAAGAAGTGAGCCTGCAGAGCGAGGGGGAAGCGACGGGTGAGCCCGACCAGCGCCCCCGCGATGGCGAATTGCGTCATCTGCCGGTGGAGTGTATGGAGCGGGGCCGCTACCAGCCGCGCCGTGACATGTCCCCGGATGCTCTGGAAGAGCTGGCCGAGTCCATTCGCGCCCAGGGCGTCATGCAGCCCATCGTGGTGCGCCCGCTCGGCGACAAGCGCTACGAAATCATCGCCGGTGAGCGCCGCTGGCGCGCCGCCCAGATGGCCGAGCTGGACACCATTCCAGCGGTAATCCGCGAAGTGCCCGACGAAGCCGCCATTGCCATGGCGCTGATCGAGAATATCCAGCGGGAAAACCTCAATCCCATGGAAGAAGCCATCGCGCTGGGCCGCCTGAAAGAAGAGTTCGGGCTCACTCACCAGCAGGTTGCCGATGCAGTGGGTAAATCCCGCGCCATGGTCACCAACCTGCTGCGCCTGATGAGCCTGGAAGCCGACGTCAAGAAGCTGCTTGAACACGGCGACCTGGAAATGGGCCATGCCCGCGCCCTGTTGGCGCTGACCGGCAACAAGCAGGTGGAAGCCGCCCGCACCGTGGTGGCCAAGGGCCTGTCGGTGCGCCAGACCGAAGAACTGGTCCGCGACTTCGAGAAGGCGAAACCGGCCAAGCCGGCGGCGCCCAAGGAAGATCCCAATGTGAAGGCATTGATCAGCGACCTGTCGGACCGGCTCGGTGCACCGGTGCAGATCCAGCAGCAGGGCAAGAAGGGCAAGTTGGTGATCAGTTACAACAACCTGGATGAACTGGACGGCATTCTGGCGCACATCAAGTAATCAGGCGGCGCGGCCTGCCGAAGAAATATTGCAACAAGCTGTTTCCCCGGCGGGCAGGTTCGCCATCACCACGAAGCTGTCTGGCAGCCGGTGAGCTTTATGGCGTTGTTCTTTTGCGGCGGCCTGAAGACCCGGGGCCATGGCGCCATTTCGCGGGTATACAAAAAACATCCGTTTGAGCATTATTTTTACTGAATCAGGTTCATTCCTGTTTTGTGCGCATCCCGTTGCGAAAAGTCGTTGTTGATGCGCGAAGTTTGACCAACAATCCGCGCACGGCTGTTGCCACTTGAGTGCCAACTCCATATACTTCGCCGCGCTAAAGATCAGGGGTGCCCGAGACCTTAGTGCCTGATGTGGCATCACTTTGCATCAGCCAAGAGGCTCATGGTGACCAGCAACGAATTTCAGCCCGACAGAGTTTTGTTCTGGGGTTTAATGCGCGCTCAGCTGACCACAATTGTGGCGTTTGGGCTGCTGGTAACCGGGTTGGCTGGCGTATTCGCCGGCTTGGTGGCTGCCTGGGGCGGCACTATCAGCCTGATCGCTTATGCCTGGGGCGGTTTCCAGATATGGATGCACCCGGGCAACCGTGCGCCAAAACGCATGGCCACCGCAGCGATGCGGGCCGAGATGGGCAAGATCGCAATCATGTTGTTGCTGTTCTGGCTCACCTTCTCCAAGGTCCCTGAAGCGCGGGAAATGAAAAGTGCAATGGTTCTGCTGTTAGGCTTCCTGATCGCCCAGGTCGTGGGCTGGATTCAGGTGGCGCGTCTCGACGGACGCACAGCAGGGCAAGACGGGCAAAACGACTGAGACTGTAGGCATTCTATGGCTGGTAGTAACGCGCAAGACTACATCAAGCACCACTTGGGTAATCTGACCTATGGCGAACTGCCGGCCGGCTACGTCCGTGAATGTGACGGCCGCGATACGCAAACCCTGACCGAAAGCACCTGGACCTTTGCCTGTAGCGGTAACGAAGCCAAAGACATGGGCTTCGCGGCATTCCACGTGGATTCTCTTGCCTGGTCTGGCGGCCTCGGCATCATCATGTGCCTGTTGTTCTGGCTGGGTGCCCGCAAGGCCACCGCCGGCGTTCCTTCCGGGTTCCTGAACTTCGTCGAAACCATTATTGAATTTATTGATACTCAGGTTCGTGACTCCTTCCACGGCAAGAGCAAGCTGGTGGCGCCGCTGTCACTGGTGATCTTCTGCTGGGTGTTCCTGATGAACCTGATGGATCTGATCCCGGTTGATTTCATTCCGGGCACCTTTAGCTGGATCATGACCTCCTTCTTCGGCTGGACCGCTCAGGAAGCCTATTTCAAGATCGTGCCCAGCACCGACCCCAACATTACCCTGTCCATGTCCTTCTCTGTGATGCTGCTGGTGATCTTCTTCACCATCAAGGCAAAAGGTGTGGGCGGTTTCGTGGGTACCCTGACACTGCATCCGTTCGAGGCCAGCAATCCGGTCCTGAAGGTTTTGCTGATGCCTGTGAACCTGCTGCTGGAGACTATCGGTCTGCTGGCCAAGCCTGTTTCACTGGGCCTGCGACTGTTCGGCAACATGTATGCCGGTGAGTTCGTATTCATTATGCTGGCTGCCATGATGGGCGCCTGGCAGTTTATTGGTGCCTGGCCCTGGGCGGTATTCCACATTCTGGTTATCACCCTGCAGGCATTTATCTTCATGGTACTCACAATCGTGTACCTGAGCATGGCGGTCGAAGACCACTAAGATTTTTTAAACCGGTTTTTAATTAAACCAACCAAGCACTTAACGGGAGTGTAAAGATGGAAGGCATTCAATTTCTTGCTGCTGCTATCGTAGCTGGCCTCGCGGCCATCGGCGCAGGTCTGGGCTTCGGCATGATGGGTGGTCGTTTCCTCGAGTCTGTGGCTCGTCAACCGGAGCTGGCTCCGATGCTGCAAACCCGCATGTTCATCATCGCTGGTCTGCTGGATGCTGTGCCGATTATCTGTATCGCTATCGCGTTCCTGCTGATTTTCCAGTAAATCGCGCTTTAACGTTTAAGCCCCGATTTAGGGAAATCTAAAGCAACGCGGATTGAGGTGTTGGCATGAATATTAATGCGACACTAATTGGCCAGGCCATTTGGTTTGCCCTGTTTGTGTTCTTCTGCATGAAGTTCGTTTGGCCCCCGATTTCACGGGCGCTGGATGAGCGTAAGCAGAAGATTGCCGAAGGCCTGAGTGCCGCGGATCGGGCAGAGCGTGATCTGGAGCTGGCGCAGGAAAAGGCGACCGCCAATCTCAAAGAATCTAAAGAGAAGGCGGCCGAAATTATTGATCAGGCCAATCGCCGGGCTAATCAGATTGTGGAAGAGGCTAAAGATGCAGCGCGCACCGAAGGTGAGCGCCTGATTGCCAAAGCCCAGTCTGAGATTGACCAACAGGTTAATCAGGCTCGCGAGCAATTGCGTAAAGACGTGGCTGTACTGGCGTTGAACGGTGCCGAAAAGGTACTGGGTAACGAAGTAAACCAGGACGCACACACGCAGTTGCTTGAGCAGCTGGCGGCTGAACTCTGAGAATACGGGTAACCCATGGCTGAACTGACCACCATCGCACGCCCCTACGCCAAAGCCGCATTTGTGTTCGCAAAAGAGCACGATGCCCTGGAGCAGTGGGAGAAGATGCTGGGCCTGGCAGCAGCAGTGGCAGGTGATGCCTCCATGCGTGCCTACCTTGACCAGCCGGAACTGGATGACGCCACCAAGGTTTCTGCTTTTGCAGAAGTCTGTGGTGATGAGCTGGACGAAAGCGCTCGCAACTTTGTTGCACAACTGACGCAGAACAAGCGTCTGCCGCTTTTGCCGATCATCCTGCAACTGTTCCACGAGCTTCTGGCCGAACAGCAGCAGTTCACCGATGTGGAGATGATCTCTGCATTCGAGTTGGACGATGCCGCTACCGACAAGCTGGTAGCAGCGCTTAAGAAACGCCTTGGTACGGAAGTGAATGTCACAACTTCCGTCGACCAATCCCTGATTGGGGGCGTGCTGGTGCGAGCCGGCGATACCGTAATTGATGGCAGTGTGCGCGGCCGACTTAACCGTCTGGCAGAGCAACTGAACTCTTGAGTTTGAGGGATTAGAGATGCAGCAACTCAACCCGTCCGAAATCAGCGAGATTATCAAGTCGCGCATCGCGAAACTTGATACCTCCACCGAAGCACGCAACGAAGGTACGGTGGTTTCCGTATCTGATGGTATTGTGCGCATTCATGGTCTGGCCGACGTGATGTTCGGCGAGATGATCGAGTTTGAGGGCGGCATCTACGGCATGGCCCTTAACCTGGAGCAAGACTCTGTCGGCGCCGTGGTACTGGGTGATTACCTGGGCCTGGCCGAAGGTCAAAAAGTCCGTTGTACCGGTCGTATTCTGGAAGTCCCCACTGGCCCCGAAATGCTGGGCCGTGTGGTTGACGCTCTGGGTAACCCGATCGATGGTAAAGGCCCGGTCGATGCCAAGCAGACCGATGCGGTTGAAAAGGTAGCGCCTGGCGTTATCTGGCGTCGTGAAGTTAACGAGCCAGTGCAAACCGGTTACAAGTCTATCGATGCCATGGTGCCAATCGGCCGTGGTCAGCGTGAGCTGATCATTGGTGACCGCCAGATCGGTAAGACTGCCGTTGCCGTTGATGCGATCATCAACCAGAAAGACTCCGGCATTAAGTGTGTCTACGTTGCCATCGGCCAGAAGCAGTCCACCATTGCCAACGTGGTGCGCAAACTGGAAGAGCACGGTGCGATGGAAAACACCATCATCGTTGCCGCTTCCGCTTCTGATCCGGCTTCCATGCAGTTCCTGGCACCGTTTGCCGGCTGCACCATGGGCGAATATTTCCGTGACCGCGGTGAAGATGCACTGATCGTTTATGATGATCTGACCAAGCAAGCGTGGGCCTATCGCCAGATCTCCCTGCTGCTGCGTCGCCCGCCGGGCCGTGAAGCTTACCCTGGTGACGTGTTCTACCTGCACTCCCGTCTGCTGGAGCGCGCTGCCAAGGTAAACGAAGATTATGTTGAGCAGTTCACCAATGGTGAAGTGAAAGGCAAAACCGGTTCTTTGACCGCGCTGCCTATCATTGAAACCCAGGGTGGTGACGTGTCTGCCTTCGTACCGACCAACGTGATCTCCATTACCGATGGTCAGATCTTCCTGGAAACCGACCTGTTCAACTCCGGCATTCGTCCGGCGATGAACGCCGGTGTGTCTGTATCCCGTGTAGGTGGTTCAGCCCAGACCAAGATCGTCAAGAAGCTGGGTGGTGGTATTCGTCTGGCTCTGGCTCAGTACCGTGAACTGGCCGCATTCGCCCAGTTCGCTTCCGACCTGGACGATTCTACTCGCGAGCAGCTGGAGCATGGTCAGGCCGTTACCGAGCTGATGAAGCAGAAGCAGTACAGCCCGATGAGCGTTGCGGAAATGGGTGTTGTGCTGTACGCAGCGAACGAAGGTTACCTGAAAGGTATTGCTGTCGAGAAAATCGGCCCCTTCGAAGCGGCACTGCTGGACTACATGAACAGCGAAAAGAAAGCGTTGATGGATAAAATCAACGAGAAGGGTGACTACAACGGCGAGATCGAAGCTGAGATCAAAGAATCTCTCGATCAGTTCAAAGCCACCCAGACCTGGTAATTCGCTGATAAAGGAACGTTCCTATGGCCAGCGGTAAAGAGATCAAAGGCAAGATTGCCAGCGTCCAGAGCACGAAGAAAATTACCCGTGCAATGGAAATGGTAGCAGCCTCCAAGATGCGTAAGGCGCAAGAGCGTATGTCGGCAAGCAAGCCGTACGCCAGCCGTATGCGTCAGGTGGTTGCTCACCTGGCTAACGCCGATCTGGAATACCGGCACGTTTACCTGCAAGAGCGGGAAGTCAAGAACGTTGGCTACATCGTAGTGAGCTCCGATCGGGGCCTCTGCGGTGGCCTCAACGTGAACCTGCTCAAGAACGTCGTCAAAAGCGCGAAGGAATGGGAAGGAAAAGGTGTCAAGGCCAGCTACTGCGTAGTGGGCTCCAAGGGCATGTCTTTCTTCAAGAGCGTCGGCGGCAACGTGGAAGCGAATGTCACAGGCCTGGGGGATACCCCACACCTGAATGACCTGATCGGTTCCATCAAGGTGATGCTGGATGCCTACGAAAGCGGTGCGATCGACCGTTTGTACATCGTGTACAACGAATTCGTGAACACCATGACCCAGTCGCCCAAGAATATTCAGTTGCTGCCGCTGGAAGCGGGCAGCGATGAAGAGCTGAAGCGTCACTGGGACTACATTTATGAGCCGGCCCCGAAAGAGCTCCTCGACGAACTGCTGGTGCGGTTCATTGAGTCTCAGGTGTATCAGGGTGTGGTTGAAAACAATGCCTGTGAGCAGGCAGCACGTATGATCGCCATGAAGGCCGCCAGCGATAATGCCGGTGACATCATTCGTGATCTGCAATTGGTGTACAACAAAGCACGCCAGGCTGCTATTACGCAGGAAATCTCCGAAATCGTTGGTGGTGCTGCTGCGGTTTAATCGTCAAGCAGATTAACGCGGCAAAAACGCAAGTTAAGAGGATGCAAGCATGAGTAGCGGTCGTATTGTTCAGATCATCGGTGCTGTGATCGACGTGGAATTCCCACGCGAAGCCGTACCGAAGGTATATGACGCCCTCTCCGTGGACGGTACTGAAACTACCCTGGAAGTTCAGCAGCAGCTGGGCGACGGCGTAGTGCGTACCATCGCCATGGGCTCCACCGAAGGTCTCAAGCGCGGCCTTGGCGTGACTGATAACGGTGAACCGATTCAGGTTCCTGTGGGCACCAAGACTCTGGGCCGTATCATGGACGTGCTGGGTCGCCCGATTGATGAGGCTGGCCCTATCGGTGAAGACGAGCGTATGCCGATTCACCGCGCTGCGCCTACTTATGCGGATCAGGCAGCCACCAACGAACTGCTGGAAACCGGCATCAAGGTAATCGACCTGGTTTGTCCTTTCGCCAAAGGCGGTAAGGTTGGTCTGTTCGGTGGTGCGGGTGTAGGTAAAACCGTAAACATGATGGAGCTGATCCGGAACATCGCGATCGAGCACTCCGGTTTCTCCGTGTTTGCCGGTGTGGGTGAGCGTACTCGTGAGGGTAACGACTTCTACCACGAAATGAAGGACTCCAACGTACTGGATAAAGTATCGCTGGTTTACGGTCAGATGAACGAGCCGCCGGGTAACCGTCTGCGTGTAGCGCTGACCGGTCTGACCATGGCCGAGAAGTTCCGTGACGAAGGTCGCGACGTACTGTTCTTCGTGGATAACATCTACCGTTACACACTGGCCGGTACCGAAGTATCTGCACTGCTGGGCCGTATGCCTTCAGCGGTAGGTTACCAGCCGACCCTGGCGGAAGAGATGGGCGTTCTGCAAGAGCGTATTACTTCCACCAAGACCGGTTCCATTACCTCCGTACAGGCGGTATACGTACCTGCGGATGACTTGACTGACCCGTCTCCGGCCACCACCTTCGCGCACCTGGATTCCACTGTATCCCTGAGCCGTGACATCGCCTCCAAGGGTATCTACCCGGCGATCGACCCGCTGGATTCCACCTCGCGTCAGCTGGATCCGCTGGTTATCGGTCAAGAACACTACGACATCGCTCGTGGCGTTCAAACCGTACTGCAGCGCTTCAAAGAGCTGAAGGACATCATCGCGATCCTGGGTATGGACGAGCTGTCAGAAGACGATAAACTGACCGTATCTCGTGCCCGTAAGATCGAGCGTTACCTGTCCCAGCCGTTCTTCGTGGCCGAAGTATTTACTGGCTCCCCGGGCAAGTATGTTTCCCTGAAAGACACCCTCGCGGGCTTCAAGGGCATTCTTGGCGGTGATTACGATCACATCCCGGAGCAGGACTTCTACATGAAGGGCTCTATCGACGAAGTGATCGAAGCCTACAACAAGCGTAGCAAGTAACCTGCACCCGGGAGACAAGCAAATGGCGATGACCGTGCATTGCGACATTGTAAGTGCAGAACGCCAGCTGTTCTCCGGCCTGGTTGAAATCGTGGTAGCGTCCGGTGTGGAAGGCGACCTCGGTATCATGCCCGGCCACGCCCCGCTGCTGACCCGGCTCAAGCCGGGCCCGGTACGGGTGAAGAAGCAGAATGGTGAGGAAGAAGTGTTCTACGTATCCGGCGGCTTCCTGGAAGTGCAGCCGAAGCTGGTTACCGTACTGGCGGATACCGCGGAGCGCGCTGAAAACATGGACGCCGCTGAAGCCGAGCGTGCCAAGGCCCGCGCCAAAGAGGCGCTGGAAGGCAAGAGTTCCGAAATGGATTATTCCCGTGCCGCCGCCACACTGGCAGAAGCCGTTGCACAGCTGCGTGCTATCGAACAGTTGAAGAAAAAGACGCGGTAAGCATCTTTTGCAAATCTTCAACACAGAAGGGGGTAGCCAGGTGCTACCCTTTTTTGTTTCTGTCAGTCTGGGCGCAATCAGGTACTCAGGGGCCCAGTGCAGAAACTGAAACGATGCGCTGGTATAAAAGCATCGACAGGCAAAAAGACAAGGATAGGGTATGAGTCTAGCAGTAGTGATTCTGGCAGCGGGCAAGGGAACGCGCATGAAAAGCGCCCTGCCCAAGGTGCTCCACTCAGTGGCAGGTAAGCCCATGGTGCAGCACGTGGTTGATGCGGCGTCGTCGCTGGACCCGGCTAACATCGTTATCGTCTATGGCCATGGTGGCGAGCAGGTAAAAGCCACCGTCACCGGTGAACTGGCCTGGGCAGAGCAGGCCGAGCAGCTCGGCACTGGCCATGCAGTCGCGCAGGCCATGCCCCATGTAAAAGAAGACATGGTGTTGGTGCTATACGGTGATGTGCCGCTGATCCGTCCGGAAACCCTGAAAGACTTTGTCGCCTCCGTGGACGACAACACTCTGGCGTTGATGACCCTGACCCTGAACGACCCGAATGGCTATGGCCGTATTGTTCGCGATGGGCAGAATAACGTGCAGCGCATCGTTGAACAGAAAGATGCCAGCGAAGCCGAGTTGGGTATTCAGGAAATCAATACGGGTATTCTGGCCTGCTCTCGCCGTTTTCTGGAAGAAAGCCTGCCAAAACTCTCCAGCAATAATGCCCAGGGCGAATATTATCTCACCGACCTGATTGCCATGGCGTCGCAGTCCGGCCTGAACGTGGAAACCCTGCAGCCCAACGAAGGTTGGGAAGTGGATGGCGTGAATGACCGGGTGCAATTGGCCCGCCTTGAACGCATTTATCAACAGGCCCAGGCAGAAACCCTGATGCGCGATGGCGTCACCCTGCTGGATCCGTCCCGCCTGGATATCCGTGGCAGCGTGCAGATCGCCAGTGATGTCATCATCGACGTCAATGTGATTCTGGAAGGCGACGTGACCATCGACGAAGGCGTGGTCATCGGCCCCAACTGTATTCTGCGCGACGCCAACATTGGCGCCGGCACGGTGATTGAAGCCAACACCCTGATCGACGGTGCCATCGTGGGGGAAAACTGCCAGCTGGGCCCTTATGCTCGTTTGCGTCCGGGTACGGAACTGGCCGACAAAGCCAAGGTTGGCAACTTTGTTGAAACCAAGAAGTCCTATATTGGCGAAGGCTCGAAAGTGAACCACCTGACCTATATTGGCGATAGCCAGATTGGTAAAGGGGTGAACGTGGGCGCGGGGACCATTACCTGTAACTACGATGGCGCCAACAAATTCCAGACAGTGATGAAAGACGGCGCCTTTATTGGTTCCAACTCGTCACTGGTCGCCCCCGTGACAATTGGCGAAAACGCCACCGTCGGGGCGGGCAGCACCATCACCAAGGATGTGGACGACAACGGTCTTGCGGTTGCCCGAGGGCAGCAACGCAACGTGGCCAACTGGCAGCGCCCGAAGAAAGGGTAAGGGAAGGAATAGCGTTTATGTGTGGAATTGTCGGGGCCATTGCCCAGCGTAACGTGACAAATATTTTGATCACCGGGCTCAAGCGGCTTGAGTACCGGGGTTATGACAGTGCCGGTGTGGCACTGTTGAATAACAGCGGCATTAGCCGTGTGCGCCGTCAGGGCAAGGTTGCCGGTTTGGAAGCGGCCGCCACGCAAGAGCATACCGAAGGTTTCACCGGCATTGCCCATACCCGCTGGGCCACCCATGGCAAGCCGTCGGAAGCCAATGCCCATCCGCACATGTCCGGGGGCGATCTGGCGCTGGTGCACAACGGCATTATCGAAAATTTTCAGGAACTGAAAGACGAACTGGAAGCCAGCGGCTACCACTTCGAATCCCAGACCGATACAGAAGTCATCGTCCATCTGGTGCACCAGGCGCTGGACAGTGGCCTGAACCTGTTTGACGCCGTGCAGGCGGTCACCAAAAAGCTGGATGGCGCTTACGCACTGGGCGTCATTCATGCCTCAGAACCTCACAAGCTGGTCACCGTTCGTTCCGGCAGCCCGCTGGTCATTGGCTTGGGCATTGACGAAAACTACATCGCGTCGGACCAGCTGGCCCTGCTGCCGGTGACCAACCGCTTTATCTTCCTGGAAGAAGGCGATCAGGCAGAAATCACCACCGACAGCGTGCGCATCGTCGATGCAGCCGGCAACCCGGCAACCCGTGAAGCCCACGAGTTCGACGGCACCCATGAAGATGCGGAAAAGGGTGAATACCGCCACTACATGCAGAAGGAAATCTTCGAGCAGCCGGCGGCCATCCAGAAAACCCTGGAAGGTCGCATCGACAACCCGGCAAGCCTGATCGAATCCTTTGGCGAAAAAGCCCCAGCGATTTTCGACAAGGTTAAGACCGTGCAGATCGTCGCCTGCGGCACCAGCTACCACGCCGGCATGGTGGCCCGCTATTGGCTGGAAGATATCGCTGGCATTCCCTGCCAGGTGGAAGTGGCCAGCGAGTTCCGCTACCGCAAGCACGTGGTGCCGGAAGGCACCCTGTTCGTCACCATTTCCCAGAGCGGCGAAACCGCCGATACCCTGGCGGCCCTGCGTGACACCCAGTCACCCAACTACGTGGGTCGTCTGGCGGTGTGCAACGTGGACAGCTCCTCCCTGGTGCGCGAATCGGAGCTGGTGTTCCTCACCAAGGCCGGCCCGGAAATCGGTGTGGCGTCCACCAAGGCATTTACTACCCAATTGGTTGGGTTGCTGATGCTGGTGCTGGCACTGGGCCGGCAAAAAGGCCTGGCGGATAACGAGATTGAAAAAGTCCTGGAAGAGTTGCGCCAGCTGCCCAACCTGATTGAACAGGCTGCCGCGCTGGACAAGCCCATCGAAAAACTCTCCGAAGCGTTCGTGGAAAAACACCATGCCCTGTTCCTGGGCCGTGGCGTGCAGTTCCCGGTGGCGCTGGAAGGGGCGCTCAAGCTCAAGGAGATTTCCTACATCCACGCCGAAGCCTATGCCGCCGGCGAGCTGAAGCACGGCCCGCTTGCGCTGGTGGACAGTGAAATGCCTGTGGTCTCCGTGGCCCCCAACGACGAACTGCTGGAAAAGCTCAAATCCAACCTGCAGGAAGTCCGCGCCCGTGGCGGCGAGCTGTACGTGTTCGCCGACAAGAACGCCCACGTAAAAGAAGGCGAAGGTATCCACGTGCTGAACATGCCGGCGATACCGGAAACCATTGCCCCCATTGTCTACACCGTGCCCTTGCAGTTGCTCAGCTATCACGTGGCGGTGTTGCGGGGGACCGATGTGGATCAGCCGCGGAATCTGGCGAAGTCGGTGACGGTTGAATAAAAGCAGTGAATAATTAATAGTGAATAGTTAATAACGAGCCCGGCTATGCCGGGCTTTTTTGTGGGGGCCTGGCGGACATTCTTGTCGGTTATTGCCCTCGGTGATTGTAGGAGGCAGTATGGTTAGACTAAAAAACCAAGGGAAGGGCATAACTACGAAGAAAGTAATCGCTGTAATTGCGCTTGTCATGATGGTTTCTGGTGTTGCCATGATCCACTCAGGTGGCAGGGGGATAGACTAAGAGCTGCCCTAGTTTTTATTTTAATTTTAGCACTTAATAAAATTATTCGGTTTTTTTATGAATGAAAAAGAAATAGTCAACAAGTTTTCAAAATCACAAGATAGCTTGGTTGTTCAGCAGTCCGATTTTTCGCTGGCAACAATCTCAAATATGGTTGTGAACGACTCTATTGATGTTGCTCCGCACTATCAAAGAAGGGATCGGTGGAGTGATGCGAAGCAGTCAGCTTTGATAGAATCATTTCTTCTTAATGTTCCAGTCCCTCCCGTTTATTTATCAGAAGATGATTATGGCAGTTATAGCGTTATTGACGGAAAACAAAGAATCACAGCCATAAATGATTTTTTAACTGGAGGCCTAAGGCTTAAAGAACTTAAAGAGTTTCCTCAGCTAAATGGAAAGACTTTTCAAGATCTCCCTAAGCAGCTTAAAAATGTTCTTTCAGTTCGCCCTTTTATACGGGTTATTACATTGCTTAAGCAGTCAGATCCTGAATTGAAATATGAAGTTTTTTTGAGGCTAAATACTGGTGGTGAGTCTCTTAAGAGGCAAGAGATAAGAAATGTTGCCTATGCGGGCCCTCTAAATGATTTGCTGCTAAGGCTTTCTGAGAATGCAAGATTGCGAGAAAAATTAAAAGTCTATTCAGAAAAATCAACAGCATTTCGAAATATGGATGATGTCGAGCATGTGTTGAGGTTCTTTACCATCAAGAATGGTTGGCAAGGAATGGGTGGGGTTCTTGCTGATGAAATGGATAAGTTTATGTCTGAACATCAGTATGACCACGTTGATGATCTTAGAATAGAATTTGATGTGGCCATAGAGCGCTGTTTTCAGTTTTGGGGTGAAAATGCCTTCTATAAGCCGGTCAATGACAACTAATCGGGGACACCCATGAATTGGGGAATGTCTTACGGGGTTTGTGGTTGTTTTCTGATGTAGTTGGGTTTGAGTAGTCAGTAGTGTTGGGTGATGGATAAGCAAGGAGGCTTGTCATGACCCGAGCGCGTTATAGCCAGGTTTCGCTGGATTCCACGTCTTACTATCACTGTATCTGCCGCTGTGTGCGGCGGGCCTTTCTGTGTGGCCAGGATCATTACTCTGGCCAGGACTATGAGCATCGCCGCCAATGGGTGGTGGACCGCCTTGCTGTGTTGGGTGGGGTGTTTGCCATTGATCTTTGTGCCTATGCGGTGATGTCCAATCACTACCATGTTGTTCTGCGTATTAACCAGAAGAAAGCCTTGAGCTGGTCTGATCAGGAAGTGGCAGACCGGTGGATGCAGTTATTCAGAGGGCCATTGATCGTCACACGTTGGCTCAAGGGAGAGACTGAGTCCGCGGAAACGCTTAAGGCATTGGAGATCGTGCAAACCTGGCGTGAGCGCCTGTATGACCTTGGCTGGTTCATGAAGTGTCTAAATGAGTATCTGGCCCGTAAGGCCAATGAGGAAGATTGTTGTAAGGGCCGGTTCTGGGAAAGCCGCTACAAATGCCAAGCCTTGCTGGATGAGAAGGCGGTGCTGCAGTGTATGGCCTATGTGGATCTCAACCCGGTGCGCGCGGCTATGGCAGAAACACCTGAGGAGTCCGATTACACTTCGATTCAGCAACGCTCAGAAGCCGTTATGTCAGAGTCTGAAGACAACCTAAAGCCCACACTTCTGCCGATGGTTGCTGCAAATACAGCGGAAGCAGAGGATGACGATACGGTATGCCGTTTTCGATTAATGGACTATCTGGAGCTTGTCGATAGCACAGGCCGGGCTGTCCGCGATGACAAGCGTGGCGCAATCTCAGCACATGCGGCAGGTGTGCTGGATCGTCTGGGAATAGATGAGAAGGCGTGGTTAGCCCATATGAAGCCGAAACAGCAGCGGAAGCCCATTGCATTGGGTGCGTTGGATAAGCTGAAAGAGTACGCACAGATGACGGGACGCAAATGGATTGCGGGGCAAAGCCTGGCGGGATGGTAAATTGCTATTTTTGCTGATTAAATTTATGCGTGTCCCGTGTTTCCTCGTGTTTCCGTGTTTCCTTCCCGATTGATCGCACCGCCAATCACAGCGGTGTTGCTCAGCAGCGTGCCCACCCCGTTGACCGGTACCGCCAGCGGGGTGTTCAACACCAGTCGTCAGGTGGGCGGTGCGCTGGCGGTGGCGGTGTTCGGGGCACTGCTGGCTCAGTCGTCCAACTTTATGGTGGGGCTGCGATTTAGCCTGGTGTTGGCCGCTGGCGTTGCGTTACTGACGGCCATGTTCAGCTTGCGTCTGCAGGCGCCGGGAGTGACGCATGAGTAAGTGGCTTTCCTGAAATGCCTTGCGCGTGCAGGCGGGCAGGTTTCGTATCGGGGGTTGCTACCGTCACTGCCATGAAATCTCTACACTGGGCTGATCATTCAATGATCGGGGCGACTCATGAGCGAAGCCAAGACCCAGAACGCCGTCATTCCCCGCGCCTGGCCCCTTCTTCCCTTGCTGTTCTTTCTGGCCGTGTTTCTCGGCAGTGGCTTGTATTACACCTCCCTGGGGAAAGATTTCGCCTTCTACCAGATCAAGGCACCGGTGGTGGCCATGGCAGCTATCGTGTTGTCCATGCTGATGGCGCGGGTGGCCGGTCAGCGGGTCAACGCCAGCGTGGATCGACTGCTGGCGGGGATCGGTCATCCCAACCTGCTGCTTATGTGCCTGGTGTTCCTGCTCGCCGGGGCGTTTGCCAGCGTCAGTGAGAGCATTGGCAGTGTGGAGGCCACCGTGCAGCTGGGGCTGACCATCATTCCTGCCCAGTGGGTATTGCCCGCCCTGTTCCTGATTTCTGCCTTTATCGCCACCGCCATGGGGACCTCCATGGGCACTATTGCGGCCACGGCGCCCATTGCCGTTGGCTTTGCCGGGGCCACGGAACTGTCCGTCCCGCTGGCCTTGGGTGCGGTGGTGGGTGGTGCCATGTTTGGCGACAACCTGTCGATGATTTCCGATACCACCATTGCGTCGACTCGCAGCCAGGGCGTGTCGTTGAAGGACAAGTTCCGGGTCAATATCTGGATTGCCGTGCCGGCGGCAGTGCTGACGGTGCTGTTGTTGATTGTGCTGGGTGGCGGTGAGCACCAGGTAGAAGCCGAGCCCTTCCGGTTTGCGCTGGTGGTGCCCTACCTGCTGGTATTCGGGTTGGCGCTCAGTGGGCTGAACGTGCTGGCGGTACTGATCGTGGGTATTGTCACTGCCGGGATCACCGGCATGGTGATGATGCCGGACTATACGCTCGCCACCATGAACGGGGCTATCTACAAGGGCTTTGAAGGCATGTTCGAAATCATGCTGCTGTCCATGTTGATTGGTGGTCTCTCACAATTGATGACGGATCAGGGCGGCACCCGCTGGGTGATCGAGCGGATTCACGGGCTGACAAGATTGCTGAAGTTGCCACTGCAAAAAGCAGGCGAAGTAGGCATTGCCCTGCTGGTGGTATTCGCCAATATCTTTGTGGCCAACAACACCGTGGCCATCGTGCTCACCGGCGAAATGGCCCGCGACATTGCCAACGATCACGGCGTGGACCTGCGCCGTTCTGCCAGCCTGCTGGATATTTTTTCCTGCGTGGTGCAGGGCCTGATTCCCTACGGTGCCCAGGTACTGCTGGCCTGCTCCATCGCTGAGCTGTCTCCCCTGGCGCTAATCAGTTCCATTCATTATTGCTGGGCCCTGGCCATTGCCGGTATCGCCGCGATCGCCATTAACCGGCCGCGCTTGCCGCTGCCTGATAAAGAGAGTGTGGAGGCGTGATAGGCTTGTCGATACGATTTTTCGGATTGATCCCATTGTTTAAGGATAAATGACGTGGCAGGAACCAGTTTGTTGACGTTGCTGGATGATATTGCAACGGTGCTTGATGACGTGTCAGTGATGACCAAGGTGGCGGCAAAAAAAACCGCAGGGGTGCTGGGGGATGACCTGGCATTGAATGCGGAGCAAACCTCCGGCGTTCGTGCGGAACGTGAGCTGCCGGTGGTGTGGGCGGTGGCGAAAGGCTCCATGCGCAACAAGTTCATTCTGGTGCCTTCGGCGCTGTTGATCAGCGCTTTTCTTCCCTGGTTGATTACGCCGCTATTGATGCTGGGAGGGGCGTACCTGTGTTACGAAGGGGTAGAAAAACTGGCGCATAAATTTCTTCATGGCAAAGAGGATGCTCAGCACCATGAAGAAAAACTTAAAGCCATGGCAGACCCGGATATGGATCTGGTCGCTTTTGAGAAAAATAAAATCAAAGGTGCGGTGCGCACCGATTTTATTCTTTCCGCAGAAATTATCGTGATCGCTCTGGGCACAGTGCAAGACGCGCCTTTCGTTCAGCAGGCGATGGTAGTGAGTGTCATCGCAATCGCCATGACGATTGGCGTTTACGGTCTGGTGGCCGGCATCGTCAAGCTGGATGATGCGGGCTTGCATTTGATTGAGACGGCTAAGCAAAAAGGCGGAAAAGCCCGTGAGGCTTTGGGGAAAATGTTGCTGGGCTTTGCCCCGCGTTTAATGAAGTTTCTTTCTATTGCGGGTACGGCGGCCATGTTTCTGGTAGGTGGTGGAATTTTGCTTCATGGCCTGCCGGGCAGCCACGATGCGCTGCATCATCTGGACGACGCCATGGCGCCATTGCCGTTGTCGGGTTTCCTTAGTGCTGTGGCGCCCATGCTGGCGAATCTGGTGTTGGGTATTATTGCCGGAAGTGTCTTATTGCTGTTGGTCAACGGTGCAGGGAAATTGAAAAAACAGTAAGAGAGAACGAAAAATTGACATGAAAAAAGCGCGAACAGTAAAAACTGCTCGCGCTTTTTTTTGCAAAAGAATTATTCAAATAACGAGAGGTGCTTCTCGTAACCCTGTTCTGCCATTTGATCGACGGGAACAAACCGTAACGCGGCGGAGTTCATGCACCAGCGTTTCCCGGTGGGCGCAGGGCCGTCTCCGAAAACGTGGCCAAGATGAGAGTCCGCATAGCGGCTGCGTACTTCCGTGCGGGTGGTGAACAGGGTGTTGTCCTCGTGCACGGTGATAAAGGATTGATCAATGGGTTGGGTAAAGCTGGGCCAGCCGGTGCCAGACTTGTATTTGTCTTTCGACGAAAAAAGCGGTTCGCCACTGATCACATCCACATAAATACCTTCGGCCTTGTTGTCCCAGTAACGGTTCTGGAAGGCGCGCTCGGTGGCATCTTCGCGGGTGACCTTGTAGACCAGTTCCGGCAGGGATTTTTTCAGTTCCTCGTCGCTGGGGCGCTCAAAATTATCCGGCCCCTGCCATGACTGGGTGACCTTTTTTTCAAGCCAGGGCCGGTGGCTCGGGTCGTCCCAGTGCTCTTCCAGGAACTGGTCCCTGCCGGAGCGATAGCGGTAGTACTTGTACTTGATGGAGTGCGTTTTGTAGTAGTTCTGGTGGTAGTCTTCGGCCGGATAGAAGGTATCCAGTTTAGTGACATCGGTAACGATGGGCTTGTCGAAACGGCCGCTTTTTTCCAGGGCTGCCCGTGACGCTTCGGCGATTTTCTTCTCGTCAGCCGTCTGATAAAAAATTTCGCTACGGTACTGTTTGCCACGGTCCACAAATTGCCCGTTGGCATCGGTAGGATCAATGTGTTGCCATAACCAGGTCACCAGATTGGCATAGCTGACGACCTCGGGGTCGTAGATCACCTTGACCGCTTCGGTGTGCCCGGTTCTGCCGGATGCCACCTGCTCATAGCTGGGGTTCGCCTCGTCACCGCCGGCATAGCCACTAATGGCTTCGCTCACGCCGTCCAGTTGCTCAAAATCGGACTCGGTACACCAGAAGCAGCCACCGGCAAAATAGGCTTCCGCAGCCAGGCTCGGTGTGCTGATCACCAGCAGTCCCATTAGTGTAATAACTCGCATAATTGCTTACCTCCTGCCTGTTGGATGCAGCCGATGGCGATTTGTTGCAAACCGTTATGGCTTACATCACCGGTATGCGCAAACGGACAGGGCGCACGGCCGGAATCTGTCATGGTGCCAGCCTGACATAAACCGGGGAGGATACCGTGAAGAGCAGACAAAGGCTGGCCATTATTGGCCTGTGGTTAATGGCCGGGTGGTGCCTGGCCCAGGGCCCGGCACTGCAGCTGGCGCAGAGCTATGAGAAAGGGATGGCGCTGCAGGGGTATTGGGTCAGCGAAAAGCTGGACGGGGTGCGGGCCTACTGGAATGGGGAGCAGTTGATTAGCAAGGGCGGGCACGTGATCAAGGCGCCGGCCTGGTTTGTGCGCGGCTACCCGGATACGCCCATGGATGGAGAGCTGTGGATGGGGCGCGGGCGATTTGCACAGGTGTCCGCTGCGGTACGCCGGTTGCAGCCCGATGCAAAGGAGTGGCGACAGATTCGATATCAGGTGTTTGATCTGCCCGCCAGTGAGGCGCCTTTCTCGCAGCGTATTCAACAAATGAAGGCGCTGGCGTCAGCCAGTAATGCCTATACGTTTTCCGTAATAGAGCAGCAGCCCGCGTCCAGTCACGCGGCACTGTTGCAGCGGCTGGACAAGGTCATGGCGGCGGGAGGTGAAGGCCTGATGCTGCATCACGGGGACAGCCTGTACCAGGCGGGCCGCAGTGATGCGATTCTGAAAGTGAAGACCTACCAGGATGCGGAAGCCGTGGTGGTTGGCCACACGGAAGGGAAAGGCAAGTACCGGGGCATGCTGGGGGCGTTGGTGGTGCAGCGGGACGATGGCCGGCAGTTCCGCTTGGGCACCGGCTTTACCGATAAACAGCGCAAAACGCCGCCACCATTGGGCACCACCGTGACCTACAAGTATTTCGGCAAAACCGCCACGGGGCTGCCACGCTTTGCCAGTTTTCTGCGGATCAGAAACGACGAACCGTTGGCAGAGCCGTAACGGCAGTTTTGTGGTTTCGGGTGTAGCGATGTCACCCGGCCCACCCTGTGATGGCAGGCCGGGATGAATGCCTCAGGGCTGCAGGTTCAGCTCGTAGATGGCTTCGTTGCCGCTGTCATCCAGCAGGGAGGCCATAAAGCTGCCACCGGCTCCGGCCACCGCGTCGGCCACGAAGTTTTTGGCGCGGTCGGTGTTGGGTACCCGGAAGACGATTTGCAGATCGCTGCTGTAGCCCAGGATCGGTGCGAAGGCCCAGTTGTTATCGGCGGTAGGGGTTACCGGGCTGTTGGCCTGAATGTAGTTGCCGACCACCTGGCGGTTTTCATCGGGCGATTCGATCACCACATGGTCGCCACCGGTGCCGGCGAAGTGGCCGCCGGTGGCACGGTAGTTGTTGCTGGCGATAAGAAATTCCTGGGCCGGGTCGATGGCGGCACCTTCGAACTGCAGATTGACGATACGGCTGCCGTCGCTGATCTTGGCACAGTCCCGGTCGTAGCGGGCCGGTTCGGTCACATCGATCTGGTAGCTGACGCCGTCGATGACATCGAAGTTGTAGGTGGGGAAGCCACTGAAATCCACCAATTCCTGGCGGTCGGCGGTGTCGGTGATCTGGAAGAACTGTGAAGCAGAACATTCCAGCCATTGTTCCAGTTCGGCTCCGGTTACCTTCACTGCCATCAGGGTGTTCGGGTAGAGGTAAAGGTCGGCGATGTTCTTCACTTGCAGCTCGCCAGCGGGGACCACAGTAAAGCTGCTTTCCTCGGCGCAGACCCCGTCACGGTCACAGGCCTTGAACGGGGCGGCGGCGGACAATACAGGTAAGCCATCCAGCTCGGTGCCGACAATGGCGTCTTCCACATAGGCTTTCTGGGCATCGCTGACGATCTGGATGGAAGGATCATCCTTCACCACCGCCAGGAAGCTGAAGATGTCATCGGTGGATTCGCCGATCACCTGGCCCATGTATTCCAGGGTGGCATCGTGGTCGGGTTTGACCAGTGCTGTCAGGGCCGCATCGGCCTCGCCTTCCGGGTCGAGGGCCCGGGCTTCCACCTTGCTGTCCACCACGGTCCAGCTTTCGCCGTCCTCATTGAGTGCCAGGCTCAGGTCGATGATGCCCAGATGGCTGCCCCAGTAGCCGGGCATTACCGATGGCACGCCCTTGATGGTGCCTTTTTGCAGATCTACGTTGGCGGTGTTGGCAAAGCTGTCCGAGGGGAAGGTTAGGTGGCTGTGGCCGAACATGATGGCGTCGATGCCCTCCACGTCCGCCAGGTACCAGCTGCTGTTTTCTGCCTTGGCCTCTTCCGAGTAGGCGGTGGTGTTGATGCCGGAATGGGGAATGGCGACGATGATGTCCGCCCCTTCCGCTTTCATCTGTGGCACCAGTAACTCCGCGGTGGCCTTGATGTCTTTGGCGGTGACCTTGCCCTCCAGGTTCTTCTTGTCCCACTGCATGATTTGCGGTGGCAGGAAGCCGATAAAGCCCAGGGTTATGTCGTGGGGGTTGCCGTTCCGGTCGTAGACCGTCTTGGTGATGAGCTTGTACTGATCGAAGTAGGGGGTGCTGCCGTCGGCGCTGAACACATTGGCGCTGATGTAGGGAAAGGCGGCGTCGTCCACGCTTTCGGCGAGGAAATCCAGGCCATAGTTGAATTCGTGGTTGCCGTAGTTGCCCACGTCGTAGGCCATTTCATTCATCACCTTGTAGACCGGGTGCACTTCGCCGCTGGTGAGCCCTTGCGCCTGGCGCCAGTCGCCCATGGGGCTGCCCTGGATCAGGTCGCCGTTATCGACTAACGCAGAGTTTTCCGGGTGGGTGATTTCGGCACGGGCCTGCTTGACCAGCATGGCGGTACGTACCAGGCCATGGCCGCTGTCTACGCTGTCGCTGTAGTAGTTGTAATCCATCACGTTGGCGTGGATGTCGGTGGTTTCCATCAGACGCAGGTCCACCCGTGTGGTGGTGTCTTGTTGGGCGGGGGTGTTGTCGTCATCGCCGCCGCAGCCGCTGAGCAGGGCGCCGCCGGCCAGGGACAGGGCCAGCAGGGATCGCAGTGAAGCCTTCATGGTGTTTCCTGTGTTTGGGTTCAAGGAAGGGCGGCGCGAACGCCGCCGGGGAATTTTTTAAAACGAATCAGGGGCAGTTGCTGATCACGGTGAGAGCGCTCACCGATTCCAGGCTGGGGTGGTTCATGTAGAGGTCGCGCACGCCGTCCACTTCCAGGGTCTGGCCGATCATGGCCGGGTTGTTGGCGGGGCTGTATTCGGCACGCTGGTCGGATTCCAGCTTCACGTAAACGGTGGTGCTGCTGTTCAGGTCGCCCAGCTCCAGGGCGTAGGGGTCGTTGACGCCGCCGATCACTTCGCCGATCACGGTGAGCGGGGTGCCCTGGCTGCTGGCGTAGGCGTCGCTCACCGACACCGCGCCGCTGCTGCCACAACTGCCGCCGCCGGTACTGCCATCCACCAGCTGCATGTCGGTGACGTACTCGATGCTGGGCTCGCCCATGTAGACGTCACGCTCGCCGCTTACCTGCAGGGTTTCGCCGATCACTGCCGGGTTGTTCTGGGGGCTGAAGTCGTTGCGGTACTGGCTGTCCAGTTTCACGTAGAGGGTGGCGCTGCCGGCGCTGTCCTCAATTTCCAGGGCGTACTCGCCGTTGATGGCCTGGGTGATCACGCCTTCCACGGTGACGGTGGTGCCAGTGGGCTCGGCCAGAGCCTCGCTGACGGACAGCACCTCGTCGCCGCCAGAGCTGCCACCGGGGCCGTTCGGGGCACCGTAGGCGCCATAGTCGAAGGTGCTGGCATCCCAGGGGTTATAGCCGCCGGAGGGGGTGTTCCAGGGCTGGCCGTTATCCGGGTCGTCCAGTTCTTCACTGGCCATGGGCGTTGGTGTGGCGGTGCCGGCCGGGTGGGCGCTGCTGTTGAACTGGGTGTAGCTTTCCGGGGTGGCCAGCCAGTCGATCAGGTTAATGCTGAGCTGGGCGGCGTTACCCGCATCGGTCCAGCCCGGGTAGGTGTTTTTGGTGTTGCCGTTGTCCTGGCGCTTGTACTTGGGTGAGGCATCTTCAATGGGGCTGGAGTCACCGATAAAGGCGGCCTTGCCGGGGCCGGACTTGGCGATGGCCACGTAGGGGCCTTCAGCGGTGCCGCCGAAGTAGAGCCCGGAATCCACCGCATGGCTCCAGCGGCTGGGGCTGTCGCTGGTGGAGAAGTACACCAGGCCCTTGGCCTTGTTCGGGTCGGTGATCGCCAGGGTGGCGCCACCGGCCATCAGCACCGGGCCCACGCCGGTGGTCAGGCCTTCCACTTGGCTGGCGGGTTGGATACCGCTGGCGCCGCTGTGCCAGTCGATGGCATTGAAGCGGAAGCGGATGCCGAACTCCTGGGCCAGCCAGCCGCTGGCGGTACCGGGATTGCGCAGGTCACCGTAGCTGCCGCCCACATTGAACTGGGACAGGGTGGAGCGGTTATAGCCGTTGAACACTTCGGTGCTGTCCCAGGTGTTCAGGTTGCGGTCGGCATTGTAGTGATCGGCCACAAAGAAGATGCCCTTGCCGGCGGCCACAAAATCTTCCAGGGCCTGCAATTCCGCCTGGGTGAAGGGCCGGTTGCTTTCCGCCAATACCAGCACGTCCGCGTGGCTGATGGCGCTGTAGGTAATCACCGCTTCATTGGCGTTGCTGTTGGCGGTGGTGGGGTTGGTGTAGTCATCCACAAACTGGATAACGCCGTCGCTGTTTTTATCCACCCCGCGGTATTCCTGCACGGTGTAACCGGCACTGACCAGCGCATCGGCGAAGTCGGAAAAAGCGCCGTCGATCACCCAGTCCGCATTGCCTTCCGTGCCGCCATGGGAAACATCGAAGAGCACGACCTTGCCATTATCGTTAGCGCCGGGGGATTGAATTGGCGCCGGGTAGTTCCAGTCGTAGGGGGCAGCGTTGACGCTGGCGCAGAGCGTGGCCAACAGGGTAGTGAGAATCCGTTTGTTCATGTGGGATCATCCTTGAACCAGAAGGGGAGAGCCCAAGGCTGATACGGCGACAAGAAAATGCGGTAAAAAGATCGTGATAGTTTGATGAATTCCGGTGAATGTATGGCAGGGTTGGCACTCAGGGCAGGTTTTATATTCCTGTCATCAGGGCATCATGACAGGGAGCCGAGAGGGCGACGCTATGGGCACCGGTTTGCGGATTGACGGGCGATCACAACGGCCAGTGTACGGGCAAAAAGGTAAGGCACAATGAGCCAGACAGCCTCCGATTCGACCCCCACGCCGGTGTCGTCTTTTTCGCTGGTCGCCGACAGCGATCAGGCGTTCACCCTGCGAGTCACCCTGGCCCGGTTGGCGCAGCGCACGCTGGATGTGCAGTACTACATCTGGGATGACGACACCACCGGCAAGCTGCTGATCTATCGTTTGCTGGAAGCGGCGCGGCGGGGTGTGAAGGTGCGCATGTTGCTGGATCATGCCAATCAGTTGGGCCGCGATGTGAAGTGGGCGGCGCTGGATGCGCACCCCAATATCGAGGTGCGGTTATTCAACCCGTTCAAGGGTCGCTATAAATATTTTTTGCAATGGCTCTACCATGCGCCGCTGCTTAATCACCGCATGCATAACAAGGCCTGGATCATGGACGGGGAGCGGGCGCTGGTGGGCGGGCGAAATATTGCCGACCATTATTTTGGGGTGAATGCGTCCACCAATTTCCGGGATCTGGATCTGTACGCCCATGGCGCCATTGTGGCGGATACCCGCACTGCGTTTGATGCCTTCTGGCAGAGCCCGCTGGCGGTGCCCATGAAAAGTTACCGGCGCCGAACCGAGGCCACGGCGGAACGGATCTGGCGTTGGCTGGGGCGCTGGCGCACCTCCCTGAAAGGTTATCCTTACCTGTTTCCCCAACACGAAGCGTTTTTTACCGAGTACCTGCGCAAGCAGGAGCAGCAATGTGTGCAGGCGCCGGCGGCGTTGTTGTTCGATAGCCCGGACAAGGCCAGCGGTGCCAAGCAGACATTGATGGGTGAGCAGCTGGCCCGGTTACTGGGCAGGAAAGACCATCGCGAATTGCTGATGGAAGCCAGTTATTTTATTCCGGGTGACGCCTTTGTTGAGGCGCTGGCGGGCTTTCGGCAGCGGGGTGGGCGAGCGGCCGTGTTGACCAATAGCCTGGCGACCAATGATGTGATTGCAGCTCATGGTGCCTATGCCCGTTATCGGCCGGGGTTGCTGGCGGCGGGGGTGGAATTGCATGAATTGCAGCCCAATGCCCGGGCGCTGCGTCGTCAGGTGCGATTGTTCAAAGGCCGGTCCCAGGCGAGCCTGCATACCAAGGCCATGGTGCTGGACCGGCGTGAAATTTTTGTTGGGTCGTTCAATATTGACCCGCGCTCGGTGCACCTGAATACCGAGATGGGTTACTACGTGGCGTCTGCCGAACTGGGGCAGCAGGTGGCGGCGTTTATTGAAGAAGGGCTGGCGCCGGAAAACAGTTATCGGGTCGACAAAGAGCAGGAAAAACTGACTTGGGCCGGTGATGGCCATGACGGTCGTCCGGTGGTGCGCCACAGCGAACCTGACGTGACGGTGTGGCGACGGCTGCTGGCATGGTTGCTGTCGCTATTGCCCATTGAGCGGATGCTGTAGGCGCGGCAAGCTGGTTGTCTTTAGTCGCCGACTGGTGAGCGCCAACGGGCATAGAGGGAGCTTGCAGGTTGTTGCGATATTTTGGATTTTATGGAGAACATCATGGTCCAGCCTTTTTGCTTTCGATTCCGGGTGCGCTACAACGAATGCGATGCCCAGCATGTGGTGTTTAACGCTCGTTACGGGGACTACGTGGACATCGCCATGACCGAATTCATGCGTGCACTGGGGCGGGATTACAGCCAGTTGCTGGCGGAAGGGCTGGATAACCAGGTGGTGAAGTTGACCACGGAATGGCAGTCATCGGCACGGTTTGATGACGTGCTGGATGTGTTCGTGTCACTCACCCATATGGGCAACACGTCGTTCTCCCTGCAAGCGGATATCCGCCACGCGGATGATGGCCGTGCCATTGCCCGTTCGGAAGCGGTGTACGTGATGATGACCACCGAGCCGTTCGCGAAAACCCCGGTGCCGGATGATCTGCGTGAACGGTTGCAGGCGGGAGCGCCGGGGGTCGTCATCGACCAGAGTGGTCGCGGCTGAACGCCTGGTGCAGGAGCACCGCTGGTGGTACTCCTGCACGGCGTGTGGTTCAGGCTCCGGCCACGTCCAGCACCACCTTGCCCTTGGCGGTACGTGAGGTCAGCGCGGCCAGTGCTTGTTCGTATTCTTCGAACTTGAACACCTGGCTGATGCGCGGTTTGAGCTTGCCCTGGCCGAACAGCTGGAACAGTTCCATGATGTTCTGCATGTTCACTTTCGGTTCCTGCTGGGTGAACGCGCCCCAGAATACCCCGACGATGGAGCAGCCTTTCAGCAGCGCCAGGTTGGCGGGAATTTTGGGGATGTCGCCGGCGGCAAAACCGACCACCAGCAAGCGGCCGTTCCAGGCCATGTTGCGCAGGGCCGCTTCGGTGAACTTGTCACCCACCGGGTCGTAGATCACGTCCACGCCTTTCGGGTAACGCTTCTTGAGCGCCTCTTTCAGGTCTTCGTCAGCGTAGTTGATCAGGTCATCCGCGCCGGCTTCCTTGGCCACTTCCAGTTTCTCATCGCTGCTGGCACAGGCGATCACCTTGGCGCCCATGGCCTTGCCAATTTCCACTGCAGCCAGGCCCACGCCGCCACTGGCGCCCAGCACCAGCAGGGTTTCTCCGGGCTGGATGTTGGCCCGTTGTTTCAGCGCGTGATAACTGGTGCCGTAGACCATGGAAAAGGCGGCGGCGGTGTGGTCATCCATGCCGTCAGGCACTGGGATCAGACGGTTCTCCGGCACCAGAATTTCTTCGGCAAAAGCACCGTAACCGGTGAGGCCCATGATCCGCTGGCCGGGTTTGAAGTTTTTCACGCCGTCGCCCACTTCCAGCACTTCGCCGGCCATTTCGCCGCCCGGTGAAAACGGCAATTCCGGTTTGATCTGGTACTTGCCTTCGATAATCAGGGTGTCGGGGAAGTTCAGCCCGGCGGCTTTTACCCGCACCTTTACTTCGCCTTTGCCCGGCGCAGGGGATGCGATGTCTTCAATGACCAGCGTGTTGGCTGGGCCCAGTTCCTTGCACAGAATGGCGCGCATGTGGTGCTCTCCCGAAAATCAGAATTTTTATGTGTAGGAGACGCTAACGCCGATGGGGGCATTAGACAAATGCATGGGACGCATTGAGAGGGATAAGAGAAATGAATAGTTGAAAGTTCAAAGTGTAAAGTTGAAACGCGGGCCAGGCGGTGATGCCTTGCGATGCCATGCCCGCGATTAACGGTAACGGCGCGGGTGGGGCCTTTCAGCAAACTGTGCCCCGGCCCGCGCTTTTCAACTTTAAACTTTCAACTTGCTCCTGTTGTTACCGGTGCCCGGTGAATTCCACGACCTGCTGGAAGGTGGGGCGGTTTTGCCAGTGGATGGGGGCGACGCCGGACAGGCCGATGGCGCGGTGCTGGATCTGGTCCTGGCTTTCGTCCACGTTCCAGCTGTCCATGCTGGCGATGCCGCCCAGCTGGTCGATGGCCTGGTTGAGGCTGTCGGACAGGGCGTCGCGGCAGGCGTTGCTGTCATTGGTGTCCGCGCAACGCAGGGCCCGGTACGGGTTGGCGCTGGTACCCAGGGCCTGCTCCAGGACCCGCTCCAGATAGCCGTAGTAGCCATTGTTATAGGCGGACCCGCCGGCACCGGGCTTGTTGTCACGGCCCATCAGCGACAGGTTCTGGCCGTCCACGTCTTCCACGGCGGTGATTTGTGGCAGCAGGGTGTCGATCATCAACGGGTACCAGGCATCCATCAGGGCCACGGCGGCTTCTTCATCGTAGTTGCCGCTGCCGTCCCGGTCGCGGCGCATGGCGCCGTTGGTGACCCAGTCCTGCATCAGGCGGATGGCGCTGTCCTGGTCGCCGGTGACCGGTGCACTTTCCAGCAGGGCCAGGGCGTGGGGAATGATTTCCTGGCCACGCAGGTCCACGGTGGCGGCATCGCCCATGGCTTCCACCATGCGTGCCCGGGTGACGCTGCCCTCTTCGACCAGTTGTTGCAGGCGCACATCAAGGATGTCGTTGCGGTGGGCGGAGCCGTAGGGGGCGTGGGCGTCGGCAGCCCACCAGTCACGGGCCGGGCGGTTGTTCCAGCTGGCCAGGTAGCCGCGCTCAGGGTTACTGGCCTGGGGGTGGGCCTGTTGGGGCAGGAAGCCGTTCCAGTCGTACTGGCCGTTACCCCAGCTGGGCAGCTCCGGGTGAATGCCGTTGGCACGCTGCGGATAGTCGCCGGAATGGAAATAGGCGATGTCGCGGTCGTCGATGTAGAACCAGTTGAAGCTGCCGGTGGTGTTGTAGAAAACGTCGTAGAAGCTTTGTACGTCATGGACATCGTTGCGGCTGGCTTGCAGGAACGGCAGGGCCGTATCCAGCTCGGCAAAGTAGGTGCTGCGCTGGCGAGTCACTGCCACGGGCAGGCCGGACACGGTGGCGAAGCCAATCACCGGGCCGTACTCCTCGGTGCGGATCACGCGGCGGTGGACGGCTTCGTTTTGACCGACCGCTTGCGGGTCGGTGGAGGAGGCCAGGTTCCAGCGGGCCACCCATTCTTCGTCGATCACGTCGAAGGGTTTGCACTGGCCGTTAACCTGGTAGCCGCCTTCACCGTGGGCGGGAGCCTCGGCCGGTGAGCAGCGCTGTACCACGCGCACGTCGGTGAGGTCGGAGCTGCCGGAGGTGGCACTCCAGGCGAAGTCCGGGCCGCGGCCGATGACCACGTAGGGCAGGCCGGTGAAGGTCATGCCACGGGTGTTGATATCGCCACCATGGATAGACATTTCCAGCAGCAGTTGCGGTACGAAGTAACTGGTCTGCGGGCCGAACACGGCCAGCGGCTGGCCACTGGCGGAATGCTCGGCATTGAGCAACAGGGCATTGGACATGGTGCTCGGGAAGCCATCACGCAGGCCGTTAAGGCCGGTTTCGATGCCGGCAATGCGTTGCATGACCTGTTCGCGCTGGTGGTCACTAAGGCGGGCGTTGTCTTGCCCGCTGGCGCCTAGCTGCCGGGTCAGTGTGGCCCAGTGTCGGGCCAGGTTGGCGCCATCATCGTCGAGAAATGACAGGGACAGGATGCCGCCGAGCAGGTCGCCCACGGTATCCAGCAAGCCGCCGACCACGCCGGTGCCGGGTAGGGCGGGGACGTTGCCCAGCGCTTCGGGGCACTGGGGCTGGCCGGGTCGGCCACAGGGTTCATGGGTCAACGGTTGGTGGGCCTGGAAGGAGCCGGCGTCGAACATGATGGCACCGGGGAACTGGCCAGCCAGCTCGCCGCGCAGCGGGCACAGGTCGGGCAGGGTTGGCGGTGACTGGGTGGCAAAAGAGCGGGTGGTGGTGACGGAGGATTCTGCATCGACCCCGTTGCGCAAGTCTTTCCACAGGGCACAGGCGGTTTCCGCGCTGCCGGTCTGTTCTTCCAGCGCTTGCAGCAGCAGCACGTTCTTGTGCTCGTTGCCGCCGCCGCCGGCGAAGATGCCCTGAATCAGGGTGGCGATGGCGACCACGTCTTCAATCACGAAGGGTTCCAGCTGCACGCCCAGCGCCACGTATTCCACCGGCACCTGCAACAGGCCGCCACGGGCATCGCTCACGTACTGGTTGAGGCCGGCCACATAGTTGGTGGCATCCTCGAACACCTGGGCGCCGTCGTCACCGAAACGGGCGATGGTCTTGGCGATCATGGTGGTGCGGTCTTCTTCCCGGTAGGGGGCGTCCACCGCAATGTCCTGGTCGAAGGAGAAATCCGCCGGACCCAGGAAGCGGGACAGTTCACCCCGGCCGGCCCGGCGCAGTACGTCGAGCAGGAACAGGCGGTCGGCGGCGGTGACATAGCCGACGCCAAATAAGGCATCGCGGCGGGAGTCGCCGTAAATGTGCGGCACCCCAAAGTTATCCCGTTTGATGTCCACCTGGTAACCGGCGGTGTCGAGGGTCAGCTCACTTTCCCAGTTACCGGCGTCGGGGGCCAGCAAGGGGGCCGCTTTGAAATAGTCGGTTAGCTGATCATCGGTGATCCCGGGTTCGCTACGCACCAGCGCATCGTAGAGGCCCAGCTGATCATCGAAGTGCGGCTCCTTGGTGAGCGCGGGGACCAGGCCGGTTTCCGCCACCAGGTCATCCAGCAGGGTGCCGACCAGGTCGCCCAGACCGGGAATGTCGGCGGTCAGGCTGCTGAGCCCGCCGATATCATCCTGACCGGGGGGCAGGATGTTGAGCACGGTGCCGTAATCCGCATAGGGCGCAGAGACGGTGGCGGGACGATCCGCCGGCGGTGCGGGCGGCGTTTCCGGTTCCGTGGGCAGGTTGGGTGTGGGGGTGTTGGCGGCCGGGGCGGGGCTACTGGAACCGCCTCCCCCGCAGGCACTGATCAGGCTGGCGGCAAGCAGCGCGGTAATGACAACTCCGGGTTTCATGGTGCTCTCCTCGGGACTTTATTGTTTTAAGTGCGATGGTCGTGTGCGCGACACTTTTCGCACGGTAGTCCCAAGATTGGCATTCCCGTGGGTATGAGGGGGAGAGGCGGCAACAAAACAGAAAGAAAAGCCTACTTAACGCAGCATGAAAAGACAGCTACGAGCTTCTAGCCATGAGTTGCTAATGGCAGCCGGGTTTTCTGGTGAGATGCGAAGGGATGAAGTGACGTTTTTGGGTATTAGCAAGTGGGGGCAGCTGCTCACCTCTAGACGCTAGAAGCTCGCAGCTAGGCGCTGTTTTCTTAGCCCTTTTTTTCCATATGCGCCAGCACGTTGGCCAGGCGATCGACGAGAATCTTGTTGATGCTCTTTTCCAGTACCCGGCCCAGTTCATCGCTGACCACGGCATCCGCCAGCGGGCGAATGCGGGTGATGAAGTCGGCCAGCTTGGGCACGTCTTCGCCTTCAGGGAGGGCTTCGTCGCCGTACTTCTCGTCCACCAGGTGGTGGATGATCATGCCGATAAAACGCTCGGCCAGCTTGTCCACTTCCTCGCGGACCAGGCTCACATGGGTGAGTACCGCGTCCAGCGGCACGCCGGCTTCGCTCAGTTCCTTGCCGGCGTTGTAAACGCGCGGGTAGGGCAGGCGCAGGCGCATACCTTCCGGGATGATGTAGCCGAGCTTGACCGCCTTGGTCATCACGTCCGGGGTGATGTCTTCACCGAAGTCATCGAGCAGGTCCTGATAGTCCACGTAGGAGGGGACGCTGGGGTTCTGCCAGGAGGTAACAGCCACTTCCAGGCCGAGAATATCGTTGAGTTCGCGGCCCTGTTCCCAAGCGCTGAGCAGGTCGCGGATATTGTTGAGCGTGTAACCGCGCTCCAGCAAGGCGCCAATGATTTTCAGCCGGGCCAGGTGCACGTCGGTATAAATACCGGTGCGGCCGCGCTTTTCCGGGGGCGGAAGAATGCCGCGATCCTGGTAGGCACGCACGTTACGCACCGTCGAGCTGGCTTCGCGGGCCAGTTCGTCGATGGTGAATTCCTTGTGGTCGCCGGCGTCTGCCGGGGCCTGTTGCTCAGCCGGTTGGGTGTATTTCTTCAGGCTGCGCAAAATAGCTGCGGGATTACGGTCACTGGTTTTCATGTGGCGATGATAGCCCCCTTTTTGCACTGGGGCTAGAAGGGGAGACGCAGCACGCTACATGCATCACGCAACAACGCGGGCGAGCCTGGGCGAGGTGAGAGTTTCGAGTTGCGAGAAGCGAGTTTCGAAAGGCAAAACCCCAAACCCCGTACTTGGCTGGTTTTTTTGATTTTCGAAACTCGTGACTCGTAACCCGCTTCTGGAATCCTTGCCTCGCCCAGGCTCGGATCACCCGCAGGCAGGTTATTCGCTTCGCTCACCCTTCGGGCCGCACTGCGTGCGTTACTCCGCTACGCTACGTTCCTGCGGGTGCTTCGTAGAGGCGTGGTTGCCGGTTCCCGGATGGCTGCTATCTGCTGCGGGCTGCGGGTCGGCATTGACCTGGGCGCGCTTGAGCGCCTCGCTGGCGGGGGCGCCTTCAACATGCTGGATGAACTCACTGATCCAGCCGGCGGTCACGTCCGGATACTGGAGAAGGGGGCTCCAGTGTCCGCAGTCTATTTCCCGGCGCCACAGGCGATCTGTCCACTGGGGCAGGTCTTCGAGCATGGCCGGGCGCACATAGTTGTCTTCGCGGGCAACGATCAGCTGCACCGGGACTTTGGTATGCCGCTCCCGGGGCTTGAGCAGACAAGGCAGCATGTTGGCGCGGTACAGTTCGATACCGTGCACGCCGTCCTGCTGTTGAGTGGCGCTGACTTCGCTGTGCAGGTTTTCGGTGCGGCGCAGTACCTGCGGCCAGACCTTGGCCAGGCCGGCTTTCCACAGGGTCGGGGCCAGCACCGGCAACTGGAAGAGGCCGATGTACCAGGAGTGGGCGAGCTGATTGAGCACGGCGCCGATTTCCTGTTCGCGCAGTCGCGCCTTCATCCACTGCCCCACATGATCCAGGCACGGGCCGGACAGGGTGGTGTAGGAGGCGATGCGTTGCTCGGCGCCGGGATCGGTGACTGATTCCCAGGTCTGGATGGAGCCCCAGTCGTGCCCCACCAGATGCACCTTTTCATCCGGGCTGACGGCGTCCATGACCGCATGCAGGTCGTTGCGCAGTTCCCGCAACTTGTAAGCGGCGCGGCCTTGCGGCACGGAAGAATTGCCGGCGCCGCGTACGTCATAGGCGACGACTTTGAAATGCCGGCTAAGGCGTTCCGCCACTTTTTCCCAGACATGATTGGCGTCCGGGTAGCCGTGTACCAGTATCACCGTGGGGCTTTTGTCCGCACTCCAGGTACGCACCGCCAGGTCCACGCCATTACGGCTTACTTTGCTGTCGCGCCACTGCACCATCAGGCTGCTTCCTCTTGCTTGTCGCCAGTGTTGTTGTCGAGCAGGTGGGCCGGAGCGGGGGTCAGCCAGCGCGGTCCCTGATCGTCCATCAGCAGGAATTCACTGCTGCCGACGCTGTGCGTACCGTCGCTCAACGTCAGTTGCCATTGCCACAGCCCGGGTATCAGCGGTCCTTCGCCGATACGATTACCTTCCGGCAGAGTGCCGGTGAGCGGCGCCAACCGATAGTGCTGGCGCAGGCCGGAGAAACGGCCAGCAAGCTGCTGGGGTGTTTCTCCCCGGGCCAGGGCCAGCGGTAGCTGGTCGCGATAGTCACGCAGGCGGCGGTGTAATGCGGCCAGCGGAGCCACGTCGGGGCCGCTGAGGCAGGCCTTGGCGGCGTAGCCGTTTTGTACCGCATCGCAACGCAGTATATAGCCCATGCCGATCCGGTAACGGCGCTTTCCCGGTCTGTTCAGGCCAAAGCGACGGCGGCTGGGTTGATTGGTAAAGCGCACCTTCGGCGGCCGGGCGGGATCGAACAGTTGGTGCGCACGCAGCCAGTCGCGAATCAGCAGTTCGCAATCCTGCTCGGTCATGCCCGGTTGCAGGGATCCAGCAATGATCTGCAGGCCTTTGTGGGCGTTCTGCCAGGCAGAGAGGTAAGGCGCCAGGGCCTGGGAATCCGGGGTCCAGAATGCGTTCATGAACGCCTCCACCGTGTTGTCGTTGGAATGTAACTCGATCATTACAGCGCTCAATGTCACGGTCAACCGCTATGACTGGCATTCTCACCCCGGGGATGGCTCCCCAGGGTCAATGTCGGGGTGTAACCGGGGGGCAATCCTTCGCGCAATCTTCACATTTTTCGCTGTCTGACTTGTTAGGGTGGGCGCCTGAACAATCTTCAAATTGTGTATTTTGCTCGGCGATGACCGGGATAAGGAGATCAGTTTGCGCCCTCCAGTCCAGACCTTTCGCGGCTTCACAGCCCTGGTGACTTTTTTGCTCGTGTTTTTCACCGCAGCGGCCCACGCTGCGGAGCCCGCGCAGCCGGTTGCGGCGCAACCGGGTGAATACGCGGAGCTGGCGGATTTGCTGGAAAATGACGCCAGCCGCCAAGTGCTGATTGATCAGTTGCGTGGCGTGCACGCGTCTGCCCAGCCTGAGTCGTTGGGGCTGGAAGGCGAAGTGCCAGCCGCGGAGATTGCTGCCCAGGCCCCCAGCGGGCAGACCGCGGAGCAAGTCTCCATGGCGCGCCGCATGGCGGCGGCCACCGGTAACCTGGCCGGTGATATGGGCCGGCAATTTGCAGCGCTGGGCGCCTTGGTGTCGGGCTGGTTTGGCGGCGATGCCGATGCCAGCCAGTCGGTAGCAGCGGCGGCTCCGGTGGACATGAAAACGGTCAGTGCCGCCTTGTTGAATCTGGCGATTCTGGTGGCCGTGACGTTTGTGGTGTTCTGGTCGCTGCGTGCGGTGGGAAGCTCGGTCTTTGCCCGTCTCAGCGGCTGGGCCCGGGCCGGTTCAGAGAAGTTGGCGATCCTGCGCACCATGGTGGCCGTGGCGGTTGCTGCACTACTGGATATTGTCGTGGTGGTGCTGGCCTACTTGGCCGGCACTTTTGTGGCGCCACTGCTCACCGAACAGCTGGGCGCGGATGCCACCCGGTTAGCGCTGTTTCTGAATGCCTTCCTGCTGGTTGAGCTGGCCAAGGTGGGTCTGCGGATGTTCTTTTCCTCCCGCTACGAGGGCCTGCGACTGCTGCCGGTGGCGGCAGAACAGGCGCGCTACTGTAACCGCTTTCTGGCCCGTGAAGCCGGGTTGATTGGCTATGGCATGCTGGTGCTGGTGCCGGTGCTGAACTTCAATGTGTCGCCCTCGCTGGGCAGTGGCGTGGGGACAGTGATCATGCTGGTGGCGCTGGTGTATGCGGCGGTGGTGATCTGGCGCAAGCGCCAGGTGTTGCGTCAGGCGTTGACGCATCGGGCCAATGCCGGGTCCGGGCCAATCCGGCTGTTGCTGCTGTTGTTGGCGCGTACCTGGCACTGGCTGGCGTTGGCGTACGCATTGCTGGTGTTTACCGCCACCGTGCTGAACCCGGAAACGGCGCTGCCCTTTGTGGCCTTGGCAACGTTGGAAACGCTGATTTATGTGGGCCTGGGCCTGCTGGTATCAGTGGCGCTGGGGCAGTTGATTGGCAAGGAAATCCAGCTGTCGGAACGGCTCAACGCCAGCATGCCCCGCCTTCAGGCCCGGGTGAACACTTATGTGCCCACCGGCCTGAAAATCATTCGCGGGCTGATCCTGGCGCTGGTATTGGTGTTGTCGCTGGATGCCTGGCAGCTCTATGACCTGGCGGCCTGGTACGCCACCACCGCCGGTGCGCAAACCGTTTCTGCGCTGATTGATATCTTGCTGATTCTGGCGCTGGCGGCGGCCGTCTGGATTGCCCTGGCCAGCCTGGTCGAGCATAAATTCAGCCCCGGAGAAACCAGTACGCCGGCCCAGGCGGCGCGCGGTGAGACGTTACTGGGGCTGTTCCATACCTCCTTGGCCATCACCATCATCATCATGACGGCGATGATCGTGCTTTCCGAGGTGGGTGTGGATATCGGCCCGCTGATTGCCGGTGCCGGTGTGTTGGGTCTGGCCATTGGTTTCGGTGCCCAGAAGCTGGTGCAGGATGTGATTACCGGGGTGTTTATTCAGCTGGAGAATGCCATGAATACCGGTGATTTTGTCGGGGTTGGCGCCAACTCCGGCACGGTGGAGCGAGTGGGGATCCGTTCGGTGGCATTGCGTGATCTCTATGGCACCTACCACATCGTGCCGTTCTCCTCGGTGGATGCGGTATCCAATTACACCCGCGAATACGGTAACCATGTGGGCGAATACGGCATTGGTTATCGGGAAAGCATTGACGATGCCATCGTTCAGCTTGAGGCGGCCTTCGAGGCGCTCAAGGAAGGTGAGCACAAGGATAATATCCTCGCGCCCATGACCGTGGCCGGGGTGACGGCCCTGGCGGACAGCTCGGTGAATATCCGCGTGGTGATCAAGACCACACCGGGCAATCAGTGGGCGGTGGGCCGTGCCTTCAACCGGCTGGTGAAGATCTACTTCGACAAGGCGGGTATCGAGATTCCCTTCCCGCATACCACCCTGTACTTCGGCGAGGACCGGGACGGCAATGCGCCAGCGGCGAACATTCGCCTGGCAGATCATCGTGTGGTGTCTACTCAAGAGGGCAACGACGGGTAATCCCCGCATTGGACTCATGAAAAAGCGTCTGCAAAAGCAGGCGCTGATCAGGAACTAGATAAATACCACAGGGAAGTGAGATAAATCCGGGAAGAGTCGGGATGAAACGGGAAGTACTGGGGTGGCAACTGAAAGAGTGTTGCAGCCAGTGAAACAGGTGGAATGCTAGAAAAGAGTGTTTTGGTTCGGGTCGCCCATCGCCCGAACCCGCTTAATGATCTTATATATGGCCCTTACGGTCACGCCATGCTCACGAGCCAGGACATCATGGTTCGTTCCGTTGAACTTCTCATAGATAGCGACATCTCGAGCGGCGAGCTTGTAGTGGTGATCCTTCGGGATATTCACCAGCTGACCGCCCCAGTCTCTTGCCAGCATCTCGCTAACGGCACAGCCAGCCTGGTCGGCAACATCGGGATCAACCCCCAGATCGATCAGCTGCTGACGTGTGTTTAGGTGGACCGCTTCCAGCAATTCGTGGCGGCGGTGTTCCATCTGCGAGTCAGATCTGCTCATCGGTACCCCCTTCCTGCTGCTCTATGCGTGCTACCCATTGTTTCAGGGCCTCGATAACTCGCTCGGCCTGCTTGCTGCTCAGCCAGTCCAGGCGGTCAATCCCGGTCTGGCGTTTCACATAGGATGCCAGGGCTTTCTCTGATCGATCGCGGACGGCGCCCGCATTGGCCAGATCAAGCCAAAGCGCCCGGATCTTGCGATCAACGGGCGTCGTGGCGGTGATCTTCTGGCGCGCCTTTCGGGCCTGGGGCTTCGGCTTCCAGCCGAGGTTACTTTCCAGGTGATGAAGCACCTTGGAACGCCCGTGGATGGACAAGTCAGCAGATGATCCAACGCCTGCAATGTTCTGGAGCATGGCCCTGTAATCGTCGTCGTCCATCCCCAGGTCTTTTTTGGCGATGTGGATCTTTGCCAGATCACTTAGCCTACGTTTGGCCGCTGTCACTTGGCCTCCTGTTGCAATAGGCGGCGTAGAATCTGTAAGTCAGAGCGACGAATGAGGGCATACGGCGAGGCTGTGCCCTCGATTACCCGCTCAGTGACTTCCTGGATGGCGTGCTGCATGGTCGCCAGTTGCTGCTCTGGCAGGTGGGCCTGCTGCATCAGCACCCCCTCCGTTTACTGGCGCAGAACATGGCTTTGAAAACGGACTCCAGCATGACTGGCCATTGCCGTTCACCTGCCTTGTGCTGCTTATCCCACTCCGCCATGCCGGCAGAAATCATTTCAGGGGTGACGTCATCCGTGCCCTCTGGACTGCCCCCGGTGGCCACCTGTGCTAGTTCCAACGCTTTGAGATAACGCTCCGTATCGGGGCCTGAGATCAATGCCACCGCCGCCACCGGCTGGCTTTGAGTGCCGTTAAAGGCCATTACGACTTTGCTGTCGCCGTGGCTGGCCATTTCATCAATGATGTGGCGCAGCTCGAGGGCTTCGAGGCGCTTCAGTTCGTATTGCAGTCGTTTGATTCCCATGCTTCCTCCTTAAAGCTTGATTAGACCGCCGCCAGATCCAGCGGGATTGCCTTGTATTGGTCGGTATCACCCACCCGCTCATAAAACCGGACGTACACAGCGGTATCGGCGACCATGATGCTGTCTTTCAGTGCATCCATTGCCCGGAGCCATTCCTCGTCGGCAATCTCCAGGCGCAGCAGTTCCAGAATCGCCTGGGTGCGCAGCTGGCCTTTGTTATTGGTGCGAAAAGCACGATCAACCAGAGCCCGAATGTTTTCGTTGGCGCCTTCGCTCCAGCGGGTGATGCAGCGGTTGATCAGTTCCTTGGCTGCCTCCAGCTCCTCGGTGAATGCCAGGCGTTCAGCGAACGAGCGGACCACCTTGTACTTGCCGTCGTAGCTAATCAGAGAGACATTCCCCTTCTTGCCGCCCAACTTCACGTCGTAGCGATCAGCACTGATCTGAACCACGTCGGCGATATCACTGAGTGCATTCTTTTTGAAGTGCTTCAGGCGGTCATGTATTTCTTTGGCCATATCAATCAGGTCACGGGTCACGCTATCGCGTAGCTTGTCCTGGTCGCGCACCAGGTCTTCGGGTACCAGGTGACCGGCGGCGTTAAGCATGTAGCCTGCCGGCACTTCGGTAATGGCTGTGTTCATGCGGTTTCTCCTTGTTGCTTTCTCTGCCGGCCACGGGCCTTCTGGCCGTTCAGCCTGGCCCGGGCCGCGTCATCGGCGGTGCAATTGAGGCGGCCATAGGCGCCACGCTCCCCCGACATGCCATTGGGGATCTCCCGGATCTTGCCCCCACGCTTCAGGAAGTGATCGATATCGTTACGGAGCTTCTCGGCTCGTTTCTGGTGTGAGAATGTCATCCCTTATCTCCCGTTCGCGTGGTGTTTGAGTTGCTCGTAGGGGTGGCCGTTATCGATCCGGCGCAGCCCTTCGACCTTTCTTTCCACCCGGTTCAGCGTGGCCTCAAGGCCTTCGCTGGCCCGATCAATCCGCTCACGGGCTTCCTTCTGCCTTGCCAGCAGAGGCTGATACTGGCCGTACATGATCTCGTCCCAATGTTTGGCCGGATCCACCATGAAGGCAGCGAAAGTCATATAGCGCTGGAGGTTGTGGCAGGTGAACTTGTTGCCCCAGTACTCCAACTGCTCGGTTTCAATCGCCATGATTCGCTCCTAATGAATGGTCTTGCCGTCTTTCGGGGTCCAGGTCTTCAGGGCTTTCACTAAGCCGAGAAAGCAGGTCATCGCGAACAGCCAGGCATTGGTCTCCTGGTCATGAGGGCCGGTACACTGGGCTGTGACAGAGCCGCTCTCGGTGTCTTCGATCACGATCGTGAACTTCGCCATCTCACACCTCCCTGATCAGGTCTGCGGTCAGCATGGGCACGCCGAGCTTGGCCGCTTCATTCAATGCCGCTGCCACCACGTTGTTGATAGCCAGCGGGTACAACACCGAGTACTCCCCCCGGCCTGATAATTTCTTGCGCAGCGCCTCGACTGCCTCAGCATCCATCACATCCGCCAAGGCGCGGCCCGCTAGCTGGAAGCGGTGGTCCAGGTAACCTTCCACCTCCATATCGATGGGGCGCAGGTTCACCACCTCGCAGCGCTGCACGACCTCACGCACCTGCGGGTTACGTTCGTCCAGCTTCTGCGCCAGCTCGGTCTGGCCGATCAGGATGATGCTGATCAACTTGCTGAAACCGTCCTCCAGCTCGAAAAAGCGCTTGAGGTGCTTCAGGGTGGGGATGGGCAGGCCGTGTGCCTCCTCGATCACCAGCACGTGGCGGTACCCAGCCCGGTGTGATTCACGCAGGGCGTTATGCACCTGCCGGAAACGGGCTTCGGGGCTGCGTCGCAGCGTTTCGCCCGGCGCAATCTTCGCCATAATGGCCTCGGCAATGTGGCCGGCCTTCAGCGTCTTGCCCTTCATATCGTTGTCTTCGAGGCCCAGCACATAGGGCTCTATGATGTTGATGCTGGGCTCGTCATCGTTGGCCCACTGGATCAGATCCCGGCGCAGCGTAGATTTACCCGCCCCGGATTCCCCCACCACCGCCATGAAGCCGCCGTGCTTGGCGATCTGGCGCAGGCTCTCACGCACATAACGAAACTCGGCGTTCACAAACACCTCGCTGGCATTGCGCACCTCATCAAAGGGGTCACGCACCAGGCCAAAGGCACGGCGGGCGTTTGGTGTCAGCACCTGTTTCCGTAGTAACATCTCAATCTCCAGGTCATCGTTATCGTTGCTTTGCTCTGGTTTCGCCTCGCACTCGGTTGCCGCCGGTGCGGGGCTCTCTACTTCTTCCGGCTCGGGTTCGTCTTCTGCCGGGTCGTATTCCTCGAAAATTTCCTCCCCGAGTTCCGGGTCATCCAGGAACGTAAAAATGCGGGCCTTGATTTCCTCCTTAGGCCATTTCTTCGGCCATTTGTGGTAGTTGATCAGCAGCGTCACGGTCGCCGGCGATAGATCCATGCCTGCCGCCAGCGCCATGCGCTTGATGTCCCGTTTATGCAGTAAGGGGCCAAGTTTCATCATTGCTGGTCACCTCCATTGACCACCCGCAGCGGCTGGGCTGCCGGGCGGGAAAGCGCGGTTTCGATATCGTCCAACTGGTCTTCCTGGACACCGTCCGGGTAGCGCTGCTGCAGCCACTGAAAGTGTGTCGGCTCCCAGCGATCGCCCATGCGGTTGGCCAGCCGTTTGGCTGCCTGTACATGGGTCAGGCGCACCGCTTCCACGCGTGGGGTGTCGCCCAGATCCAGCTCGGTGCCGCGCTTGGGGATGTAGTCCGGTACCGGCGTATCGGTGACCGGCTTCATCGGGTCTACCTTGCCGCCAAAGGGCACCGCCTTTGCCTTGCGCTTGGTCGCTGCCTCCTCGTCTGTACCGGACTCGGTAACCAGACGTTCGATGGCCTTGCGCTCGGTATCGGCCTTGGTGTCAGCGTGGGCCTTGTATTCCTCGCCGAGCATGGCGCCCTCCTCAAAGAAGCCATACTCGTCGCGTTTCATCGGCTCCAGCGCCTGCATCACCTCACGGCCTTCATCGTTCAGGTAGATCACCTGAGCCCCGTCGTCATGCCAGGGGCTGCGGGTCACCTCGACTGATTCGCCCACCATCACACCGGGGATATCCGCCACCGAGTAGGTGTGGCTTCGGTAGCTGATCGTCAGATGCGGGCTCACCTTGCGCTTCTCTGGCGCGTGTACGGCCAGTTCACGCATCACCTTTGCGGCGGGCGCTATCTGCAACTGCTGCTCACTGATCGTTAGCCATACCGCATAGCGGGTGCGGTTGGTGCGGGTATGGATTTGGTGGGCGTTGAACCAGCGCATCCAGGCCCAGCCAGCGGAGTTGATATCGTCCAGGCATTGCGGCAGATCCCGCATAAACTTGATGCGGTGTTCAAAGCTGCGCTCGACAATATCGTTGCTCTTTTCTACCTGACCTTTGGCCCACGGCTTGCCCGGTTCATTCACCTGCAGGTGAATGCCCAGCGCCCGGCATAAGTTGCGGAACACCGCCCCGGTGTTAGCGCTGCCCGGATCAACCATCACCATGAACGGCACCCCTTGGAACGGATCGCTGGCGCCTTTCTTCTGGCTGGCGCCGATGAACGCCTCCACCAGGTTCTTGCCGCTTTCCGCACCCAGCACGTAGTGCACGTAGATCACGCCGCTGGTGTGGTCAGTGATCACGTAGCGCCAGACCCGCTCTTTCTCAATCCGGCGGATATTCGCCGGCTTGTTTTTGTAGAAGGCCTTTTCATCCATCACCTGCAGGTACTCACCCTTGGCCGCCGGCATGTAGTAGAGAACGCATAAGCTGGGGTCGATCTGCCAAACATGGTTCGGGTGCTTAGAACGCAAATACTGTTTGGGGCTCGGGCGGCCCAGCTGATCCGGGTGCAGACCGAAGTTGCGCATGGCCTTAGCAATGGCGCTCTCGGTCATGGGCCGGAATTCGCCGGTTTCTTCATCCACGCGGCCCGCCTGGATCATTCCGTTTTGGCGTAGCACCTCCACCGCGTCTTTCAGGCTGGCAAGGCGCTTGCCGTTGTTGCGGCAGGCTTCCAGGATGTACGCGCTGATGATTCGCGCTTCTTCTTGAGTGAGCGCACTCTCGCCGGCATCACAGCGCCGCTTGCGCTGCGGCGCCAGGGTGACGGCCTTGAGCTTGCGCAGCAGGGTGCCACGACTCATGCCCATGTTCGCCGCCGCCGCGTCATAGATGGCGCTCTTGTTGCCATGGCCGGCTGCCTGGGCTTCTGCCGCCACAGCCTGCAGCTGTTCCAGCAGAGCGGGATTCATGCGCCACCCCCGGCTTGTTCCCATTCAGCGCCTTCCTGGGTGCGGAAGATCCCCAGCTGCTCCCGAACGTGATTGAGCGCCTCGTCCATCTGGTTAAGCTGGCCAGCCAGCCACTCCGTTACATCCAGGCTGTGATTCATCCCGTGGAATTGCACCGCCATCAGAGCCTCGGATACTTGTCCGCGAATCAGCGCCTCGCCCTGGAAACACAAGTCGCTGGCTTCCATGCGGATCTGCTTGCTCTCCTCATCGGGCTCAGCCGGCTTGATTTTTTTCTGTTTGGTCGCCAGCTCATCCAGCTTGCTGTTCTTATCCGCGATAACCTGATCCTTCGCGGTAGCATCAGCGCGAGCATCACGTAGGGCCTTACGTAACTCGCGGGTGGACATGCGCTCGATATCGTCCAGCTCCAGCCCGGCCACGGTGCCACCATCAGCCAATGCGGCCAGGTCGTCGTCGTCTTCCACCATCAGCTCATAGAGCTTGGTTTTGCCGAGCGTCAGCAGCTGTTTCCCCTTGCCCTGAAGTTTGGGGGAAAGAAACTTTGCCGCCGCAGTCGCCATCTTGTGGGCAATGCTGTAGTTCATCCCCAGCTGGTTTTCTACGATCTGGATAAACTCCCCATGGCCTTCATGTTCTTTCAGCACGATCAAACGCTTGCCGGCTTCCAGCATCGCTTCTGCGCTCTGTGCCAGGCAGAACCGTGCCTCGTTCACCACGCGCTGGCGGTCGTAGGGTTGGCCATCGAGGTAGAGTTCACAGATCTCTTGGCTGTGGGCCTGAAATTCTGCGAGTTCATTCTTCTTTGTCATGGTGGCTCCTTATTGATGTGCGCCCGCCGAGACCCGGCGTTGCAGTTCGTTGATGCGGTCTTGGTACTTGCTCACCTCCAGCGCGTGAGCCTGGGCGATTTGCAGCGCCTGGATAGAAAGCCGGAAACGGCCATCCTCACCGCGCTCTGCCAGCCCCTCATCGATCAGGGCGGCCATCACGCGGGTGATCCCGCTGGGGGAAAGCCCCGTTGCCTTGGCCAGCTGCTGGTTGCTTAACCCATTCAGGGTGTGGCCCTTCAGTGCCTTGAATACGCGCAGGCCTTTGTGGAGTGCGGTGTCGTTGTTCATAGCCTTTTCTCAATGCGGTTCATGCGTTGCACTTCACGGTGGCAGGCTCGAGCCAGCTCACCCCAAAAGAACTTTTCTTCATGGCCATCCGGCCCCCCACGGGTTGCTCGGTGGCGGTCGTTAGCATCAATTGCGCCCCGCAGTGCGGTGCGGCGCCGACGACGGATTTCCTGCTTGGTAAAAGTGTTCATACGTCTTCCTCCCCGCCCAGCGGCAACTCGGGGTGCGGGTGCTGCTCGACGTTGCGGTGGTGGTACGCCAGGCCCTGCATGGCCGCTTTTAGCTGGGCCAGGGTGTCCTCGGCGGTTTGCTTGCCAGAGTAGAAATCGGTGAGGGATTTGATGGCGCCGCTCAGCTCGCCCTGCAGCTGCATCACGTCTTGTGCATCGCAAACCTTGCCGCGTGGAATCTCCACCACCAGGTGGCCACCGGTCCCGGCCAGAAAGCGGCTCACAAAGTCGATGCCGCAGGCCGCTTCATAGGCAGGGATCAGCACCGCCGGCATGCGGCCATTCTCAATCCACTTATAGATGCTCCAGTGATTGGCCAACGCCATCTTGGTGGCAATGCCTTCCACAGAGAGGTTGTGCACCTCACGGGCATAATCCAGACACCAGGCCATGGCCTGCCGGAGGTTGCTGGGGACGCGGTGTTTCCAGCGGCGGCGAGTCATTGGAAAGCCCCCATAATCGTGTATCCAAACAAAGTTGTTTTTTGCATCTGGTGAAACCGGGTTGCGTTGTGCGTAAATGGCGGCATCATTGGCATACAGGTGAGCTATGAACGACGAAGCCATGTGGCAGCTGAGCGAAGAAACAGCTGAGCTGAGAGACCAAGTTGCCGAGCTACATCGCCAACTTGATGAGCAAGCGATAACAGCTGCCGCCTCAACAGGCGCTTTTGTATTACTTGCGCGCTATCTGGCTGAAGCCGGGCAGGTGCATTTGGATGAACTGGCAGATGATCTCGATGGGCTTTGCAGAGCCCAGGACAATGCAGTTTGGCAGCGCTCACTGATTGCATTGGCCGAGCAACTTCGCGGAATACACGAACGCCAGACAAAAGGCGGTCGCTGATTTCCTTTGCTTCATCAGCTTGCAAGGGGTAACGGCGAGGGCTGATCTGCATGTCGCCTCCTTAAGCAGCAGCATGCTGCTGGTCAGAGGTTTGGGCCTTCAGCCCCAGTTTCACGGCAATTTCATGGGCTTGCCCGTAGCAGGCTTTGTCGTTGCCATTAAGTACGCGGTAAACAGCGTTGCGGCGGTAACCGTGGTCTTCTGCCCACTGGGTGATGGTGATACCGCGCTGCCGGAATGATTGTTTGACCTGTTCAGGGGTCAGAACTTTAGGGGTTGCCATGGCGGTGGCTCTCCTTGGGTTGCTGAATGATGTTGTATTGATTGTGGGACCAATTGGGTACACGGTCAAGTACCTTTGTGGGTATTTTTTGATGGATATCGATCCGATTGCAATTGGACTGAGAATCCGGGAGGTTCGAGGAAACTTGACCCAAGCGAGATTTGCTCAGGAGTTGGGAATCGAAAGAAAAACAGTCGGTAGGTATGAATCCGGAGACCGAATCCCTGACGCTTTGGCCTTGTTGAGATTGCAGGCCGCCTTTGGGGCTGACCCAGCTTGGATTCTCAACGGAACAGGCGGTGGCTTGGATTTATCGGATGATGAGCGTGAGCTGCTGTCGCTTTATCGCTCCGCAGGCCTTTCTGGGAAAATGGCAGCTGTTGGGGCTCTGCAAGGCGCTGTATCTGCCGACAGCAAGGGGATTGGGGGTAACCAGGTTGTGGTAAAGGGCGATGGCAACAAAGTGGCTGGCGGCGGTTACCATCGGCATGGACCAAAAAAGAAATGAGAATTACTTACAAATCTGTAATCGATTACAGATTTGATGTGAGTTTAAGGCCTGTCTTAAAAGCGAAATCGATTTCGCTTTTGGGTGCTTGGCGCAGGTGGCGCTGACACGTCTGTCGCTCCTGCAAATGCAGTAAGAGGCGCCAAGCCTGTTCAGTATGTTCGCTGGGATTATGTGCGTCTGTGAGCGTTTTCGTGCATTGCCGTGAGCCTTTTGCGTGCCTTAGCGGAAGACTTGTCATACGTGAATCAGTTTCATATTGTGAAACTCTTTTTTGTACTGTGACGTAGTTCAAAGTTAAGGACGACAATGAAAATCGAGGGTGAAGGGAATCGGGTTGCTTTGGGGGATTACTACGAGCGCTGCCACATTACCCAATATTTTATTCAGGGCTGCACACCGTGCCTCGTAACAGCGCCTGAGCTGAACCGGCTGCGCACTTCTGAAGAAGCGGTTCTGAGGCGGCTGCGCTGGGCGCTATTGCGTACCCCTGCCTGCAAGTGGATGTTCGCTTCAGTCGGCGCCTATTTGGGGATGCTGCTTTGGGATATCGCCCAGCGAGTTATGGGTGCAGATGCAGCCCTCCCGTTGTTGGCCTACTCCTTGTGCCTCATTACCCTGGGCATTGCCGCGTCCAGGCTGGCGGGGTCGATCAAGGTGGCGGCGGAGATCCGCAAGGAAAGCCAAGCCAGAATTATGGAAATTGATAAAGCGCTGTTTTTGCAGCGAATAAAATAAGGAGGGAAGTATGAAACGGATTTTGGTCCTTGCTATTGCGCTGGTTATGGCGGGCTGCTCGGCCAACATGGCCAACAAATCACCTGATTACATTGCTAGCAAGGTTGAGCGACAGGATTCCGAGTTTGATGCATCTGTCACTTACTTAGGGCCAGTGCATTCAACCAGTCAGCAAAGGGGACTTTTTTCAGACAGCGAGTATGTAAGGCTTCGGGCGTTTGAAAACAAGAATACAGGCAAAATGCAGTATCAAATCTATGTAGTGGTCAGCTATGTAGGCAACTGGCGCTATTACGAATCGGCCAGCTTTGTGGGTGGCGATACCGTTAAGGCCGTAGGGGTTAATCGTAAGGTTAACTTTTGCCAAGCCTCCGGCCTGTGTAGCCACAATGAAGACATCATTATCAGCATCACGCCTCAGCAATTGGTGCAGGCTCAAGGCAAGGGGCTGAAATTCCGCGTGAACAGCCGCCAGGGCATTAATTCAGAGCTATTTGTCCCGGCTGGCTATGTAGATGGCTTTCTCAGCGCTTTGACTGTGGAACACTAGGTTTGATCATGGATATAACAGCATTAGTCAGCAGCCTATCGACCACTTTTGAGCTAGGAAAACTAATCGTCAATGAGCGCGATACCAATAAGCTTTCGGCCCTTCAAAGCGAGCTGTCGGAAAAAATTATCGATGCACAAACTCAGCTTTCGCAGGTGCTCGGCACCGTCATCGATCAGCAGCGGCATATCCCTGTTTTGGAGGAGCGCATTCGCGAGCTTGAGCGTGAAGCTGCGGAGAAAGAGCGTTACGTGCTAGACAGGGTGGGAAATATCGGGGATTTCTTCGTATATCGTTTGCGTGCGACTGCTGGTGAGGAAGGAGTGGACCACTTTCTTTGTCAGCCATGCTTCGATGCAGGCAAAAAAGGGGTGCTTGTACGAAACCACATTCACTACCTGTCCTGCCCGCTCTGCAACCATGGTGCTTACCTGGAGGAGATTGATCCAGATACGCGAACCCCTAGTGGCTTCTGGTCATAGGCTGCCTGAAAAATGGATTTAAGGAGAAATCATGGAATGGACTTTTCTTGCTGCTGCAGTAGCTGACCCTCCCGAGGTTGCACAGGCAGGAGCACTTGTCGAACTGGTTAGGGAGAGAAGCAATTATGGCAACCTGGGATGAAACAGAAATTGGCGAAGAAACATGTGATGAATGCGGTGCTGTCTACTCTGTGAGCATTAAGCAGTTTCCTCTAAGGGATAAAGACCGCTTTGTATGCTCTTGTGGCAACGTTCTCAAGGAGTGGAATAGCACGACTTGCTATTTCTACGAGAGAGTTTCTTAGCTTTTAGTTAGCACGCCAGCGGGCCAAGGGAGGCTGGTAGAGCACATCTTGTCGAGCACGACAATAAAGGGATTAAGGGGATCGATTTGGATAACACCTTCACAGTTCAGACAGAATATAAAATTCATTACACCACCGAAGCGCCGGTTTCCATCGAAGACATCATCGACAGCCTGAGAAGCCTGGAGAAAATACTCAAGCGCACTGGCCCTTTTGTCGAGAAGGCGTTTGACGGTATAAAGGTATATGATACGCAGGTCTACATTTCTGAAATCGTATCCGGCAGCCTTAAAGATCACTTCATCGTCAAATACCTGTGCGGCGGTGAAGAGAACGCTCAGAAACTTGAGGAGTTATTCGAAAAGATGACGAAAGACTCTGGCGGTCTAAAAACGGTTGTTTCTGTCGGTGTTGGCGCGGTTATGATGTACGGCCTCATGCAGGTTCTTCCATCAGGGGAGCCGAGAAAGCATACCGAGGCTTACAACTCTGTTGTGCTCGAAGCCGGTGGCGACATCAACCTGAATGGGGAGTCGATTAAAGAAATTCTCGAGGCGCAACGGGATAAGAAATCTATTGCCAGGGATGCTGTCGATGCCATGCGACCAGCGAAAGGTGACAACTCAGCAATCAAAATTGAGGGGTTCAACTCCTTAACCATCCCCTCAAGTGTCGTTGCTGAAGCCCCTGACGAGTACACCCCTCCAATCCCTGAGGAAAAGGAGGAGAAGTATAAAAATGTGAAAGTACTGATCTCGGCTAGTGATAGAGACAATACTGATAAGGGATGGGCTGGAGTTGTAATCGGCGTTGCAGAAACAAGAACCAAGATGATCCTGGCCGGCAACCTTGACCCGAAAGAACTTCATGGTAGAACGCAGATCACAGCCAATGTGATCGTCACAAGCAGATATAAAAAGGCCAAAAAGGAATACCAGCCTCAGCTTATTGAGATAACGGCCTACCAATAGCGTTTTTGCCCGCGTTCAAAATACATTCTCCGCTGCGCCCCCGATTATGGGGGCGTAGTCGTTTTTGTTCATACGAAACCGGAGAATGTTATGCCCCGCCTTTCCACTTGGTTGTTTATTTCTGTTGGGCTGCTGGCCGTGCTAGCACTGCTCAACCCCGCCCAGTTGCCTGTTGTGCTTTACAAGCTGTCCCTGGTTAGCCTGGGCGCCGTGCTGGGTTACTGGATTGATCGGTCGCTGTTCCCTTATGCACGCCCGCATTGTTTCCTTTTTCCGCATGAACCAAACAGCTGTGGGCCTGAGCACATCAATGTCGCGATTAGCCTGCTGATGCTCAGGCGGGCGGTGGTGATCTTTGCTGTGATCCTTGGCCTGACGCTGGGGCTGTAGCCATGAGCCACGTTCGCGTTATCCAGTGTTTGCTCGTGTTGGCCTTGAGCGCCTTGCTGATCTTTGCGGTCAGCGGTTGCGCACCAGCGTATGCAGATGAGATCCCGCAAGCCGCCAAGAGCTACCAGCGCACGCTGATTCGCACCTCTCATGCCTTCTGGGGGCTAGATGTCCCCGTGGCCACCTTCGCCGCGCAAATCCACCAGGAGAGCCGCTGGCGCGCTGACGCACGTTCCCCTGTGGGCGCAGAGGGCTTGGCGCAATTCATGCCGGCCACTTCTGACTGGTTCGCCGAGCTGTACCCAAGCCACCTGGGGGAACGGCAGCCCTATAACCCCGGCTGGGCCATGCGAGCCATGGTGCTCTACGACAAGTGGCTGCATACACGTATCCAGGCCGCGAGCCCCTGCGAGAAGTGGGCAATGGTGTTATCTGCGTACAACGGTGGCCTTGGTTGGGTGTACCGCGACAAAAGGCTGGCATCGAGTAAGGGGCTTGATCCGCTGGTCTGGTTCGATTCGGTGGAGCGGGTCAATGCGGGCCGCTCCGCCGCCAACTGGAACGAAAACCGGGGGTACCCCCGAAAGATTCTCCTGCGCTGGGAGCCCCTGTATGGGAGAGCCGCGTGGGGCGAAGGGGTATGCCCATGATTGCCCGCTGGATCGTGGCTGTGTTGATGAGTTCGCTGTTCAGCGGTGCCGGCGCCTATTTCTGGGGGTACCACCACGGCGAAACCGCCGTGCAAGCCAAAACCAGCTCCGCGACGGTGACCAAACTGGGCGAAGCCCTTGCCGAGCATGCGGACCTGGTCAGAGATTCCAAAGCGGCGAGCCTGCGTATTTCCCAGCTGCTGGCCGACAAAGGCAAATTCGACCAACAAACCACCCAGGAGCTACGCGATGCACTCGATGAGAACGCTGGCCTGCGTGCTGATCTTCGCTATAGCGAGCGTGTCATGCAGCAGCTGGTCGCCGCCAGAGAGCGTGCCATCAACGCCGCAACCGGAGGCCTCGGCGACGCCCTGCAGCGCCCACCTCCCATACCCGACCAACGACCCGAATGAGATGCCCGTGACGCTGAAGATCATGTACGACCTCTATGGCGAATGCGCCGGGCTGAAGTATGAGCAATACCGGTTCCGAATGAACCAGGGGGAAGAATGAGTGAACTGACGATTGATATCGCCAAGTTCCTTGGCCTGGTGGTGACCTTGGTGTCTCTTTTTTGGGGGATGAGTCGCCGACAACAGGCCCTGTTTGAAAAGCATCTGGACAGCAAGTTCGACACCTTGCAGGCCCGCCTGGAGCACATCGAGATCCGGGAAGGCGAGAACGGCAAGCAGGTCGCCCAGGTTGAACGGGAGCTAATGAAGCTACGTGCCGAGCTGCCAGAGAAGTACGTGCGACGAGAAGACTACATACGCGGCCAGAGCCTCATTGAAAGCAAGCTGGATGGGCTGGCCCTGAAACTGGAAAACCTGCAAATCCGGGAGGCAAAACGTGATTGATCATAACAAGGTGCGCCGCGAAGGCATGCGCTGGACGATCCTGCTCACGCTCAACCACGCCCGCCCGATCGGGGCGCATGAGCAGCTGATCCTTCAGACCATTCAGGGGGTATACCCGGATGCCACTGCAACCGAAGTGCGCCGTGAGCTGGAATACCTGGACGACCGCAAGCTGGTGCAGGTAGAGAAAACCCCGGCTGGCGCCTGGCACGCCAAACTGACCCACTACGGCGTGGATGTGGCCGAGTACACCGTGGAGTGCCACCCCGGCATCGCCCGGCCTGAAAAATACTGGGAGGGCTGAGTATGCCCCAGGTATCCAAGGTGCAGCGTCTGAATGAAGACGACAAAAGCTGGCTTGATCAGGAGCTGGTGAAGCGTGGTTTTTCCGGCTATCAAGAGCTGGAAGAGCTGTGCCAAAACCGGGGCATCGATATTTCCAGCAGTGCCTTGCACCGCTATGGCAGCAGCTTCCGTGAGCGTCTGGACCAGGTGAAGTTGATTACCGAGCAGGCTCGGGCCGTAGTGGCTGAGGCTCCCGATGATGAAGGTGCCGTCAATGAAGCCCTGATGCGTCTGGTTCAGGAGCGGCTTTTTGCCGTTATCCGCGACGCCCAGATACCCACGGAAGGCATTGATCTGCCGAAGTTGGCCAAGGCTATTGCTGATCTTGGGCGGGCCAGCGTCAGCCAGAAACGCCTGGCGGCGGAAGCCCGCAAGGAACTCCTTGAGGAGCAGCGCAAGAAGCTGGACGCCCTGGACAGTAAAGGTGGTGTTACCGCTGAAACTAAACAGGCTATCCGTGATGCACTGGGGATCAGCTAATGGCGATGCGCGTAGGCAATGCAAAGGTTATCCCGGCTAATCCTGATGCCATTTTTCTGCCGTTCCAGAGTCAATGGATCAAGGATGACAGCCGCCTGAAGCTGATGGAAAAAGGCCGTCAGATCGGCCTGAGCTGGTCAACGGCGTATGCATGCAATGAGCGTACAGCGGCTCAGGGTGCACGACACGATCAGTGGGTATCAAGCCGAGATGACCTCCAGGCGCGCCTCTTCATTGAAGATTGCAAGCACTGGGCCAGCATCATGAACCTGGCTGCCAAGGACATGGGGGAAATGGTCATTGATCCCAATGATCGTATTTCTGCTTATGTGCTGCAGTTCGCCAGTGGCAAGCGTATTCACAGTATGTCCAGCAACCCGGATGCCCAGGCAGGTAAACGCGGTGGGCGCGTTCTGGATGAGTTCGCCTTGCACCCGGACCCTCGCAAGCTGTGGTCCATCGCTTATCCGGGTATCACCTGGGGCGGCAATCTTGAAGTGATATCCACCCACCGTGGCAGCCATAACTTTTTCAACCAGCTGGTGCGCGAGGCCCGAGAGGCAGATAACCCCAAGAATATCAGCCTTCACCGCGTGACTCTGCAGGACGCGCTGGATCAAGGGTTTCTGTACAAGCTGCAGCAAATGCTCCCAGAAGGTGATGAACGGCAGGCCATGGATGAAGCGGAGTATTTCGACTTTGTTCGCTCAGGCTGTGCTGATGAGGAATCTTTCCAGCAGGAGTACATGTGCAACCCGGCTGATGACGATGTTGCCTTCCTGGAATATGACCTGATCGCTGCCAGCGAGTACCCCGCCGGATATCCATGGCAGGAAATCGGGACCGGTCGTCTTTATGCCGGCATTGATATCGGACGCAAGAAAGACCTTACCGTGCTGTGGATTGTGGAGAAACTGGGAGACGTGCTCTACACACGCCATATCGAGCGCCTTCAGAACATGCGCAAAAGCGACCAGGAGGCCATTCTCTGGCCGTGGCTGAACCTGTGCGATCGGATCTGCATTGATGCCACCGGTTTGGGTATTGGCTGGGCGGATGATGCCCAGGACAGGTTCGGTTCCAGCAGGGTGGAAGCGGTCACGTTTACCCCCAAGGTGAAAGAAGCATTGGCATACCCGATCCGCAGCCATATGGAAGACCGGAAGCTGCGGATTCCACATGACCCGAAGACCCGCGCTGATCTGCGTCAAGTGACCAAACAAACCACCGCCGCCGGCAATGTGCGATTCACTGCCGAACGTACCCCTGATGGCCATGCTGACCACTTCTGGGCATTGGGCTTGGCGATTGAAGCTGCCGGGCAGCCATCCGCCCCCCTGGAATACCAATCCACCGGCCCGCGTAGCGCATTGGCCAATGGCGACGGGTCGCCCATCGTCACACTCACCGACACCGGCTTCGGCACCGTCGGTGGCGGCAACAATTTTGGAGGCTTCTGATGGCCGATTACGAACAGCTCAATTCCGGGTTACTGGTGCCTGCCAATTTCGCTGCCCAGCCGGCCAGCAACGCACGGCCAGAAATGCGTGAGGTGGCTTCCACCAGCGATGGCCGTGATATTACCCGAGGCTATCTGGACCCCATGTCCATACAGCCCTCCACGGACAGCGTGCTGATGACCCGTGGCAACGGGGATTACACCCTCTACAAGGAAGTGCTGCGCGATGACCAGGTCGGCAGCACCTTCAATCAGCGCCGCTTGGCGGTCTCCAGTAAGGAATGGGGGGTAGACCCTGGCGGCAAGACCCGCAAGGACAAAGCGGCTGCAGACTTCATGGCTGAGCAGATCCAGCACATCGGCTGGGATCGGGTCACCGAGAAAATGCTGTTTGGCATCTTCTATGGCTTTGCCGTTGCTGAACCCATGTGGGGTCGCGATTCCCGATTCATTACCATCGATCGGATGATCGTGCGAAACCGCCAGCGTTTCGGCTTTGATGGCAAAAGCCGGCTGCGCATGCGCACCTGGAACAATCCGGAAGGCGAGTTGATGCCGGATAAGAAGTTCTGGCATTTCACCACGGGTGGCGACCACGACGATGAGCCTTATGGTCTTGGCCTGGGCCATTGGCTTTACTGGCCGGTGTGGTTCAAGCGTAACGGACTCAAGTACTGGCTGGTGTTCCTGGAGAAGTTCGGCCAGCCCACCGCCAAGGGCACTTACCCACCGAATGCGCTCCCCCACGAAAAGCAAAAACTGCTGCAGGCGCTGGGGGCGATCAGTACGGATGCCGGCGTGATAGTGCCGGACGGCATGGCCATAGAGCTGCTGGAGGCCGCCCGCTCCTGTACCGCTGATTATTCCAGCTTGATGGATCGCATGGACCGGGCCATCGCCAAGGTATGCCTCGGCCAGACCGCAAGTTCAGAAGGCACGCCAGGAAAACTGGGCAATGAGGAGCTGCAGGGAGACGTGCGCCAGGATCTGGTGAAGGCAGATGCTGACCTGGTATGCGAAAGCTACAACACCAGCGTTGGCCGCTGGCTCACCGAGTGGAACTTCCCCGGTGCTGCAGCGCCGCGTGTATATCGCAAGGTGGAGCCGGATGAAGACACCAACAAGCGTGCAGAGCGTGACAAGACCATTTACGACATGGGCTTCAAGCCAACGCTGAAACACATCCAGGAGAACTATGGCGGGGAATGGGAAGAGAAAGCCCCTGCCAACGATCCACCTGCAGTGCCAGGCAATGAGGCCAACTTTGCTGCAGGTGACCCATCCGTACCCCAGCAACTGGAGCCGGCTGCCCGCACGAATGTGGAACAAGCGACTGACAGCTGGATCAACCAGATCCGCCAGATCGTTGAGGAAGTGGATTCCCTGGAAGCGCTGCGCGATCGCCTGCTGCAGGTGTACCCGGACCTGACCCTGGACCAGTATGCGGATGCCATGGCTGAAGTCTTGGCCACGGCGCACCTGGCTGGCCGCAACGAGGTGGTGGAGGAAGATCCCGATGCCCTCCGTTAACTATGGATCTGTTCCTTTCCAGGAGCAGATCCTGTTCTTCCGCCGCAAGCTGAATATCCCCACCGAAAGCTGGACGGATATCTACGGCCAGGAACATGACTGGGCCTTCATGGTGGCAGGCGCTAACCGTGATGCCATTGTGGCGGATTTCCGGGAGGCGGTAGAAAAGGCGATTGCTGGCGGCGGCACGCTAGAGGAATTCCGCAAAGACTTTGACAAGATCGTTGCTCGCCATGGCTGGGATTACAACGGCGGACGCGCCTGGCGAAGCCGGACCATCTTTGAGACCAACCTGTTTTCCAGCTACTCAGCAGGCCGCTATGAGCAACTGGAAGCCGCCAAAGACGCCTTGCCCTATCGGCAGTACCACCACAGCGACGCGGTAGAACACCCCCGGCCTGAGCATCTGGCGTGGGATGGTTTGATCTTGCGAGCCGATGACCCGTGGTGGGACACCCACACCCCGATTAACGCCTGGGGCTGCCAATGTTATGTGACAGGCCTGACCGAAGACGACCTGCGTGAGATGGGCAAGGATGGCCCAGATGAAGCCCCTGGCATGGAGTGGGAAGAAAAGATCATTGGCCAGCGTAGCGCTGACGGCCCCCGCACCGTGCGCGTACCTGCAGGCATCGACCCCGGTTTTGAGCATGCACCGGGTCGTAGTCGCCTGAAGAGTGCCGTGCCACCTGAAAAGCCTGAACCGCCGTTACCGGGCTCCCAGGGCGGCCCTGGGCTGCCCAATACCCGTCCCGCTTCGCCACTGCCCTCAGTGCGCCCTTATCCCGCCAGCCGTTTGTTGCCTGAAGGGTTGGATGAAGAGACTTATGCCAATGCCTTCCTGGAAGAGTTCGGTGCCACCCTGGATGAGCCTGCCGTTTTCCGCGATGTGATTGGCGAACGCCTGGCAATTGGGCGTGAGCTTTTTGTGGAGCGCAGGAGTGGCCGGCTAAAAGCCAACAAGCGAGGCCGGGGCCGCTACATGAAGCTGCTGGCCGATGCCTTGCAGTCGCCCGATGAGATATGGGTACGGCTGGAGTGGCAAGCTGCCAGAAAGAAGGCCGTGGTGCGGCGGCGCTATATCGCTCGCTTCCAACTGCCAGATGAGCAGGTGCCGGCGCTAGCTGTGTATGAGTTATCCCACGATGGCTGGTCGGGCATCACGGTATTTCAGCCCGATGCTCACCAGATTGAGGATATGCGCGTGGGTGCGCGGTTGTACTTCAGGGAGGAAGAGGAGTGATCGCGGGCCGGCACCCGCGATCCGGTGATGTTTGGCGGCCCTGTTTGCCGGGGGCGTATCCATCACCGCAGTCTTCAGTTTAGGAGGTTCCATGGCTGGTGCCAAGATCGAGTTCGACCACAAGGACGTCAGCGCCAAGATCGGCGCGGCGATTCAGGGCCTGGATAACCCCGGCCCGTTGTTCCAGATCATCATCGAATACCTGACGCGGGTGCATCGTCAGCGCTTCCGTAACCAGGTGTCGCCGGAGGGCACGCCCTGGGCGCCGTTGTCACCGGCCTACAAGAAGCGCAAGCACCGCAACGCGAATAAGATCCTCACATTGCGTGGGCACTTGGCTGGCACCCTGCGCGGCCAGCATGACCAAACGGGGCTGGAGTTCGGTACCGACCGGGCCTATGGTGCAGCCCAACACTATGGTGCTGAGATCGATCGGGCTGCCAGTACCCGCGAGGTCTACTTCCGCCAAAAGCGTGACGGCAGTGTTGGCAACCAGTTCGTTAAGAAGGGCAAGAGCAACTTCGCCCAGACCGTGAATGTGGGTGGCTACAAGATCCGCATTCCTGCCCGGCGCTGGTTGGGCACCAATGAGCAGCAGAACAACCAGATCGTCAAGAAAGCCCACGATTATCTGCAAAATGCCATGGGCGCCTGAGAGGCCCTACAAGGCCCCTCAGCCCTCTTGCTGCTACCGTTGCCGCACCCAAACCCCGTTTCGATGCCGTAAAAGTTTTATAAAAGCGAATTGAGGCCTTCCCGGCTCGGGTTTCTGCCTGAGTTGTCATTTCCACTCTGAAAACCCCCAATCGGCAAATTTTGCCCGCGTTCAAAAGACTCTGATGCCGCCAATCCCGATAGTGGCTCCATCGACCCACTTCGATAGCAGGCCCACATGAGTAAAGCGCTGGAAATTTTCAAATCAGGCACGCACACCGACATGCACGGGCAGCGGCTGACCTTCACGGATGAGGATCTGGATCAGATCATCGCTGATTACGATCCGGCGGTGTTTGCTGCGCCGTTGGTGGTGGGCCACCCGAAAACCGATGACCCGGCCTACGGCTGGGTGGGCAAGCTGGCGAAGGCCGGCGACATTCTTACTGTCACAGAGACGGACAAGCTGGAAGCCGCTTTTGCTGAAAGCGTGAATCAGGGCCGCTGGAGAAAGATCAGCGCAGCCTTCTTCCCGCCCAAGCACCCGGCCAACCCCAAGCCCGGTGGTTGGTATTTACGCCACGTGGGTTTTCTTGGTGCCGCTGCACCAGCCATCAAAGGCCTTCGACCTGCTGAGTTTTCCGAAGCGGATGATGACCTGGTCATCGTCGAATTCTCCGAAGCCGATTTTGAAAGCCGCTGGGTGCTGGGCCGTTTGGCCCGAAGCCTGCGCGACTGGCTGCTGGAAAAATTCGATGCCGAGACCGCCGACAAAGTCATCCCTGATTACCTTGCACGTGAAGCGGAGCGTGCCGGTGACCGGCGCCACGCATCTGAACCTGACACAGCGTTTGCTGCTGCGCCAGATCCCTCTACGACTCAACCCAACACTCAAACCCCGGAGGACACCACCGTGGACCCCAATAAAGAGCAAGAGCAACAAGCAGCAGCCTTTGCGGAACGCGAAACCGCGTTGCAAACCCGCGAACAGGAGCTGGCTGCCAAGGAACAGAAGCTGGCAGAACAAGCCGCTGCTGCCCGCAAGGAAGACATTGCTGAATTCGCCGAGAAGCTGGTGAAGGAAGGCAAGGTGCTGCCCCGGGAAAAAGAAGGCCTGGTTGCCTTCATGGAAGCCCAGGACGACGAGGCTGTCGTGGAGTTCGCCGAAGGCGATACCACCGTCAAGAAACCGGGTAGCGACTGGCTGAACGCCTTCCTTGAGGGTCTGCCGGCGCGGGTTGATTTTGCTGAGCGCGGCGCGGCCACGGATGACGAAGGCCACCGTGATGCCAGCTTTGCGGCGCCTGCAGGCTATTCCGTCGACGCGGATCAGCTCGCCATCCACAACAAGGCCGTGGCTTACCAGGCCAAACATCAATGTGACTACACCACCGCCATCAACGCGGTGAGCTAAAGGAGAGTTTCATGAGTGCTCAAAAGATCGCGTTGCTGACGCTGACCGCCGCCGCGACTGCGGCCAACACTCAACACCGCTTCGTCGGCTTCGACGGCGCCCCTGCAGCCGCAGCGGGTAATGCCTTAGGTGTTGGCGTTGTCGATGCGGAAATCGGTGACGATTTCGGCGTGGATGTGCTCGGCACCACGGTAGTGGAAGCCGGTGGCGCCATTGCTGATGGCGGAGCCATTGAAGTGGGTGCCGATGCCAAGGCTGTTGCACAGTCTGCCGGTGTCACCGTTGCAAGGGCTCTGCAGGAAGCCGCAGCGGATGGCGATCTCATCGAAGTCCTGCTGATCGCTAACTAGGCCAACCAGGAGAGCCTTCAATGAATAATCGTCAAGTACGAGTTATCGACCCGATTCTGTCCACGCATGCGCAGGGGTATCGCCACCCGGAGCATGTGGGGATGGCGCTGTTTCCCCGGGTACCGGTTGCCGTGTCCGGTGGGCAGATTCTGACCTTCGGAAAAGAAAGCTTCCGTCAGTACAACATCCGTCGTACCCCCGGCTCCGCTACCAAGCGGGTGCAGTTCGGTTATGCCGGCAAACCCTTTGCCCTGGTCCAGGATGCTCTGGAAGGTGTGGTGCCGCGTGAACATCTGCGCGACGCGAGCCAGACACCGGGTATCAATCTCGGCCAACGCGCTACCAACAATGCCATGCGTATTGCCAGCCTGGCGCTGGAAGTCGAACAGGCTGCCCTGGCACGGGATGCCAACAACTACGACAACGACCACAAGGTGGATCTGTCCGCCAGTCGTTGGACCGATGACGCCAATAACCCGGCCAAGGATATCCGCGTGGGGCAGGAAGCGATCCGCCAAACTACCGGCATGGAGGCCAATACTCTGACGCTGTCTGCTAAAGCGTTTTCTGCTATCCGCGAAAACCCCAAGGTGCTGGAGCGATTCAAATACACCAGCCGTGACTCCATCACCGTCGAAATGATCGCCGCGCTGCTGGATCTGGATCAGGTTGTGGTGGGCCGGGCTGTCACTGCTGGTACCGGCGACGCCTTCAGCGATGTCTGGGGTCCTGATGCCGTGCTGGCTTATGTGCCCCAGCAGGCCAGCTCCATGGAAGAGCCGAGCTACGGCTACACCTACACCATGGATGGCCACCCGTTGGTGGAGCAGCCCTATTACGACAACAACGCCAAGAGCTGGCTGTACCCGGCGACCTATGAGCGTGCGCCGGTGATCAGCGGCATGGAAGCGGGTTACCTGTTCCAGAACGTGGGCTAATCCCCCCTGGCGGTGGCGAACTTGCCGGTTCATAGCCACGACTCTACCCGCCAGAACCGGTCCTATTTCAGGAGAATTGGGATGGCACAAAACCACTCTGACGTTGAAGCGATGATGAAAGATCAGCGCTGCGATGGTGATCGCATCACAAGCGAAGGCATTGAAGCCCGAATTTCCGAAGTGGGTTACCAGATCGTTACGCTGGCCGGACAGAAAATGATGTTTTGCGGTATCCGCATGGATAACGGCTTTGTTGTTGTCGGAAAGCCCGCCACCTGTATCGACCCGGCCAATTGGCGCGATGAAATCGGCCAAAAGATCAGCTACGACAATGCGTTCAGTGAGATCTGGAAGTTGGAAGCCTATCGAAAGATGAGCGGCGCGTAGCCAAACCATTATTCAGGAGAATGTCATGGGACGTTACAAGATTGTCACCCCGGTCAAACTGGCAGGTGAAATCCATAAAGGCGATGAGTTGATCTGTGCTTCCGAGCTGGCCGCGCCGTTGGTGAAATCTGGCAGCCTGCTGCCACTGGATACCGAAAGTGGCAGCACGGGCACCGATGACGCCGCCGCTTTTTCTGCCGCAATTGCACAGCTGGACCCGAACAACCCGGATCACTGGATGAAGTCGAACGGTGCGCCGGACTTGAAGGCCCTGGAGAAAGTCGGTGGCCTGAAGCTGAAAGCGGCAGACCGCGACGGCCTGTGGGCGGAGTACAAAAACGCCCAGGAAGTGGAAGGCTACTGGGTACACGCCAAAGAAGGCACCGTCCAGTGGGGCGACATGGTTATCGACGAAGACGGTATCGGTTTCGCCCTGGATGCGCTGACCGAGGAACAGGTCTCTGAACTGAAGGCCCGGGAAGACCTGGTCATTGCACAACGCACCTTTGGCGGAATCGCTAGCGCATGAGCTATATCTCCCACGCCCAATTAGCCGAACGGCCCGGTGCACGTGAACTCGCAGAGGTGGCAACCGCTACCCATGAGCACATCGTGGCTGCCGAGCTGATGGAGGCCTCCCTGCAAGGGGATGATCGCAGCGCTTGGTCAGCAGCTGAAATCGCGGTGGCCGATGACGCCCTGCAGCGCATTGATGATGCGGTTTCGGATGCTCAGGCCACCATCGATGGCTTCCTGGGTAAGCGTGGGTACCTGCCCCTCAATCCGGTGCCAGGTATTGTTACCGCCTGGACCCGTGCGATCGCCCGGTACTTCCTCCACAAGGATCGTATCCGCACGGACGAAAAGAGTGACCCGATCGTGCGGGATTACCGCGATGCCATGAAGCTGCTCCAGCTGACCGCCGAGGGGAAATTCAGCCTGGGCGCAGAAGATGACCTGGTCAGCCAGGGCACCGGCTCGCCGGCATTCACGCCTGGCTCCTCAACGATCCGCGACAGCTTGAAGGATTACTGATGAGCGCCCCCCTGGATACCACGGTCATCGAGCAGCGCCTGCGCGATGCGGTGAAGGATCTGCAACAGGTTAAGGGCGCCGCTGAGTTCGCGGCGGTGACCTCCCTGGGCAGTTACCGGGTGCCGTCGGCCTATGTGGTGCTGGCCCGGGAAGAAGGCACCGACGACCCCAACGGCCAGCCGGGCCGCAGGCCATCGGGTAAGCAGCAGGCAAAAGTCACCTTCGGGGTGATTACGGCCGTGCGTAACTACCGGGACAGCACCGGCGCCCAGGCGGCCCGCGATGCATCACCGCTGATTGGCCAAGTTCGAGAGGCCCTGATGGGTTGGCAGCCTGCCGACCGGTCGATGAGGCCAATCGGCTGGCTGCAGGGCGATGTGTTGGATTACGACGCCAGCGTATTGCTCTGGATCGACGTTTTCACTACCACCCACTTCATTGGAGGCAACGCCCCATGAGCACCAAGAAAAAGACGGTGAAGGTAACTCTCGCCAAGCCCCATACCCATGCCGGCAAACCCCGCAAGGAAGGCGCCGAAATTGAAGTCACTCCACGCCAGGCCCAATGGCTGGCCGAACGCGGCACGATCAAAACCGGCGCCGGTGGCTATCAGCCGGTAAAGACTGACGGCCCCAAAGGCCACTCTTCAACTGAGAATAAGGGAGATCAAAAATGAAAGACTTTTCCCTACAGGGCAAAGTGTACCTGGGCGCATCCCTTGCCGGTGGCAAGCCGGGTGCCATGCATTGGGTGAATGATGCGGGTGTATTGCAGATCTCCCCGACGGTGTCCGAAGAGAAGCGCCAGGAAAGCCACTCTGGCTTACGCCAAACCAGTGCCACGCTGAACACCGGTACCGAGGTGGCGTTCACCCTGACCCTGTATCACGGTACCGCCAAAAATCTTGCTCTTGGGCTGTATGGTACCGAGCGCACTATCGTTGCCGGCACGGTAACCGATGAACCGATTCCGACGGTTGTGGATGGTGACATGGTTGTCCTGGATCGTGGCGGTATCAGCGCGTTGGTAATCGAAGATAGCGATGGTGCGCCGACCACGCTGGTGGAAGACACCCACTATCGGATTGCCAGCGCCACCGGTGGCGTGCTGGAAATGCTCGATGTATCTGCGTTAACCCAGCCGCTGCTTGCAGACTACGAGAATGGTGCGGCCACTGACCTGACCATGTTCACTCAGCAGGCTCCGATTCGTTACCTGATGCTGGATGGCGTGAATACGGTCGATGGTGGCGGTGAGAATGTCCGTGTGCGGCTCTACAAGCTGAAGTTCAACCCGGTATCCCAGCTGGATCTGATTAACAGCAGCTTCGGTGAAATCTCACTCACTGGCACTTGCCTGTTCGAGTCCACAGCGGCCATGGATGAGGCGCTGGGTGGCTTTGGCCGTATCGAGTTGCTGGAGGCCTCCTAATGGCCAAGGTGGTGCCGCAAGAGCAACAGCCTGACGCCCAGGAGGAGAATGACCTGGAAATCCTGCACCCCGAGCAAGAAGTGGTAATTGCCGGGGTGAAGGTAGTCATTCGTGAATATGGCTTTGTTGAGGGGCTGAAGATCCGCACCAAAGCAAAGCCATTCATTCATGGCCTGCAAGAGATCCTCAGTGGTGGCCAGCCATCGCTGGAAGAGATCCTGGACCTGCTGGCAGAGCACCTTGATCTGGCCCTGGAGCTGGTGGCTGATTCTGCCGATATGCCCCTGGATTGGGTTCATTCACTCAGTGAGCATGAGGGGGACGTGCTGCTCTACACCTGGTGGAGTGTGTGCGGCCCTTTTTTTGTTCGGTCTGCTCAAAGACGGGTGGTCAGCAGCAAACTGCAAGACCGGTTCGCAAAGGCAAGCCAGTCCGCTGGCGAGAAATCTACGCCACCCTCATCGGAGCAGGCCACCGAGCTGACCAAATCGGAGGCTACACCGAGCGACAAATAATGCTGTACTTCGATGCAGCGTTACGGCGTGAGCGGCACCAGCGGGTTGCCCGGTTTAATGATGTTCGGATGGCCTTTGGTGCAGATAAGGACAATGCGAAAAGCTATATAAAAGCGCTCACGGATAACTGACTGGCGGCCATGGAGGCCGCTATTTTTTTGCCCGCGTTCAAAAGACGATTCCCGCCATACCCGCCATGATCCCCTCATGGCAGACCAAGACCTCAAACTCGCGCTCCGAATGCAGGCTGACCTTAAACAAGGTCGGCAAGAGCTGGATGCGCTCGATACCGCCCTGGATGACGTTGGGGAAAGCGCTGATCGCACCAGCAAGCGATTGGATGACCTTGATGGCAAAGGCCCTGCCAAGGTAAAGCCGGCGGTGGATGCGCTGGATGCTGCCTTGGATGGCGCTGGGGAAAGCGCTGATCGCACCAGTAAGCGATTGGACGACCTCGATGGCAAAGGCCCGACCAACGCAAAAAAGGCGCTGGATGCTGCCACCAAAGCCGCGCAAAACATGGACGCTGCTGCCAAAAAAGCCCAAAAGAGCGTGGGAGGCATAGGTGCCACTGGCGTGAGAAAGCCTGTCAAAGGGCTGGGCGGCGACGTCGACGAGGCTGCTGCAGCCATGCAGCGTGGCGGGCTGTCTGCCGGTGAATACCGGATGGCCATGCGGCAGCTGCCGGCTCAGATCACTGATATCACCACAAGCCTGGCGTCGGGCATGCCGATCTGGATGGTGGCCATCCAGCAAGGCGGCCAGCTGAAGGATTCTTTTGGTGGGGTGAAGCCCGCCGCGCGCGCCTTGATTTCCTCCATCAAACCCATGCCGCTACTGTTTGGCGGAGTTGCCGCCGCCGTGGGTTTGGCCGTTGTCGCCCAGCAGAAAGGGGCCAATGAAGCGCGCCGGTATAACGAGGCGCTGATTCTTACCGGCAATATTGCAGGCACCAGCTCAGACCAGCTTAGTGACATGGCTCGCCGGATTGATGATGTGGCGGGCACCCAGGGCAATGCTGCTGCAGTCCTGGCAGAAGTGGCTCGCACCGGGAAAGTAGCGGCTGACCAGATCGAGCAGGTTAGCCGTGCCGCGATCGCCATGGAGATCGCTACCGGTAAAGCGATTTCCAGCACGATTGATGAGTTCGTCAAGTTAGCGGAAGACCCCGTCCAGGCCATTGCTGACCTGAATAACGAGTATCACTTCCTGGATGCATCGGTGTACTCGAATATTGTGGCGCTGAGGCAGCAGGGGCGCGAAGTTGAGGCGGTTAAACTGGCGGTCGAAGCCTACGCCGATGTGGTCGAAAGCCGAGCCAAAGAAATATCTGACGATATCGGCCTGCTGGAGCGTGCCTGGAAAGGCGTTAAGGATGCCGCCAGCGAGGCTTGGGATAGCGCGCTGAATATCGGGCGTGACCGGACCAGGCAGCAGCAACTGGATGATATCAATGAACGTATCAAGCTATTCGAGGAGCTGAACGAGAAGAGTTTATTTAAAAGTGACGGGGAAGACTCGGGGATCAAGGCGTTGAAGGTTCAGCGTGATGCCTTGGCTCAGGAGATCGAAGATGAGGAGCGTCTAGCAAAAGAGAAGGCCGAAGCCCGTCAACTAGAAGCTGAAGCTATTAAGGCCATGGCTGAGGTGGACAAACTCACCCGTTCCAATCTAAGCAACGAAGAAAAGCGGGTGGAGGCCATCAAGGCCTATCGCGAACAGCTGGATGCAATTCGGGAAACCAACCCCTCTGATAGCCGCCTGGATGAAGCAACGGTTGCCAAGAATATTGCTGGCATTAATGAGCGCTACGAGACGAAAGACCCGGATGCTGATCGTCGCGAACGGGAGGCCAAGCAGCGCCAGAAAGAGATGGAGTCCTTCGTTTCCCAGCTTGAAAAGCAGGCGGCGGTGGCGGGCAAATCTAAGGATGCGACCCGTGCCTATGAGATCAGCGAGAAAGGCCTGACTGGGGCTCTATTGCAGCGAGCGCAAGCCGCTAACGCCGCCATCACCCAGCAGGAAGAGCTGAACCAGGCGATGGACGATGCGGAAACACTTAATGGCATCGCCGCCCGCTTGCTGTCGCTGGATGGAAACAGCTTTGATGCCAGGGGCAAAGAGCTGGAACAGGAATTCGCCAAGTTGTTAGCACGGCTAGAGGCACGCGGTGATGAAGCCGGTAAAACTCTGGTCAGGGAGCTGATCAATAAAGAACAGCTGCAGGCTGGCCTGGATGACTTCCAGCGCCAAATCGACACCATCACGCGCGGTGCCAGCAGCCAGCGGGATCTACTCTCTTCCCAATTCGAGGCTGGCCTAATCTCCCAGCCGGAGTACCGCGAAGGGCTGGGGGAGATCGACAGCAACGCGGTGTCGCAGCTTGAGCAAATGCGTGACGCGGCGCAGGAGTACGCCCAGGCAATGGGTGACCCGACGATCCTGCAGAACTTCGACGCAATGGTGCTCGGCTATCAGCGCGTGAACGACCAGACCCAACGCTTCCTGGCTGACGGCCAGCAGATGAACGAGATGCTCTCTACGGGCTTATCTGATGCCCTGCTGAACGTAGCGGATGGCACGCAATCTGCCGGGCAGGCATTCCGTCAATTCGCTGCTGATTTCCTGCGCCAGCTCGCCCAGATGATTCTGAAGCAAATGATCTTTAATGCGATTAGCGGCGCGACGGGTGGCGGTGGCATCGGCGGTGCCGTTGCCGGCGCTGCTGCAGGTGCGTTCGCCGAAGGCGGCTATACCGGCGCTGGCGGCAAGTACCAGCCTGCAGGTGTGGTCCACCGTGGTGAGTATGTGCAGCCCCAGGAGGCACTGCGTGAGCCTGGCGCCCTGCAGTTTATGGAAGCCTTCCGTCGCGAGGGCATGCGATCGCTGGCCCGTTTCCAGGGCTATGCCGATGGCGGCCTGGTGGGTGCCTCCGCCGCCACGCTGGCGCGCAGCCCGGCGGAAGCCATGGGGGCAAGTGTTCCTGCGCCGCAAGTGAACCAGCGTCTGCTGCCGATTTTGTCAGACGATGTGGTGGCCGATGCACTGCGCGGCCCGGCCGGTGAGGAAATGCTAGAGCTGCACATCACGCGCAACCCCAGCAAATTCAACCAACTGATTAAGGGAGGTGGGTGAATGCCCGTCGAGATTGGTACAGCCAACGGGCACTTGGACCTGCTGCACCGTTTGCAGCGGTTTGTGTGCGGCCATGGCACCTGGAGCACTGCGCCGCAGTTCACCGGGGCTGGCCCTGGCACCATTAGTGATATCGCCACCGCGCCCGCCACGGTGAGCGAAACCTGGACCTTCACCTGCAGCAACGCGGACACCGCTGGGGAAGAGGTGTGGGCGATCACCGGTTCTGTGACCGGCGCCACTGCTGATGCCACCACGGGTATCGCTTATGCCAACGGGCTAATCGAGTGTCTGATTACGGGCACGGGCTATGAGGTAGGTGACGAATTTTCGTGGGACGTGACCCAGGGCCTCATGAGCGCGGCGGGCGCCGCCTGGACCCTGCTGAGCGAAGGCCTAGACGGTGGTTTTGACCAGGACTATTACTTTCGCGCGCCGGGGCTGACGGGGTCTGAGGAGATATATCTGAATGTCGCGGCGTACCAGAGCAGTGCCGATGACTATTTCAACTGGGAGGCTCGTGGCGCGATCGGCCACGAGCCGACTTTTGCCTTCAATGGGCAGCCGGGCACCAGCCCGAACGCCAACCTGCTGCTGTGGGCCGATGCCATTCCCTACTGGCTGGTGGCCAACGGCCAGCGGCTGATTCTTGTGGCCAAGATCTCAACCACCTATCAGCTGCTGTACCTGGGCAAAATTCTCCCCTATGGCACGCCGGCGCAGTTTCCCTACCCGGTGCTGGTGGCGGCGACCACCGACCGCGCGAGCACGCGGTGGTCCGCCGCTGACGCTGACACCTCCAGCATCCTCAACCCTGGCCGTGGGGCGTTCCTGTACACAACAGACGGCGGCTGGAAGCGGATACAGAACCGATACCGATCTAGCTCAGGCGCTTGGGAAACCGATTTCTTCGATATTTTCCCCACCCATCAATATGGATTCGGCAGCCGCGATGGAGCATCGCATGAGTTCCAAGGGCCGCAGATTCACCCCGCCCCGGATGGCTCCTACACGCTGCTGCCGTTGGTGCCGCTTTGCCGCAACGCCAGCTATGCCTCATTAAATCAGTACGGCGAGCTGGACGGCCTGTTCTGGGTAACAGGAACGGGGAATGCGGCGGAGAACATTCTCTCGATTGAGGGAGAGGACCACCTGGTGGTTCAAAACATTTACCGCACTAACTGGACCGAATACGGCGCAATGAGGCTCACCTGATGGCATATGAAACAGGCGTTGCAACCGACGTGATTGATCTGCTGGCGAAAATTCGGGGCATGGCCGTGGGGCTGGGCTGGACGATTGATCGAAACGAGCCAACGGAGCTGGCGCTGCACCACGCGGATGCGGGGTTTTTCACGCTGCTGGCGCAGCCGGAAGAAGACGATATCCAAACCACTGACTACCCACGCCCTTATATCTATATTTGGGGGCAGACCGGGTTTGATGCGGGGGCGGCGTACAATACGCAACCGGGATCATCGGGTGGGAGATACGGCAGAACCGACGCCCTACGAGGCCCCTTCGCGGCATACCACCTGTTCGGAACGACGCAGTACATTCATTGCGTGGTTGAGATTGTGCCTGGGGAATTCGCGCACTTTCATTTCGGCCGCCTGGATAAGTCTGGCGACTACCCCGGCGGGGAATATGCCACCGGCACCAATTGGCGCTATAACCTCCAATACGCTAATACTCATAATCGCGACTCGTTGAGCCCCTTTCACGCTGTGCCTTTCGATGGCCTCAGCCGTCATGCTACGGGTCAGGGCGTAGTGAGATTAGACGTCCCAGGCTACACGGAGGAATGGGGGGAATTTTATGACGTTAATTCGTCAAGTTTTAGTGTTGCATGGGGACCGGCTCGGCTGGGCGCCAATACATGGCGATCGCCTTACACCTTCTATTGGCTGTCCACGCCCAACACGGTAAACGCGGTTGCACCGTTGGCACCGTGCTTGGTGTCCTTTGTATTGCGTGGAGAAAAAACCTTCTTGGCCGGCGCCCCGGCTGACTTGCGGATTGTCAATCTGCGCAACCTGACGCCCGGCGAGACCATTACCATTGGCCCCGATGAATGGCTGTGCTTCCCACTGAAGAAGCGGGGTTTAGGCCAGTACGGGCCGAATTATCAGGTGAATTCTGGGCTGTTCGGCTTGGCGTACCGGAAGGTGTTGCCATGACGCCGGCGTTGCACGGGATCTGGCCTGCGTCGGCGGGGTTAAACCCCATGCTGAACGCTGCCCGTGCGCTGCCGGGTGAGCTGGGGGTGTCGGTGCTGGCCGGGGAAGTGGCCAACAGCAGCGAGACGCTCAACACTCAGCCCGTTGCCGAAAATCCGCGCACGCCGCCGGCACGGCGGCTGGTTCGGTTCCTGGACGACTATTATTTCCGTATTCATGTGACACCGCCTGCGCTCGATGTGGGCAATGTGGTGTCTGCGCAAACACACCCTGTGCGGATCTGGAATGCATATCTTGAGCCGAGAACGCTCAACGACCTGGCTGCCGATAACGCTGAGGGCATTCAGCTTGCCGGCCCGGATGAGCCGCCGATGGAGTTTGCGCCGCTGCGTGAGCACGTGTGGGAGGTGGCGGTTGGGGTCGATGGCCCGCCGGTGGTGGATGCCTCTTTCACGTGGCAGTTCACCGGTGAGCCGCCTGCGGTACTCCCCATCACGGGTAACCGCATTACGGCTTGGCCCTGGGCGCCGAACTGGCTGGCCAGTGTCCAGGAGCGCCTGGAGTGGTTAACCGACATTTTGCAGAGCCAGTCCGGTGTGGAGCAACGCCGGGCCGGCCGTGATTTGCCACGGCGCTTCTACGGATTTTCTATTCTGGCTGAAGGTGCCGATCGGGCGCTGCTGGACCTCGCCGTTTTCGGTTGGGGGTCGCGGCTGTGGGCGCTACCTATCTGGCAGGACGTGCAGTGGCTACCCGGGGTTGCGGCTGGCAGCCCGGAAATCGTTTGCGATACGCGCCATCGCGATTTTCAAGACGGTGGATTAGTGCTCTTGCTGGGTGAGCGTGCGGCAGATTATGAGGTACTGGAGATCCACACGCTTGAAGAAGACAGGATCGGGCTGCGCAATCCGGTGCAGCGTGAATGGCCCCACTCGGTGCGGCTCTTTCCGGTTCGGACTGCGCGGCTGACCGATCAACCTGCCCTGACGCGGCTGACTAACCGATTGGTGGGTGGTGAGGTGGAGTTCCGGCTGGAGACGCCATCGACCTGGCCACAAACCCACGTCCTGCCAGAGTACCGAGGCTGGCCGGTGTTGGAGATCCGGCCGGAGGAAAGTCGCGATCTGAGTTTGTCTTACCAACGCCTGATAAATGTGCTCGACAACGGCACGGCATCGCCGAATGTACGCGACAGGGCGGGCATTGGTTTCCCGGTGCAGGGGCATGGCTGGCTGCTGGAAGGCGCTGAGGAGCGTGCGAATTGGCGCAGCCTGATGTACGCGCTGCGCGGGCGCCAAGGCGCCCTTTGGTTGCCCACGTGGATGGATGATTTAGAGGTTGTGGCACCAGTGGCTACCACCACGGCATTCATTGATGTGGCTCACGTTCAATACGGGCGGTTCGCGGCGGGGTTCTCTGGGCGCCGCGATATTCGTTTGGAGTTGAGCGACGGAACCGTCCGTTACCGCCGTGTGCTCGGGGCCACCGAGTTAGATGCTTCTACAGAACGGCTTAGCTTGGCCGAGCCCTGGGACGTGGCCTTTGATGCTGACCAGGTGCAACGCGTGAGCTGGATGGCGCTGATGCGCCTGGAGAGCGATACCGTGGAAATTGAGCACCAGACTGACGTAGAGGGTGTTGCCCGTTCACAGCTGGTATTCCGGGGGGTGCGCGATGAGCTATGACGTTCTGGACGCCTCGCTGGCGCAAGCCAGGCCGCTGCGCCTTTATGAGTTCGCACGCGGTGCGCAGCGGTGGCGCTACACGAACGCAGGGTTGGATGTGGTGCACGATAACCAGACTTTCCATAGCGTGTTTATTACCGATGACGGCATTCGCCAGACCGGTGAAGCCAGCGCGGATGCGCTGAATATCGAGGTGCCACTGGATTTGGAGCTGCTCGGCATCTATCGCATTTACCCACCGAGCACGCCCATTGAGTTGACGATCTGGGATAAGGATCTCGGTGATCCTTCGGCCTTGGTTCAGTGGGTTGGCATTCTGAGTGATGTGACGCTCAAGCGCCGGGCCGGTAAGGCGAAGCTGGTGTGCCGCCCATTGTCCTCTGAACAGGACAATACCGGCCTGCGGTTGGTGTGGGGGCGGCAGTGCCCTTATGCGCTCTACGATGCCAACTGCCGTGTGGATAAAGAGCTGTATAGGACGACGGCCGTGCTTGCGGGTGCCGCGGGCATCACCGTGACCGCCGGCCTGTTCGCTGGCCAACCGGATGGCTGGTTCACTGGGGGTTTTATCGAGTGGGAAGCGGTTTCCGGCGCGGTGGAACAGCGCGGCATCGATGAGCATGTGGGCACTACGCTGACCCTGCTGGGCGGCTCTGTGGAGCTGGTTGCTGGGCTGGAAGTGCGAGCCTACCCAGGGTGCGCGCGATCGGTATCTGTTTGCGACAGCAAGTTCAGCAATGTTGAGAACTACGGTGGGGTGCCGGCGCTGCCGGGCAGTTCCCCGTTTGACGGCAACCCGGTGTTCTGAGGAGCCATTATGTGGGTTCAGATTGCGATTATGGTTGTCAGTGCGATCGTCAGTGTCGCGCTGGCACCGAAGCCACCGAAACCGAAGCCTGCGTCTTTCACTGATTTCGATTTCCCGGCGGCGGATGAAGGAACGCCCCAGGCGGTGGCGTTCGGGGACGTCTGGTCCACGGGTTGGACGGTGCTGGGGGTTGGCAATTACCGCACTAGCCCGATCCGGACCAAGGGAGGCAAGAAGTGAGTGAGCCGCTGGTTTACCCCCGTCATATTCACGCCGCTGGGCTTTGCATGTCTGGTGCGCGTGCCTGGTTTAAGCGCCATGGCATAGCCTTCGAGGACTGCCGCCGTGGATTGTTGACGGCACAGCGGGTGGAAGCCACTGGGGATGCGCTGGGCTTACGCGTCGCGACTATAGCGCGGGAGGACGCCGATGGGCAGCAGTAAGCGCGTCACTGTCGGGTTTCGGTATTACTTCGGTATTCACATGGGCATTGGTCGTGGCCCTGTGGATGAGCTGGTGGAAGTTCGGGTGGGCGATCGTCGGGCCTGGAGTGGCTCCGTAACGAGCAGCCAGCGCATTAGCATTAATAAGGGGTATTTGTTTGGCGGTGATGAGGCGGAGGGCGGCATTGTCGGTGGGCTGGATGTGATGATGGGCGAGCCTGACCAGGCGGTGCTGGGTCGCTTGCAGAACATGCTGGGCGGCTTGGTGCCTGCTTTTCGGGGCATGTTTACGCTGTTCTTTGATGGCCAGATCGGGGCCATCAATCCTTACCCGAAACCTTGGAAGTTCCGGTACCGCAGGATCATGCAGGGTTGGGACGGTGCGACCTGGTACCCCTCTAAGGCGCGGATCGAATTAGCGGGTGGTGCAATCCACGCCATGAACCCCGCCCACATCCTGGTTGCTTGCCAGACTGACCGCCGGTGGGGGCGCGGCCTTAGCGATAACCGTATCGACTATCAGTCTTACACGGAGGCGGCGGATCGCCTTTACGATGAAGGCTTTGGCCTTTGCCTGCTCTGGACCCGGAAAGAGTCAGTATCCGCTTTCATGCAAACGGTGATTGATCACATCGGCGCGGTGCAATTCATTAGCCGCCGTACGGGCCTGATGACGCTCCGGCTGATCCGTGATGATTATGTATCTAATGAGCTGCCGCTGTTCGATTACGCCAGCGGTTTGCTGTCGATCGATGAGGATACACTTTCGGCTGGCGAGACGATCCCGAACGAAGTGGTGGTCGACTATCGTGATCCTGTCACGAATGAAGACCGCACCGCTCGGGAACAAAACCTCGCGGCCATCCAATCTGCCGGCACGGTAATCAGTACGAGTGTGGCGTTCCCTGGGCTGCCAACCCACGAGCTGGCGAGCCGGGTGGCACAGCGGGAGATCCGCGTTCAGCGGGGTGTTCGCAAGTTCAAGGTTCGGCTGGACCGGCGCGGTGCCGACCTTGAGCCTGGCGCGGTGTTTCGCATTAGTGCGCCAGACGACGGCATCGACCAAATTGTGCTCCGCGCTGGGCGTATTGAAGCGGGAACGGTCAATGACGCGGCGATTACTGTCACGGCGCTGCTGGACGTTTTTGGCCTGCCGAGCAACGTTTATACCGAGCAGCAACCTTCTACCTGGCAGCCTCCGAACCGCAGTGCGCAGCCAGCGCTCTATGAAAGACTGATGGAGGTTCCATATCGCGACCTGGTGCAAGAGACCACGCAAGTGCAGCGCGATGCCCTGGAGCCTGATTCCAGTTTTCTGAGTGCGCTGGGTGTGCGCCCCAGCGGGCTGTCGTTGAACTACAGCCTCACCACGCGGATCGGTGCGGCCGCGTTCGAGAAGCGCGACGTTGGCGACTGGGTGCCAACCGCTGAGCTGGCTGCGGAGATCGGCCCGGACGATACGGTGATCGCTATCTCCGGAGGCATTGACTTAGACCAGGTCGAGACCGGTTTAGCAGCATTAATCGGCGAGGAAATTGTTCGGGTCGATAATCTGGACACCGAGACGATGGTGGTGACGCTTGCGCGGGGGTGTGTAGACACGGTTCCAGTCCGGCATCCGGCGGGGAGCCGGATCTGGTTCTACGAGACCAGCGCTGCCGCTGACCCGACTGAGTATGTCGACGGCGATACGGTAGAGGCCAAGCTCATCACTCGAACCACTGGCGAGGAGCTGGCCCCTGCGCTGGCGTCTACATTGTCCCTGCAGTTGGATCAACGCCAAGCACGGCCGTATCCGCCAGCGCGTGTCCGGATCAACGACGAATATTGGCCGGTAGAGCTGACAGGAGAGCTGGCCGTTGATTGGGTCCACCGTGACCGCCTGTTGCAGCAGGATGTACTGGTGCCCTGGACCGACGCGGGCATCGGCCCCGAGCCCGGAACCGCTTACCAGGTAACTCTGCTGCAGGGCGCCAGCCAGGTGCAGCAAGAGAATACCTCTGGCACCACCTCAACCCTGACCCCCACCGAGGATGGCCAGTACACCATTACCGTGTTGAGCCAGCGTGATGGCCTGGATAGCTGGCAGGCGTTCGAGCACACCTTTACCTGGTACCGAACTGAACCCATGGCCACGGAGGCAGGAGAAATCATGCTGACCGAGGCCGGCGAAGAGATGATCGTGGAGTAAGACATGGCTAAGCAATGGTCGGAGATACGAACAGAGCGCCCTGCAGGGCCGCTTACCGGTGCGGAGATCACCGTGGCTGCGCAAGGCGGGCAGACGGTGGGGCTGACATACCAGCAGCTGAAGGACTGGGTGAAGTTCAAGAACAACCTCAGCGCAACTACATCCCCGGCGGCCAACGATGACAGCACGGCGGGCTATGAGGCTGGTAGCCGGTGGTTGGACAACACGCCCACGCCAAAGGTGTGGTGGATCTGCACTGATGCGACTGCAGGGGCTGCGGTTTGGGACGTGCTGTCGCTGTCGGTAGATGAGCTGGGCAGCGCGGCCCTCGTGAATACCGGCACTGGGGCCTCTGATGTGCCGTTGAATAGCGATCTGGGCAGCGCAGCGTACTCCAACATGGCGGAACTGCCGTTTTCTAACATCATCGCCCAGGCCGGACGTTTCACTACCCCGGCAGGGCCTTTCGATCTTTACGCCACCGGGCTCTTCGACAGCGACGTCAGTGATTCCCTGTCCCCATACAACGGGGCAACGGTTACTGAAGTAGGTAAATTCATTCACGATAATGCAGATTTCGGGGGCGGAGGGGCATCCCTAACTGCCCCGACTTTGGACCTACTTTCCGCCATGGGTAGAGCGGGGTCCAACGGGCGGTACGGTGTGGAGTTCTATATTGCCGAGTACGCAGCCGGGGGCGGGACCGGTGGAGCTTCCTTGTTCCCCAGTGGGACTCTATACCTGATGTCCATCAATCTTTCTCGGGCGATCTTCGCAGCGTCCGGTAGATGTACTTTTACCGCGTGGGTCAGGGCCGTGGACGGGCCTATCGGGTTTCGGTCCTTGGGTCCGATTGTGACTGAGTTCGACGGAGTGGCGCAGGGAACAAACCCGGAGCTGGTGCCCGCGGATGGTTGGACCTTTGTTAGGGTGGTCTCCCAGATCTCTACAGGCTACGTGGCCGCTTGGCCGGGAATTTCTGGGCAGTCTTCTGTATCGAAGGCCCAGATTGCCATCCCGGCAATTTTCCCGGGCAACGTAGACGCGGGTATTTACTCCGCGCCCATACCCAATGCGGGGACATTCTGATGAGAATCTATCGAGACGGCGAATACTTTGCGACCGGTGCGGATTTGGCACTTATCGCTTCAGTGGCCGACGAGCCCGTGTCCCTCTACAGCTTCCATCCTGACGATTACCGGGCCTACAAGCTGGCCGAGATCAAAGCTGCTTGCGAGGCAGAGCTTTCCGCCCTGCAGAGCGCGTACCCCCAATCGGAGGTGCTGAGCTGGGACAAACAAGAGCGAGAGGCTCGTGCCTTTGTTGAAAACCCGGCCGCTCCGGTGCCGCTGATCTCTGCCCTTGCAGCGGCGAGAGAGGTTGACCCAGCTGACCTGGTTGACTGGATCATCCTGAAAGCGGATGCGTACACCGCAGCCATAGGTGCAGCGCTGGGGAAACGTCAAAAACTGGAAGACCAGCTGGCGGCCCTAGCCGATTGGGAGGATATGGCAGAAGTCCATTGGTGATTTTGTCCTCGTTCAAAAGCCAGCAGGTAAGAGGCCTCCATATAGTGGGGGCCTCTTTGGTATTAATGGCTATCAAATCTGGGAGCAGATCCATGTAATCAAAAGAGGAGCGCCCGCCGCTGGGTGCAGCAACACCCGGCGGCGAGCCCAACCCGCAGCAGTACCTGCGAGCCGGCAAGGCATCCCCACTCCGCGCGGAGCGAGAGAAGCCTAGCAGAATACGAAAAGGCTTTGCAGATGATAAAAAAGGATTTCAGGTGCCAGCGGTGCAACAAGAAGCTGGCCGAAGCGATCTTCACCTGGATCAGTATCAAATGCCCTCGCTGTGGGCATACCAACACGGAGAAGGCCCAAGAGCCTCGATAGAGGAGTTTCTATGCCAGATCCGATCATCCCTTGGCTGGGCGGCAAGCGTCGCCTGGTCGACCGCATCATCCCCTTCATTCCTCCCCACAAGTGCTATGTGGAGCCGTTTGCCGGTGGCGCAGCCATGTTCTTCATGCGGCCTGTGCCGGCAGAGGTGGAGGTGCTCAACGATATCAATGGGGAGCTGGTCAGGCTTTACAGGGTGGTGCAGAACCACTTGGAGGAGTTTGTCAGGCAGTTCAAATGGGCGTTATCCAGCCGGGAGGTCTTCAAGTGGCAACAGATGACCAGGCCCGAGACCCTGACGGATATCCAGCGTGCCGCGCGTTTCTATTACCTGCAGCAACTGGCGTTTGGTGCCAGGGTCGATGGCCAGTCCTTCGGTACCGCGACCACCACACCGCCAGGCCTCAATCTGCTGCGCCTCGAGGAGAGCCTCTCAGCAGCCCACCTGCGGCTTTCCAACGTGTTCATCGAGAACCTGGCTTGGCAAGACGTCATCAAGCGCTACGACCGGCCCCACACCCTGTTCTATATGGACCCGCCGTACTGGGAGACCGAAGGCTATGGGGTAGATTTCGAGTGGGAGCACTACGAGGAGATGGCTGAACTGATCGGCGAGATCAAGGGCAAGGCCATCATTAGCCTCAACGACCACCCAGACATACGCCAGGTGTTCTCCAAATATCACATCGAATCGACGGACATCAGGTACACGGTGGGAGGGGGTAAAGGGGTGCAGCGGAGTGAGGTGCTGATCTTCAGCTGGGATATCCAAGCGGAGCCGGCGGGACTATTCTGACTCGACTGAAAGGGCTTTGCGCTCTGTGAAAGAATCCGGGCCTCTCATTTATCTCGCAAGAGACCCGGATTTTTCGCGCGCGGCTTCAAGGCGCTTTTTTCGTTATGAGGCCCAATCTCGGCAGGTTTGCCAGCGTGTTGCATGCTGCGTGAAGCATGCTGCAGCCGCAGAGCGGCAAAAAAAAGGGCCGGCAAAGTGCCGACCCTGAAAGTCACCGGAAAAGGGAGAGCTCGGTGAATTGGAAAACGGTTAAGCGGCTTCCTCTTTGAGGAGGTTGCCAAGCAGGGCCTCGAAGTTTTGCAGCTGCTCGCTGTTATCGTGATCCCACGGATGAAAACCGGGTTTGAACCAGTCGAACCAGGGCTTGGTGATGTTCAGGAAAATCCCTTTGCGGCCCCAGGTGTGTTTGGCCACGGCGCGCCAGCCTTTCAGGTCGGTCAGGCCGCCCTTGATGCGCACGTTATGCAGGTAGAAGGGAATGAACAGGGCAAAGAAAATGCCAGTGGCCAGCACCAGGGTGCCGCTGCGCAGTGCGTAGGCGCCCAGGTTGCTGTCGTCGCCGATCACCGTGCGGTACACATCGAAGGCCACGGCCTTGTGTTCGGTTTCTTCCAGGGCGTGCCAGTTCCAGATCGCCTTGTAGCCTTCGTCGGCGCCTTCCATGATCTCGGGCAGATCCAGCAGGCCGCCGCCGAGAATGGCGGTCAGGTGTTCCAGTGCTACGGTGGCAGCCAGCTGAAAGGCTTTGGGGCTATATTGCTGGGCGGCCCCAAGCAGCTTGGCAACGAAAGCTTCCTGGGCATGCAGCGGAATCCCTGCCTGGGCCACGAAGTCGTTGTACTCTTCGTGCTCACGGCCGTGCATGGCTTCCTGACCGATAAAGGCAGTGACTGCCTTTTTCAGTTCCGAATCGGTAATCTGGTCGCGATAGTGGCGGACGCTATCGATAAAGAAGCGCTCACCCACCGGGAAGAACAGACTCATGGTATTGAGGAACTGGCTGACATTCAGGCCGTCCCGGTGCCAGGTAAGGGCCTTGGCCGGGTTCAGGTTGAATTTCAGGTTGCGGCGTATGGGCAGAATTGAGATCGCCATCGTGCGTCCCTCCGTAACTGTTACATCATTCAATGATACAATTGCTGTGCGCAGCATCAAGAACTTTTCATCGGGAAATGCAAAAAATGGCGGGTAATAAACAGGAAGTGGCAAATCGTTTACTGGATGGGCTGGTCGATTATCTGCTGGCGCGTCTCTCGCCGGAACAGCTGGATTCACTGGTGGTTGAGGAGCTGGACTACGTGCTTGAGCGGGCGGCGGGTTATTCCCTCAACCAGTGGGTGCAAGCTGAGCAGGTGTTTGCCACGGCGCAGAAATACGCGGTGGAGATGGATATCAGCGGCGCGATTCCTGAGCTGGTGGGCGATATGGTGGAACGGTTTTATGACCACGCCATCCAGAGTGAGCGCACCGTGGAGGATGTGGTCGACGAAGCCGTAGTGATGGCGCTGCTGGACAAGGGGCTGGAAATTCCCCTGTCGCGGCAAGGCATGGCCTGGCTGGGGCGTAACCCGGTGCTGCTGGCCTTGCTGGCAGGCGGTGCGCAACTGGGGCTCAAGACGTTGCTGCATCAGGGGCTGCCCGGCCCCCTGCGCAGCCAGCTGAGCAAGCGCTTGCCGGAACGCTGGCTGGCCAGCCTGGAGGCACGACTGCAGGAATGGTTACTGCGTCGCACGGAGCAATTGTTGAGTGATCCGTACCTGTATCGCGACGAGAACCTGGATGAGTTGCGCGAGTTGGTGAAGGTGGGCTGGCAGGACTTTTCCCAGCGCCCGGTGGCGGACCTGAAGGAGCTGGTGAGCAGCGAGGATATTCAGGAGCTGTTCGTGATCGTGTTCGAGTACTGGCGGGATCTGCGCCACACGGATTACTTCAATGCCATGCTGGAAGCGGGCGTGCAGGCGTTTTTCGATAAATATGGTGATACCAGCCTCACTGGCCTGCTGGATGAGCTGGGCGTCACCCGCGAGCTGATGCTTGATGATGCCCGCCGCTTCCTGCCGCCAGTGATGGCCAAGCTGCAGAGCGAAGGGCTGCTGGAGGCGTGGCTGCGTCGGCACTTGGAAGGGTATTTTCGGGCGGAGGAGACGATAGAGCTGCTGGGATCAGTTGACAGTTGATAGTGGACAGTTGACAGCGTGGAGTGCCCCCGATTTAGTAGACACCTAATGATTAAACGGTCGCAGCATAGGCACTGGGGGAAACTCCTCCCAGTGCCATGTGCCGACGCACATTGGGATAGTACTGGTCCGTATAGTAACGAACTTCGCTCGCCATTTCGTCTCGGCCTATCTCTCCAAGAGGGCGAGTCCACTCCTTTTTTAGCAAGGCAAAGACACTCTCGGCACAAGCATTGTCCCAGCAGTTGCCGCGCCGGGACATGCTGATGGTCACCTTTCTGTCATTGAGCCAACTCAGCACCTCTTCACTACGATATTGGCTGCCTTGGTCTGAGTGGAACAGCAAATCACGCCCCGCAGGTTTCTGGCGCCTCCAGGCCTGTTTCAGCGCCGCTATAACCAATTGTGAGCAGTTAACCGGCCCCATCGCACGGCCCACGATCTGACGAGTCCCCAGATCCAGCACAACGGCAATGTAGAGCCAGCCTTCTTGGCAGCGGATCTGGGTAATATCCGACACCCAGACACGGTTGGCCTTCCCAACCGAGAACTGGCGATTCAGCAGATTGGGCAACACCGGTAGAGACGACTTGGCCTTGCGGTAGCCGGGCTTGGGCGCCGTACGCGAACGGTAGCCCGCCGCCTGCAGCAACCGCTGAACCTGATTTTTCCCACAGCAAAACCCCGCATCCTGGGCATGCAGCCAGAGCTTACGGTAACCCGGTATGCTTTGCTGACGACGAGCCTCTTTCAGAAGGAAGGCCAAGAGGGCGTCATCGCGCCTCTGTTTTGGCCCCGGACAACGCTGACGCTCCCGCCAACGGTAATAGCCTGCTCGTGAGACATCGAGTACTGCGCACATCACCGATACCGGCCAGGCTTGGCTACGGCAGGCATCGATGAAGGCAAATCTTATTTGCCGTGCTTGGCGAAGTACTCGTCCGCCTTTTTTAGGATTTCATTCTCCAGCTCGGCTCGCTTGAGCTGCTTTTTCAGGCGAGAAATCTCTCCTTCCAGGTCTTTGAGGCTTTTATCGGGTCCCGTGTTCTGGACGGATTTAGCAGACGGTTTCTTGGTCACAATCCATTCTCTTCGCCAGCGGCTTAACAATTTTGGGTGTATGCCTAGCTTGCCAGCTAGTGCGGACTGTGTCTGCGTGGTGGATAGCGAGGCCTGCACGGCCTCGCGTTTGAAATCATCGCTGAAGTAGCGCTTGGCTTTGTATTTCATGACACCTTCTCTCCAAATGAAGGTGTCTACTTTTTCCGGGGCATTCCAACCGCGCAACTATTCACTATTCACTGTTAACTATTAACTGCCTTTTACCGCACCAACCAAAGACTGAGCTGCGGGATATAGGTAATCATCAACAAGGCGATGATCAATATCAGCATGAAGGGAATCGTTGCTGCGAACAGCTCGGTGACTTTCTTCTTGAAGCGGTAACTGGCGATAAACAGGTTCATGCCCACCGGCGGAGTGATATAGCCGATCTGCATGTTCGCCACGAAGATGATCCCCAGGTGCACCGGGTCAATGCCGTAACGCAACGCCACCGGCAGGATCAGCGGCACCATAATCACCAGCGCGGCAAAGATATCCAGCAACGCGCCCAGCAACAGCAGCAGGATATTGAGCAGGATAAGGAAGGTAATCTTGCTCTCAACATGTGTCTGGATCAGGGCAAACAATTTCTCCGGCACACCGGCATACACCAGGTAATCCGAGAAAGCCTGCGCCACCGCCAGAATCAGCAAAATACCGCCCACCATGATCATGGAATCGCGCATGATGGTCGGTAGCTTGCGCAGCGAGATTTCCCGATACAGAAACACCTCGGCCACCAACACATACAGCGCCGTCACCGCCGCCGCTTCACTGATCACCAGGAAACCGGAGAAGATCCCACCGAGCACTACCAGCGGCAGCGGCAGCTCCCAGCGTGCTTCCCAGAGCGCATCGACCAGCTCCCGGAAATCAAACGCCTGCCGGGGAACATCGGTGCCCCGCGTGGCCCACACACAGTAACCGTAAAGCAGCACGATCATCAGCAGCGCAGGCAGCAGACCAGCCAGATACAGATCGACAATTTCTACCGTCGGCATATCCAGCTGCTGGGACATTTGCTGGGCGATAATGCCGTAGATCAACAAGGGCACCGACGGCACCAGCAACAACCCCAGACTGCCCGAGGAGGTCACCAGGCCCAGGCTGAATTTTTCCGGGTAATTGCCTTTCACCAGCGCCGGCAGCAACAAGGCGCCCAACGCCACAATGGTGACACCGGAGCCGCCAGTCAGGGCGGTGAAGAACGCACAAGCAATCAGCGCAACAAAGGCCATGCCACCGGGCATCCAGCCGAACGCGGCCTGGCTGAGCCGCAACATGCGGTCGGCGGTTTTCGATTCACTCAGCAAAAAACCGGCGAAGGTAAACAGGGGCAACGCCATCAGCACCACGGAATTACTGAGCTGATAGATGTCGATGTGCAGCACCGCCAACTCGATTTCCAGAGTATAGAAACCCAGTGCGGCTGCGCCGAGAATAATGGCAAACAGGGGCGCGCCCATCAGCGCCAGCACCACCAGCAGGACAATCGCCGCAATGATCATGGCGTCGGCTCCTGCAGTTTCGGCCGCTTGCCAATTAACCCCAGAGCAAACAGCACTACGTAGCGCAGTGCCATGACCGAGAAGCCCACCGGGATAATGGCTTGCAACAACCAGCTCGGCACACTGGCAAATGCCGGCGAAGCGTACTCATACTCTTCGATTACGAAGTGCACGCTATACCAGGCCACCAACAAACAGATAAAGGCGGTGAACAGATCCACGAAGGTGGTCAGGAAGGGATGGTACTTTTCCGGTAACAGTGACGAGGCCACATCAATGCGGATGTGCTCGTCATTACGTGAGGCAATCATCGCGCCCAGCAAGCCAATCCATAGCACCGCGTTCTGCAACAGCGGCTCGATCCATACCAGGCTGGTGCCAAAGAAATTGCGCAGCACAATCTGCGCCACCGCCAGCAGGATCATAAACAAAAGGACGGCCACGATAAGGCCGTCCTCGATATGGTGAAGGGTGCGATGCACCCCACGTAGTAGCGCTGCCATCATTGCCCGTCGCGTTGCTTGGCAAGAATGCCGTTCAGGCGGTCGAGCATGGCCTGGCTAATTTCACCCTCTTCCACCAGCTCCGCCGTAGCGCGCTCGGCGTAGCTGTGCCATTCCTCGCGTTGTTCTCCGCCGGGCTTGATCACTTCCAGGCCCTGCTGCTGAACGGCGGCAAAGGCACTCAGGTTTTCCTTGCGGCTTTGCGCATCCAGTTTGTCGAAGGTGGCTTCCAGTACCGTGCGGACCACCTGCTGGTCTTCCGGGCTCATGCGTTTGAAGTATTTCTCGTGGATACCCAGCATGCCGAAGGTATAAAGCAGAGGCATGTCAGTCAGGTAGTTCACCCGGGAATACCATTGCAACGTCAGGGCCGCCACCGGGGGAGCGGCGAAGGCGTTCACTGCACCGGTCTGCAGAGAGGTCAGAACGGAGCCGATATTGAGCAAAATGGGGGAGAGCTCGAAAGCCTTGGCCGCTTTCGCGGAGGCTTCATCGTTGGCCGGCAACCACAGCTTTTGGTCGCGCAGATCGGACACGCTTTTTACCGGCTGCTCGGACATGACATAAGCGAAGCCACCGTCCAGCAAACCAAAGCTGACCCAGCCACCGTCTTCCAGGCCTTTCTGGATGACCGGGTCCAACTCGCTGCGCACCGCATCCACTTCATCGTAGTTATTAAAGGCTAGCGGCACGTTGAGAATCTGGCTGTCCTTGTAGGCGGAAGCAAACGCACCGCCCTGGGCCACCAGGCCATGGAGCTGGCCGATACGGATTTTGCGCTCTACCGCACGATCATCACCCATCACCCCACCAGGGTAGATTTTCAGCTTTACCCGGCCTTCGGTTTGCGCCGCAATATCTTTGCCGGCTTTTTTCAGGCCGGTGACGATGGTGGTGCCATCCGGGTACAGGGTAGAAATTTTCAGGGTCGTCGCAGCGGTGGCAACCAGCGGCAACAGCGCGATCAGAACAGTGACAAGGCGCAGCATAAACACTCCTAGAAATAATCGTCCGCGCCGGCAAGCAGGACTTCAGCCTGCTGCTGCGCATAAGTATTTTGCAGGGTCAGGCCGTGAACATCAGGGTCCGCCGCCAGCACCTCATTGAGCAAGCGGTCGTGCAACTCCCGATCGAACACCAGGCGCGCGTACTTTTCCGCATACAGCACCTGGGCCATCAGGTTCTTGCCGTCGGACAGTACTACCGCCTCTTCAAAGTGAGCTTTGGCCTGTTCGGGCTTGCCGCCCAGCGACGCCGGCAGGATGCTGTTCAGCACCCCCAGATACATATGTGCCTGACCGTGCTGATAGCCTTCATCCAGCGCCACGATGCGCTCCATGATGGCTTCCACCCGGCCCAGTTCCGCTACCGCATTCCAGTCACTGGTGTTCTGCTGGATATAACCCGCCCAGGCGCTGCCCAGGGAAAACAGCACCGGCACATCGCCTTTGTCGGCCTCGTCCAGCAGGGATTCGAATTCGGGCACCGACAGGCTGCGCAGATCGCAGTAATCCTTGTGGTGGGCACAGGCGGCACGGAAACCGTAACCCAGCGCCTTGTCGCTAAGTTTGCGGGCCCGCTCAGGGTCTTCCACAAACAAGCCGGCGTAGGCGCCATAAAGGTCCGCGCCACTGCTGAGCAGGGATTCGCTTTCCGGCCAGTTCTCAATCAGGCCATCGACCATCAGCAAATAGGTGGGCAGGCCGTCTTCGACCAGCTGCAGGTCATTGTTGTTGAGGACACCATAGGGCAGGTTGTCGTCAACATGGGCCAGGGAACAGCCTTGCAGGGTAACTACCGCTGCGAAGAAGAGAGAAGGTACCCAGTAAGGTACAGAGCGCCACTGCATAGGTCGCTGGCATCCTTTCATTATTGTGACTTCATCGTTTTGGCTGTCTTTATAGCAGCCCCCCTACCCTAACTCAAACCGGCAGGTGGCTCTAAGGCGTTTCTTGCGGGCATTCCCGGCCATTAACGGGCCTGGTTTTCGCCCGATTCCCCGGCCTGCCGACCACGGTGCCAGAAGCCGAAGCCGGCCCCCAGCGCACAGCCGCTGACCAGCCCGGCCAGATGCGCCGCATTGGCCACCACGCCGGACAGGCCCACAAAGCAGATAACCATCCACGCCAGCATGAAAATGACGATTTCCTTGCGCAGGGCCACCCCAGCGCCGGGATTAAGCTTGCCATAGATCCACAGGTAGCCGAGCAGGCCGTACACCACCCCGGACAGCCCGCCAAACTGGGGGCCTGAGTAGTAAAACTGGGCCAGGTTGGACGCCGCAGACGTAATCACGGTCACCAGCACCAGCTGGGTGCCAGACTGCAACCGTTCGATCAGACGCCCCAGGTCAGACCACCACAGCAGGTTGAACAGGATGTGCAGCAGGGAAAAGTGCAGGAACATGGGAGTCAGCAGCCGCCAGGGCTGACTGGCCAGCCCTTCCACCACCCGGGGAAACAGGAAGGCATTATAGATACCGTAGCCGATCACATAGGTCGATAGATACACCACCGCACAGGCAATCAGAATGCCCCGCGTCACCCAGCCCATGCTGGCAAACCAGCCACCGGACAACAGCGGTTGCGGACGCCCGGTTAGCGGCTCCACCGGCTGGCGATGCTGCTGGTGGCGCAGGTCGTTGATCAATTCCTGCAGCAAGGCGTGGGCATGCTCATACTGCGCCGGGTTTTGCAGCTCAATGATGTGCTGCCCGTCGGCTTCCCGGCGGTCGACAGCAAAGCCATTACGCCGCAGGGTTTTCACAAACAGGTCCGCCAGTTCCGGCTGCGGCGTGCGAATCAGTTCCATGCAAGCCCCTCCAGGGCATCGGTACGTTGAGCCGGTGTTAGCGCCACCAAATTGTCCACCTGCTGCCAGAAGCAGCCCCAGTCCCGCTGACACTGATCCAGCAGGCGGGCAAAGGCCGGCACATAATCGTTATAGTCGCTGACCCCGTTAAGACGGGCATTGTTCAATCGCCCATCAAAGAAACCGGCGTAGGCTTTCAGGGCCGGCTGCGCCTGGCTGTCACGGGCAAACCGGTCACGGGCCTGTTGCAGGATACGGGTTTTCTCCCGGGCCAGCGCGTCGGCATCCTGCGCTGACGCATACAGTTCCTTCAGCGCCGCACGCGTCGCCTGCACAATGGCCATAAAGGCATCCTGCACCTGTTCACGCTGCTGCCAGTAAGCGGCGGATAACGGCTCACCACTATGGGCGAAGTAATCCACTGCCCCTTCCCGGCCGACCAGGGTCGCCAGGGACTCATTGAAACGGGTGTCATCCTTGATATACACCTTGCGGTGCACCAGTTCGTGGATCAGCAATTGCGCCAGTGACGGACGAGAGCGCTCGAGCATGGGCGTGGTCAGCGGGTCGGCAAACCAACCCAGTGTGGAATAGGCGATGGCACCGCCCACGAACGTGTCCATGCCGTCTTCAGCCAGCAAATCCGCCTCGCGGATGGCGCGATCCTTGTCAAAATAGCCCCGGTAGCTGACACAGCCGATCATCAGGTAGCACCAGGTTTTTGGCGTCAGGGAATACGCCGGGGCCGCCAGCACATTCCATACCACCGCATCCTGCTCCAGCGCCACATACTGGTGGTAGACATCCTCTGCCGGCAACGACAACGCCTCACCGGCAAACGCGATAACCTGCTGACTGAAGCGCAACTGGTCAGCCAACTCAGGTGAGGTGCTGGCATCGTTCAATACGTCGGCTACCGGTTCACGCTTGCCCATCAACGACCAGTGGCCTTTCACTGCCTGGCCGTAATAGCCCACCTGACAGCCCGGGAGCACCACGCACAGCAACACACCTGCCAGCGTCGACCTGAAGGTCGCCCAGTGTTCACGCAGGAAAAATATCTTCATCCGGTGGCAATCAGGCCCGGGACATGAATTTACGTTCGGCGGTATTCACCCGCACTTTTTCCCCTTCCACGATATATTCCGGCACCTGCACCACCAGGCCAGTGTTCAGGGTGGCGGGCTTGGTGCGGGCGGATGCGGAAGCGGCCTTCATGGCCGGTGTGGTTTCAGTGACCTCCAGCACCACGGACGCCGGCAATTCCAGACCGATAACGGCGTCTTCCACTTTCAGAGCCAACACCCCTTCGGTTTCTTCCGTGATGAACGCCAGCTCATCGCTGATATCTTCCTGCTTGAGCAAGTATTGGGAGAAATCCTCATTATCCATGAAGATGTAGTCATCCCCGTCCACATAGGAAAACTGCACCGCACGGCGCTGCAATTCCACCGTGGCCACGTCATCATCCCCCTTGAAGCGCTCTTCAAACTTGGGGCCACCACCGACGGCACTGGCCTTTACCCGGTACAAGGTGGCCGCACCCCGGGCAGAAGGCGACTGCACCTCAATCTGGCGGATGGCATACAGGGTGCCGTTGACTTCGATAACGTCGGATTTTTTCAGTTCACTGGCGCGGGTCATGGCAGGGCAATGTCCTTGTGAGTAAAAAGACATGGTATCCGAGCTTAAAGGTGTGGCGCCAGATAACAGGGAGGAGGAATACAGTGGACAGCGAAAAGAAGGAAAACCCTTCTCTGTTTGGAAAGCCAGGCAGCCGCACCCAAATGCTGAGCGCCGCCTCAAGCATTGAAAACAAGGACAAAAATCAACCGCGAGCTTTCAACTGTCCACTATCAACTGTCAACTGCTCTGCTACCCGTCCATGCGCCTGCACAGACAGCGCCTTGCGATCCATGCCTTCCCCATCCAGAGGCGTACAAGAATGCAAGCGTATGCGGATTTTTTGGCGGAGCAGCATAGCCCACAAGTGATGGTGGAACTCATCGTCACCAATAAAGGCCAGCCCCGGATCCGGGGCGCCCATGCTATCCAGGTAGCGTACCGCTAACGGTTGCACCGGCACGCCCGCCAGCAAGGGGGCATCGAACAATTGCGGGAAAAAGCGGCGCAGGCTGGAGCCATCGGTGGTGGTGCCTTCCGGGAACACCAGTACCGTGTGCCCCTGCTGCAAGCGGCTGGCGATTTCCTGGGCCTTGCGGACGGACTCACCACTGCCGCGCTTGATAAACAGGGTACCCATGGCCCGGGCCAGGGTGCCGATCAACGGCCAGTCACCCACCTCCGCCTTGGAGAGAAAATACAGATGCCGCTGGCTGGCAATCACAGGAATATCCAGCCACGACACATGGTTACTAACCAGAAACACCGGGGCTTCCACCCGGCTCCCCGTGACCGTCAACTCCACCCCGAGGATACGCAGAAAACGCCGGCACCAGCGTTGCTTGGCGGCCAACACCACAGGCCGATACGGTGACCAGAACGCCCCCAGCAAAAACGCCAGTATAAAGCCCCACAACAGGTAGAGGACAACGCGGATCACCCGCACCATGCGACGCAGTTGCGGCCAGAGGCCGCTTTGCGGATAAGGACTGACGCTGACGCTATCGTTCATTTCACTCATGCCTCTGGGCCGGTTTCCAGGGTTTCGCTGTCAACTGTCCACTATCCACTGTCAACGGGCTTCACACCGCCTGGGCCGGCTGCATGAAGTGCTGCACATAACGGGCGGGCAAGTCCTCCACCGCCATCAGCACAAAGAAATCCAGGCAGTTAAAATCCGGGTCCCAGCACGGCTCACCGCACACTTGAGCTCCCATGCGCAGGTAGGCCTTGAGCAGCGGCGGCATTTTCACACTCTCCGCCTGGGTATCTCCTGGTAGCGCCTGTAACCGCAGATGCGGCTGCACGCGATGCCCTGCCTGGCTCAGGTGCCGCGCCTGGATACGCTGATTAACCGCTGCCACGTTATAGCCTTCACTCAGCGCGATACTGGCGCAGCCCAGCAGGTAGCGCACATCGTTTTCCAGCATGTACTGCGCCAGCCGCGCCCACAGCACACTGATAACGGCCCCGTTGCGGTGTTCCGGGTGAATACAGGTGCGGCCGATTTCTGCCAGCTTGCCCTCCAGCTGGCTCAGCATGGTCAGATCAAATTCACCGCTGGAATAGAAGCCTCCGGTCCGGTGCAAGCGCTCACCCGGCAGCACGCGGGTGTAACCCACGATTTCCCCGTTACGGTTATCGCGGACCACCAGATGCAGGCAGTGGCGATCAAAACGGTCCCGGTCGAGGCCGAACGGGGCACTGAAACTGGCACCATACTCTTGGGAGAAGATGCGATAGCGCAGGCGCTGGATTTTCAGAATTTCCCGGCGCGAGCGGGTGAAATAGGCCGTGAAGCGGCCCGGCGCCGGGGCCTCAAGCGCCCTCTCCGCGGCCATGTCGCGGGGAAAGCGAAGAATCTCGGCGGTGGCCACGAACGGCTTGGTGAAGGCCCCTTTCAATTGCGGGCTTAACGCTTTGATCTTTCCTGCAGCTTGCGCAAGCATAGTGTACTCCACTGGCAGTTTCGGCCAGTGTCGTCAGCCGCCATGGCAAGGCAGTGACATTTGCATGACATTTGCGCGACACACGCAGAATGCGCCTGACGTTAACGAAAGCGCCGCAGGAGAGCACCATGGACGCCCCCCGCATTGCCCACACCGTACCGTTCCCGCTGCCCGTCAAAAAAGGCGATACGGTCTACTGGTGCGCCTGCGGCCTCAGCAAGACCCAGCCCTATTGCGACGGCAGCCACAAGGGCACCGGCTTCTCCCCGGTGCCCTACACCGCCACCCGGGACAAGATTGTGTTTTTCTGCGGCTGCAAACACAGCAGCAAAGGCATGATCTGCGATGGCAGCCACGTGGCACTCAAAGGCCAGGAATCCAGCCCGTGATAGGCAAGCGTCACCCCTTCATTACCCTGATGCTGGGGCTGCTGGCCAGCGGCATTCAGGCCGATCCAGCGCCTGCCCCGAGCCCCCCGCTTCAGGTCGCCGTTCCCGCCGATGTGTACCACGACTATCAATGCTGGTTAAGGCATCGTCAGGTACTGCGTATAACCGACTACCGGGGCGATTGCAGCCGCCGGGACGTCATCGAAGTCGCGCTGCTTCAGCAGGCCCTTGCCCTGGGTAGGGGCGCTGTTGGTGGCACTGCAGGGCAGAGTGGAGAGGTTAGAGGAAACAGCCACGAACTGGAGTGGGTCATCGTAAACAGCTACGAACGGACCCTCACAGAAATGGATCAAGGGCGCCTGGACCTGGCCGCCACCTCACTGTGGCGAGAGGATATCGCGCTGCGCGATAACCTGTGGGCCAGCACGGCACTGCTAGGGCCCGGCAGCAATCTGGCACAACTGTATGGGCGGGCAGAAACCGCGAAGAACACAACCCTGACCGAGACCGGGCAATTGGCCGACTTTCGCCTGGTCAGCTCCCGGCAGTGGCGAGCAGACTGGCAGTTGCTAACGAACCTGCCCCATGGCGAGCTGCTGGATGCGCCCCGCTGGATGACCATGGTTCGCTGGGTAGAAAGCGGGCGGGCGGACCTGCTGCTGGCCCCGCCCCTCACCGCCGGCACGCCCGTGCTGCGCGTCAAGGGCAGCACCCTGCACCCGGTGCCCGGCGGCATCCTGTGCCTGCCGGGCAGCCGCCATTTTGCGGTTTCCCGCCAGCACCCTGAAGCCGACGCCATCCAGCAAGCACTGAATAAGGGCATCAACACACTGCGCCAGCAAGGCCGCCTGCGCCGGGCCTATGAGCAGGCGGGCGCCCTGCAGGCGCCCACTCATACACTCAATCACTGCCAGTGAGGGAGCGCCCTCACCCGGTGTTGCGCAGGCCCGCCGCAATACCGGCAATGGTCACCATCAGTGCGCTTTCCAGGGTCTCATCACCGTCCTGCTGACGTAGCCGCGCCATCAGTTCCGCCTGCAGCAGATGCAACGGGTCGGTGTACGGGTCACGCACGCGGATGGACCAGCGCATCACCGGATTGTTATCCAGCAGATCTTCGCGGCCAGTGAGCGCAGACAAGGCACTGACCGTGGCAGTGAGCCGCTCACGCAGCACCTCCCCCAAACGCATCAGGCCAGCATCATCGCCAGCCAGGCGCTCTTCATACCAGGCCGCCACCCGCAGGTCGGACTTGGCCAGTACCATTTCCAGCATATCCACCACGCCCTGGAAAAACGGCCACTCGCTGGCCATTTCCCGCACCATGCTATTTTGTGCCGCATCGTTCTGGGCATCTTCCAGAGCGGCACCGGTGCCCAGCCAGGCGGGCAGCATCAGGCGGATCTGGGTCCAGGCGAACACCCAGGGAATCGCCCGCAACGAGCTGATGCCCTGGTCCGACTTGCGGCGGGCCGGGCGGCTGCCCAGGGCCAGCCGCGAGAGTTCGGTTTCCGGCGTCACGGTACGCAGGTAACGCACCAGTTCGGGCTCATCGCGCACCACACCCCGATAGCCCGCCACAGAGGTATCGGTCAACGCCTGCATCTGCTGGCGCCACTCCGCCCGCGCCGCCTGGGGCGGCAACAGGGTCGCCTCCAGCGTCGCCGCCACATACTGCTCCAGGTTGAACACCGCCACCGACGGGCGGCCATATTTGAAGCGAATCACCTCACCCTGCTCTGTCACCCGGATGCGACCGGCCACCGAGCCCGGCGGCTGTGACAACAACGCCATGCGGGTGGGCGAGCCGCCGCGGGAAATGGAACCGCCACGGCCATGGAACAGGGTGAGCGGAATGCCGTTGTCGGCAAATAACGCAGTGAGCTTTTCCTGGGCACGGTACTGGGCCCAGGCGGCACCGAGAAACCCGGCGTCCTTGGCGGAATCGGAATAGCCAATCATCACTTCCTGGCCCGCCGCCACCCGCTCCCGGTAGAACGGCAGCGCCAACAGGGCCGACATGGTCTGCTCTGCGCCGTCCAGATCGTCCAGGGTTTCAAACAGCGGCACCACGCGCATGGGCTCGCGGACACCGGCGATTTTCTGCAGCAGCATCACCGCCATCACATCGGACGGCGTGGTCGCCATGGAAATCACGTAGGCCCCCAGCCCTTCACTGCCCTGCTCGGCAATCACCTCACAGGTGGCCAACACCTCGGCCACCTCGGGGGTACAGTGTTCACTATCGCGGAAGGCGGCATCAATGAGCGGCCGGCGCGCCTGCAGTTCCTCTACCAGAAACGCCTGGCGGGCCGCTTCATCCCAGTCGTTGTAACTGCCCAGCTGCAGATAGCGGGTAATCGCATTCAGCACCTCACTGTGGCGGGTGGATTCCTGGCGGATATCCAGCCGCAACAGGGTAATCCCGAAGCAGTTCAGGCGGCGCAGGGTGTTCTTCAAATCACCGTCGGCGATATCGCTCAACCCCACGGCGCGTAACGAGCGATCCAGCATCTGCAGCGGCGCCATCAGTTCTTCGCGGCGCAGGTACGCGTCCCCCTCCGGCACCGGCAAGCCTTCCACCTGCGCTTCCATCTGGCGACGGGTCAGGCGCAGGCGGCTGCGCACATCGCGCAACAACACCCGGTACGGTTCGTGGGTGGGGCCCGTGGCGGCCAGCAGTTCCTCACTGGCGGCTTTCATGGACAAGTCCGCCAGCAAATTCTCCACATCCCGCAGGTACAGATCCGCCGCCATCCAGCGCGCCAGCAGCAACACTTCGCGGGTCACCGGGGCGGTGACGTTGGGGTTGCCGTCCCGGTCACCGCCCATCCATGAGGCCAGCTTCACCGGCGCCCAGTCTGCTGGCGGCGCGGGCAGGCCCTGCTCGGCCAGCTGCGCTTCCAGCCGGCGTAAGACATCCGGTACGGCCTGCCACAGGGATTGCTCAATGGTGGCAAAGCCCCATTTGGCTTCGTCCACCGGGGTGGGCTTTTCACGGCGGATTTCATCGGTGCACCAGGCCGCCAGGATCACCCGGCGCAGCCGTTCACGGCGCAACTGGCGCTCGTCATCATTAAGATCGGAACGGTCCAGCTCACTGAGCAGATCAGCCATCTGGTCATACTTGCGAATCAGGGTGCGACGAGTGACCTCGGTGGGGTGCGCGGTCAGCACCAGCTCCACGGAAAGATCTTCCAGCGTGCCCGAGATCTGCGGTTGTGCAATTTGGTTATCCGCCAGACGCTGCAACACATCCTGCAACCCCTGATCGGTCCCCGCGTCCCCCGGATACCGCTGGTGCTGACGATGCAAGCGCTCCCGGTGATGCTGCTCGGCAATATTACTCAGGTTGAGAAACTGGCTGAACGCCCGGGCCACTTCCAGCAGGGTGGCGTCGTCCAGGGGAGAGAGCAGGTCGCGTAGCGACGCCAGCGACTCGCCTCCCTCGGTGCGCGTCGCCACAGAGGCCTGGCGGATTTTTTCCACCGTCTCATACATGGAATCGCCGGCCTGCTGGCGCAGGCATTCACCCAACAAGTCGCCCAACAAGCGGACATCGTCACGCAATGGTGCATTTACATTGTGATCCACTGTGCCTCCTTACGGTGCAGGAACATTCGCCAACGCCTACCATACCGACTCTTCAGGTCCAGACCATGACCGGTAAACGCCTCTCAACGTACAGTTTTAACAAGATTACACCGCCGGGCATCTTTATTCCGCTGCCAGGGTGCCGCAACATAGGCCCCCTAATGAACCTGGGATCGACTCAATGATGAACACCTCAAGCCGTATCACCTCGGATCAGGGTGTGGTGCTGATGCAGTATCTGGCGCGGGCGCTGTTTGCGGGCCTGGCGGTGATGTATTTCCACCATGCGGACCATTTTTTCTTCACCCTGCCCCAGGCGACACCGTGGCTGCTGTTCAGCGCCTATATCGGCATTCAGCTTTTGCTGTTGATCTGGCGCCCGGCCAATGCTGACGCCTTCGCTTCCGCGCTCGACCTGCTGACCCTGGGTATCGTGCTGCTACTGGATGCTGGCGACCCACCGCCAACCATGGCCCTGCTGTTTATCGCCGTGCTCAGTAACGGCCTGCTGCATGGGCTCAAGCGTTTCCTGATCATGCTCGCCGGGGCCGAAATCGTGCTGGCGTTTGTGTTACCCATCCGCCTGAGCTACACCGATGCCCCCACCGCTTCTGCCAGCCTGTTCCTGGTCGCGGCACTCAGCGCCTGCATGCTCTATTTCGGCTTGATGATCTGGCGTAACCAGCATCTGTCCCGGGCCGCACTGGAAGCCACCTGGCGCGACCCGGATACCGACTTCATCAGCCGCGAAGCCCTGGTCAGTACCGCTGGCTGGCTAGTGCCACTGCATGATCGCATTTCCTCGCCGCTGACCCTGGCGCTGGTGCAACACAACGAACTGCCACTCCTGGCCGACCGGGTCGCCCAACGCATCCGCCGCAGCGATGTGGCCGCCCGCTATGATGAACAACACCTGGCCCTGCTGCTGCCCTGCACCGCCACGGCCGCCGCCGAGCAGCTGCTCAATGATCTGCGCGACCGGCACCCAGGCCTGCGCGCCGCCGTAATGACCCTGACCGATGGCGACGCCGCCCTGGAGCAGGCGTTCTCTCACCTGCAGACGTCCATGGCCCGCACCACGGAAGAAGATAACCACTGGCTGGCCCATGCGCCGCCAATGAACTGAGCCAGCCACGTCGCACGTCTGACGCCACAGGCCTTGACCTAACCCGCGAGGGAAGTCAGGCCTGTCACCGCAAGGCACCTGAAACAAATAAAACACGCTTCGCTCACACAGCCTTGTCGGCCTTTGCGCTAAACTGATCTAAATAATGACAAGGCATCCCTATGCCCCTTCGCACCGTTTTCACCACTTTGCTCGCCGGCCTGCTGACCACCCTCGGCACGCTAGCCCAAGCCGCCGACAGCCCCAGCGCGCGCATTGTCGGTGGTAACCAGGCCCCTGCTGATCGCTGGCCGTGGATGGCACAACTCGCCATCGACGACCCCAATCTTCCCGGCGGCTATCTGCTCTGTGGTGCCAGCCAGCTCAGCCCCCGCTGGGTACTCACCGCTTACCATTGCACCCAGTACCAGAATGATGCCCTGGCCACCGCCAATCGCATGTTTGTTTATATCGGTGAAACCGAACGCAAAGGCACCTCACCTCAACCGGGGCGCATTCCGGTAGAAGCGATTTACCGCCATGCGAACTTCAATAATTTTTCCTTTGCCCATGATCTTGCCCTGTTGCGTATTCCTGCCACCAGCAACAACCAATGGCCGAGCCTGGCGGACAACGGTACCTTTGCGGAACTGGAAGGCCGTTCATTGAATCAACGTGACGAAGCAGTAACCGCCTTGGGGTGGGGCCAGACGGGCAGCGGCGACCTCAGTGTCTTTCTGCGCGAAGTGCAACTGGATTACATCCCCAAAAATACCTGCCAGAGTCTTTCCACCCTGATCATTCCCGATTCAACCATCTGCGCGGCAGAGCTGAATCCGGTCAACAATATCAACCAGGACACCTGCTTCGGCGACAGCGGCGGCCCCCTGTTTATCGGCGAAGAGCCCAACCCCTGGCTGGTCGGCCTGACCAGCTTTGGCCTGGAAAACTGTGCGTCTGGCGCCCCCGCCGGGTACAACCACGTCACCAAAGAAATTGCAGAAATCGAGCGGCTGACCACGCAAGGCGGCGTACCGCTGGTGGATATGACCATCAGCGGTGGTACGAGGCGCCACTATCAACCCCTAAACGGCACCCAGACCCTCACCGCTACCCTGCGCAACAACAGCACCAGCAATACGGCCACCGACGCCACTGTGAGCCGCTCGCTCATCGGCAGTCTGACCACCAGCGCCCGCTTTGACTGGAACGGCTGCAGCACCCTGACCTCTGCCAGCCGCTGTACCGTGGCCAGCAACCTGGCCGCGGGCGCTTCCCGCACAGGTAACGTGGCGGTGACCGACAGCAGTGGCACCGACCAGGTCGTCACCCTCACACTCAGGGCCAGTGCCGATGAAAACGACTACCGCCGCCGCAACGATAGCCTCACGCAGGAAATTGTTTTTTCCGACAATCCCGACCTGGCCCTGTCCGCCGCCCAACAGACCAGCAGCCCCACCCGAGCCACAGTAGCGCTAACCCTGAGCAATCACTCTCCGCTGAATGCCGCCACCAACACCGGCATCAGCTTCCCGCTCCCCGCCAATACTCAACTGGTCAACGGCCCGGCACTGGGCTGCCAACAAAGCAACCCGGTGTACTGCCCTGTCGGCAACCTCAGCCCGGAACAAAGCGAAATCCTGACACTGGAGTTCACCACTGACACCGGCATCAACCAGGCTTTCACCTTCACCGCCAACGCCGACCAAAACGACATCCCCGGCGACACCGATACACAGGCGGATGTCACCGTGCAGTACAACGCCACCGTCAACACCGCTGCAAGTGACAGCAGCGGAAGCGGAGGTGCGTCACTGTGGCTGGGGCTCATGGCATTGCTGCTGGGCGTGCGCCGACAGCGCAACTGACTTGTCTGCCTGTCACCGCACCTTTATTCTTCCCGGTTTACTGATCAGCACACTGGGGAGACGTACGTGAAGGCCAAGCCAAGTTATCGCGCCGACATCGAAGGCCTGCGCGCACTGGCCGTCATCCTGGTGATCCTGTACCACTATCAGGTGCCGGGCATTACGGGCGGTTTTATCGGTGTCGATGTCTTTTTCGTCATCTCCGGTTTCGTCATCACCCAGCTACTGGAGCGGGCCTTCCAGAAAGGAACTTTCCGGTTTCGCGATTTTTATGCCCGCCGTATCCGCCGCCTGGTGCCGGTGTTTCTTCTGGTCTCCACCGCCACCTTTCTGATGATCTCGCCGTTTTATATCGGCGACGCCTACTATATTTTTGCCAAAAGCTGGATCGCCTCACTGATCGGGCTGAGCAACCTCTACTACTTCAACGAGCTCACCCAGTATTTCGCCCCGGAAACCCTGTCGCTTTCCCTGCTGCATACCTGGTCGCTGGCCGTGGAGGAACAGTTCTATCTGCTTTGGCCTGCCTCCCTGTACCTGGCCTATCGCTTCGGCAAAGGCCGCAACGCCCACTGGCCATTCCATATCACCCTGGTGGCCACCTTTGTGTTATCGGTCTATATGGCCAGCGCCCACCCCGCCGCTGCCTACTACCTGCTGCCCGCCCGCCTGTTTGAATTCATGCTCGGTACCGGCGTCGCACTATTCAGCCAGCAGTTACCTCGCCTGAACCGGGGCAGCGCCGAAACCCTGGCGCTGATCGGCCTCACCCTGATTGTGGCCACCGCCCTGCTGATCACCAAGCACGATCACTTCCCCGGCTATAACGCGCTGTGGCCCACCCTCGGCACCGCCATGGTCATCTACGCCGGCCTGCATCAGCCTGGCACCTTCACCGCACGGCTGTTGAGCCTGCCAGTGATGGTTTTTCTGGGCGGCATTTCCTATTCCCTTTACCTGTGGCACTGGCCACCGGTGGCGCTGATGCATTACCAGCTTATCGAGCTGACCTGGTTGAACCGGTTGCTGCTGATGGCTGGCGTCGTCGTCCTGTCCTGGCTCAGCTTTCGCTTTGTGGAAAACCGTTACCGGCACCGGGAGTGGAGCTTCAAGAAATCATTCCTGATCTTCATTCTGGCGCCGCTGATTGGCATCTGGGCAATCCAGTCCACTATCCGCATCGCCGATGACATCAGCTTCCGTATTCCCGAAGAGCGCCGCGAACTGTACAAAATTATCGCCAACAACAATCCAGCAGACCTCTACAAACGCTGCTTCAAAGGCGAGCCAGTGGAATTCAACAGGAGCGACGCCTGCCTGTTCGGCGCCGAACCGGAAAACGGCCAGCCCAACAGCATGTTGATTGGCGACTCCCACGCCATCGCCCAGATCGGCTTTATCGAACAGCTACTCAAGGGCACAGACTATTCCATGCTGATGGTCACCCGGGCCTCAACCCCATTCTTGCCCCCGGCCATAGCGAAAAAAGTCCAGGCCTCAGACCCAACCAAAGTGGCTCGTAACCAAGCCCTCAGCGACTACCTGAGCCAACGCCCCATGACAGTCTTCATCGGTGCCTGGTGGAATTCGTACCTTAAGTCTGAAAGCTATCAACGCCACTTCGTAGACACCATCGGCTGGCTGAAAGATCAGGGGCACACCGTCATCGTGATGGAAGACGTGCCCGAGCTGCCCTCTTCCTCTTACGCAGAATGCCTACTGAAAAACATGGACGATTGCACGATCAGCGCTGCTGGCGTAGAAGACTCACTCGACAATTTTTACCGGTACAAACAAGCCGTCCAGCAGCGCTACCCGGACGTGCAGTGGCTTAACCCCAGAAAAGTGCTGTGCGATGGCGAACGCTGCCAGACCGTCCTGAACGGCATCCCGCTCTACCGCGATGAAAGCCATCTGAATAACGTGGGCGGGATTGAAATTGGCAAGGAATACCTGAAGCGATTCGGCAATCCGCTACCCGGCGCCCAGCACTAACCCCCTGGACCTGCCTCTGTCAGCGGTTCTGTCAGCACAACAGAACCGCGCCCCCTCTCCCTAGTAACCAGTTTTGACTGTCGATGTGCTCGGCGCCCTCCTCTCCTCACTTTTCCCCTGCAAAAAGGGTCGCGAATACGTGACAAGCATCACAATCTCTTTCGCCAAAAAAAAATCACCCTGATTTGTAAGTCTTTGCTGACAGGAAAAAACGCTCAGCACCTTATACTCCCCGCCCGATGAAAAACGCCGAATGCAAGACACAGGGGAATTATAGTGAGAAATCAGTGGTATCGTATTAGTCGCGCTGTTATTTCAATGGTGCTTTTCAGCGCTGCGGCTCCTGGCTTTGCAAGCCTGGAAGCTCAAGGCCCCGAGCACCTCGTTAACACCACCTCATCCGGTTACGAAGCAACACCGCACATAGCCGCAGACGGGAATAATCAAACGCTGATCGTTTGGACCTCTGAAAACCGCCTCTCCGATGTTGGCCCAGCCATTAAAGGGCAATTTTACAACCAATTTGGTGAAACAGTTGGTCCAGAGAGAACCCTGGTCGATGCGGACCAAAATATTGCTCGCATTCCTGAACAGAACGACTACCCACACATTGCAATGACCATGTGGAACGATGGTGCTTTTGCTCTCGCCTGGTCGGAAACCGGCGACCCCATCAGTGACATCGATAACGACTACAATCTGGTGCTTCAATTCTTCAATAACGACGGTTCTCCAAGCGGTGAGCCTCTCACCGTTGCAAATACCAACGGCAAAGAAGCACTACCCGCCCTCGCCCACAACGACACCGGCCTGGTCATCGCCTGGCAAACCTTTCCCACTGCACTGGATAAATCCATTGATGGCAACACACTGACTTTTCGGCGTTATAACAAAAGCGGCAACGCCACAAGTAACGCAGTTACCGTCACGCTGCCCATGCCGCTCAGCAACCTGGGGGCTATTCCAGCCGTTGCTCTGAATACCAATAACGCGGTATTCCTTGTATGGGGAGCAGATATGCAGGGCAAGAAAACCGGAGAAGAAACGTCACCGCATTACGCTATTAGAGGCGCGCTTTTCGCTGCGAATGATAATCCGATAGGCGAAACATCCACCCTCTTTAGCATAACCGATGTGGGTAGCTACCCCAGCGACGTACACGCGGTCACACTAGACGAAAACCACTTCATCGCCGCCTGGGATAGCGGTAATTACGGAAGCCGGGACCCAATGGCACGGACTGTTTCGCTGACCGGGAATCTTGGTAGCGTCATTGGCCAACAAACCCAGGAAGATAATGCCATCTCGGCTATCGCAAGGGCAAAAAACGACAACGCCTTTATCGTCTGGAACCGTAACGACGGATATAACGATAAGACACTTTATACTCAACAAGTCACCATCAACGGCCTTGTAGGCGAACCTCAACAAATCTCCACCTACACCACGCCAGAAGAAAACCATGTGGCTCTTGCCACAGACAGCGATGGCACGCTCATCGTTACCTGGGAAAGCTGGATAGAGAATGATGACGACGCACCGGATATTTATGCCCGCCGTTTTGAGGTCACGCAAAGCAGCAATACAGAAACCGGCGGAGCAAGCAGTGGAGGAGGAAGCAGTAGTGGAGGCGGTAGCCTGCCCCTTGCTTTGCTTACTGCTCTCGTGGCGTTCGGCAGGTTTCGCAGGAACCACTGGCGGATCTCGGACCGTAGGTCAGATTAGCCTGAAAGGCGTAATCCGACATCCAGGTACGCAATGAAAGCGCAGGTGTATTACACCGCCTGAAACTGCTCCAACGCCGCCAGAATATCCAGCGCATGGCGGCGCTTCACCGGGTCATGCAGATCCACCGTCACCATCAGCTCATCCACCTCTACCGAATTCAGCAACTGATCAAGCTGTTCCTGAATAGATTCTGTCGTCCCCAGCAACTGCAACCCCAGAAAGCCCTTCACGCCGGCTTCTTCTTCCGCATTCCACAACCCGGCCATGCCCTGCACCGGGGGCTTCATCCACAACGGCTGGCCCCGGAACAGGGCGAGGATGCGCTGGTAACTGGTGGTGGTCAGGTACTGGGCCTCCTCATCGGAATCCGCCGGCACCGCAGGTACCGTCAACATGGCATAAGGCCTGTCCAGCTGAGCGGAGGGCTGAAACTGATCCCGGTAGATACGCAGCGCTTCACGGTACAAACGCGGCGCAAAATGCCCGGCAAAGGCATAGGGCAAGCCCTTCTGTGCGGCCAGCTGCGCGCTGTACAAACTGGAGCCCAGCAACCAGATCGGCACTTCGGTGCCCGCTCCCGGAATCGCGTTCACAGCCCGTGACGCATCCAACGGCCCCAGCAAACGCTGCAACTCCGCCACGTCCTGGGGAAACTGCTCCGCCCCCAGACCTTCCCGACGCAAAGCACGGCTGGTCATCGGGTCGGTTCCCGGCGCACGGCCCAGGCCCAGATCAATCCGATCAGGATAGAGACTCTCAAGAGTCCCGAACTGCTCGGCAATCACCAGCGGGGGGTGATTCGGCAACATCACCCCCCCGGACCCCACCCGAATGGAATCGGTCGCCCCGGCAATATGCCCGATCAACACCGACGTCGCGGCGCTGCTGATCCCCTGCATATTGTGGTGCTCCGCCAGCCAGAACCGCTGAAACCCCAGCGCTTCCGCATGGCGGGCATAGGCAACGCTGTTGGCCAGCGTCTCACCCACGGTATCTCCTTCGCGGACCGAGGCGAGTTCCAGCAGGGAAAACGGTACAGACTTCGTCACAGTACACTCCAGATCCAGCAAACAACGGGTACCCATGATTTCTGATTAACCCGCAGTTTGTCGAGAACACCATTATCATGCCTGGATCAGCCCGGGGCGCGTCCCGCGATTCAGCAACAGAAAATGGCAACAAGTCGGTATCCCACCCTCCCGAAAGCCCGCCAAAACAAAAAAGCCCCGGATTACCGGGGCTTGACACTCAGCTTGCGTTAATTTTCCTACGGGCAGTATTTGGCAATCAGCGCACTATCATTGGTCGCCCACTGAGTGATCTGCACGCCGTTTGACAGGCTGATATAGTCCACCCTGTCAGTATCGTCATTGATGCGGAACAGCGTATCGTGGGCAAATAAGATCTCTCGCTGTGGGCCGGCTTCAGCGTAACGCATACGCTGTGGCTGAAGAGATTCCTTCTCTGTTTGGTCGTCGAAATGGATCAATCCAACATACTTGGGGTAGCGGGCCTTGTTGTCCGTGCCAATGGTCGCATGCTCACATACACGTTCTGCCACATCACTCGTGACTACCGTCAGGCTTTCACCAATCTTGTCATTAACCTCGTTAAAGAATGCTTCAACGCCCGGCTCCATGAAGTCCAGCGATTCATAAGCCAGAACATGTGCCAGCTTGTCTGGCCCTGATAGATTAGTCTCCATCAGAATCAAATCATCCATATCAAGGCCATCCCTTGAGACAAAAACCATAGATCTCTGGATGAGCGGGTCACCTGTGGGAATTTCGACACGTACGCCATTAACACTCGGGTCATCGAACAGACTTACATACTCAGCGGTTTCCATATCAACAGACCAACCCGGAATAAACTCTCCGCCCTCTGGATCCTGGCCGTTATCACCTGCCGCAACACCAATCATCGTGCCTTCACGGTGGTAACTAATCTCCTCACCTTTGGGGAAAAGCGCCCATTCAGATCCGCCATCCTGAGAATAGGCAATTTCCGCCCCGACACCATATTCCATCTCCAGAATGCGCTGTCTAAGCGGGATATTGGCGCGGTAATTTACTGTCATGTCAGGAAGCGGCATAGCGAAAATCGCATTCTGCGCGTCTTCGTTGCCGTAAGTTTCAACCCAGCTTTCCAGCTCCTCCCTGAATTCGGCACCAAAATCTGAATAAACATAGCCACCATTGAAATCGTTCAGCATCCCGTCAGTCACATCCGTAGAAAGGCTTTCAAGCACAGCCAGCGCCGGCATAGCTTGAGCATCGCCAACTCGTGCCAAGGCGCCCAGCACCGCAGCATGCAGATCCCCAAGCGCAATAGTCTGGCTATTGGTGGCAGGCATCTCCGACAGGATATCGGGAGGAGACGTAATGGAGCGAATGCCTCCATTGACCAACTTCGCAACCGAATCATTCAGCAACTCCACCCTTTCAGCATCAAGCGGGAAATCGCCCTTACTTAACGCAAGTTGCCAGGCGATTTCAGTGAAAGGAGTAACAGCTGTGCTGGCAGGATCTTTAGTGATCGCATGAAATTGGCTACCCTCGGCAAGAGCAATTTCACCCGCCGACTCATCGAAGTAGCTGCTATTTTCACCCGCCGTAACCTCGACAATTGCCGGCTCAAGGCTACTGTAAGTAACCTCGATAGCGGCTTTGCCTGTTTCGTCCAGAGCCCCTTCACCAATAACTTCGCTATAATTGGCTCCATAGATTTTGACTGTGGCATTGGTGATCCGCCCCAGTGAAGCCGAGACAGTTACGGTTTCAGACAGCGTACTACCATTATCTCCGCCGGGGTTACCCCCGCCCGGACCGCCGGTAGTCGCGGAGGAAGATCCCCCGCCACCACCGCCACAGGCAGAAAGCGTTGCACCCAGAAAAAGAACAGCATATTTATTGAACCTCGAACTCATACATCCCCACATATATCTTTGGTTATCGCTTCCATGACAAATCTCCCAGCTGGAGGAGATCAAACCGTGGGAGGGTACAGAAAGGGTAACGCGGGGAAACTGGGAGCATTGAAGATATGTCGACTGGTCTTAATATTTACGACATCTGCCATCTAAGCGTAAGAGATATCTTACGCTTAGATGGCAGATGCCAGAAATCGGAAAAACAGAAAAGGCAGCAAAGGAATACATCAACCAAGGGCGCCAGACGATCCACCACCCACTGCCGGCGATGCTCGTAGTCTTGGCCAGAATAATGATCCTTGCCACACAGAAACGCCCGGCGGACGCAGCGGCAAATGCAGTGATAGTACGGAGTATCGCCCAATGAGACTTGCTGGTAACGCGCTCGAGTCATGGTCGCCTCCTTGCTTATCCATGACTCTAAAATACTGTCCTTATGAACAGACAAACATCAGTGAAGGCCGATGCACCCCGTAGGAAATCCGCCAAGTGATGGATGTCCTTTATTATTTTTTGCTCAATGACTAGTCCGACTTGTGGGCAACAGTGCACGCGGGGGCCAGGTCTCCCATTTCCCATTTACGACCTGTGAAGCAGCTCTCTCATTATCAGCGAACGTACAACAATAATAAGGAGACCATGGCAAATGCATGGCTTGACGGACACTACACTCTTACCCAGATCGGCGAACATTTTGGTTGCGGACGATCCACCGTCAACCGCGCCGCAAAAACCTTTCGTGAGAAATGGGAGACCTGACACCCGGGTCCTGTGAAGGCCTCTATCTCGATGCTAATAAAGCATCGAATATATCATCAGCTAAATACTCCTTGGATAGATCCACATTTAAGACCGCATTCATAAATGGTTCAGGCGGCAAATAACTATGAACCGTAATATAGTGATATACCATTGATGGCGAGGCAAAGTATCCGTCCCCTTCGCTATTTGGTATTAGAATCTCACTCATCCCCAGCAACTCTTCCTCACCATTACTGAAAATCACCACCTCTCTATCCCCACATAAATCACAGGGATGAACGCCTCTAATCCTATTAAAATTCGCATCAAAACCAGCTCCACCAATAATTACCGATGCCAGTTTTTGACAAAATACCGAAGGAGAATCCCCCTTCGTAAACTCCTTACCACCATCAAGCCAACCAACATTCAGAATTTGTTTTACAGGCTTAGACAAGTGGTACTCGTAAAGAGACAAATCATTAAAAAACATATTTTCCTCAGTATTCAAAGAATGCCGTACACGCAGCCCAATCAACGCACCCCATGTTAGGCGACAAAACTTTATCCAACGTAGTGGGAGTCGCCGTTGTAGTTGAACGCGAATATATGTTCAGTTTTGTTGGTTTGGACAATGTGTAATTGGGTATTTCAGCTCCAGGTAGCCAGCTCGCCATTCCCTCGATATCTCGGACAATCCGCTCATTGGTTCGTGCAGCATTGCTTAAACCAAACCAATCACCATTTTCAATATATCTGCCTGTTTTATCCAGAATCGAAATACCGGGCCGAGGCAATGTAATTGCTGTTCCGTCGGGAACAATAATGTTTCCATCAGGCGTGAATAAAGTCCCATGCCCTGCCAAAGAGCGGCCCGTACCTCCCTCGGTAACTGTCCTCGCAAACGAATGACCTGATTCCAAATTGTTTATAACAAGCGGGGTAGGCTCTACCGTTGTCGTTAGCGGACCAAAATCTGATTCAGCCCAATACGAACCATTTACGGTTCTAACTTCGTTACTGTTTGCAACAACAAATTCCGGAGGCATCGTACCCGAATCAACCTCAAAAAACCTAAATTGCCCCGGATTAGAATCCCCCCCCCGCCCAAAGGTACCAAGCCTTGAAGCCTCATCCCACAAAGTGGTGGCATAACGCGCGCCACCCGAAGCAATATCATCAAGCAATAACGCTCCGCCACCACCGAATACGGCGCCAGTCGGAAAGCCCGCCATCCCCGCGATCATTTCGTCCGCCATCAGGGTCAATTTGTGACCCTGACTATAAAAATACGACGCAGGATTACTGGCAAATAGCCCAGCCTCTGCTGAGGCGAGTCCAGTCAAACGCAGAGCCCCAATCGTGCCGACAGCTGAGCCTAAAATCATTAAATTCTGAGATCCAGCTTTGCTTGCAGATTCGGATGAAAGCTTGTCAAAAAGGCCTCTGGACAAATAATAAGCATCGCCATTGCCTTTCAGCATTAGGCCATTTTCCCTATCCGTAAGAATATTGAAGAACATATTGGGGTCTTCTACTCCTCCCGGATAAATACCCTTAGCAACATTCCAGAACTCCCACTCATACGCATCGAATTTCCCAAAATCATAATCTGATGCCTGGAACAATGCCGTTTTATGTCCATCCGTACTCACCAGTGAATTATTCGGGTCTGAATGCGCGATTTGGACCAAAAAAGCAGCCGCCTCGTTGTTCGCCTTAATCCTATCGCTATAAGTAGCATCCACTTGACGCAACCCTTCCAGAAGAAGGTCTGATAAAGCCTCAGCTACAGTCATGCCGGGATGCAGTGCCGCATAGGCCTGAGCCTGCTCCCGTATGGCAATAACTTCATTCTGGTGCAGCTGCCGGTTCCAGGTGGTGCCCTGTTCGGCAATCCAGGCGCCCTGGGCATTACCGGTACTGGCACCACCGACGATGCGAGATAGGGCTCGCAGGCGCTCCGGGCTGTTGCCCGCAAGATCCACCAACAAGGGCATCAGCATTTCATTGGTGCCTGCAGCGCTGGCACCGTCCGCGCCGCCCAGCGCTTCACCCACGGCCTGGTGAAGGGCAATTTTCAGGGCACTACCGTCTTTCACGCCTTGAGCCGTTCCCTGCTCACCGGCTTCGGTAAAGCCGGCAATCGCCTGTTGTAATTGCTCAGGATTATCGGCCGCTACACTGCCGATCTCGGCCAGCAGGGTTAACAGACGATCAGCTGCCTGGTCTTCAGGAACGCCCATTGTGTCCGCAAGAATCTTGCGCAGCGCATCGTATTCCGGGAAGCGCTTGATTTCTTCCGTGAGTTTGCGGGTCAGACCGTGCTCGTGAATCAGCACGCCCAGTTCGGTGATTTTTCTGTCACCGAGGACTTTGATAACAGAAGTGACCACATCCTGTGGAAGACCCAGCGTGGTTGACACATCCCGGGCAATTTCCTTGCGCCCACGCTCCGTCACTAACCGGTGATCCACCGTCAACTCAGCATCCAGGCCACCAGTAATTTCATTCCTGGTGATTTCCTGCACGTTGTCAGTATCACGGTTCAGGCCGGCCAGATTGCTGTTCTTGTCGCTGTCGTCATCGCGAACAATAAGCGTTCCTTCACCCACAGTGGCACGGGTGATTCCTTCCTTGTCATGGCCGTTGCGGTGGGCACTGAGTGTGGTGCTGCCCTGGGGCGCTTTTTGTTGCTCTTTCAGGTCCAGAGGGTTGAAGCTGGTGCTTACCCCCCAGCCGCTGTTGCTGCCACGGTCATAATCCTGGATGTCCGTATAGGCGAAGGTGCCGGTATCCAGAGTGAAGTTGTCCGGATCACCACCACTGATCACGGCACCGTCCACTTGGGCGTGGCCGTCTACGGTCACGTTAAAGGCCTCTTCCCCATGGAAGCTGCTCACCTGGTCCACCCAGGCCCGTTCGCTGGAGCCTGAAGCCGTGTTGTAGCCACCATTCGCGCTGAAGCCCTGGCCGCCGCCCAGGTTGAGACCGCGGTTGCTATGCTCGCTGGTGCTGGTGTTCTGCAGGGAGGTGACGGTCAGGTTGCCAGTATTCCCTGCGACCTCTCTGGCCCAGACATTGCCCCCACGGATCGTGGTTTGATCCTTCACGTCCAGGTTCATCAGGCCGTCAACGTTGACCGCACCATACTGCCAGTATTGGGACTGGCTCTGCTGTTCGCTGGATTGGGTTCCCAGACCACCGGAAAGGGCATCCACTGCCGCCGCACCCGCAAGGTTGCTGCGGCTGCTGCTGGCAACCGTCAGAGTGGAAGTATGGGTTTCTGTGCTGCTCTGGTTGCTATAGGTGTCGGCTACCGCTTCTACCGTGAAGCGATCCACATCCAGATCCAGCCCGCCACCATCGTGAATATCCAGTCGACTGCCCTGCAGGGTCAGGGCCTCACCCTTCAGGTTCATGCCACCCGCGCCCAGCTGCACCTGGCTACCCCGGTGGGTCAGCGCTTCGCTGCTGCTGGTATGCTCCGTGGTTTCCGTGGCCATTTGCACATCGCCGTAGAAACCGAAAGCCGGGGCATTTTCGATAGCACCGGAAACAGAGGTGGCCGCCTGGAGGCCTACCGCCTGCTGCTGAAGCAGAGCCAATGTCAGATTGGCTTCGTAATCGCCAATGTCGGTGATACGGGGATCATCCTTGGCGGCCTGCAACGCATCATAGGCTCGCTTCACATCCTCGGAGGCTTTTACGAAATCATCCGCTGCATAGGCGGCATCCACGTAACTATTGCCGACGCCGGCCGTCAGGCTGGTGTCTTCGCTGGTGGACTTATAGGTGGTTCGCTCGTATCCCTGCGCGGCGCCAAAGCGCATTTCTCCGCCGATGTCGGCATCCAGGCCGCCAGCAATAAAATCACTGCCGATAACGTTGACGTTACCGTCCACCTGCATGTTGATCAGACCACTCACCTGCAGCAGGCTACCTAGCGCCTTGCCTTGCTCAAACAGGGTTTCTTCGCGATAACGTTCACCCTCGATGCCCGCGTAGAGGCGCCCACGGTCATAACCGCCAGTGAAATTATCGAACGAGTTGCCGTAGCTGGCCTGGTAATCGCTGAGGGTTTCCAGCCCGGCAGCCAGATTCACATCCCCACCGGCGGTCATGGCCATATTACCACCACTGAGAATCTGGGAGGCCACCGCCGTCATATCATTACCGGCGGACAGCGTAAGGTGTTGGCTATCCTGAACGACAGACTGGGTCAGGGTGACACTCTCAATACGCCGCTCTTCGCCTTCCCGTTTGATGCTGACATCGTCAGGCAGATCATCGGGGCCGGAAAAATCACCGGTGAAGACACCGGTCGCCGCACCCGCCATCTGGGTAAGAGCACCACCTGCAGCACCCAGATAATCCACGCCGAATTTTTCTTTCTTATAGTAAGACGAGTGATGCTTTTCACCGGCGATGATGGAAAGGTTGGCCTCATCATTTTCCAGTACTGTCTGGCCATCCAGCGGGTTGATCAAGGTGCCCGCCAGTAGAGCCGTACTTCCCTGAATCTGAACTTCTCCTTCACCCTCGTCACGCAATCCCGAAACGGTAGAGCCCTGAATATGCATGTCACCGGCGGATTGCAGGAGCAGGCTTCCCTGGGCATCGAGATTCGAGCCTTGGGAGGTGGCACTGTAATTACCGGATGCTTGTGTGTAGCCCTTTTCTCCATTCAGAGCATTGGCCACTGTGGCCTTGGTCACATCAGCAAAATCCAGAGGATTAAAGGTAGCAAGGCCACCACCCAGGCCGAGGGTTGCCATGCTGGCAACCATGCCGCCAATATCCGCCTTGGAGCTTTCCTTATAACTGTCGTACTGGTAGATATCGTGGACATCTCGAATCAGCAAACCCGCCTGATCGTTGGTCAACGTTTCTTTCTCGGTGCTGTAGAGGCCCGCGCTGGCTATCAAATCTCCGCTTGCGGAAACATCCGTGTTTTCAAGCGCAATGCCATTAAGCCCCATTATCTGCACATCCCCACCGGATTGCAGATTGGTTCCCTGGTGGGTTATCGACAGGGTGCTTTGCCCGCTCTGACGAGCGCTGATAGTGCCTTTTTTGCTCTTGTGCTGCTCGTAGCTATAAACGTTTGCGGCGCTGCTCAGATTGAGCTCACCACCACTGGCGATCATGGTATCGCCACCAGACTCAAGGTTTGCTGCTGTCAGATTTATATCCCCTTCAGCACCGGAGTGACCTAACAAGTTACCAAGTTCATTCTTGTTCGCATTAATGAGCAAATCACCCAAAGCCACCAGGTTGCTGCCAACCACCCGCTGAGAGTGACTTTCTGTCGTTTGCTTTGCGCTTTTACCAAAACTCCCATCATCCTTGCGGTAGCTATAAAGAGAATCGCTTTCCAGCGCATAACCTACGGTGATATCGCCCTGTGCCTTCAGCTGAATATCGCCTTCACTATCCAGGTCACTGGCCATGATGGACAAATCATTTTCTGCCTCCAGCAACATATCCAGGTTGCTATGGAGGTTACTACCGAGTTGTCGGACCTTGCTTTGGGTGAACTTCACATCCCCCTGATCCATGTGACTACCTTGGCTAACGGCAACGCTTTCCACGGAAAGGTCTCCATCGGCCACCAGCGTCAGCAACCCGGCATCTACCTTGGCCCCCTGCAAACGGATATCTCCACCGCTGGTTACAGACAGGTTATCCGCCCTCAACTGTGCCTGTTCAGTTAACCGTGTCATCCAGTTAAGGGAATCCCCTACAGCGTCGGCCAAGGTGGCCACCTCAACATTACCGCCGGCATCCAACGCCAGAGTTTGGGCCACCAGCTCACCACCAAGGTTTTGAATATCCTGCGCACTTTTCAAATCCAGCGTATTACCCGCAACCATCGAGCCTGCGTTAGTGATGCCTCCCTGCTCTGCGACCACCGCTGTGCTGTTTTCCGCAACAATATCGCCATGATTAGTCACGTTATCCCCGCTGATGGCTACATCTTCACCACGCAATTGCGGGCCATCCATGACGGCACTACCCTGGGCTAGATACAGCACCGGCACCAGAACCTGATATCCCGCCACATCTTGTTCCTCGAGCCACACCATATCCTGCTGCAATGCGTTAACCTGATCTGCTGTCAAGGCCACACCCACACTCAGTTGTAGAGATTCAGCCGCAGCAAAGGCGTTATCCATTAACCAGCGAAATTGCTCTTCGTCACTCTTGAAATCAGGATCAAGAAACCGGGTACCGGTTGCGGCTAATACCGCATCACGGACAAGGGTCGTTTCATAATAGCTGTCACCGAGTCTTTGAACGCTCTGATCCGGCTCCATGCCAAGGCGATTGATCAGATATTCGCTACCCAGAAAACCATCCAATGTTGCAAACAGGGGGTTGGTTTCAATCAGATAAAGGTGACCGGGATCATCATTAAAGATAAAAAGGCCGTGGGCTCCGGGAAGATTAAACCCCAGCGAGAGAGGATCAAACCGAAACAAAGTGTCCGAGCTGTGTTCACCTGTGTCGCCATAAATGGCATCCATGGCAGAGCCAAAGCTAAACGCGACGCCTTCTCTCTCAGCACCATTACTCACTTTCTCAGCATCGATAGTGAGCTTACCACCTGCACTAACCAGCGCGTTGATTACGGTTTCTGTCAGAATATTCGTATGACTGGTTGCTCCACCACGGTTGCAGCTTACCCGACTACTATCACATAAATACCAATTTTCTGAGGTCGGAATGGTCGTGTAGGTGTAATATTTTTTCTTGGTACCTCCTCCGGAGCTCTTCTTTCTTAGCCAAGATTTATCGACACGAGCCACCTCCTTTAAACCAACCATATACGCTGTATTTTCGAAACGACTTGCCTTAATAGCTATGTCGTTACTCGCCGCAATTACGCTGGCATTATTAAACAGATAATCCCCCACAAGCCAAAGATCACTACCAGCCAAGAGTTTTGATTGTCGAGGCGAGGAATAAGACTGTACGATTTGTCTTTGATATTTATGACGGTAGGTCGTGTTATGACAGGCACTGTTTCTATTTCGATTAAAACAACGACGGTCATACTCTCTGTCATAGCTATAAACAGGATCATCCCAAACGATTTCAACTTCTGGTTCACTGGCCAGCCTTTGCTCGAACTCTGCTGCCACAATGCGGATTTTTCCTTCACTGGCAATTAGTCCGGATTCATTGTTCACTCGCCGTGCCCAGCTGGACTTATCTTCCCAAATAGCATCCATAATCTCCGAGAGATAACTACCTGCAACATCCAAATTTCCTACAGCATAAATATCCCCGTAGTTATCCAGATCATCCAGGTATAGCGCCATCTCACCGGCGGACAATAATAGAGAGTGCGTTCCATTTCGTAACCTTTCACCGCTAAAGGTCAGACTTTGAAGCCCCGCCATGTCTCCATGATTTTCCAGGTCACTTACTGCCAGGCTCATATCACCTGCAGAGCTAAACACACCCTCATTACGCAATTCGTTGGCAGTAACTGACACATCACCATGCACCTGCCAATCAGCTTCAGGGCCAATGGATACTGTTTCCGCGTTCAAATTAAACGCATCATCAGCACTTACTTCACCTCTATGTACATAGTTTTGGGTCGTTAGCGATATCGCCTGGCCTGCCTGTAACGCTCCCGCCTCGTTGTTCAATTCTCCCGTTGTAATTTCCAGATACCCAACAGCATCAATTTCCCCGCTATTGACGAGGCCGTTAGTGGCGCTGACTTTCACTTCACCCTGACCCGCCACTTTGCCTGTATTGGTAAAACTCTCAGTTGCTATCTCTGCTGCACCCCCAGCCAGAACGTCGCCATTATTGGTTACATGTTCTTCCGCCAGAATGGTTACCTGATCTTCACCGGTTACGGAAACATCGCTCTCGACACGGGTCTGGTCAGAAATGATCGTTATTGCATCAGCATTAACATCATTACCTTGAAGATGGATGTTCCCAGCATTCATCGATAAATGCCCTTCAGCGGCGATACTTCCCACTGCGCTCACAGCGCCTAACGACGCAACCTGCATATCTCCTTTCGCACTGGCGTCAGCAAAAACCACATCTCCCTGCGCCGACAACACCAAGTCCCCATTCTGCGCCGCCACCGGCGCATCCAGTTTCACCCCCACACCATCTTCATTGGCGATAAGCCGAATGCGGTTGGCATACATGCCGCCCAGTGCACTGGAATCGATGGCAAAGCCCGGCTTGTTGGTGCCGGTGGTTTCATTCGAGATGGCCAGGGTGTCGCGGTCTACCCGTTGCTGGCCGGTGACGATGTTCAGTGAGTCTGCGTGCAGCTCGCCGGCCACCTTGACGGAGCGGGCGATGAGATCGAAGCGGTCGGTATTCGACCCGTTCAATCCGTTCTCGCCAATGCCAATACGGCCACCCTGCACATCAAACCCCTGCAGCTCCCCCCCTTCCATGATCGATTTACCGGTGGTCAGGGTGGCGTGGTTGGTATTGATAAAGCCACAACCGTTACAGCTGATACCATTGGGGTTGGCCACTACCACATCGGCGCGGGCGCCGCCGACTTCGATATAGCCCCCCAGATTGGACGGGTTCTGGCCGATGACTTCATTGAGAATCAGGCTGGCGGAGCCATTGTGCAGGTTCGGATTGCCTTCGATATAGCCACCCAGTTGGGTTTGCGTTACCTGCTGGCTGTTATTGAGAACAACGCCTTTGCTGCCGACGTTGAAATCGTTATAGAAATTTTGCGATACCCCTTTGCTGTTGGGGTTTTGAATATTGACCACGGGCACGCCATTGGCGGCTTCATCCATCGTCGGCCGCCCATTGGTGCCATGGGTGGGTGTGATGGGCTGTGCGGACAGCAGCATGGGCTGCCAGATCAGCAACAACGACAACGTGTACACCAGACCACGACGGACCGGCTTGGCGGATGTCTCAGAATTCGGCATAAAGTGAGGCATGGAGTGTGTACTCGCTGTCTGTCAGTTCCGTTGAATGCTGATCCATGGGCCAGGAAATCTCGGTGGTCAGTTGCACCGAGCGGTAGCCCAACCGCAATCCCGCGGTGGTTGAATCTATGCGTGAAAAACCCAACTCGTTCTGATTGCCCGGCACCACTCCGGAGTCATACGCGGCAAAAGGAATTACCGAGACAGGCCCGGTGATCGGCGGGTAGCCATCGAACTGCACGCTGCCCGCCACGGCTGAGTTGCCATTCAGGGTAATATCCCGATACCCCCGAACCACTGAACTGGATGCCACCGATAACCGTTCCGAGGGAAACAAGACATCGTTGGCATACTGTGCATTCAACCGTAACGACAGCGCGCCATATAACGGCTTTATAAAGCGATTGGCTGTAAGATATGTCTGATAGCGAGTGTGCGTTTTCTCTGCAATTGAGACGTCACCCGGAAGGTGTGTTGCCGGCCCCGTGCCCCAGCCTTCTTCCACGGTAACGGTGCCCGCCAGCTGGGTGCGCCCCCAAAGGTGTTTGGCATTGATGCGCCCACCCAAGGCTTTCAGCTGGTAGGAACTCACCCGGATGACCGCATCGTCCAACAGGTTCTCGGTATCGGAGTAGGCGCCTAACAGTGAGAACGACAACCGGGAACGGTTGCTACGATACAAAGTACGGGTCAGTTCAATTCGGGATGTATCCGTGGCACCAGTGGTTTCAAAACGCTGGAAGATCCCCTGGATTTCGTTTTCATACTGTTGGCGGTTATAGCTCAACGCCAGGTTCCAGTAGCCCAGGCTAATGTCATAACTGAGCCCGGCACCCCAGGCACGATCCGAAAACTCCGTATCCAGATCGCTGTTCAGCGATAGAGAGATCCTGTCGGTGAGTCCGAAGGGGCTGCCCCAGTCCAGCCCCGCCTGGGCGGTGCCATGGGTAACATCCCCATAGTGCTCTTCATCCAGCACCAGGGTGCCCCGGTAGCGCCGTGGCCAGTCCGCCTGGCCCAGCACCACCGTGCCACCCTGCTCTTCACCTGGCGCCAGATCCATCTTGGCGTCCAGGTGCGGCAATCGCGCCAGGGTTTCCACCGCGTGCTCCAGATCACGCAGGTTGACCAAATCACCGGGCGACGCAGGCACCGCCCACTCCAGCACGCGCACGGGCATGCCCACGGCCTCGAAGGATTCCACACGACCGGCCACCACCAGAAGTACCAGGGTGCCGGAGGCGATATCCTGTTCGGGAATCAATACGCGGCTAGTGACATAGCCCTTGTCGATCAACGCATTGGAAAGCACCGCCTGCAGGGCGCGAATGTCTTTCATGCCAATGCAGGTGCCTTCTACCGCATCAGCGGGCCGCCGAAACCAGCGACCAAAAGGAAGCGGAGCATCCCCCAGCGTTTTGAGTTGAACCGATTCAATCTCAAAACAGCGGTCGGATGCACCAGAGCCTTCCGGCACCGGCATGCGCAGGTCCGGCCCTTCGCCGGGCACCCGCATGTCTTCTAGCTGCTGCTGCTGACGCTGGCGCTCCTGCTCCTGCAGGCGGTCGAACATGCGTTGCTGGGAATTCGGGGCAGGCGCGGCCGTTACCGCCCCTGCGCCTCCAATACCCATACAGAGACAGGCGGCGATAACGCCGTAACGAAACAATGGGTTTTCCCCCAACATGGCTATCCTTGCCGATTATGATCACACTGCCGCAGCAGGAAGGTTCATTGCCTTCTCGTAGTTGTGTATTGTGCTGCGGCGAATTAACAGGCGGCGATTCTACACATTCGGTTACGCAAACGGACTTGAGAGACAGCACGGACGTGAACTTCATCACACGGATCTCGGCACAAACTGCCCAACGGTTTTTTCTGGCCCTTTTTCTGGCTTTTTTTAGTACGGCAGTGCATTGCAACGTGCGCCAAGCCATGGCCCCACTGACGGATGCCTCCGCCAATTCTGACCATGCGGTTGAAGAGGCTCTCAAGGCCAGCAAGGCTCTGAAGCCAGCTGAAAAACTGGTTTTACAGAACCGCCTGCGCCTGCGGCAAGCCGCCATGATGATGGTTAACAGCCAGTTCACTCAGGCCCGGGAAATCTTGAGCACAATAGAAACTGCCAGCCCCTCCGGTGCTCAGGCAGGCCTGTTGATGGCCGAAAGTTTTCGCCTGGAAAACAACACCGAGCAGGCAAAAAACTGGTTTCTACGCACCGCTCGGCACTTCCCTTACCGCCCGCAAACCCTTTCTGGCTTGATGAGCGCCGCCCACGACCAACGGACCACAAACCCCGGCCTCTCCCTTGCCCTTTACCAGGAAGTGGAAGCACAAAGTCAATTTGCCGAAGACCAACTGAGCACCCTGAGGGCCAGCGGTCACATCGATCCGCTGGCCGTTATTTTTCCTTCCGAAATAAATGATGATGTGCGCAAGACGTTATTAAAAAACTGCTTGCACCACCCGGATCTCGACCTGCTGCACGCGTCGTCCAGACTCCAGGAAGCTGTAACCACTCTTCTGCAACTGCAGGCACAAAACAGACAATTAACCGAGCAGCTCAATGCACTAACGCAAAAACTGGCCACATATCAAAAGCAACGCAGTGACATAGAATCCACCCTCAGCAGCAATGCCAGCCAACTCACTTCGCTTAAAGGACAGCTGGTCCCCAATGAATTCAGCCCTGACCAGACACGAATCCGCCAGCAACTCACCCAGCTGACCAACCAGCAAACCCGACTGCGCGCCCAAATCGCCTTCATCGACCAGGCAAGTGAGTCTCTGCCCGGCATTATTGACAAGATCGACCGCCAAACCCGCCAGCTGCACAGTGCCGCCATGACTCAACTCAAGGGAAGTCAGGTCGACGTGGAGACGGTGTTGAATAAAAGTTATCAGGCGTATTTAAGTGACCTGCGCAACCTGACCGCAGAAGCCAAGCTGCAACGTGCAGAAATACAAATATCGGCTTCGCCATAATACGAGGGCGGCTGCCCTCGCCCTCTTCTTCCATTGCTCTGCATGCTGCTGTCGCCCTGCCTTCTGCCCTACCTTTTCCCGGCATCCTGTGGTTCACTGCCGGCATCACGCCCCGGAACACGGTTTGCCATGCCCACACTCAAATGCCCCAGTTGCGAACAGGTCCTGCGCCTTGCCGGCAATAGCTGGCACTGCGATAACGGCCACCAGTTCGATCGTGCCAAGCGAGGTTACACCAATCTGTTGTTGGCGCAGCAGCGCCGCTCCCGATCACCGGGGGACGACAAGGCCATGGTGCAGGCGCGCACGGCTTTTCTTGAACTGGGCCGTTATCAACCATTGGCAGATGCCCTGCTCGCCCACCTGCCGGATGAAGAACCCGCCTGGCTGGATATCGGCTGTGGCGAAGGCTGGTACACCGAGCAGTTTGCCCAGCGTTTGGGCGGCGTGAATGGTGTGGGCGTGGATATTTCCAAGTTCGCGGTGGATGCAGCTGCCAAGCGTAACAAGCGCATCACCTGGCTGGTGGCCAGCGGCGCCCGGCTACCGCTGTTTGATGCCAGCCAGCAAACCGTATTTGTGCTGTTCACCCGCTTGTTCGTGGATGATATCGCCCGGGTGCTGCAACCCGGTGGGGAATTGATTGTTGTCGGTACCGGGGAAACGCACCTGCTGCCGTTGCGCGAAGCCCTGTACGACGATGTGCGGCAAAGCAGTTTTGATGCGGGCAAGTTTCTGGATGATCGCTTCGAGCTGATCTCCAGCGAGACCCTGCATTGCCAATGGGTTCCGGACTCAGAAGAAGAGCTCCGTAACCTGCTGGCCATGACCCCCCATCACTGGCGGGCACGGCCGGATGCGAAAGCCGGCATTGGCGCCCTGGCCGGCCAGCCCATGAACGGACATTTTGTGATTCAGCGTTGGCAGCGGGTGGCGTAGATTGCGTTTATCAAACGTGATGTCGGGTTCGTGTCGGATTACGGCTACGCCTAATTCGACCTACCTGGAAAGGGTTTCGTAGGTCGAATTAGCCTGAAAGGCGTAACCCGACAACATGTCGCACAGCCCTCCCATCACCCCTCTCTCTTCCCAAGCACTCGCTCCAGATACGACAGCAAGTCATCCGCATTGCTCACCGGCGCCCGGTAAGCCAGATGCCCGTCCGGGCGCATCAACCAGAGCCGGCCCTGATCGCCGAATGCGCTGGCAAACTCCCCTTCATGGTCACGCCAGATACGGGTGGTACCTTCCCGGGGCACATCTTCATCTGCGGTGGCCTGCGCCGCAATCACGGTCAGGTGCACGCGCTCACGGTATTCCTGCCCCAAACGATCACTCAAGGCATACATCACCAGCCGCTCGTTATGCTCGGGGGATTCGCTCAGCTGCAGCAACAAATGATGTACCGGTTTGCGCAACAAACCGTGCAACTGATGCAGATGCCCGGTGCGCACGGATTTCAGCGCCGCATCCGGCAGCCGATCGCCCGGCAGCGGCCCCTGATGCCGCCAGCCCACGTCGGCCTCCGGCCCACAGGTGACCAGCGGCGAATTGCGATAATGCACATCCAGCTGGCTGGCCGTACGCAGCAGTCGACTGGAAATATTGCGGCGGCTGCCCGCCAGCTTCAGCAGGGAATCCCGGCTGCGCCGCAACATCGGCAGTTTCACCAATGAGGCCCGCGACAGCATATCCACCCCGTAAAGCATTTTCTCCGCCACCGGCCGCCGTTCCTGCTCATAGCTATCCAGCAAGGCGCCCTGCCCAAACCCCTTGAGGTAAAACGCCAACTTCCAGCTCAGGTTGAACGCATCCGCGAGGCCGGTATTCATGCCCTGGGCGCCCAGTGGACTTTGCACATGGGCCGCGTCGCCGGCCAGGAAAACCCGGTTACGCCGGTAATGCTGAGCCAGCCGGCGCTGTACGGAGAACTGGCTCAGCCAACGGGGTTCACCCAAATCAGGCACGTCCCCAAGAATCGACGTTAGCCGTTCGCTAAAGGGCGCCAGACTTAATGGTGTTTCCGGCGTCTCACGGCTGGCCATAATCAGCCGCCAGCCCTTCGGCAGAGGCAAGGCCAGCAACAGCCCTTCTTCCCGCAGGAAACCATGGGAGCGGTCGTTGCTCCAGGGCGCGTCCCAGGGCACATCCGCCAGCAGGAAATGCTCGCTGTAATCCACGCCCTTGAAACCGATGCCAAGCTGCTCACGCACCGTGGAACCCACGCCATCGGCTCCCACCAGCAGCTCGGCATTGAATGTCTGCACCTCCGCCCCCTGGCGAATACGCGCTTGCACGCCGCTGCCGTCCTGACGGAAATCCAGCAGCTCGGCACTGCGAATCAACTCGCCGCCCAGCATCCGATATCGGTCGATCAACACCGCCTCCACCTCGGATTGCGGACAACTGAGCACCCACGGGTACGGCGCTTTCAGAGCAGTGAGGTCCAGTTCGAAGAGAAACCCTTTATCCCCGTATACCGATACAGCCTTGAGGCGCCGCGACGCCTTGCGGATCGGCGCCAGCACATCCAGCGCCTCAAAGATTTCCAGCGAACGGGCATGCAGGCCCAGCGCTCGGGAATACGGCGATGGCGCCGCAAGACGATCGATGATGCAACAGTGGATACCGTGGCGGCGCAAGCCGATACCCAGTGCCAGCCCGGTGGGGCCCGCACCGACAATCAGCACCTGCGGTGTGCGGTTCTCGCTAATGGCGATGGTACACTCTCCTTATGGCACCCTATTGGCGCCCCTGCCTGGCACTATGCCCACGGGGGTAGCCCGGTCTGCCTGCTGCCCACCGGACACGTCTCTGTGCCTGTGGCCTGCAACAGCCGCGCCAACACGTGAACGCTTACCCGAGCCCATCATGGCACATTCCACCACACCCTCCATGACGCCTGCATCGCGCAAAATTATCCACGTGGACTGCGACTGCTTTTACGCCGCCGTGGAAATGCGGGACGACCCTAGCCTGCGCGGCCGCCCGGTGGCGGTGGGCGGCGACCCGCACCGGCGTGGCGTGATTGCCACCTGCAATTACCCGGCGCGGCAATTTGGCGTGCATTCAGCCATGGCATCTTCCCAAGCCCTGCGGCGCTGCCCGGAACTGGTTATTGTGCCTCCGAACTTTGACAAATACCGCAAAGTTTCCGCCCAGATCCATGACATTTTTCGTCGTTATACAAGCCTGATCGAGCCGTTGTCACTGGACGAGGCCTTTCTGGACGTGAGCGCCAGCGAACAATTCGATAATAGCGCCACCCGCATTGCCCAGGCATTGCGCCAGGACGTTCGCCGGGAGGTGGCTATTACCGTGTCCGCAGGCGTCGCCCCCAACAAATTTCTGGCCAAGGTCGCCAGCGACTGGCGCAAGCCCGACGGGCTATTTGTGATTCCCCCGGCCCGGGTCGAGGAATTTGTGGCCGCCCTGCCGGTGAACAAGATTTCCGGGGTGGGCCGGGTCACTGGCGAGCGCATGGCCGGCCTGAACCTGAAAACCTGTGGCGACCTGCAACAGCTAAGCCGGCTGGAGCTGGGCCAGCACTTCGGCAGTTTTGGCGAGCGGCTTTATCACCTGTGCCGCGGTGAAGACAGCCGCCCAATCCAGACCGGCCGGCGGCGCAAATCGGTATCGGTGGAGCGCACCTACGACAAGGACCAGCTCACCCTGACGGACTGGCTCCGGGAGCTGGAGGGGCTGATTGAAAAGCTGAAGGAGCGGTTTGCCAAACTGGATCAGCATTACCTGATCAGCGGGCTCACCGCCAAGGTGAAGTATCAGGATTTTGTCAGCATGAGTTGTGACAAGGCCGGCAACGACCTGGATGCCGCCCACTTCGAGGCCCTGTTCCGCCAGCTTTGGGAGCGACGCGAAGGCCCGGCCCGCCTGCTGGGCATCGGCGCCCGGCTGCGCGATTTGAAAGCGCCCCAGCAACCGGACCTGTTCCCGGAAGAAAGGGACAAGGCCCTGCATAGCCAGCGAAACCGGATGTGACAGGAGGCGTGGCATGCTGCACGCTTCAACGCGGTGACAGGCCGGGGCAACCGGCAAGCAGTTTGTCTCGCACTGAAGCCTTATGGACGCGTAGCACGCAGGTCAGATTAGCCTGAAAGGCGTAATCCGACATTTCGCTGGTGGCCCACGGCGATTCGCGTTCTTTGTTAACGCCAAAGAGAGAGCCCAGTTGGCGCCTGTTGCGTGCAGCGTGTGGCGTTCCTAGTGCACCCTCTGACAAACCCGGTCGTGCAGATGCGCCGGAATCAGCCCATCCATCAATTCCCGGCCACGGCGCTGTACCGGCTCCATTTGCGCATCCAGGTAGGCATCCAGCGTGGCCACACAATCGGCGCAACGGGTGACGGTGGCCGAATCCGGGTGCTCGGACGCCGCTTTCACGGCCTGTTCCAGTTGGTTCAAATATTTGAGCAACATGCTTTGCTCCTGAGTCTCACTCTCTGGGAAGACCTGTTCAGCGGCCCTCTAAACTGATCAAGCTTGGCCGATAATGACGACAACCTCATGACAATGCGTTGCCCCATATCAACATAACAGGCGACCAAGCCTGTATCGGGAAGTCCTGCACGAAGAGTGCCTGTGAACATACCCGCCTTGATGTTAAATCGGACGCACGTGCCGGCCCGTCGTTCCCCGATGAAATGTAAAAACACCTGTCCGCCGACGGGCGGGCTTCCGGCTTGAAAGCAGCCCCCTCACCCCCCAACACTCCTTTCTCACCCGGACTACGGTACTCTCTTTCATTCTAGCTCTGGTACTTTCTCTGAAAGCGATGACAGAACAAGCTCAATACCGGTATTAAACCGACCTGCTTATTTGCGACGGACCGACCTTATGACCGAAACGGTATCGACCATTGTGGCGCCGGAAGGCAGCCTGGAAATACTCAGCCAGCATGAAGTGGAGCGCCTGCGCGACACCTCCGGCAGCGGGCTGCATGATCTCTTGCGCCGCTGTGCCCTGGCGGTGCTGAACTGCGGCACGCCCACCGATGACAGCCGCGAGGTACTGGAAACCTACCACGACTTCGAGATCGAAGTGATCCAGGAAGACCGCGGGCTGCGCCTGAAGCTGGACAACGCCCCGGCCGGCGCCTTTGTGGACGGACGCATGATTCGCGGTATCCGCGAGCACCTGTCTGCGGTGCTGCGCGATATCGTCTACGTGGCCAACGAGATCCAGAACAACGACCGTTTCGACCTGAATAACAGCGAAGGCATTACCAACGCGGTATTCCATATTTTGCGCAATGCCGGGGTACTCAAAGCCGGAGCGTCACCAAATATGGTGGTTTGCTGGGGCGGGCACAGCATCTCCCGACACGAATACGACTACAGTAAAAGCGTGGGCTACCAGCTGGGCCTGCGGCACAAGGATATCTGCACCGGTTGTGGTCCTGGCGCCATGAAAGGCCCCATGAAAGGGGCCCATGTGGCCCATGCCAAACAACGGGAGAAAGAAGGCCGTTATCTGGGGATTTCCGAGCCCGGCATCATTGCCGCCGAAGCGCCCAACCCCATCGTCAACGAACTGGTGATCATGCCGGATATCGAAAAGCGCCTGGAAGCGTTTCTGCGCCTGGCCCACGGCATCATCGTGTTTCCCGGCGGGGTCGGCACCACCGAAGAGATTCTCTATTTACTGGGCGTACTGCTGCACCCGGACAACGCGGACATTCCCCTGCCCATGGTGCTCACCGGCCCGGCCAGCAGCGCCGATTACTTCCGCCAGGTAGATGCATTCATTCGCTATACCCTGGGTGACAAGGCGGCCGAGCGCTATCAGATCATTATCGATGACCCGGAAGCCGTGGCCCTGGCCATGTGCCACGGCATTGACCGGTTGACCCTGTTCCGCCGGGATAACGACGATGCCTTTTACTTCAACTGGCGCCTCAACGTGCCGCTGGCATTCCAGCACCCGTTCCTGCCCACCCACGAAGCCATGGCCGCCCTGAACCTGGACACAAATCAACCGGTCCACGAACTGGCCGCCAACCTGCGCCGCGCCTTCTCTGGCATCGTCGCCGGCAACGTAAAGGAACATGGCATCCACGCCATCGAACAGCACGGTCCCTACAAACTGCACGCCCCCAACGCGCTGATGACGCATCTGGACGAGCTGCTCAAGGCATTTGTGGACCAGCAACGCATGAAACTGCCAGGCAGCCATTACGAGCCCTGTTATGAGCTGGTGGGGTAACAGATAACGGCTAATAACGAGCCACACTGTAGGAGTTCCCTTCCAGGGGACGAACCGGCCCGTAAACATGGAAAGATCGAGATCACGGGTTGCTCAACCGTCGATTGCAGCAGACGGTTATCTCTGTCGCCTCGCTGCGCTCGGTTCGTCCCCTGGAAGGAAACTCCTGCAGCGGCTTCGTAGACAGCAAAAAGCCCCGGAAAACCGGGGCTTTTTCGTGTTGCATGTAGCGTGACGCGTGCTGCGTCTCCTGTGCTACCGCGGCTGCATACGGATACCGCCATCGATACGGATGGTTTCGCCGTTGAGGAATTTGTTCTCGATCATGTGGCACACCAGCTGACCATATTCCTGCGGATGCCCCAGGCGTTTCGGGAACTGGGTCATTTCGATCAGCGGCTGCTTCACCTTGTCCGGTGCCGCATTCATCAGCGGGGTGTTGAAAATCCCCGGGGCGATGGTATTGCAACGGATACCCAGTGGCGCCAGATCACGGGCGATGGGCAGCGTCATGCCGACCACGCCGCCTTTGGTTGCCGCGTAAGCAACCTGACCAACCTGGCCATCAAAGGCTGCTACCGAGGCGGTATTCACAATCAGGCCGCGCTCGTTATCTTCACCCGGCTCATTCTCGGCCATGGCTGCCGCCGCCAGGCGCGCCACATTGAAAGTACCGATCAGGTTGATCTGCACCACCATGTTGAATACGCCCAGATCGTGCGGCTTGTTCTCGCGGCCCACGGTTTTCATGGCAGAACCCACACCGGCGCAGTTAACACACACATGAATGGCACCAAACTTGGCCACGGTGGCCTCCACCGCGGCTTTAACCGAGGCTTCGTCTGTCACGTCAGTCTGGGTGAAGGCTGCATTATCACCAAGCTGGGCCGCCACTTCCGGGCCTTTCTTGTCGTCACGATCAAAAATCATGACCTTGCCGCCCTTGGCAATAATCGCTTCTGCAGTCGCCTGGCCCAGGCCTGAGGCACCACCCGTAATCACGGCCACTTTATCGGTAATATTCATATGCTCTCCTTCTTGTGAAAGGTAGAAAGGTAAAGAGGGTCCATAAAAGGTTATCGCAGAGTATACCCAGCTCGGCGCAGAGGCTCATTGTTGCTTTCGCTCAAACCGGGACTGCTTTAAGGTGAGATTGCGTCATTGCAGTCATTATCAAACAAACCGCTTTGACCCACGGCATGGGAGGGAAAGCCTTGCCCGACACCGTCAGACAGGACGATACCACCTGGCTCGCCGATGCATACCGACGAACCCGGCGATTCAGCGAGCAGCTGTGTGAACCTCTGCTCGCCGAAGACATGGGCCTGCAAGCCTGCCCGGAAACCAGCCCGCCCCGCTGGCACCTGGCCCACACCACCTGGTTCTTCGAAACCTTTCTGCTAAAGCCTCACCTGCCCGGTTATCAGCCCGCCAATCCCGCATTCGAATACCTGTTCAACAGCTACTACAACGGCATCGGCGAGCAATATCCGCGCCCTCAACGCCATCTGCTATCGCGCCCCACTAACGATGAAGTGATGGCCTGGCGCCACCAGGTGGATGCCGCCATGAACGCTTTGCTGGCGCGGGCCGATAACCTCACGCCGCTGGTACAGCTGGGCATCAATCACGAACAGCAACATCAGGAACTGTTGCTCACCGACCTGAAATACAGCCTCTCCTTCAACCCCCTGTCACCGGCCATCACCCAGCCCGTGAACATTCCAGGCGACACCCCACCGCTGACTTTTCAGGGCTTCGAGGGCGGACTGGTGGAGATTGGCGCTTGCGGCGGCTTCGCGTTCGATAATGAAACACCTCGCCACAAGGTCTGGCTGGAACCGTTCCAGCTGGCCAACCGTCCCGTGACTCAGGGGGAGTTTCGCGCCTTTATTCTGGATGGCGGTTACCGCAAACCGGACCTGTGGCTTTCCGATGGCTGGAGCTGGGTGCAACAGCAACAAATCGAACGCCCGCTGTACTGGAACGCGGCACTGACCGAACACTTCACCCTGGCCGGACAGCAACCGCTCCACGACAACCAGATCCTGGCCCATGTGAATTACTACGAAGCTGACGCCTACGCACGCTGGGCGGGCAAACGCCTGCCCACAGAACAGGAATGGGAACACGCGGCCTACAGCCAGCCGATCACCGGCACCTTCGCGGATTCCCCGTCCGATAATCGCTCGTTTCAACCCGGTGCTGCCCGCGACGCCCGCCTTGCCCATCTGTTCGGTGATGTCTGGGAATGGACCGCCAGCGCCTACCTGCCTTACCCGGGCTTCCAGACGGCCCATGGCGCAGTGGGCGAATACAACGGCAAGTTCATGTGCAACCAGATGGTACTGCGCGGCGGCTCCTGCGCCAGCAGCGCCAACCATCTGCGCGCCAGTTACCGCAATTTTTTCTATCCCCAGTTGCGCTGGCAATTCAGCGGCATCCGGCTCGCCTGCGACAAGAAGCCCAATGATGGCTGACAGGCGCACCACTCCGACTTCTTGCAGAGGCTAAGATGAAGCATCAACAGACTCCGTTGAACCACCAGCAGCTTTGCCCGAACCTGACGTTTTACGATCTGTACCCACCAGCCACCGATATGCTTGCGGAGGTCAGCCAGTCCCTTTCAGCTCCCGGCCCGTCCCTGCACCCCAAGTATTTTTACGATGAAGCCGGCTCCGCCCTGTTTGACCGCATCACCCGCACCCCGGAGTACTACCCCACCCGTACCGAAACCTCACTGCTGACCGGCTATGCTGAAGAAATCCAGGCACGGCTCAACCAACCGCAAACCATTGCCGAACCCGGTGCCGGTAGCTGTGAAAAAGTGCGCCTGCTGCTGGATGCCTGGCAGCCCCGTCACTACATGCCACTGGAAATTTCCCGTGAGTGCCTGCTTGGCGCCTCTCGCCAACTGGCCCAGGATTTTCCCGACGTGCACATCAGCGCCGTGTGCGCCGATTACTGCCAGGCGATGGCCATGCCACAAGCCTTGGCACAACCGGGGCGGGTGGTGTTTTTTCCCGGCTCCACCATTGGCAATTTTGAACCGGCCGCCCGCAGCGAATTTCTCAAGGGGCTACGCAAACTGGCCGGCCCCGGCGGCGCCCTGCTGATCGGCGCGGATTTACAAAAGGCCGATACACAGCTGAATGCTGCCTACAACGATGCCCAGGGGCTTACTGCGGCCTTCAACCTGAACGCCCTGCATCACCTGAACCGGGAACTGAACTGCCAGTTCGACACGGACAACATGCGCCATGTGGCGTTCTATAACCGCGCACAGCAACGCATTGAGATGCACCTGGAGTGCCTGTGCGATCAGGACATCCAGCTGGGAGAACGCAGCCTGACCCTGAAAAGCGGTACCCGTATCCATACCGAGAATTCCTACAAATTCACCGTAGAAAGCTTCAGTGCCGAACTGGTCGCCGCCGGTTTCACCCCGCTAAGCTGCTGGACGGACCCACAAAGCCTGTTCAGCCTGCACCTGGCCCAGGCATAACGGGAACGTAAAAGCTGTGCCCCCCGATTGCGCAAATAGTGTGAACCGGTTCCAGTGCCGTTATACTGAGCGGCGTTTTTCTGTCCATACTTGCCAACGATAATAAATGGGGCTGCGGTGATAACCGTGGCATAGGGAGATCGGATGCTTGAACTGATCAGCGCAGCGCGCCGGCGTAAACGCCCGCCTACGCACCAGTTGTTTGATGTGGTCACCATGGAATTCCGGGTGGGCCTGCTGGATATCGACCTGAACATGCATCTGAACAACGCCAAATACCTTAAGTTCATGGACCGTAGCCGGCTGGAACATGCCGTGGTCACCGGCTTGCTCAACCGCATGCTCGAAGCCCGCTGCAACGGTGTCGTGGCCAATACCGAAATTGCCTATATCCGTGAACTGCGCCCCTATCAGCAATTTCAGGTGCATACCCGGATCCTCGGCTGGGACGACAAATACGTGTACTACGACCAGCGTTTTGAATCCCAGCGCAAACTGCACACCCACGCCCTGCTGCGCGTTGCCAATGTCTACGGTGGCAAATCGGTGAGCCCACAGACGGTGCAGGAAATGACCGGCATGAACCTGACCTCCCCCGCCTTGCCGGAATATGTGGAGCAATGGAAGCGTTTGCTGCAGACCAAGCGGCGGTTGACGGAAAGCGACTAGCGACCTGGCTACGAGCTACGAGCTACGAGCTACGAGCTACGAGCAGCAAGATAGCCCAAGATACGAATAAAACAACCGCCCAACAGTAAAAAGCCCCGAACGTTCGGGGCTTTTTACTGTTCACCTAGCCACTAGAAGCTCGCAGCTCATAGCTGCTTATTCCGTCGAATAGGTATAAAACGGCGCCCAGCGCTTCTCTTTCACGCCACTGCCACCGTAATACACCCCCGGCTCATCCAGCCGCAGATCGGCGATTTCCCGCAGCGCCAGCGCGCGGGGCACCTGTTGCAGTGGCCCGGCCTGCTGGTAGTCTTCCGGGTTGGCAACCAGCTCTTCCATATCCAACGGACGGGTTTCCGAATAGCGGAAGAAGTATTCCTGCCCACCATCCACCTTCAATGGCATCTCAAACACCATCTTCAGATACAACACACTGAGCGGGCGGCGAGCATAGAAATCGTGGGTGCCCGCGGGCAGTTCCAGCCATTCATAGGCACCGGCCTTCAGGCCGAACAATTGGGAGGAATCCATGAAAAATACCGGCGCCTGGACTTCTTCGTAGCCCCAGCGGGTAATCGGACGGTAGATATAGACCATGGCATTACGTGGATCGAGCGTATCCATGGGGGCAAAGGTTTTCCCCTTCGGCGCATCCAGGAACGCCCCGGGGGTGGAAGGAATCCCCATTCCCACTCCAGAACAACCCGAAATAACCCAAAGGCAAGCCGCCAGCAGCACAGCCAATCGCATTATTATTCTCCAGCGTTGCCATATCCGGTGCTCCCGGATCGGCCCTGTTTATTATTGCGTGCAATATAAAAGCATTTTGATGGCCCAACTATGGCCGATTTACCCGCATTGCTCAAGCGCGAGAGGCCCGGCATGCCGGCTCTGGGGCCCGCCCCATACGGCGTGGCGGGCAAGCGCTCAATTTACCGGCAACCGACCAGCGCCGCTCTCCCAGAGCCGGGGTTTTCTGTTAGGATTTCGCCATGGCAGTAAATCGAATCCACACCCCCTGTATTGGCGTCTGTTCCACCGTTTTCGGTGACACGGTTTGCCGTGGCTGTCGCCGTTTCAGCCACGAGGTGGTGCACTGGAATGGCTATACCAACGAGGAAAAGACCATCGTCTGGCGGCGCTTGAACCTGCTGCTGTGTCAGGTGGTGGACAACTACTTTGTGGTAGCGGACGCCGACCGCCTGGCCGCCGAGCTCGATTTCCAGAACCTGCGCTATCAGACCCAGCTGTCCCCCCAGGGCTGGGTACCAGAGTTGCTCAAGGCTGCGGGTTCCAAGATGATTCCCTACGACCACTTTGGTCTGCACGCCCTCCCCCCCACCGAAGCCATGACCCCGCGCCAGCTGTACGACCAGATCAGCGCCGAATGCCACGCCCTGTCCCAGGCGCACTACGACCGTTCCTACGCCCGCCCGGTGACTCTGGTAGCAGAACTCACCGAGCACGCCGCCCGGGAGAAGGGGTTGATCTAGCTTCTAGCTTCTAGCTTCTAGCTTCTAGCTTCTAGCTTCTAGTACATGATCGCCAAGGCATTCGTTGGAGCAACAACGAAACGCAAAAAAGCGCCAACACCTGAAGGATCATTGTTTTAACTCGCCGCTAGAAGCTCGCCACTTGCTCCTGTCATTTGTCCCCATCTGACCGAAACAGCCCTTCACCAATACACCATTCACTGGCACAGTTGCGGAATGATCATTCATTCACTTTCTGTGCGAGCTTGATATGGCCAACGCTTCCCCCACCAGCGCCCCTGCCAAAGAGTCCCGTAAGCGGGAACAGATTATCCGTGCGGCACTGAGCGTGTTTGCCAAGCACGGCCTGCACGGCACGCCGGTGCCCCCCATCGCCACGGAGGCCGAGGTGGGCGTCGGCACGCTATATCGCTACTTCGACAACAAAGAATCCCTGATCAATGCGGTATTCCAGGACAGCAAACAGCGGCTGCAGGACCGTCTGCTCACGGATCTGGACTTGATGCATCCCTCCCGCGCCCTGTTCGACACCCTCTGGGCACGGCTCACCGCCTTTGCCCGGGATGAACCGGACGCCTTCCAGTTTCTGGAAATGCAGGATCACCACAGCTACCTCACCGAAGAAAGCCGCCGCCGCGAACAGGCCTTGCTCATCCCGCTGGGAATGATGGTGATCATAGGCCAGCGCACCGGCCTGCTCGGCAATCACATGAAACCCGACCTGGCCATCGCCCTGTTCTGGGGCGCCTTTGTTGGCATATTCAAAGCCGAACGGCTGGGCTACCTGACACTCAGCGATGATGACCTTAAACAGGCAAGAGACGCCTGCTGGCTCGCCATTGCCAATCACGATCACTAGGAAACGATAGCCATGACCCCAACCCATATCCTGATTACCGGCGGTGCCGGCGCTATTGGCGGCCAGCTTGCCGGCCAGTTTCGACAACACCACCCCGAGGCCCGCATCACCCTGGTCGATTTGAATGCAGAGGCACTGGCTGCAGCTGCCGAGCAACACGGAGCCCAGGCAGAAACCTGTGATCTGACAGATATCGACGCCCTGCCCGCCTGGTGGCAGTCGTTGGAGGACCGTCGCGGGCCGGTGGATGTGCTGGTCAACTGCGCCGGCATCATGGACATCATCAGCATTACCGGCACCGGCTGGGAGAAGGGCAAGCGTCTGCTGGATATCAACTTCACCGCACCCATGCGGCTGATGGACCTGGCGCTGCCCGCCATGGTGGAGGCCCGTCACGGTTGCGTGATCAATGTGGCCAGCATGGCCGGGCGCGTACCGATTCGTGGCTGCAGTTATTACGGCGGCGCCAAGGCGGGAATCGGCCTGGCATCGGAAATTGCCCGTCTGGATCTGAAGAAACAGGGCGTCAATGTGATCACCGTCTACCCAGGCCCGATCCAATCAGGACTGGAAAGCCATGCCCGCAGCCAGGTGAAAAAAGGCCCGGTGTCCCGCTATATCCCCACCGGCAAGCCGGATGTACTGGCTGAGCGGATTTACAAGACCTTCCGCAAGAGCGGCGCCCGGGTGATCTACCCGGATATCTACAGCCTCGCCAAGCAAGTCGCCAACCTGAATCTGACCAACCGGGCGATGGATTTCTTCAGCCCGCAACCGAACCAGTAACCACGGACCGACCATGACACAGCAAGCCAACACTCCGATTTATGACACCCTGATTGTCGGTGCCGGCATCAGCGGCATCGGCCTGGGCATTCGCCTCAAGGAAGCCGGGTTCGCGAACTTTGTGATTCTGGAAAAAGCCGCCGACCTGGGCGGCACCTGGCGAGACAATACCTACCCGGGCTGCGCCTGCGATGTGCCCTCGGCATTGTATTCCTATTCCTTCGCACAGAAACCTGACTGGACCCGGGCCTTTGCCGGCCAGGCGGAAATTCTCGATTACGTCCGCGATACCGCTGAGCGTTACGATATTCCTGCATCGATTCGTTTCAACCAGGCAGTAGAACGGGCGCAATGGCGCGAGAGCCAGAACCTGTGGGAAGTGCAAACCGCTGATCAGCTGTATCGGGCCCGCACCGTGGTGGCCTGTTCCGGCTATCTGCACGAACCGATTATTCCGGCAATTCCCGGCCTGGAAAACTTCGCGGGCAAGCTGTTTCATTCCTCGCGCTGGGACCACGAGCACGACCTGACCGGCGAGCGCGTGGCGGTGGTGGGCACCGGCGCCTCCGCCATTCAGTTCGTCCCGGAAATACAACCGAAAACCCAACACCTGACCTTGTTCCAGCGCACCCCGCAATGGGTGCTGCCCAAGCCGGATCACAGCATTCCCAAGATCGAAGAAAACTTCTTCCGCCTGCCGTTCACCCTGAGCGCCTGGCGCAAGATGCTCTACGGCGGTTTTGAAACCTTCGGCATCGGCTTTCGCCGCCCGGCCATCCTGCGGCAGATCCAGAAGCTGGGCCTGGCGCACCTGAAAGTGGCCATCAAGGACGCAACGCTGCGCGCCAAGCTCACCCCGGATTACACCCTTGGCTGCAAGCGCGTATTGATGAGCAACAACTACTACCCGACCCTGAACCAGCCCAATGTGGATGTCTTTCACACCGGCCTGAAAGAAGTCCGTGGCAACACGCTGATCGGCCAGGATGGCAGCGAATGCGAGGTGGATACCGTGATTCTCGGCACCGGTTTTTTTGTCACCGAGCCGCCCATCGCCAACCATATTTTCAATGATGCCGGCGAGTCGCTCAGCCAGATGTGGGAAGACGGCATGCAGGCCTACCGGGGCACCACCATCAATGGCCTGCCCAATGCCTTCATGGTGCTCGGCCCCAATCTGGGCATCGGCCACAACTCCGCCTTTATCGTTATCGAAGCGCAGATCAACTACATCGTCAGCACCCTGACCACCATGCGCGAACAGCAGCTGGGCCGCATTGAAGTGAAGGCCGAGGTGCAGCAGCAGTACAATCGCAAGGTCCAGAAAGACCTGCAGGGCACGGTCTGGAACACCGGCGGTTGCTCCAGTTACTACCTGGACAAGAACGGCTTGAACAGTGTCGGCTTCCCCTGGAGCACACTGGAAATGCAACGGTTGCTGAAAACCTTCGACGCGGACAACTACACCCTGACACCCGCTACCCAAAAGGTATTCTGATCATGAGCAAAACGGCTTCTTCTTCCTCACCCCGCCGCGCCCTAGTCATCGGCTGTGGAGGCGTCGCCGGCGGCGCCTGGTCCATTGCCGCCCTCCATCAGCTGGAGCAGCAACTAAACTGGGACGCCCGCGATGCGGACATTCTGGTGGGGACTTCCGCCGGCGCCGTGCTCGCCACCCTGCTGGGCAGCGGCGTGTCCGTGGCCCAACTGCGCGACTGCCAGCAAGGCACCAGCGATCGCTGCCAATGGGACCACGACACCGATACCGGCGGCGCACTTCCGCCCTTGCCCGGGGCCCGGTTTACCGGCGCCAAACTGGCACTGAAAGGATTGCGCGGCGAGATTTCACCACTGACCGCGATCTGCGGGCTGCTGCCACGGGGGCAGTTCGACATGACGCCCTTCCGTCAGCTGGTCAATACCGTCACCGTCGGCAAAGACTGGGTCAGCCATCCGGCCACCTGGATCATGGCGGTGGATACTGACAGCGGCAAACGGATTCCTTTCGGCAAGGGCGGCGCGCCCAGCGCCACCATTGCCGATGCGGTGTGCGCATCCTATGGGGTGCCGTTCTGGTGCCCGCCGGTCACCGTGGCCGACCGCACCTACATTGATGGCGGCGTCGCCTCCCCCACTTCCGCAGACCTGCTGGCCGACAGTGCAGTGGATGAAGTGATCGTGCTGGCCCCCATGGCCTCACGCCAGCCGGACCAGCCCCGCTCCCCCCTGATGAAGATAGAACGGCGGGTACGCCGTTACATGACCGCAATCGTGGACCGGGAAGTCGCCTTGTTGGAAAAAAGCGGCAAACGCGTCATCCGCATCGAGCCCAATGCGCAGGATCTGACCGCGTTCGGTTACAACATGATGGACCCGAAACGACGCCGACAGGTCTACGACACCGCGCAAATCACCACCGCAGACACGGTGCGCATGGCTATTGGCTGATGGACTAACGAAAGCAGGCCGGGTCATCCCCAATGCTGTTCACTTAAGAGAAGCAGCGCTGCGCCAACACCTTCGTCATGCGAGCATGACTTCCCACCAATCCCGAAGTTAGAGGGGGGGTTGTGGGAAACGATGTTTATAGCGCGAAAGCTTCAGGTCTGGCACAGAACCTTAAGTGAACGGTATTACGGGAACACCCTGGCTTTGTTGCTTTCCCGGGCAAGCGCAGCCTTGCCATCGGGACGGGAGTCGCAGCCAAACCGCTAAAGGGAATCGGCCGCCTGAGTCAGGGTTAGCTGGATATTTTTTAACGCCGAGCGAGCTTCGATTCCCTCAGAATGGGCAAAGAAGCCCAGCATCAGCGCGCCCGCGACCAACATCACCAACGCCAGCAGCATCAACTTTTCTTTTTCCAGCACGCGCCGTAGCGGCGAGCGAGGTGTCTCTTCGCGGCGATTGTGACTGTTATTGTGATCATGGCGGTCTTCTATCGTATCTCGCACCGTGCCTCCCATACTGTCTATGTATGGTTGTACCCACCCAGCCGGGCAAGCACAAGACACGGGCAGACCGCTGGTCTGACAAGCGCCGCGCCCTGCCGGCTACGGCGTGATGCGGCGAACCCGGATCACCAGCTCCCGGCCAACGACCTCATAGCCGTGGGCCTGGGCAATCTGCTCCTGCCGCGCCTCGATGACCGGATCACGGAATTCAATCACCCGCTCCGTTTCCACGCACACCATATGATCATGGCGTTCACCGAATGACAGCTCGTACACACAGCGGCTCACCGCGCCCTGGGAAAACTGATGACGGGTGACCAGCCCCACCTGCTCCAGATTCAGCAACACCCGGTAAATGGTTGAGATACCGATTCTTTCCCCCGCCTGATACAGGCGGGCATAGATTTCTTCAGCGCCCAGATGGCGCTGCTCATCGTGGGCGGTTTTCAGGTGCTGTAGAATCCGCACCCGCGGCAACGTGGCTTTCAGCCCCGCCCCGGTCAACCATTGCTCATGACTCTTGGCCGCCCCGCCACGTTCTTTTCCCTCACTCACCTGAACGGTCAGCCCCGGGGCCTCATCCATGCCTTTATCTGCCATCTTCAGCTCCTTCTGCATCGCGCATTTTTTCCTTGTCTCTATAGAAGACGAATGACGCCCACCGATGGTGACATTTTTTCTCGGATAAAAACGCAAACCAGGGCAGGCGTCACACTATGCGTTTCATTCTCATTATTGTAATGATATCCATTCTCAAATAGTATTCAGCATTCATTCTTTACAGAACAACGCTGGGGGGCGGGATCATGTCCGGGGTGACGCAGGAATCCCTGTCGGTGGACACGCTGTATACCGACTACCACAGTTGGCTGCATGGCATATTGCAGCGGCGTCTCGGCAGCCGCGATGATGCCGCCGACCTGGCCCACGACGCCTTTATTCGCCTGCTCAGCAAACCTCGCCACCTGCACCATCATACCGCCCGTGCCTACTTGAGCCGCATGGCCCGGGGGCTGTGCGTAGACCTGTGGCGGCGCCGGGAAATTGAGCAGGCCTGGCTGGATACCTTGCTCCACCTGCCCGAACCGGAAAGCCCGTCCGCAGAACAGCAAACCGCCGCACTGGAAGCCCTGGTGGAAGTCGACACCATGCTCCGCCGCTTACCTGAGGCGGTAGCTCATGCCTTTATCCAGTCCATGGTGCATGGCCTCACCGGCAAGGAAATCGCCACACAGCTGGGCGTATCCGAACGGACCGTGCGCAATTACCTCTCCAGAGCCATGCTTGCCTGCCTGCGCCTGCAGGCCCGACTGGAAGGCACCCAGCCATGAACGGCGCAGCACACATTGATCACCAGATTCTCAGTGACGCCGCCGACTGGTTTGCCCTGCTGCGCTCCGGGCAGGCCGGCGAAAGCGACCAGCTTCGCTGGCAGCAATGGCTCCGCCAGCACCCGGACCACCTGCGCGGCTGGCAAATGGTGGAGCACATTGAACAACAGTTCAGCACCGCCAGTGCCAACCACCCGGCGCATACCGAAGCCACCCTGAAACAGGCCCGCCACAACCGTATACAGCGCCGCAGCGTCATTACCGGCCTGGCCCTGGTCATCAGTACCGGCGGCCTGGGTTGGGTGAGTTGGCGACAGACGCCACTGCCCACCCTGGTGGCAGGCTGGAACGCACAGTATCGCACCGGCATGGGCGAAATCCGCGCCCTGGAACTGGCCGACGGCAGCCGCCTGTGGCTGAACACCAACAGCGCCATCAATACCGTACTGGACGGCCCCCAGCGACACATCCAGGTGATACAGGGCGAAGTGCTGATTGAAACCGGCAAGGCGGACCCGCGCCCACTGGTGGTGTTCACACCGCAAGGTCAGCTCCAGCCACTGGGCACCCGTTTCACGGTACGCCGGGAAACAGACACAACCTTCCTCGCGGTCTACGACGGCGCGGTGGAAATCACCAACCAGGCACGGCAGAAAATCGTACTGCACCCTCAGCAACAAACCCGTTTTTCCGCCAACGCCCTGCAACCGATTCAGCCCGCCGACCCCGCACGGGAAACCTGGCACAAGGGGATTCTGGCGGCAGACGATATCCGCCTGGGCGATCTGGTCGATGAACTCCGGCGCTACCAACATGGCTACATCAATCTGTCCCCGGCGGCCGCCGACCTGCGCGTGTTCGGGGGCTTCCCGCTGACCGATCCACAGCAGGCTCTGGACATGCTCGCATCCGCGCTGCCCATCCGGGTCACCCGGCCCCTGCCCGGCTGGACCAATATCGCCCCCGCCACCCCCTGAGCAAAAAAACCGAAAAAACTTTTCCGCTTTCCTGGGCGCTATTCGATATGTCAGTAAGCCCCACCAAAAAGGGGCACCACAATCCTGACAACACTGGAGTGACCGTGAGCCGTTACCAACCTGCCCGACCCGTATTGCGGGCAATGACATTGCGCCTTGCCATGGGCCTGACCTTTCCCCTCACCCTGACCCTGGCTCTTCCTGCCCAGGCAGAAACCGGCCAGCAGCAATACAATATCGCGGCGGGGCCGCTCAATACTGTGCTGGCCCGCTTTGCCACTGCCTCCGGCACTCTGATTGCCGGTGACATCCAGCTTGCCGCAGGCCAGCAGAGCCAGGGCCTGCAAGGCAGCTACACCCCCGCACAGGGCCTGAGCCGGATCCTCGCCGGCACCGGCCTGGTGGCAAAAGCACAGCCGGATGGATCGTTTGCCCTGGCCAAAGCCAACACCCGAGCATCCACCCTGGAACCTGTCAAAGTCAGCGCCGCCCGCGGCGACAATCTGCAGAACATCGTCAGCTATGACTACAGTGATATTTCACGGGCACAACCCCAGGACACCAAGGACCTGTTCAAGAACGAGGCCTCCGTTTCTGTGGGCGGCTCCATACCGGTCAACGAAAAGGTCTATGTACGCGGTGTGGAAGAAACTGCCATGCTGGTCACCGTGGATGGCGCCCGGCAGAACAACAAGGTGTTCCACCACAACGCCACCAACCTGATCGACCCTTCTCTTCTGAAGTCCGCCAGTGCCGCCGCCGGCGTCGCCTCTGCCGACGACGGCCCCGGTGCACTGGGCGGTGCGCTAAAATATGAAACCGTGGATGTGGCCGATATGCTCGCCCCTGGTGATAACCTGGGTGGCTTCCTGAACGGCCGCTATGCCTCCAATGGCGATGCCGTCACCACGGCCGGCTCCTTGTTCGGTCGCAGTAACGGTTTCGAAGCGCTGGGTTATGTGAAGCAGGTAGAGGGCAATCACTACGAAGATGCCAACGGCGATAACGTGCCCTACACCGAGCCCGGGCTGCTCAGCGGCCTGGCCAAGCTGGCCTACGAGAATGCCAACGTCGGGCGAATCGAACTGAGCCACGAAGTGGTCAACGACGATTCCGAGCGCCCCTATCGAGCCAATTTTTCCGGCCTCACCGCCGGGCGGCCAGTACCGGCATCACGCAACTATGACCTGACCCGCCAAAACACCGTGCTCGGTTACAGCCGCTTGAAAGGCAGTGGCCTGTGGAACCCGGAAGTGACTGTCGCCAATAACGAAACCGAACTGGTGACCAGTGAAAATCCACTGGCCGCCCCCAACACCACCGTGGAATACACCGGCATCACCGAAAGCGTCTCGGCCACCGCCAAAAACACTTTCCACACCGGCTTCGTTGATATCACTGCCGGCATGGACTACTACGATGATAGCGCTGTATTCCAGTACGCGGGAGACCCGGACCTGGAAGAACAGGCCGAAAATACCGGCGCCTTCGTGCAGTTCCGCCAAACGCTGTTCCAGCGCCTGGACCTGTCCTACGGCCTGCGCCATGACCAGCAGGATTTCACCGGCACCGATGATTCCAGCCATGAAGACGAAGGCACCAGCAGCAACGTCTTCGCCGAATTTCATTTCAACGAACACTTTGCCATCAATGCCGGTTACGCCGATGTCTGGGGTGGCACGGCGCTGGCCGAGAACTTTATTCTCAACGGCGCCTGGGTCTACAACGACATGAAGCCGGTGCAGTCCCACAACCACACCGTGGGGTTCAAAGCCAACTGGAACGGTTTTTTCCTCGAAGCGAATCAATTTGAAACCGGCCTGCGCGATGCCCGCGTTCCCACTTATCGTGGCGGCCCGGATCTGTTCTCGGACTTTGATATCAACGGCTTCGACACCACCGTTGGTTACCGTGCCGATCTTGGCCGACTTTCTGTTACCTATGCCGATATCGAATCGAAAATGGATGACGAATTCGCCACCTCCTACGACGGTAACTATTTCACCGTACCGCTGGGTGAACAGGTGGCCATCAGCGGCGAGCTCTACTGGCCGAACGCACAGTGGGCCCTGGGCCTGACCACGGAAATCGCCCTGGAGAATGATGACCTGGAGTCACGTGGGCTTGGGGAAAAACAGGACAGCTACACCGTAGTCGACGTGTACGTGAACTACACCCCGATCGATGCCCTGTCACTGCGCCTGTCCGTGGACAACCTGAATAACGAGGAATACACCGAGCGCGCCAGCTATGGCCAGGAGTTCCCCACGGTGGCGCCACTGCTGGAACCGGGCCGCTCCATCAACATGGATGTTCGCTACAACTTCTAATGATTGAGCACCAGAAGACCAGCGGCTCTCCCAGCCCGATGGCGGAGCCGCTGGCAGCGTTGCTGCAAGTGATCGCATTTTTTCAGGGGCAAAAACGCAAAAGGCCGCAACAGGAAACTGTTGCGGCCTTTCTTTGTGATGGTGCGCCAGGAAGGACTTGAACCTTCACACCTCTCGGCACCAGAACCTAAATCTGGCGTGTCTACCAATTCCACCACTGGCGCAGTGGGCGGCTATTCTAGCAGGCTATCGGCTAATTACCAGCCCCCCGCCAACCGGTTAACCGCCTTGCAGAATACGGTAGAGCGCCTGCAGATCCTGATCGATTTTGCTGACCCGGTTTTGCAGAGTGTTCAGCCGGGAATCATCCGATTGTGGTGCGGATTGTGTTGCAGTTTGTGGTGCGGATTGCGCCACCGGCTGCGCCCGGGGCCGGCTATCCAGTGAGGCAACGCGAGAAGACAGCGCCTTGACGCTGGCACTCAAACCGTTGAGGCGCTTTTCCAGCGCCACCGTCGTCTCCCCGTTATCCGTGCTATTCAGCTTGGCCACCGCCACAGTAAGCCCGCGCACCTTTGCGCTCAGCTGACGCAAATCATCACGCACTGACGCTGCCACATCCGCGGCTCCCCCCGCAGGCTGAACAGCCACCGGACGAGCCGATTTCTGTTCTGCCAGATCAGCGGCCAGTTGATAATACTGTTGACGTAATTCACTCAACTCACGGCTGCTGGACCGCTGCTCCAACCACAACACCACCGCCAGCGATGTGGCCACCAGGGCGAGCCCCAGTGACAGCCAAAGCAGCCTGGAGCGCCCGCCTTCTGACATGCCGACTGGCCTCTGCCGTGGTGCAGAAATAAACGGTGCAGATTCGGTATCCGGTAACGGGGCCGGCGGCGCAACCGCCAACACGTCCTGATTAAGGCCCTGTAAACGGTTTGCTTTACTTTCCGACAACGGGGTATGCGGCATCTTTGCCATGGCAAAACGCTCTTTTTGATTATTGTTTATTTCACTCAATCTGCCAGTGAGCCGGCCTCTCCCCCCGGAGAACGCCAGCTACTGCCGGTCATACAATCAACGGCCTTCCAGTGAATCCAGACGGCTATTGACCTGCAGACGATAAGCATCAAACGCTGCCACTGCGGCTTCAACGTCGTCAACCCGGGCGTCCAGTGTCGAAATCTTGCCCTGGGCTTTTTCCACCTTGTCCAGACCGCTTTTCAGGCTGGCTTGCTGACGCTCAAGCTGCTTGATGCTGTCCACCAGCACTTCCACCCGTGTCTGCATTTGCCCGATCTGGCTCTGCCATTGGTCGCTGCTTTTGTTCACCGCTGCCACCGCGCTTTCCACCTGTTTTTTGAGCGCCGCGGCATCGCTGCTGATATTTTTTAATTTACCGTCCACACCCGCCTGGCCTTTTTTGACCTCGGTGACCGAGGAGGACAGGGCGCTCAGAGCCTTTTTCTGCTCGGCGATGGCAGCTTTATTGCGCTTGTTGCTCAGATCCCACAATTTGCGGATTTCATCTTCATTCGCTTCCAGCTTCTTGCCGTGGGTCTGAACCGTATCCAGCAGTCTGCCGGAGGATTGGTTGAGGCTTTCATCGGTCGCCGACAAACGGGATTGAAGGTTGCCCATTTTTTCACTGGATTCCGTCAACCGGTTATCCAGCTGCGCCTGCAACCCGGAGACCTGCTTGCTGAACCAGACACCCAGAACAGCGATCAGCACGACCAACACCAGGCACGCGGCCATCCAGCCACCATTGCCACCACCAGAGGGCGCCGGCTTGTGCGGTTTCGGCGTCGGTTTTCCGCCACTGGGGGGCGTTTTTTTGCCATTGCCACCCGACGCCGCACCGGATGTGTTGGCTCGGGGTTCATCAACAGCAACGTCATTCAGGTCACCAAGATTGACTTCACGATCTCGCGTCATGCTTTACTTCCCGGGGGACACCCCGTTTGGTTGATTATTGATCTCAACGTTGGCTGTCAACGTTACTCTGAATGATCGAACAGCGATTGGTCGGTCGGGTAGTAGACTGGCTCGCCCGGTTCGTATTTTCCGTTATCTTTCTCAAGAAATGGCAGGAAAATAACCCACGGCCGCACATCCCGATGATCGACGAGGGCCCAAACACCGATTACCTGGTTCCCTTCATCATCGCTGATTTCATGCAGTCGGAATAAAGCCAGCATGTCCACATCCGGCTTTTTCTTCCCTTCTTCTTGAAGCTTTCTGTACAGAACCTCCACCCATTGCTCTGGCGCTGGAGCATCCTCTTTTTCACCTGTATAAGTCATTGCCTGCGCAGAATCCCCCTTCTGGACCAATCCGAAAGGGTAAAAACTGCCAAATTTCTTGATCGCCTTTATCGCTTCACCAATTCCCGCAGCGGCCAGTTTATCCATGGCCTGCTGCTCCGGGCTTTTTTCTGCTTCGTCAGCGCTCTTTGTTTGCGCTGTTTTTGTGTCACTCGCCTGTTCGGCTGCCATGGCCGGAGTCACCCACAAGCCGGCCAGCAACATCACCAATCCAATAAAACGCATACAACACCTGTTATTGTCATCATTATCCCGGAATTTGACCGTCATCCGGCCAACAAGATCCCGAGCCTGTCGGACGCTACCAAACTTACCCTTCTATCGCCATAAAGACACAAAAAAGGCCGCAAAAGCGGCCCTTTTCATTGCCTGAACGGTATCTGCAAAGACCCCTTCAGGCTTACCCAACCGGGTTTATGCAGCAAAGTTGCTGGCGGCGAAATCCCAGTTGATCAGGTTCCAGATGGACTCCAGATACTTGGGACGGGCGTTGCGGTAGTCCACGTAGTAGGCGTGCTCCCACACGTCCACGGTGAACAGCGGGGCCTGACCCTTGCCGTGGGCAATCGGGGTGTCCGCATCGTCGGTGTTGACGATTTCCAGGCTGCCATCGCTGTTTTTCACCAGCCAGGTCCAGCCGGAACCGAAGTTACCGGTTGCCTTGGCATTGAACTGGTTCTTGAACTCGTCGAAAGAACCGAACGCCTTGTCGATGGCTGCGCCCAGATCACCACTGGGAGCACCGCCGCCATTGGGGCTGAGGCTGTTCCAGTAGAAGGTGTGGTTCCATACCTGGGCTGCCTGGTTGAACAGACCGCCTTCGGCGCTCTTGATGATTTCTTCCAGGGATTTGCCTTCGTTGTCGGTGCCGGCAACCATATCGTTCAGCTTGGTCACGTAGGCGTTGTGGTGCTTGCCGTGGTGATACTCCAGCGTTTCGGCAGAAATATGCGGTTCCAGTGCATTTTTCTCGAACGGAAGCGGCGGTAATTCAAAAGCCATAATTTGTCCCCTGACATCATGTTGTCCCATTGCTCATTGCAACGGGCCGAAATTCCCCGCAGACAACCTGCCGGTGGCCTGCGGCCGAACGATAATAACAAGCTACCGGTCGTGTTCTCTACTCTGGCAAGGCTTTGCCTTTCGGTATCATAGACAAAACCTATCATTTGCCAGCAATACGTGACCGGCAGGTCCTTGTCAGATGGGGCGCAACGCCCTTGTTTCAAGTACAATGCGCCCCAATTTTTACGTTCCGGGACGTTTCTTTTGCGTTCTGTTAACGCCTTCAACTGTTTGGCAGGAGAAAAACATGTCTGATGATGCAGTCGTCATTGTAAACGGTGCCCGCACCGCCATGGGCGGTTTCCAGGGTTCCCTGTCCGCTGTCAGCGCCCCGGAACTGGGTGCCGCGTCCATCCGCGAAGCGGTCGCTCGCGCCGGCCTGCAAGCCGAGGACGTACAGGAAGTCATCATGGGCTGTGTACTGCCCGCCGGCCTGAAACAGGGCCCGGCCCGTCAGGCCATGCGTCTGGCCGGCCTGCCGGACAGCACCGGCGCCACCACCATCAACAAGCTGTGTGGTTCCGGCATGAAGGCCACCATGTTTGCCTACGATTCCATCAAGGCTGGCACCAACGACATCGTGGTATCCGGCGGCATGGAATCCATGACCAACGCCCCCTACGTGCTGGACAAAGCCCGCGCCGGCATGCGCATGGGCCACGGCCAGATCTTTGATCACATGTTTCTGGATGGCCTGGAAGATGCAGAAACTGGCCGCCTGATGGGCTCTTTCGCCCAGGAAGTGGCCGACAAGCGCAACATCACCCGCGAAGACATGGACAACTACGCCATCGAATCCCTGAACCGCGCCAATGCGGCCGTCGATAACGGCTGGTTCAAGGACGAAATCGTGCCGGTGACCGTGAAGACCCGTAAGGGTGAAGTGGTTGTCGACACTGACGAACAACCGGGCAACGCCAAGATCGACAAGATCCCCACCCTGCGCCCGGCCTTCGCCAAAGACGGCACCGTCACCGCCGCCAACGCCAGCTCCATCTCCGATGGTGGCTCAGCGCTGGTACTGGCCCGTGAATCCGTGGCCAACGAGCGCGGCCTGCAGCCGCTGGCCCGCATCCTCGCCCACGCCACCAACAGCAAGCACCCCAGCGAGTTCACCATTGCCCCCATCGGTGCCACCGAAGCGGTAATGAAGAAGGTCGGCTGGAGCGTGGACGATGTAGACCTGTTCGAGATCAACGAAGCCTTCGCCATGGTGGCGATGATGCCGATGATCGATCTGGGCATTCCCCACGAGAAAGTGAACATCCACGGCGGCGCCTGTGCCCTGGGTCACCCGGTGGGCTCCACCGGCTCACGCATCATCCTGACCCTGATCCACGCGCTCAAGCGCACCGGCGGCAAACGCGGTGTGGCCAGCCTGTGTATCGGCGGCGGCGAAGCCACCGCAGTGGCTATCGAGCTGGTGTGAGACGCCTGACGCTGGACGCTTGATGCCAGACAAAAACGGGGCCTTCGGGCCCCGTTTTTTGTTGGAAAATGACCAAGTACCGAGTTACGAGAAGCGAGTGACGAAACCCGTAAAAGCTTTTCGCTACTCGAAACTCGTACCTCGCGATGCCCCTTGATTCCTCACCACCGACCGCCGCAACCGCGTTCGCCATCGACTATCAACCGTGCCCACCCCGAAACATCCGCTTTCACTTTCAAATTCTGTTGCACTTTCCTGACCGGATTCGCCCTCTGTCGTATACGCAAACCCGGATTTCACCTGTACCCTGACCGGCTAGTCACCGTTTTGGGTTGAGCATAAGCCCGGGAGCACCATGTCAGCATTACCCGTTATTACCGCCATGGGCGGCATCAATGCCGCCGGCCGCAGTGCCCAGCATTTCGCTTTCCAGCGGCTTGTTTTCGATGCCCTGAATGAGGCCCAGCAAAACGACACGCGAACCGCGCTGGCCCGACTCACCGGCAATGACAGCGAGACCGTGCTGGCCCGCACCCTGATCCGCGCACTCCCCGACAGCCACCAGCTCCACGCCGCCCTCGCCGGCACCAGCGACGCCCCCATCACGCTGGAAATGCGCAATATGGACCTGCCCGACACCTTGCCTCCGGGCTGGCAGGTCAGCGCCGTGGACAAGCGCCGCAGCCGCGTCACCCTGCCCGCCGGGCTGGGCCTGCGGGTGCCCCACGACACGCCTCGCCGGGTCAGCGCCGCCGGCCAATTGCCGGACGGTTTCGATCCCGGCGCGCTCTACGCCTCCCGCAATCATCCCCGCGCACTGCAAATGGCCATTTTCGGCATCAGCGACGCACTGGGTGATCTGGGCATGGACTGGGCGCAGGTGGCTGATCGGGTACGCCCGGATCAAGTCGCCGTATACGCCAGCAATGCCATGTCACAGATGGATGACAACGGCCTGGGCGGCGTCATGCGCTTCCCGCCCAACGGCCAGCGCATCACCTCCAAACAGGTGCCGCTGGGGCTGGGCGAAATGACCGCCGACTTTCTCAATGCCTATGTGCTGCACTCCGTCGGCACCACCGGAGGCATGCTCGGCGCCTGCGCCACCTTCCTCTATAACCTGGAAAAAGGCGTCCATGCCATTCGCAGTGGCCGGGTGCGGGTGGCCATTGTGGGCACCAGCGAAGCACCGCTGGTGCCAGAGATCATGGAGGGATACCGGGCCATGGGAGCACTGGCGGAGGATCAGGCGTTGGCCGCCCTGGACGGCGCCGCCAGCGCCGACCTGAACCGGGCCTGCCGCCCGTTCTCGGAGAACTGCGGTTTCACAATGGCGGAATCCGCCCAGTTCACGGTGCTGATGGACGATGCCCTGGCGCTGGAGCTGGGGGCCGATATTCTCGGCGCCGTGCCGGATGTGTTCATCCATGCCGATGGCGGCAAAAAATCCATCTCAGCCCCCGGTGTGGGCAACTACCTGACTGTGGGCAAGGCCGCAGCCCTCACCCGCCAGCTGATCGGCGAACAAGGGCTACGCCAGCACAGTTTTGTACACGCCCACGGCACCGGCACGCCGCAGAACCGGATCACCGAATCCGTGATTCTGGAGCGTACCGCCAAGGCCTTCGGGATTGAGCACTGGCCGGTGGTCGCCATCAAGGCCTATGTGGGGCATTCCCTGGGCAGTGCCGGCGGCGACCAGCTGTCTGCCACCCTGGGCAGTTTTGCCCAGGGCTGGCTGCCGGGCATTCGCACCGTGGACCACATTGCCGACGATGTGCACCGCGATCACCTGAATTTCTGCCTGGAGCATCAACCCCACGATGCATTGCAGGCCTCGCTGATCAATTCCAAGGGCTTCGGCGGTAACAACGCCACCGCCGTGGCGCTATCACCGACGGTCACGGAAAGCCTGTTGCGGCAACGGCATGGCCAACAGGCCATAACACACTGGCAGACGGCACGGGACCCGGTGCTGCAGGCCAAGGCCCGTTTCCGCGACCACTGCCTGACCGAGGCACCGAAACCGGTTTACCGCTTTAACGAGGGGGTACTGGGAGATGAGCACGTCACCCTGAGTGATAAGGCGGTGCAGTTAAATAACGGCCCAGTCATGACCTTTGATGACGATATGGCCTTCAAGGATTTCCAGCTTAACGACCAGTAACCCCATCGCCATTCAGCAGGCAACGGATAACGAAGCGACGATCGCAGGCCGGCGGCCAAGGGATGGGTAGCAAATAACAGGCTTACCAACGGGCCCGCCAACCCCGTAATACCGTTCACTTGAGATGCTGTGCCAGACCTTGGGCCTTCGCGATGTAAACATCGCTTCCCACAACCCGCTCAAACGTCGGGATTGGTGGGAAGTCATGCTCGCATGACGAAGATGTTGGCACGGCGCTGCTTTTCCTAAGTGAACAGCATTACGCCAGACCCGGGTCCTGGCAATATGCTGAGAGCCACTGAAGATCAACGAATCTCCACCTCAAACGCGGGCGACGCCCAGCCCTGCCCTGACGAAGGAGCATCGCCAGGCAGCGCTTCACCACCATAAATCACCTGTTCCGCATCGCCGTACTGCAGCCAGGTTTCGGTGGGTGCAACGCCTTCCCCCGGTTTGCTGTAATCACACACCCCCTGCGGGAAAACCTCGGCCACCTGCTCGGCAAACCCTTGCGGATCCAGTGCCAGAGGGTAGTCCGCCGGGTCCACCGGTTTGAGCTGGCACTTGTTGGTCAGGGTTTCAATGCTGTCACCAGCCACCGTGCGGGGGGTGCCAAAACGGGTCTGCACTACGGTTTGCTGCAGGCCCACCAAGGGATCGGTAATCGGCGATAACAAATCCGCCACAGTGCCCAGCAGATCGCCCACCACGGGGATATCGGACACCACCGGCAGTTCACTCAGGTCCAACCCGCAGACCTGGCCGGTCAGCGCATCCACCACCACGCCCGCCTCTGCCGGCGCCGCCGGCAACAACGACAGGTCCAGCCCCGGCAGAATCGGGGTTGGGTACAGCAGGTTACCGCTGAGCGGCACGATAGGGCCTTCCGGGCCCACCAGCGAAGACACCGACAGACAACGGTCACGGGCGTAGACCGGTTTATGCTCCCGGACTTTTTCTTCAATGCTCAATGCCGAGGTGTCCGCTTCAATTTGCGACAGCCACAAATCCATCACCAATAGCGCCTCGGTGGTATAAACCGTATCACCAAACAATGGCGCCGGGCCGTACCAGATCACCTGGTTATCCGCGTGCCCCTGGGTCTTTTCCAGGCGGGCGCGCATCTGCCAGGAGTGATAGGCATCGTGGGCAATACCCGGATCCGGGCCGCGCAGATCAATAATCGGCACATTGGCCAGGTGCTCGGCAGTATTAATGGCACCGGTGCGGTAAGCATTGTGCAGCGCCTGGCTATCGGCCACGGTGCGCTCCGGCTGGTAGTCGATATCCACATTGAAGCCGCCAATTTCCCGATTCACTTTCAGGAACTGGTCACCGGTGATCACACCACTCTGCAACGCCCTCAGGCCATATTGAACGCCCACGTTATCCAGCGGAATGCCCCCGAATCCCCGCGATAGCAGTTGTTCGTTCGCAGACCACACTTCTGGCGAACGCAGCCCGAACTGGGACTTCATGTAATCCAGCAAGCCACAACGCAATCCATCCGGGGCATCCTGGGCGTCATAGACGGTCACCCCGTCTTCCAGGCCCGGGCAGCTTTGCTGGTCAGGGTAGGCTGCCGGGAAAAAGGCCAGATCCGAGACCAGCGGATTCAACGGCAGATGGCCATAGAACGCGGACCATTGCGCAGCGGGAATCACCCCGGAACTCAACAACCGGGTGACCACATCCTGAAAGCCTTGCGGGTCGGAAGGCAGCTGATTGCCGAAATACTGGCTAAGTAAGTTGTAATCGGCGAACTGGGTGGCCGTGGTCCACACATCCGGGTAGGAGCACTGCACGATCATGCCTTGATAAATGCCCGGATACGCATTGGCCACATGCTGCTGGGTGATGGAACCACCGGAACATCCCGTGCCAATGGTGTAACGAATTTCACCGTACTGCTCGACGATGCGCTCCTTGCCCATCATCAGTGATTCCGCCGCCGTCACCAGATTGCCGTTATGTCCCAGGTTCCCCTGGGCGGTGGAGAGGGTCATGAAACCGCGCCCCAGCGCCGTGGTGATACTGTCACCCAGCAACAGCTCTGCACCTTCCGGGGCCGTACCGGCGATATCACCTCGGGGAGGGTTACCCATGCCATAGCTCACGCCCACGTTACCGCCGTGGTGAATCAGCAATTTACCGTTCCACTGGGACTGCGGGTTCAGCGCGGTCCAGGGTTGATCCGGTTGGTACAGGGTCATGATCAGGTAGCGATCCCGGTTCTGCACGCCCTCTTCCATGCGCACGATAAAGGGCACCTCCACACCCGCATCCGTGGTGATCCGGGCAATGGCAGCCTGGGCCGGTGGATTGGCGGGGTCGTAAGGTTGAAAGGCGCCGGGAATCCCTGGATTTTCCGGATCAAAATTGGTCAGCAAATTCTGCAACTTGTCGGCGGGCACATACTTGAAGCTGTACTCAGCCGGCTGGTTGCACTGGGCATCCACCGCCGCCGCATTGGTGCATTGCCAGGGCTGAATCTGCGGCCCGGAAATCACCGGCCCCCCATTGGGATGATTAATGATCGTCTGCTCCAGCACCGAGTCATCCGCCAGCACCACAGTCAGCACGTTCTCACCCAGTGCCAGGCCATCAATCAGGCCTTTCCATGTACCGTCTTCCATACGGGTTAACTGGTCGGTGATCTCGGTGTCGCCCAGCCGCACCACTGCGCCATCCAACAAGGCCGTATCCGCGGGAACCACTTCCACCAGCGCGTCGCCGTCGCTGATCAGGTCCGCCCGGTTGGACAGCACCCTGATCTCCCCTTCCCCGGCTCGCGGGGGCTCGGGAATGTCCGGATCGGGAGTGTTCGCAACCGGATTACTGGCGGCGGGGGACGATGAAGAACCGCCACCACCGCACGCCGCCAACAGGACTACCAGGGCAGCAGCCAGCAAACGAGAAAGGGCTTTCATGGGACACTCCAAGCCGACGCGCGGGCCAGCTCACTGTTGTTAACATTATTGTTAACCCATTCTCATGGACAGCGATCCGACTTACTGTTGCGGTGCGGTAGTGCCATGGTTACCGGTTTGGCGGCATTCTTTTCAGAATGTTGCACGAATGTGCCACTTAAAAAGAAAGGAAAACAGGTCCGAATGGCGTACACCCCATTAACTGATAAGGTAGCCCCATCCACTGCACAGGACTGCCTATGACCCGCCTGAAACTCGCCCTGTTGATGCTGGTTGCCCTGACCGCCAGCACCGCCCTTTGGCACCGCTACAAGCCGCTTCCTGCGGGGTTGAACGTGCAAGGGGAAACCCATGCAGTGCACGGGCTCAAATTGCTGGTGGACGATACCTGGGAAAGTGGTGAAGGCGAGAGCAGCAAACGGCTCAGCCGACAACATATTTTCGACGAATTCTTCCGCTTAATCGGTCAGGCGGAAAAACTCATCGTGGTCGACATGTTCCTGTTCAACGATTTTCAGGGCACTGCCAACGAGAGCGACCGGGCCTTGTCAAGCGAGCTCACCGACGCCTTGCTGGCCCGGCGCGCCAGCCACCCGACAATGCCAATCGTGGTCATCACCGACCCCATCAATACGCTTTATGGCGGGTTCCACAGCAAGCACCTTACGCGCCTGAAGAAAGCCAACATCACCGTCGTCACCACACCTTTGCCGGCACTGCGTGACTCCAACCCCAGCTGGTCCGGCCTGTGGCGGGTATGCTGCCAGTGGCTGGGCAACAACCCGGACAAGGGCTGGCTGCCCAATCCCATGGGGCCGGGACAGGTCTCCCTGCGCAGCTACCTGACACTGCTGAACTTCAAGGCCAATCACCGCAAGACCCTGGTGGTGGACGAAGGTGAACACTGGACCGGCCTGGTCACCTCCGCCAATGCACACGATGGCAGCAGCGCCCACAGCAATATCGGCTTACGCTTTCAGGGCAATGCGGTCAAAGACCTGCTGGCCAGTGAACTGGCTGTCGCAGAGCTGACCGCCACCCGACTGCCCACACTCCCCACCTTGCCAACACAACCGACTGACCCGGCCGCCGACGCCCGCCTGCAACTACTCACCGAAGGCGCCATTCGTGATGCCTTGCTGGCAACCCTCAACCACAGCCAGACCGGCGACCAGGTTGATGTGTCCGTGTTCTATCTGTCCCATCGCCCGCTGATGGAGGCCCTGCTCGCGGCACAGCAACGGGGCGTACAATTGCGCGTCCTGCTGGATCCCAACAAGGATGCCTTCGGGCGTGAGAAGAACGGGATACCCAACCGCCAGGTGGGGAGTGAATTGCACAACGCCGGCATCCCGGTGCGCTGGTGCAACACCCAGGGTGAACAATGCCATACCAAGATGCTGCTGCGGCGCAGCGCCAACAGCGCCGAACTGATCCTCGGCTCCGCCAACTACACCCGGCGTAATCTGGACAACCTGAATCTGGAAAGTAGCGTGCGTCTGATCGCTGCCCCCGACCACGCCATCATGCAACAGGCCAGCGACACCTTTGAACGGCGCTGGGAAAACCGTTACGACGAAAAGCACAGCACCGACTATGCGGTGTATGCGGATGACTCGGTGTGGAAGTACTGGTTGTATCGGGGAATGGAATTCACTGGCTGGAGCAGTTTTTAGGGGTAGACGCCGTAGGAGCGCCACTTGAGGCGCGAACGCTCAGGTCCGGGTTGCGAGAAACGAGGCACGAGGGGAAAAACTTTTCGAAACTCGAACCTGGTCCCTCGCTGCTAATGCAATTCGGGTGCAAGCACGTTCTACAGTGGCAATAAAACGCTGGGGGTTATTCTGTCGCCGGAGATTCTTTCACCGGCCGATTGCGATGCCAGTCCAGGCCGGCGACGGCGCCGTTGATGAGCCAGGCCGCGGCCACCAGACCACCCGCCATGGGCCAGCCCCAGCTTGGCGGCAACAACGCCGTGCCGGGAACAAACAACAAGAACAGCACTGTTTCCAGCACCGCCAGCAACACCGGTGCAGCCAGACGGGCCGGGTAATGCAGCTCCACAGCCAACCAGCGCAAGCCTGCCGCGCCCATGGTCAGGCCCAGCCAGATAATGATAACGCCACCGATGACTACCGCCATTGCTGTCTCCCTGCCTGTTCAGTTCTGTCCGCCATAGAGTGCTTCACGGCCGTGGCGCACTTCCATGCCTTCACGCACTTTTCTCGACAAGCCTTTGATCACCAACGCGAAGGAATGGTCAATCATGCGCTGAATCTCCCCCTCGGGAATGGAGCCATCCAGTTTGATCGTATTCCAGTGTTTCTTGTTCATGTGATAGCCGGGCAGCACGGAGGAAAAGATGTCCCGCAGCGCTAGCAGGCTGTTGGAAAGCCCCTTGCGTACTCAGCGTGGTCAGAAGGGTGCAGCTGTTGTGTTTTGTCGCGACGGGCAGGGTGGTTCCCTTTCCTAGCGACAAAGCGCAGCAGATGTGCCCTTCTGGCCTCGCCCTCCGGGTCTTCCAGGCTGGCCCGCACTCGTTGTTGCAATGTCTCGATGGGTGGACACACACCTTCAACATTGCGCCTAGATTGCGAGCCAGCCTGGAAGACTGAGTATGTAAGGGGCTTTCCAACAGCCTGCATGAGCCTGATCCGGATCGCACTTCAGATTCATGCGCCCTTCGCCACTCTCCTGCCCCAGCGTCGCGAACATCTTGTCGCGTACTTTCATCACCGCCACATCCGGGCCAAAAGGAAAGTCTTCTATTGCCTCTGGCTTACCAAGGAGATAGCGCCGCGCTGCTTCAACATCCATGTTTTTCTCCGGGTTTTATGCAGGAACCGGTGACGCACCTACCGCGACCCTCATATTTCCCGGGTTTCACGGAAACGGATATCCGGGTGTCGCTCCTGGGCCAGTTGCAGGTTCACCCGCGTGGGCGCCAGGTAGGTCAGGTGCCCGGCACCGTCCCGGGACAGATTATCGTAGGCTTTGCGTTCAAAGGCAGACATGTCTTTTTCACTATCGGCTTCCACCCAGCGAGCCGTGGCCACACTCACCGGCTCATAACGGCAATCTACCCCGTATTCGCCTTTCAAACGCGCAGCCACCACGTCGAACTGCAGGGTACCCACTGCACCGAGAATCACATCGTTGTTACGCAGCGGGAAGAACACCTGGGTAGCGCCCTCTTCTGCCAGCTGGGTCAGGCCCTTGTGCAGCTGCTTGCTTTTGAGCGGGTCGTTGAGCACCACCCGCTGGAACAGTTCCGGTGCAAAGTGCGGAATGCCGGTGAAGGCCAGCTCTTCGCCTTCGGTGAAAGTATCGCCGATCTGAATGGTGCCATGGTTATGCAGCCCGATAATGTCACCGGAAAAAGCCTCGTCCACATTATCACGCTCACCGGCCAGGAAAGTCAGCGCATCGGGAATACGCACGTCCTTACCGGTACGCACCTGCTTTAGCTTGATGCCCTTCTGGTACTTGCCAGAACAAATGCGCATAAAGGCAATACGGTCACGGTGGCGGGGGTCCATGTTGGCCTGAATCTTGAACACAAAGCCGGTCATCTTGGGCTCATCGGCCGCCACGGTGCGAGCCGTCGCATCGCGAGGCTGCGGTGGCGGCGCCCACTGCACCAGGCCATCGAGCATATGGTCAACGCCGAAATTGCCCAGCGCGGTGCCGAAGAAAACCGGGGTCAGTTTGCCGGCCAGGAAACGCTCCAGATCGAACTCGTGGCTGGCGCCCTGGACCAGCTCCAGAGTGTCGCGCAGCTCCTCGGCGTAGTCAGCGCCCACGGCCTCATCCAGCTCGGGATTATTGAGCCCTTTCACCTCGCGCACGTCCTGCACAGTGTGACCCTGACCGGTCTTGTACAGCACGGTGGTGTCAGTGAGCAGGTTGTAGACCCCCTTGAAGCTCTTGCCCATACCAATGGGCCAGGTGATCGGCGCGCACTCGATATTCAGCACGTCCTCGATTTCGTCGAGCACGTCGATGCCATCGCGCACATCCCGATCCAGCTTGTTGATGAAGGTGAGAATCGGCGTATCACGCAAGCGACACACTTCCATCAGCTTGACGGTCCGTTGCTCCACCCCCTTGGCGGCGTCGATCACCATCAGCGCCGAGTCCACCGCCGTGAGGGTGCGGTAGGTATCTTCGGAGAAGTCCGCGTGGCCAGGGGTGTCCAGCAGGTTAACCGTGGCATCCTTGTAGGGAAACTGCATCACCGAGGTAGTCACGGAAATGCCCCGCTCCTTCTCCATCTCCATCCAGTCAGAGGTGGCATGCTTGCCGGACTTTTTGCCCTTTACGGTACCCGCGCTCTGGATCAGGTTTCCGTACAACAGCAGTTTTTCGGTAATGGTGGTTTTACCGGCGTCCGGGTGACTAATAATCGCGAAGGTGCGGCGCTTGGCCACCTGGTCTTGCAGGCTCATGGGGCTCAATCTCTGACTGGGTATTTCGAGGGCGCGAGTATAACAGCCTTCACCGCCTCATTTCCCACCCCTCAAACCAATCCAGAGCCTTTCAACTGGCGCTGGCGCATCAGCAGGTACAAGGCAAAACCCACCGCCACACCGGGCACCACGCCCAGCAACAGGGCCAGCCAGCCACCACGCACCTGGTAACGCTGGCGCTCGAACAGCACCCAGATCGCCAGAATCACCCAGCACAGAATCACATCCGTAGCGTAGCCAGCCGCATAGGGATTGACGAAACCGCTTGCAGCGGCGCCCAGCACATCCGGGTTAGCCATGAGCGGTGGAACCACCAGCACGGCAAAAGCACCACAGAAAATCAACGCGACCAGGATCAACAGACGACGAAACAGGCTTTCTGACATGAGCAACCACTCCTTGGTAGGTATCCAGTTACGTCTATCCTTGGCATTCGTTGCCCCGGTGTCCAGTTTTTGCCTGGCAAGCCGATGAAACACTCAGCCATTGGGTTGACGAAGGAAGCGATGCTAGAGTGACGATTCCCTTTTCCTGATCAGGACACCGCCATGTCTGCCACCGTTCGTTGCGTCCACATCGTGACCGCCCTGCTCGCCCTTACCCTGTTGAGCGCCTGCAGCCGCAGCCCCGATGCCAGTGATGCCCAGAAGGCCCTGGAAGCCGAGATGCGCAACGCCCACCTGGATGGTCTGCTTGAAATTACCGATGTGGAAAAGCAAAACGGTTACGAAGATGGCGATGGCCGCTACACCGTGGAAGTCAGTTACAACCTGGAGGCCCAGGAAGATCTGAGTACCTATACCAACCAGGTAAAAGGGAACGAGGATCTCTCCGGCCTGGACCGATTCGCCATGATCATGGCGTTAAGCGCGCTGCGGGTGGAGCATGGTAATTTCAAGAAAGGCGACACCTTCCAGCGTCAGCGGGTGATCCAATTCCGGGATACGGAAAAGGGCTGGATGCCGCTGGAATAATAAGCCGCTGCAGGCTTCACGTTACACGCGGCAACGCGGTTGCGGATGGTGCCACCTGGCAACCGCCCTACCCGCGAAATCAAAGATGGGTTTTACTGTAGGAATTCCCTTCCAGGGGACGAACAGAGCGAAGCGACAGGAGTTCGAGTCTACCCGCAATATCTTTTGCAACCCATCCCTCCTGACCGCCCTGGCCGCTGGCCTCGCTGCGCGAGGTTCGCACCCTAAACGGTGCTCCTACTGCGGCTTCGTAGAAAGACCGATGCTTGGCGAGTTTTCCGCTTCTCTCTATCTGCTTTCCTATCTGCTTTCTCGCAGCTCGTAGCTATTTATGCCCCGAGGCCAGCAGGCACTGCATCAGCACTGCATCTTCGTGGCCGTCACCCCGGCGGTAATAATTCTTGCGTGTCCCCGATACCGTGAAGCCCAGTGACTCATACAACGCCCGGGCACGGTGATTGCTTTCCCGCACTTCCAGGTAGATCACACTCATTGCATCGCGGCGGGCCGCGTCTATGGCCTGTTTCAGCAGTTGACGGGCCACCCCCTGGCGCTGCCGGGCAGGCGCCACGGCGATATTGAGCACATGGGTTTCATCAAGAATGCGTGACAGGATAAGAAAGGCCGCAGGCTGCCCTGCCAGCTCCACCGTCTGGCACAGATAATGGGCATTACCGAGACAATCAAGAAAATGGTTGCGGGTCCAGGGGGTCAGCTGGGCGGCGTTTTCGATCTCCAGCACCGCCTCCAGATCCGATTCCTGCATGGCCCGGATCGGGCCGACGGGATCAAACGCCATCGTAGCCATGGGCCTGCATGGCTTGCCAGCTGGCTGACTTGTGCTGCACCGGATCAGCCAGCATTTCCGCCAGGCTACTGATCACCAGCGCCGGCAGCCGTCCCAGCTCGAAGGGCTGATAACGGGGTTGTTCAAACAGGGCTTCAGCCAGCGCTTCCGGCAAACATAACAACACACGCTCGCCCCCACTTTGCTCACTGAGCCCGGCCACAAAGGCGGACAACGCCTGGGCGGCTTCGTCCGCCGGCATGGGCTGCTCCGTCAGCGGGCAGAAGAAACGGCGCGGCCGTTGCGGGCGCCCCTGGAACAGCGCCAGCAGGTTGGCCATCAACGGGGCTTCGAAACGCCCCAGCCCGGGTGCCTGACTGTCTTCCTGGGCACACAGTAGCCAGGTGGTGCCGCCGAGATGGGCTTCCAGGGTAAAGGTCAGCCCTTTCACCTTCGCCTTGGCGGGCGCAGGGGCCTCCTCCTTCGTCGGCTCTTGAGCAGGTGCCACGGAACGGGCAGACGGCGCTTTCGCCAATGCAGCGGCGGCCGATCCCTCAGGCTCGGGATCGGCCGCCGCTGCCGGGCCGAGTTCGGGGGTGCCCGAGGGAGCATCGACAGTTGCACGGGACGGCACCGCCACATCAACAGCAGGCCCTGGCGATGCAGGAGCATTAGCCTGCTCTTCCTCTGGCCAGTCCAATGCCGGTGACGGCGCCGCCCCGGGCAAAGCCACACGAGCCACCCAGGGCGTCAGCCCCATGGCTTTCAGGTAACTCTGGCGCTGCGCTTCGTTCATGAAGCACCTCCGGTGCCGCCAGACGCCGGACACACCACGCACCACTTAAAAAGAACTCCACGGCGCGAGTGACCGTCAGGCATCCGGCATTCGGCGTCAGGCAAGCACATCATACATCCGCTGCCTGCGGGTGGGCCCGTTCCACGCCAGCTGCGAAGTGATTCAGGGCATTCAGATAGGCCTTGGCCGAGGCGGTAATGATGTCCACATCCGCACCATGACCGTTAACGATACGGCCGCCCTTCTCCAGGCGTACGGTCACCTCCCCCTGGCTGTCGGTGCCTGCGGTAATCGCATTAACCGAATACAGTTGCAGGGTGCTGTGGCTGTCCGCCAGTTTTTCAATCGCCTTGAAGGCGGCATCGACTGGGCCGGCACCCGTGGCGGTAGCGTCCTGTTCAACACCATCAATGGCCATGACAATACGGGCCTGCGGGGTTTCCCCGGTGCGCGCGGTCGCTTCCAGCAGAACCAGCTTGAAACGTTCCTGTTCAACGGCCCGCTTGGTGTCGCTAACCAGCGCCTGCAGGTCCTCGTCGAACACTTCGTGCTTCTTGTCCGCCAAATCCTTGAAGCGCAGGAAGGCTTCGTTCATGGCCGCTTCCGAGGCAAACACGATGCCCAGCTCGTCCAGGCGGGCACGGAAGGCGGCGCGGCCGGAGTGTTTGCCCAGCACCATGCGGTTGGTGTGCCAGCCCACATCCTCGGCGGACATGATCTCGTAGGTCTCGCGGTGTTTAAGCACCCCGTCCTGGTGGATGCCCGACTCATGGGCAAAGGCGTTGGCGCCGACAATGGCCTTGTTGGGCTGCACCGGGAAGCCGGTGATCTGTGACACCATTTTCGAGGTAGGCACGATCTCTTTGGCATTGATGCCGGTGTCCACATTGAACAGGTCCTGACGGGTTTTCACCGCCATGACGATCTCTTCCAGGGAAGCGTTGCCTGCCCGTTCGCCCAACCCGTTGATGGTACATTCCACCTGCCGCGCACCGGCCTGCACCGCCGCCAGGGAATTGGCCACCGCCAGGCCCAGGTCGTTATGGCAATGGACGGAAAAGATCGCCTTGTCCGCATTGGGAATGCGGGTGAGCAGCTGGCTGATGGTATCGCCAAACTGCTCAGGAATGGCATAACCCACGGTGTCCGGAATATTGATCGTGCGTGCACCGGCATCAATCACTGCTTCGATAATCCGGCACAGGAAGTCGATCTCGGAGCGGCCCGCATCTTCACAGGAAAACTCCACGTCGCCCATATGGTTGCGCGCATGCTTGACCGCCGCCACCGCGTGTTCGATGACCTGATCCGGCTCCAGTCGCAGCTTGTGCTGCATATGAATCGGGCTGGTGGCGATAAAGGTATGAATCCGCCCGGATTCCGCCCCGGCCAGCGCTTCTGCCGCCCGGTCGATATCCGAGGCCTTGGCGCGGGCCAGCGAGCAAATGGTGGATTCGCGCACGGTGTCGGCGATGGCCTTCACCGACAGGAAATCCCCCTGGCTGGCGATGGCAAAACCGGCCTCGATCACATCCACCTGCATGCGCTCCAGAGCCTTGGCGATACGCAGCTTCTCATCCTGATCCATGGTAGCACCGGGGCTCTGCTCGCCGTCACGCAGGGTGGTATCGAAAATAATCAGGCGTTCTTTGCTCATGGGATCTCTCGCACATTGTCGGGGCACTGGATCGCCCCTTTGGCTGCAGGAGCGTGCTTGCACGCGAACCAGGCTGGGCAAGGGTTCGCGTGCAAGCACGCTCCTACATCAAGGATTCAGATTTGCGGACAGTTTACACCAGTCGCAGGGTGCGCAGCACGGCTTCACGTAAGGCGTCACCCGCTTCGCGCCCGGCGATGCCCTCAGCCAAACGAATCTTTTTGCCATCGATCTCGGCGATCAACGCCATGTACTCGGTCTGGCGGCCATTGCTGGTGCTGCTCATGCCCGTCTTCAGCACCACTTGCTCTGCCCGCAGCAACTGGCCCTTGCGGGTAAACACGGGGATTCCCAGCCAGCGACGCAGGCTGCGCACTTCGCCACCGCGAATCCACACATCCAGCCCCCTGCCCAGGGTGAACACGGTGATCCCCACAATGAGATAGCCGATCAGCCCGAAAATGCTGCCCATGAAGTACAACATAAAGCCTTCGCTGGCGGCGGCGATAAACAGCCCGGTGCCCACGGCGGCGAAAATGCCACCAAACACCAGCAGCGCCAGTTTCATCCCCAGGTGGCGGCCCGGACGGCTTTGCAGATGCAGGCCCTGGCTGGTCTGCTCCACCCGTATCTGCTCATTGGCGGATTCCAGTGCCTCCACCTGCCGCTCGCGCTGGTCGGCCATGACGTGGGACTCCGGCAGCCGGAAACGGCTCTCGCCCTCTCCTGCCACTACCGGGATATCCCAGCTGCGTTTCAGCTTACGATCTTCAACCATGCCCTCCAGCTCGACTCGCCAGCAGATATAATTGCGACCGCTACCGGATGACGGCGGCTGTTCCGCCGGCACATCGAAACAGAACAGGATATCGCTGCCCTGCTGGGTGGGCTGGCACAGGGCGCGCTGGTCGGTCTGCCAGAGGATGTCTTCCACGGTCTTGCGGTCCTTGCCGCTGCCGCTCTCCCTGCCACGGATGCAGCTCAGCCACACATCCATATCTGTGTCACGGGACAACGCCTTGCCCAAGTGGATGGCGCCCCCTACCTGACCACCGGCATGGCCGGGTTCCGGGTCCAGTTCCAGCGGGGTGGGACCGAAAAACCGATAGTTGCTGCGCATCTTCCAGCCCGCCCAGGCAATGCCTGCGCCCACGGCAGGAAACAGCAGCACCATCAGAATCGCATAGTCCCCCCCGCTGACCTTGTCCCAGACCGCCAGATAGGCCGGCGATGGCAGCAGGATGAAAATGGCGCCGAAGCCCACCAGGAACCAGTGCCCGGATTTCTCATTACTGTGGTACGCCCCCCCTTCTGCCAGATCCGCCTTGCCCTTACTGCCCCGGTTAAACAGGAACATCAGGCCGCCCCCCACCAAGGCAAAGACGCCGCCAAAAGCCAGACCAAACACCAATGAGCCCCAGCGTAGAGTGCGATCCAGAAAGGCCTCGGACGGATTCGCCGGATTGACCCAGGCCATGACCGTGTTGCCACGGGAACGCGCGCGTTCCAGCCGCCCGGCCAGACGCTGCCAGTAATCGTCGAAATTATCGCTGCCGCCGTACTGGCTCACGGTGCTGCTGGAATAACTGCGCCCCTGATAGTCATAACGGTAGCGGGCGCTGACGCTGTAGGTGGTGGAGCCGTCGGAATAACTGCGATTGAGCGTACTGCTAAGCACGGTGGCCGGCACCCGGTCCCAGCTTCCGGCTTGCCAGTATTGAAAGGCGGGTTTGAGCCCCACAAAGAACATCACCGCCAGGCCTGCCACCAGGAAAACCCCGGGAAACAGGATGGTCATGCACCCTGATGCTTTATTATCTTTCTGTGTTTCCTGTTCTGCGTTTTCTGCCGTATTCGACACCCGTGATTCCCCCAAACAACAACACTCCGGCCAGGGCACCGTACAGGTGGGCATTCACATAAACCCGCCCGTCGATCCAGCTACGGAGATACTCCACGTCATAGCCTGCCTGCTGCTCACCGACAATGCGCCCGGCAATCACCAGCAACACCAGTGAATGCAACCAGGGATTCCCCCGCCAGCCCTGAAGCAGGCAATAGACCAACAAGCCATGGAGGATACCGGACAGCCCCACATAATGCTGCAACCCGGTATCCAGAAAATACAACGCCAGGCCGGTGACCAATCCACAAAACAGCAGCCAGCTCCAGAAACGGACCCGATCAAGCAGATCCGTGAAAAAATAGCCGCACAGCACCAGACCCGCCAAATTGAGCAGCATGTGCCAGTGGTTGAGATGCACCAGATGGCAGGTAAAAAGTCGCCACACCTGCCCTTGCTCAATCGCTGCCCGATCAAACGCCAGCCAAGGGTTCACCCAGGCATGCGCCAGCCCCAACACCACCATGGTGGCGACCACCAGGGCAAAGTGCGGGCGGAGTTTGTTGTCTCTGGCTTGCATGTAGTTGCCTGTCAGGTGTGAAAGGGGATTATGGGAAGGGGGAGTTGAAAGTTCAAAGTGTAAAGTTCAAACGCGGTTAAAACTCGTGCCAATCGGCAAGCGCTTGAGCCGCGACGAGGGCGCCTTGGTATGGCGCTGCTTTGGCACAGGAATCGCGGCGGCCATCGGTTTGCGGGTGGCACTTCCCGACCCCGCGCTTCAACTTCACACTTTGAACTTTCAACTCGCTTCTGCCCCAAAAAAGAAAACCCCGCACAAGGCGGGGGTCTCTTTAAGGCTTTCAATGGTCGAATGACCGGCTGATTTACATCATGCCGCCCATACCGCCCATTCCACCCATGCCGCCCATGTCCGGAGCGCCGCCACCGGCATTTTCTTCCGGCTTGTCCGCCACCATGGCTTCGGTGGTAATCATCAGGCCGGCGATGGAAGCCGCTGCCTGCAGCGCGGAACGGGTTACCTTGGCAGGATCCAGGATACCCATTTCCAGCATGTCACCGTATTCACCGGTGGCCGCGTTGTAGCCGTAGTTGCCTTTGCCATTACGCACTTCCTGCACAATCACAGACGCTTCAGCGCCGGCGTTGTAGGCGATCTGACGCAGGGGCATTTCCAGCGCACGGAAGGTCAGGGCAATACCGGCGTTCTGCTCGTCGTTGTCACCTTTGATGGTGCCAACGTTGGCCAGAGCGCGTACCAGCGCCACACCGCCGCCCGGTACCACACCTTCTTCTACCGCAGCGCGGGTCGCATGCAGGGCATCGTCCACACGGGCTTTCTTTTCTTTCATTTCAATTTCGGTAGCAGCACCGATCTTGATTACCGCAACACCGCCGGCCAGCTTGGCCACGCGCTCTTGCAGTTTTTCCTTGTCGTAGTCAGAAGAAGAATTCTCGATTTCCTTGCGGATCTGTTCCACACGGCCATCGATATCTGCCTGCTGGCCAGCGCCATCAACAATGGTGGTATTTTCCTTGTCGATGTTCACTTTCTTGGCAGTACCCAGATCTTCCAGGGACGCATTCTCCAGGCTCAGGCCCACTTCTTCGCTGATCACGGTACCGCCGGTGAGGATGGCGATGTCCTGCAGCATGGCCTTGCGACGGTCACCGAAGCCCGGCGCTTTCACGGCGGCGCACTTGATGATGCCGCGCATGTTGTTCACAACCAGGGTCGCCAGCGCTTCGCCTTCGATATCTTCGGCGATGATCAGCAGCGGCTTGCCTGCCTTGGCCACATTTTCCAGGGCCGGCAGCAGTTCGCGGATGTTGGAGATCTTCTTGTCTACCAGCAGGATGTACGGGTCTTCCAGCTCGACCTGCATCTTCTCCTGGTTGTTGATGAAGTAGGGGCTCAGGTAACCACGGTCAAACTGCATGCCCTCAACCACGTCCAGCTCGTTCTGCAGGGACTGGCCTTCTTCAACGGTGATAACACCTTCCTGGCCCACTTTTTCCATGGCCTGGGCAATGATCTCGCCCACGGATTTGTCGGCGTTGGCGGAGATGGTGCCCACCTGCTCGATGCTCTTGGTGTTGTCACACGGGGTGGACAGCTTCTTCAGCTCTTCCACCACGGCGGCCACGGCCTGGTCGATGCCGCGCTTCAGGTCCATGGGGTTCATGCCAGCGGTAACAGACTTGAGGCCTTCGTTAACGAATGCCTGAGCCAGCACGGTGGCAGTGGTAGTGCCGTCACCGGCCTCGTCGTTGGCCTTGGATGCCACTTCCTTCACCATCTGAGCACCCATGTTTTCGAACTTGTCTTCCAGTTCGATTTCGCGGGCAACGGAGACGCCATCCTTGGTGATGGACGGAGCGCCGAAGGATTTTTCCAGCACCACGTTGCGGCCTTTCGGGCCCAGGGTGACCTTGACGGCGTCAGCCAGGATGTTGACGCCTTTGGCCATACGTTGACGCGCTTCGTCACGGAACAAAATTTCTTTAGCCATGTTTTATATACCTCTGCGATTCTTTACCCAGTGATGGGCTGAATGCCCTTGCGGGCGTTCGATGTCTGTCTTGACCGGAAGAGTTACCCGGGCCGTATTCAGCGTTTAGCCTTCAACGACGGCCAGAATTTCGGCTTCGCTCATGATCAGCAGCTCTTCGCCTTCCACCTTCACGGTGGACCCTGCGTATTGGCCAAAGATCACCTTGTCGCCGGCTTTCACGTCCAGCGGGCGTACATCACCGTTTTCGGTGATCTTGCCATTGCCTACGGCGATCACTTCGCCACGAGACGGCTTCTCGGCAGCGGAACCGGGCAGCACAATACCGCCAGCGGATTTGGTTTCTTCCTCTTCACGGCGAACCAGCACGCGATCATGCAAAGGACGGATGCTCATTTTTCCTTAAACTCCCAGTTAGTTCAGTTGACACCCGAGCCGCTTCCCCGATGGGTAGAGCTCGACAGTCGCAATTAGCACTCTAACGAGTCGAGTGCTAATCATAGTAAGGACGCCAGAACAGTCAACAGGAAATACCGGCCTTAGCCGGTGGCCTCTTGCCTGCCTGCTGGGCGTGGGATGGGGTCGTAACGGCGGGATTCAAGGGCGGGCGAGGAAAAAATCCTCCGGCCGGGTCCGCGCCAACATCACTAATGTCTCGCGCACCTGCCCGGCGTCTTCCGCCCGGGCCGGGAACGGTAGCCGACGCAACCGCGCCTCGTGCCAGAGCCACGCACCCCAGGGGTCCACGGCCAACATCTGCGCCCCCTGCCCCGGCGCCCCCAGCAAGGCCAGGTAGTGATCGATGGCCTCGGCGTGGTCGTCGTTCATGTGGCCAACCATGGCCTGTTCACGGGCCAGGTCCCAGCCCCACGGCTGCACCAGCGCTTCGGCATTCAACCAGGTCGCCCGGGCAAAACCTGGTATCCAGCGCGCCGTCTTCGGGCGCAACGCGAGAAAATGAAAATCCAGCTGGAGGTACTCGCGGGCGTGAGGAAACACCTGAAAGTAACGCTCCCCCTCGGTCGGGGGCACAGCCACCACCTCGCCGGACACGGTCAACCGCATGGCCGCCTGCCAGTCGCTGTGCTGTTGCTCCACCCACACCAGTGATGCCGCCGGGTTGGCCGCCAGGTTCACACTATGCGCCGCCAGCGCACTGACCAGCATCAACAGGCGCCCTTCATGGTCCGGGACCACATTGACAGCAGACGCAAACGGCGCGCCCTCATCGTCCACGGTGGCCAGTGCCGCATGGCTGTGCTGATAGATAAACGACTGGGCTTCTGCTTCCTGATGCATATGGGGTCCTGCTCTCCTTTTCCAGCTTCCCGTTTTACGGCGGGCCTGAGCAATCCGGTCATTGGCCTGCCCGCTGCACCTCACCATAATCCGTTGCAACGTGAACCGACAGTGTAAGGAATCACCATGGAACTGAACCAGAAAGTGATTGTTGTGACCGGCGCCGGCCGTGGCCTGGGTCGTGGCATCGCCACCTTTTTTGCCGGCAAAGGCGCCAGAGTGGCCTGTGTGGACCTGAGTCAGGAAGACCTGGACGCCACCGTGACCGCCTGTGAAGCCGCTGGCGGCGAAGCCCGTGCCTACCTGGCCAATGTGGCCAAAGAAGAAGAGGTGGAAGCCCTGTTCAACAATGTGGTTGCCGATTTCGGCGCCCTGCACGGCCTGGTCAACAACGCAGGCATCACCCGTGATGGCTTGCTGATCAAGGCCAAAGACGGAGAGCTGGTCAGCAAGATGAGCCTGCAACAGTGGCAGGCCGTGATCGACGTAAACCTGACCGGGGTGTTCCTGTGTGGCCGTGAGGCCGCCGCCAAGATGGTCGAAACCGGCGCCGAGGAAGGCGTGATCGTCAACATTTCCTCCCTGGCCCGCCAGGGCAGCTTCGGCCAGAGCAACTACTCCGCCGCCAAATCCGGCGTGGCCGCCATGGCCGAGGTATGGGCGAAAGAACTGGCCCGCTACAACATTCGCACCGGGGCGGTGGCGCCGGGCACCATCAACACCGACATGTTGGCCGCCATGAAACCGGAAGCCCGCGAGCGCCTGGTACAGGCGGTGCCCCTCAAACGTCTGGGCGAAGCCGAGCACATTGCCCGCAGCGTGGCCTTTATTTTCGAGACCGACTATTTCACCGGTCGCTGCATCGATATGGACGGCGGGCTGCGATAACAACGCCGGACGCATGATGCTACAACCCAAAAGAGGAAATCGACTGACACCGATTTCCTCTTTTTATTGCGCTCTGCATTTTTACTTGCAGCTCAAAGCTAGTCGCTAGAAGCTGCCCTTATGAATCCTGAATTCCGAGATGCCGTTTACCAGATCGTCGCCGCTATTCCCCCCGGGCACGTCAGCAGTTATGGCGCCGTGGCAAAACAGGCGGGCTTTCCCCGTCATGCCCGTTTTGTTGGCCGTCTGATGAGCCAGCTCCCCAAGGACACCCGCCTGCCCTGGCACCGGGTGTTGCGCGCCGATGGCTGTATTGCCCTGGCTGGCACCCCCTCGGGGGAGATTCAGACACAACGGCTACTCGATGAAAATATTCCGGTGCTGGGCGACCGCGTGCCCAGACAGTATTTCCTGTAGCAGGCTGTTGAACCCACATCGCCCCCTGCGAACAAAGTGTCTATGATGAGCCTTTCGCCAATCGGCAATACCCGTTAAGAGTCCTATGCCCCCACAATCAACCAGCTGGCAGCAATCCCTGAAAGCCTTCCTGCACCCCCGTGTGGCCACCATGTTCTTTTACGGGTTTTCGGCGGGCATTCCGTTGCTGCTGATTTTCTCGTCGTTATCGCTATGGTTGCGCGAAGCAGGCATAGACCGCTCCACGGTGACCTACTTCAGCTGGGCGGCACTGGCCTACTCATTCAAGTTCCTCTGGGCGCCACTGATTGACCGCTTGCCGGTGCCAGCGCTGACCCGCTGGCTGGGCCGGCGGCGAGCCTGGTTACTGGTGGCACAACTGGCCGTCGCCGCCGCCATTTTCAGCATCTCCCTGGTCGACCCGACCCAGCCCGGCGCGCTAAACCTAATGGCCTTTGCGGTGGTGTTGCTCGGTTTCACCGCCGCCACTCAGGATATCGTTATCGATGCCTACCGGATTGAATCCGCCGGGGCAAAATTACAGGCGATGATGTCCTCGTCCTATATCGCCGGCTACCGAATCGGCATGCTCACCTCCGGAGCCGGCTCACTGGTACTGGCCAGCTGGCTGGGCTCCACCAGCGAGTCCTACAGCTACGCCGCCTGGCAAAGCACCTATGCCATCATGGCGCTAACCATGCTGGTCGGGGCCATCACCACCCTGATCATTCGCGAACCGGAAAACCACCGGCCCTCCAACGCGCAGTACACCAGCCGCCAGTACCTCAAGTTCCTGACCCTGTTTGTGGCCGGTATCGCCGCCTTTGTGAGCATCTACGTATTCACTGCCGAGTCCGCCGCCACGCTCCGTCAGACACTCACTGACGCGGTGAATAACGGTGCATTGTCCGGTCTGGTGGTGGAAAGCCTGCGTCTGGCCCTGGCGATCACGCTGGTGGCCGCCCTGATCAAGCTACTCTCCCTGACCCCGCTATATGACAAGCAGCTGGTACAGGAAAGTTATCTCGACCCGGTAAAAGATTTTTTCCAGCGCTATGGCAAACGCCTGGCATTGTTGCTGCTGGTTTTCGTGGGGTTTTATCGCGTTTCCGATATTGTGCTGGGGGTCATCTCCAACGTCTTCTTTGAAGACATGGGCTTCACCAAAAACGAAATTGCCGGGGTGGTAAAAACCTTTGGGCTATTCATGACCATTGCCGGCGGCTTTCTGGGCGGGCTTCTGGCCATGCGTCACGGCGTGATCCGGGTGCTTTACCTGGGGGCGTTCCTGACCGTGGCCACCAACCTGTTGTTCCTGTGGCTGGCCTATGCGGGCCACGACATCCGCATCCTCTATGCGGTGATCTCCGCCGACAATCTCACCGCCGGGCTAGCCAGTGCCGCCTTTGTGGCGTTCCTGTCGCAGCTTACCAATGTCTCCTTCACCGCCGTGCAATACGCCATCTTCAGCTCGCTGATGACGCTGTTACCCAAAACCATCGGCGGCTACTCCGGCAGCATGGTGGACAACCTGGGCTACCCGGGCTTTTTCCTGCTCGCCAGCCTGATGGGCGTACCGGTGCTGGGCCTGATCTACCTGATCCAGCGCCACAGCGCTTTCCGGGACTGAGGTCCAGGCCCGGAACCACGAAAGATCGACCCGTTCACAGTATACTTTTCAATCAATTCACAAACCGGCTATAGTCGAGACTTACAAAAAACAACAAGAAAGCCAATGAACGTCTCCGAACTCGACATACTGGTTGTGGACGATGCCCGTTTTTCCGCCGCCGTGGTCAACCGCACTCTGGCCACCGCCGGCTATACCCGCATCCGTCATGCCCACAGCGCTCACGATGCCCTTGGCCAGCTGGCCGAGAAACCCGCCGACCTGGTCGTGGCAGACTGGTTGATGCCCGGCATGGACGGCCTGGAGCTGACCCGCCGCATCCGCCAGAACGACGAAGCCAACAACCGCTATACCTATGTGCTGCTACTCACCGCCCGCGAAGGGGTGGACGCCCTGCAACAGGCCTTTGATCAGGGCGTGGACGATTTTGTCTCCAAATCTGCCATGACCGAACAGCTGCAACACCGGGTGATGGCCGCAGACCGCATTATCCAGCGCCATAACCGGGTGCAGACCGACTACCAGCGCATGCTGACGGTAAACCGCCAGCTCAAACGCCAGGCCCTGATCGACCCGCTCACCGGGTTTGGTAATCGCCAGGATGCCCTGCGCGCACTGGACAGCACACTTAAACACGCCCAGAAACGCGGCGGCGCCGCCTGCATGCTGCTGATGCGCCTGGAAGACTTCGAGCTACAACAACGCCAGCGCGGCAACAAGGTCATGCAACAAGGCGTCCTCGCCTTCAGTCGGCGCCTGCGCCAATCGGTCCGCCCCATGGATCACCTGTGCCGCCTGCAGCAGGATCACTTCGCACTGATCACCTATCAGCCACAGCTGAGCCACTGCGACCCCACCAGCTTCCGGCGCCTGTACGACAACCTGAACCACCGCGCCTACCAGACCGCAGCGGGCTTTCTCAGCCTGCAAGTCAGCATTGCGCTGGCCGCATCCGCCGGCAACAACAGCGCGGACGGCATGCTGGAGCAAGCAACGCTGGAACTGGAGCAGGCCCTGGCGGAAAAACGGATCGTCTCCTCTGCAGCGAGCTCCTGCGCCTGACATACCAGGCGACCGGAGACGCACACGCAGAGAAAAACGCTCCATTTAATGATCGTCAGGGCTTACCATTCGCCCCATGACTGAATCCCTTCCACACTGGTACCTGCTCGGTGCCGGCAACATGGGCACGCTGGCTGCCTGGTATCTGACCCGTGCGGGCCATACCGTCAGCATCGTTACCGACAACCCGGCCCCCCCCAGCCACAAGCAACTGATCTTTGCTGACCGAAGCGCATCCCTTACCCTGCCCTGCGTCAGCCCGGCACAATTGTCCGGCTCCATCGCGCACTTACTGGTGGCCAGCAAAACGCCCTACACAGAGGCGGCCTTACGCCGGGTGGACGGCCACCTGAACAGCACCACCCAGGTACTGCGTTTCCAGAATGGCATGGGCGCGCTGGATGGCCTGCTTCCCCCTGGCACCCCTGTGCTGGAGGCCATCACCACCAGCGCCGTGAAAGGGCAGTCACCACAGCACACCATCGTGGCGGAAAACACCACCTGGCTGGGCGGTACCCAACAACCACCGGCATGGCTGGCAAGCCTGCAGCGCCACTGGCCCGACCTGCACTGGGAAACAGACATCCGCTTCGTGCAATGGAAAAAACTGGTGGCCAATGCGGTGATCAACCCGCTCACCGCCCTGCACGATGTGCCCAACGGCGCCCTCGTTGACGATCCGGCATTACAGCAATCAGCCCGCGCGCTATGCGCCGAGGCCGACACACTACTGACCGCACTGGATTCCCGCTGGCCCGGCCATTCGTTTTCCGCCGTACTGCAGGTGGCCCGCGCTACCGCTGGCAACACCTCTTCCATGCGCGCCGACCGGCAGCGCGGCGCCACCACGGAAATCGAGGCCATCAACGGCTGGCTGCTACGCCAGGCGCAACGCCACGGCCTGGACCTGCCCACCCACCGCCGTCTGGTTAAAGCCCTGACGCCTACATAAACGCACAGGCCCTCAGCGGCCGGCTCTGGTAAGCTCCCCTGCGTGCAGACCCCATTGTTCGGAGGATGAATGTCCACTCGCCACGCCACTCGCTATCCCGCGCTTTTTTTACCTGCTGCTGTCAGCCTGTTACTCGCCGCCCCGTTGCAAGGGATCGCCGGCGAACCCACTGACACAACAGACACAACAGACACAACGGACGCGGCCAGCGACCGTCACGCCCTCGGCACGGTCAAAGTCAGTGGCGCCCGCAACACCAGCCTGGCCGGCGAGCTGCCCACCGGCACCGTGGTGATCGACCGGGAAGCCATCGACAGCCTGCCAGCGACCAATCTGGCGGATCTACTCGACACCGTGGGCGGCCTGCAAAGCAGTCGCCTGTATGGCATCAACGGCAGTAACGCCAGCGTGGATCTGCTCGGCTTCGGCGCCACCGGCAACCAGAACACCCTGATTCTGCTGAACGGCCGCCGACTCTCCAACATCGACCTGACCACCCCGGAGCTGGCCGGCATTCCTCTGGCCGCCATTGAGCGCATCGAAGTATTGCCCGGTGCCGGCGCCGCCCTGTACGGCAACGGCGCCGTGGGCGGCGTGGTCAACATCGTCACCCGCCGCAGCTACCGCAACAGCGCCGGGCTGGAAATCAACAGCGGCAGTTACAACAGTCTCGGGGGCAACGGCTACGCCACCGGCAACCACGGCAACCTGAGCGGTGCGGTGGCGCTGAGCACCCTGGACAGCGATGGCTATCGCGACAACAACGCCCTGCGTAACGACAGCGCCTTCGCTGACCTACGCTACCAGCAGGACCGTGTTGAAGCCTATTTCACCGCCAATGGCACCCGGCAGTCCCAGGGCCTGCCGGGAGGCCGCGACCCCATGGAATTCAACAATGATCCGCAAGGCGCCGACACCCCCGACGACGACGCGGAGCAGGAAAGTTACTGGTTGATGCCCGGCCTGCGCATCGCCATGGCCGGCAACACCGCGCTCACCCTGGACGCCAGCCGCCGCCGCCAAACCCAGGAATACCGCTACCCCTCCAGCGGTTTCAACGGCGAGTCAGTGGTGGACAGCTACAGCTTCACTCCCAAGCTGGAAGGTCAGACCGCCACCGGCAGTGCCGTGCATAACTGGACGCTGGGCATGGATCTGCACGAATACGATTACACCAGCCGGACCAATTTCGGCGACCGGGAACTGGAACAAAGCCAACGCGCCTGGTATCTGCACAACCTGGTCAGCCTGACCCCGAAACTGTCTGTCAGCGCCGGCGCCCGCCAGCTGGAAAGCACGCTCAGTGGAGAAGGCGCCGACAAAGAGCAGGACGGCGAAATGTACGAGGGCGGCATCCGCTACACCTTCACCGGCAACCTGGCGCTGTTTGCCGGGGCGCAGCGCAGCGTACGCATCGCCAATGTGGATGAACTGTCCCCGTTCAACCCGCCCGTCGACCCGCAAACCGGCCACAGCTATACCACCGGGGCCAGCTGGTCGCAGGGGCGCCAGCACTCCACGCTGACCTTCTGGCGCGCCGAGATTGATAACGAAATCGTTTACGACCCCATCGCCTTCGCCAATCGCAACCTGGACGACCGCACCGTGCACAAGGGCGTCAGCATCAACTCCCGCTGGCGGCTGGACAAGGACATCACCTTCACCGCCAACGCCAGCGCCCAGCAAGCCCGTTTTGATGGCGGCCCCTTCAACGGCAACGACGTGCCCCTGGTGCCCGAACACACCATGGAACTGATTGCCGACTGGCAGGCGCTATCCTGGCTGTCCGCCCAGATCAGCCACCGTTACGTGGGCGACCGTCATTACGACGGCGACGTGGACAATGAATACCGCAAACTGGATCACTACCGCACCACCGACCTGCAACTGACGGCCCGCTATCGCAAACTCTATCTCAAAGCCGGTGTCTACAACCTGGAAGACAACGTCAATGCGGACTACGGTAACTACAACCCGGGCAGCAGCAACGCGGTACTCTACCCGTTGCCGGAACGCCATTACCGGGTCGCACTGGGCATGGAGCTGTAATGAGTGATACCAACGGAACCGGAAACCACGACAAGACCCGCATCAACCGGGTCATCACTCGCACCGGGGATGCCGGCGAAACCGGCCTGGCAGACGGCTCACGGGTGAGCAAGTTTCACCCACGCATCGTGGTACTGGGCGAACTGGACGAACTGAACAGTGCTCTGGGCGTACTGCGCGCCCGCCCGCTGGATACCGATCTGGACACGGTACTGGGCCTGGTCCAGCAGATGCTGTTCGACATCGGCGGTGAGCTGGCCATTCCCGGCCACCGCGTCATTGATGATCACGACCTGGTGGAAGTGGAATCCCAGGCCGACACCATCAACGCCGAACTACCCCCGCTGAAAGAATTTGTGCTCCCCGGCGGCCACCCGGATGCCGCCTGGTGCCACCACTGCCGCACCGTGGCGCGGCGCCTGGAACGCCACGTTATCGCCCTGCATGACGCCGACGAAGACGCCGTCAACCCGGTGAGCCAGGCGTTGATCAACCGGCTTTCCGACCTGCTGTTCGTCATGGCCCGCCTGATCAACCTGCGCCACGAAGCTCCGGAGACCTTGTGGGTACCAAAGGCGGACCGGTAAATGAGTGCCGGACGCCCCATGCTCGACGCCTGACGTAAAAAACACGCGCCAACGGCCTCATGTCCTGCGTAGCCGCATTATGGAAAGATTGTGCAAACCAGCCCACCTCTAGCGCTCGCGCGCTACACTGACTGTCCTGACTGACGATGTAGCGCCATGGGCATTCGCAATAAACTGTTTCTGATCTTCCTGGGTACCTTCCTGGTCCTGATTGTGGCGGCCAGCGGGTTCTATTATCTGTCCTTCGTGCGCAGCCTGGACACCTATCTCGACGAGCGCCAGCAATCCCAGGTAGAACGGCTGGCCGATCACCTGGGCACTCTCTACCAACAGCAGGGATCCTGGCAGTTTCTGCGCGACGACCCTCGCCGACTGAAACGGCTCTACTGGCTGGCCGGTGATCGCGAGGAAGACAAGGACGACCGCGGCAACCACCGCCACTTGCAACTGCTCGATGCCCATAAACGCGTGCTGATCGGTCCACCTGCTCCGGCAAAATACCGCATCGATGTGCCCATTCAGGATGGCCGACACACGGTGGGCTACCTGACCTACCCGGACCAGGAAGCCATTCGTGACAAACTGGACCGCCGCTTCATTGGCCGCCAACTGCGCTTCGCCCTGTGGATGCTGAGCGTGGGCCTGGGGCTGTCTCTGCTGGTGTCCTGGCTGCTGGCCCGCCACCTGGTCGCGCCGATTCTGGCGCTTTCCCACCACACCCGGGAGCTACAGGAAGGCGACTACAGTTCACGCCTGGCCAGTAACCGCCGCGACGAACTCGGCACCCTCACCCGCCAGGTCGACCAGCTTGCCGAGCGGCTGGACCAGGGCCAGCAGGCACGCCAACGCTGGTTCTCGGATATCGCCCATGAACTGCGCACCCCGGTGGCGATCCTCCAGGGCGAACTGGAAGCCCTTTGCGATGGCATCCGCCCGCTGAATCAGGAAAACCTGAAAGGGCTGGAGAGTGAAGTGGCTCAGCTCACTCACCTGATCAACGACCTGCATGACCTGGCGCTGGCTGACGGCGGAAACCTGCGCTACCAGTTCCGTCAGGAAGATCTGAGCAGCCTTATCGAGGACGTGCTCGACAGCTACCGGGGCGCTTTTGCGCAACGCGAGATAACCTGCCGCACGACTTTGCCCGATCAGGCCCTGCTCCAGCAGGACCCGGTACGCCTGCGCCAGCTACTGGATAACCTGTTCCAGAACAGCCTCAAGTACACCGCCGACGGCGGCGAGCTGGCCGTTTCCCTGACCCGGCAAAAAGATGACACCTGGTTACTGACGGTGGATGACAGCGCCCCCGGCGTCCCCGACGACGCCCTGCCCAAACTGTTTGATCACCTGTATCGGGTGGAAAGCTCCCGTAACCGCCGCACCGGGGGAGCCGGGCTGGGGCTCGCTATTTGCCAGCGCATTGTCGAAGCCCACGGCGGCACCCTTCATGCGCAGCACAGTCCGCTGGGCGGTGTGCACATCCAGATCTCGCTACCGGGAGACGCGCCATGAGCCGCATCCTGATCGTGGAAGATGAACCGCGCCTGTCACAGCTGGTGGCGGATTACCTGCAACATGCCCACTACCAGACCGAACAGACCGACAGCGCCAAAACCGCCATTACCCTGGCCCGGGAGCAATCCTTTCAGGCGATATTGCTGGATCTGATGCTGCCCGACGGCGATGGCATGGAAGTGTGCAAGGCCATCCGTCAGCACAGCAACGTGCCGATTCTCATGGTCACCGCCCGCGTGGATGAAGTAGACCGCCTGCTGGGCCTGGAACTGGGCGCTGACGATTACATCTGCAAACCGTTCAGTCCTCGTGAACTGGTAGCCCGAGTGAAAGCCGTTCTGCGCCGAGCGAATCCCGAACCCAGCGAGCAAGACGATGGACTGCGACTCGATGAGGAACGCTACGAAGTCGTCCTCACCCAGCCCCAGGGCCAGCAACGCATCGCACTCACCGCCATCGAATTTGCCCTGCTCGCCACCCTGTCCCGCCAGCCGGGCCGAATCTGGTCACGGGACCAGCTGATGGACGAAATCTACAAGGACCACCGCGTGGTGTCCGACCGCACCATCGACAGCCACATCCGTAAGCTTCGCCGCAAACTCAGCGATGGCGACGCACAATCCCATGACTGGATAGGCAGCGTGTATGGGGTGGGGTATCGGCTGGAAACGCCGTAACACCTCCGCCTACTTGTAGGAGTCGAACCTCGCGAAGCGAGGCGCTAGACGAGCGTTCCGCACGATTGATCGCCTTTCGGGGATTCCGTGCTGCGCACGGTTCGGCCCCTGGAAGGGAATCTCCTACAGCACAAATCAGGCGCCGTTGCGGTTTTGATTTTCCTTGCAGCTCGTTGCTCGCAGCTAGTAACTGCTTCTTCCACATTTCCTGCATATTCCTTGCACCCTTTGCCGCAATACTCTCCCCATCACATTCAGGGACTCAATGGAGTCACAAGGAGAAAGCCCCATGAAAAAGATCGCCATCGTTATTCTTGCTGTTTTTACCACATCCGCTTTTGCCATGGGCCCCGGTCATCGGGGCGGCGAAAAAATAGTCGAACACATGACAAAAAAACTGGAACTGACGGAGACGCAAAGCGCACAAATGACCAGCGTCTTTGAGGAGCAGGGTGAGAAAATGAAAGCCTTGCACGATGAAACCCAGGCGAAAATCAACGCCATTCTGACACCGGAACAGCAGGAGAAAATGGCGGAGCTTAAAGAAGACCGCAAAGAGCGCTGGGAAGAACGCAAAGAAAAACGGAAACAGAAAAAAGGGGAGCGCGGAGAGTAACGTCCGGGCAATTCTTATCTCGAAACGCTAAAACCGGCATGAAAGCCGCTCTGTTCGCGATGCGGGTATGGCTTCCCACAAGACAAGCGCGTTACTGTGGGAAGCCATGCTTGCATGGCGAATTGCCTTTTCCAGACCGTCGACGCGAAGCCCTACAACAACGCCTGACGCATATCCGTCAATAGTTGGCTCAGGTACGTCGTGAACCGCGCCGCAGCCGCCCCATCAATAACCCGGTGATCGTAAGACAAACTCATCGGCAGCATCAGCCGCGGCTGAAACTGATTGCCATCCCATACCGGTTGCATGTCCGAACGGCTCACGCCGAGAATCGCCACTTCCGGCCAGTTCACAATCGGGGTAAATGCGGTGCCGCCAATACCGCCCAGGGACGAAATGCTGAAGGTTCCGCCTTTCATATCCGCAGGTGTCAACTTACGGTTACGGGCTTTCTCGGCCAGCTCGCCCATTTCCAGGGCGATTTCCTTCAGCCCTTTCTTGTCCGCATCCTTGATCACCGGCACGACCAGACCGTTGGGGGTGTCTACCGCTATACCAATATTGATATAGCGTTTTTCAATCAACGCCTCGCCACTGTTTTCCAGCGAACTGTTGAAACGCGGGTACTCCTTCAGCGCCCGCGCACAGGCTGTCACCAAAAACGCCAGCATGGTGAGCTTTACGCCCTCGCGTTCAAGGCGTTTGTTCTGACTTTTGCGGAACGCTTCCAGGTCGGTGATATCCGCATTGTCATGCTGGGTCACATGGGGAATCGTCAACCAGGAACGCGTCAAATTCTGGGCGGATACCTTGCGTAGCTTGTTTAACTCAACTCGCTCAATGTCGCCGAACTGGCTGAAATCAATCTCCGGCAGTTCTACTGCCAGGCCACCGCCTGCGCCCCCGGCCGGCTGCCCTTCCAGGCGCTGCTTCACATAGGCATGCACGTCATCTTTGAGAATACGACCTTTCGGGCCTGTGGCGCTGACCTGTGACAAATCCACCCCGGTTTCCCGAGCCAGCTTGCGCACCGCAGGGCCAGCATGGACAGGTTTGGACGGAGACGCCCCACTGTCGGCGACTTGCCCCCGGGATGAAGAGGGAGGCTCGCTTTTCTGTGCCGGCTTGCCTTGTGCGCCTGTGTCACTGTCTTTGCCGGTTTCCTTCTCCTCCTTATTGGCGTTTTCGGCATCAGCCTCTTTTTCACTCTCCGGTTCTCGCTCGCTTGCTTCTGCTGATACAGAACCACCCGCAACCGCCAATGTAATCAGGGCATCACCGGTGCCGACCTTGTCACCCACGCTGACGCTAACCGACTCCACCTTGCCGGCGTTCGGCGACGGAATTTCCAGCGACGCCTTGTCGGATTCCACCACCACGATGACCTGCTCTTCGTCGAGTTCATCCCCCACAACCACATTCACTTCAATAATTTCTGCCGCATCGATATCACCAAGATCCGGCACCTTTACGGTTTCCGTGCGGCTTCCTGCCTGCTCTTTCGGCTTGTCCACCTTGGCACTGTCGCCCGACGCGTTTTCCTTTTTCGGCTCATCCTGCGGCTGCGATTGGGCACCGCTACCCTGCGCCGTGTCGCCCTTGTCATCTGCTGCTACGGATTCATCGTTGCCATCGCCCTCTTCGGCCTCAAGCTCCATGACCGCATCGCCTTCCTTGACGCGGTCACCCACCTTGACACTGATTGCAGCAACTTTTCCGCCCTGGGGCGCTGGCACTTCCACTGTTGCCTTGTCGGATTCCAGCACAATAATGGTGTCTTCGGCGTTAATGGTATCGCCGACTTTCACGCTGATCTCGATGACATCAACAGGATCACTGCTGCCCACATCGGGAACATGAATTTGCGTTTTACTCACACCTGAACTCCTTATAGTGAGATCACTGATCGATAATCAGTGATGGGTGCGATCAATGCATCACCGGATAGGGTTTATCCGTATTGATGCCATATTTCTCAATGGCCTGTTTCACCACCGCAGCCTCAACCTTGCCCTCTTTGCGCAAGGCATTCAGTGCCGCCAGCACCACGAAGTAACGATCCACTTCAAAGAAATGGCGTAACTTCTGGCGTGAGTCGCTGCGCCCGAAACCATCGGTACCCAGCACCGAATACGGGGCTTTCACCCAGGGGCGAATCTGGTCGGCAAAGGCGCGCATGTAATCAGTGGATGCGATCACTGGCCCGGCGCGACCCTCCAGGCATTTCTCTACCCAGTTAGGCCCTCGCTCTTTTTCCGGGTTGAGCATATCGTCGCGGTCCAGCTGAAGCCCTTCACGACGCAGCTCGTTGAAGCTGGTGACGCTCCACACATCCGCCGCCACACCAAAATCCTCTCGCAGCAAGTCCGCCGCCGCTTCCACTTCACGCAATATCGTACCGCTGCCGAGTAGCTGAACCCGCAGGGTTTTCCTGGTTTTCGGTTTGCCTTCACGCAGCAGATACATGCCTTTGCGGATGCCTTCTTCCGCCCCTTCAGGCATGGCACCGTGCATGTAGTTCTCATTCATCAGGGTCAGGTAATAGAACACCTTTTCGTTGTCCTCATACATGCGTCTGAGGCCATCCTGAAGAATCACGGCCAGCTCGTAACTGTAGGTGGGATCGTAGCTGACACAGTTGGGCACGGTGCTGGCCAGCAGATGACTGTGGCCATCCTGATGCTGAAGCCCCTCACCATTAAGCGTGGTGCGCCCGGCGGTGGCGCCCAGCAGGAAACCGCGGGCCTGGCTGTCGCCGGCGGCCCAGCACAGATCTCCCACGCGCTGGAAGCCGAACATGGAGTAATAGATGTAGAACGGAATCAGGGTGAAGTCATGGACGCTGTAACTGGTGGCTGCCGCCAGCCAGCCGGACATGGCACCGGCTTCGTTGATGCCTTCTTCGAGAATGCGCCCCTTCTTGTCTTCCCGGTAATACATCACCTGGCCAGCATCTTCCGGTTCATACTTCTGGCCGCCGGATGAATAAATGCCTAACTGGCGGAACAGCCCTTCCATGCCAAAGGTACGGGCTTCATCGGGCACAATCGGCACCACGCGCTCACCAATCTGCTTGTCCTTGATCAGCGTGCTCATCATGCGCACGAAGGCCATGGTGGTGGATATTTCCCGATCACCACTGCCTTCAAGAAAGTTGGCAAACACATCCAGCCCGGGGATGGTCAATTGCTGGCTGGCTTTCTGGCGGCGCACGGGCATATAGCCGCCCAGTTTGTCGCGTTGTTCCTTCATGTAACGCAGCTCGGCGGAGTCCTCTGCCGGGCGGTAATAGGGCACCTCTTCCAGCTGCTCATCGGTGAACGGCATATCGAAGCGGTCGCGGAAATCTTTCAGGCTTTCCAGATCCAGTTTCTTCATCTGATGCGTTTTATTGACGGCTTCACCGGCACCGGTGGCATAGCCCTTGACCGTCTTGGCCAAAATTACCGTGGGCCGCCCGGTGTGATTCACCGCAGCGTGATACGCCGCGTACACCTTGAACGGATCGTGGCCACCCCGGTTCAGGCGATACACATCTTCATCGCTCATGTGCTCGACCAGTTTCTTCAGTTCCGGGTTCTCACCAAAGAAATGTTCGCGGGTGTAGGCGCCACCGTTTTTCTTGTAGGCCTGATATTCCCCATCCACACATTCTTCCATGCGGCGACGCAGCAGACCTTCGCTGTCTTTTTCCAGCAACGGGTCCCACAGGCGCCCCCACACTACCTTGATCACGTTCCAGCCGGCGCCACGGAACACGCCTTCCAGCTCCTGGATAATTTTACCGTTACCGCGCACCGGGCCATCCAGTCGCTGCAGGTTGCAGTTCACCACAAACACCAGGTTATCCAGCTTTTCACGCCCCGCCAGAGCGAGGGCGCCAAGGGATTCCGGCTCGTCCATTTCACCGTCACCCAGGAATGCCCAGACCTTGCGGTTATCCTGCTGGATCAACTCCCGGTTCTGCAGGTACTTCATGATGTGGGCCTGGTAGATGGCCTGAATCGGCCCCAGCCCCATGGAGACAGTAGGAAATTGCCAGAAGTCCGGCATCAGCCAGGGGTGGGGATAGGACGACAGTCCCTTGCCATCCACTTCCCGGCGGAAGTTATCCAGCTGCTCTTCGCTGATGCGCCCTTCCAGGTAAGCCCGCGCGTACACGCCCGGTGCTGAGTGCCCCTGGAAAAACACCAGGTCGCCCTCGTTCTCATCGCTGGGGGCGCGGAAGAAATGATTAAAGCCCACATCGTAAAGGGTGGCGGAGGAAGCAAATGAGGCAATGTGCCCCCCCAGCTCATCATCGTTATCCATGTTGGCCCGCATAACGGTGGCCAGCGCATTCCAGCGCACCAGTGAGCGAATACGGCGCTCCATGAACATGTCACCGGGGATGGCGGCTTCGTCCTTGGGGGCAATGGTATTGAGATAGGGGGTGTTGAGGTGGGTGCGATAAACGCCCTGCTCCTGGGCTTCGTTGGTAATGGCATCGAGTAGCCAGGCGGCCCGCTCGGGACCTTCCCGCTCGACCACGGATTCCAGGGCTTCGAGCCATTCCCGGGTTTCTGCGGGATCAACGTCGTCAAAAAAACTGCGTTTTTGCATGGGCTTGCGTCCTTTTTCGCGTTGCCATGCGCCGCCGCAGGATCACTGCAGCGGCGCTGAAAGAGGCCCAAGGGTGACTGGGCTTGAGACCTGAAGTCTCACGACACCGGTGGCTGGAGCATATCTGCCGATACCCCGGTGTTCGTTAATACTAGCGCCGTAGACCGGTTGGCGGTCAAGCTGGCCAGTGACGAAAAGAATCAGCCAGCACAGTATGTTGGCCATTTTTTCGGTTATTTCGCTATCGTGAACCCGATGCAGGAAAACCGGAATGCGACCAAGGTCGGTTCTATAGAAACGCTACTCACTCCAGCACGTTCACAGCAACATGATCCACAACGCGGCCATAATCAGCCAGATGGCCACACAGCGAAGCAGCAGGCCCTGCAATTCTTCCAGATGATCCATGGCGGTGTGCAAGGTTCCGGGGCTGGCGCCATGATTTTCTTCCTGTGCCACATTGGCCACGGACACTATCAGCGAGGGGGGCGGCTGCAGCTGCCACCAGGCGCCGCGCATTCTTTCCATTACCGCGGTAAAGTCCCCGGCCAGCGACATACTGACAATAAGCAGTTGCCGGGCAGGCAAGCTCAACCAGTCATCCAGTGCTTGCTGCCAACCCAAAGTCTCTGATTCGCTACAGTGACGCCGCTGACGCTGCAGCCAGGCATGGTTCATGACCACCAGAAACGCCGCCCCGAACCCCAGCAGCACCAGCCAGAAAATCGCCACGAACAAGCGTTCTTCCCGCACCAGAATCTGCTCACTCAGTTGCTGATGGTAGGCCGGGTCGCCGGGCACGCCGTTAACGGCAAATTCGTCCGTGGCCAGGGCCTCAAACCCATCCGGGTCATTCATGCGGCCGCGTACCAGCAACTCATCCACATGGCGAAACTCGCTGTGACTGCCCAGCAACCACAAGAGCAGCAATGTGCCCAGACCCAGCACCAATAACTGGCCCCAGAAACCGGACAACCAGCACGCCCCCCAGGCGATCAACACCGCAGGCAGCAGCACCGCGACCCACCACACCCGGTTCGGATGCCCAATGCGGCTACCGCAGCGTTGCAGCCAGCGCTGGTGACGTTCCTCGCCTGCCAGCAGCGGCGACCAGCCTGCATCCATCCTGCGCAGCCCCATGACCACGATCAACACAATAAACTTCATGCCTTTTCCTTCCTGAACTCGGCCAGTTGTTCACGGTAACGCCGCCAGTCGAACGCCGGGCCGGGATCCGTTTTTCTGCCCGGTGCAATATGTTCATGGCCGGTAATGCGGGCATCGGTAATCGCAGGATAGTGATGCTGCAAAAGCTGCGTCAGCGCAGCCAACGTAGCGTACTGGGCGTTTTCGTAGGGGATGTTGTCGGCCCCTTCCAGTTCGATACCGAGGGAGAAATCGTTGCAGTTTTCCCGCCCCTGAAACGTGGAGACGCCGGCATGCCAGGCGCGTTTATCGCACGGCACAAACTGTAGCAGGCCCCCGTCACGACGAATCAGAAAGTGGGACGACACCGTCAATTGGTGGATGGTTTCAAAATAGGGGTGATCCGCCAGGTTCAGGCAGTTTTGAAAAAACGCTTCGATATGGCCGCCGCCAAACTGGCCCGGCGGCAAACTGATGTTATGGATCACCAGCAACGAGATATCTGCCGGATCAGGGCGTTCGTTAAAATTGGGGGATGGGCACCATTGCGCCTGATCGACACGATGTCCGGAAAAGGTAAGCACCCGCGCAAGCTCCCTAGAACCTGTTCATGATCTATACGCAACCGCGCCGGAGTCAATTTTTTCGCCAGGTCGTGATTGCGATTGTGTCGTGTAGTCATTCTACATAAATAAGCGCAATCGCGGGCTGGCGGCCTCTTTTCCTTAAAGAAAGGGGCCCGGCCCTTCGGGTTACCGCTAAAAATGGTGCCATGCTGTGTTGCGGACCTTGAACTTGACCCGTCAGGCCCTGCGGTCCGCGCCTTGCCTGCCACCATTTTTAGCAGCGACGCGGCTGCGTATAGATCATCAACAGGTTCTTATGCCTGCGCCGGGGCAGCGGCTAGTGTTGCACGTTACCCTGCATGCGACGCAGATCGCCAATAACTGCTTCCAGAGCCCGGTCAAACAGGGCTCCCTCCTCAATGAGTTTAACAGTCCCGTTATGCAGGGCAACGGCCAGGGTGTAAGCAGAAAACTCCTGCACCTTGATACCGCGGCGGTTGGTGAACACCATTTTCACCCCGGCGCGGATGTTGGCCGCCAGCTTGGCGCGGCGAGGTTCGCCGTCATCCTGAATTTCAATCCACTGCCCGGGCGGCAGCTGGCTGCATTTCTTCACCAGGAAATGATTTTCCGGCAATTCCGGCACCGTTTCCGGCTGGGCCGGCTCGGCGGGCTGCTCTGGCTCCACCGCCACCCGCTCCGTCTGTAGCCCCTTGAGCAGCTGCTGATGCACATCACGGAATTTAACCAGCAGCTGCTTGGTTTCCACCGCATCGTAGTTGATCTGGCTGAGGCCGCTGTGCAGGGTCTTGAGCAGCTTCGGACTCAGATCCTTCAGTTTTTCCAGGGCCGCCTGCTCCCGGTGCTCCAGCACACTCCAGACCACCGCATCGACTACCTTCACCTGCTGCTGCCACAATCCGCTATCTTCGCCTTCGCGCAGCCAGGTCAAGTACAACACCTGTTGCCAGCCCTGGCGCAGCAGGCGCACCACCACATCCGGCAGCTGCCGCCCGGCCATGCGCTTATCCAGCACCGCCACCACTTCGCTGCGGGCCTGCTCGGCACGGGCCTTGCCCTCTTCTGCTTCGCGAACCCGCTGTTCAACACGATCGGAACGGCTTTTCTGGTTATCGAAGAACTGCTGGAACTCCTGCAACAGCGAGGAGAACAGGCTGGCATCATCTTCGTAATCATCAATGATGCGGTGCACCGCCTGATTAATCCTCTGGTAGAGGTCGTCCTGGATACCTTGCTGCGGATCCCATTGGCTACCGGCCCGGGCCAGCATGTTCAGCAATAGGCGGGCTTCATGATTATCATTGCTAAAAAAGGTTTTATCGATGATCGCTACTTTCAGCAGCGGGATCTGCAGGCGTCCAATCAGCGCCTTGATTTCCGAGGGCAGGCCCTCGTCATCCAGAATGAAATCGAACAGCAGGGCCACCAGATTGATGACATCATCATCGGCCTGATCCAGGGCATGGATGGCCTCGCCGTGCTCATTGTCGAGCAGCTCGGACAGGTCCGTTTTCAGGTCGGCACGGTCTTCGCCTTCATCCTCACCGAGGCTACGCTCTACCCGCTGCAGGCGGTTCAAGACGCCGAGCAGATCATCGGAGCTGACCTGATGCACAGACGCCGCGTTAGCCACCGGCGCGCCATTCATATAGGGCACCCCGTTCTGCATAACGGCCATGGCCGCCTCACTGGCTACGCCCGGCGCTCCGCCTGCCCCACCATTACCCGGGCCTCCCTGCATGCCGCGCATGGTCACCAGCAATTCCTGCAATAAACCAAACATCTGATCATTGCTGGGGCCGCCGACATTCCCAGACATCGGTATCCCACTGTCAGAACCCTGGCCTTGGCTCGCCAGTGAGCGGGAGCCGGGCTTGCGTGCCGGGGCGATAGGCGCAGACTTCATTTCCGGCAACACCCCGGCATCGATCAGCACCTTGTTGGCCTCACTGACCAGATAGCCGGTTTCCGCCATCACTTCCCGCTCGAACAGCTTGAGGATGATCAGGCGGGCCTTGATATCCAGCGACAGCTTTTCCAGCCCTTCACTGAAACAGGCGACCAGCTGGCGGGGCTCCAGAGGATTATTGTGCTCGTTCACTTCCCGCTTGCTTTCAAACAGGTATTCGATGCGGTGACAGAGGACCTTCAGCTGCTCGTTACAGCCATTACGGGCCCGGCGGGCCATGTTATCCAGCGCCACCGAGGTTTCCAGCTCATCCTCATTGACCAGCGTCAGGGAATCCAGATCCACCGGCGTTTTTTCCAGTCTCTCGGTTTCCAGGGGCCGCGCCAGGGTCAGAAATTGATGATTAATGGCCTGCTTGAAGCTGCCCACCAGGCCAGCACGCTGAATGCGCAGCTCGCGCATGGCCTCGAAATAGCGCTCACGTTCGCTATCGGTTTCTTTCTCGGCCAAGTCAAAGAGCTTGTCATCGGCACCATCCAGCATATCGCCAAGATAGGCGGCACTGAGAGACAGGTAACGCGCACACACCTTCTCAAGCGGCCGCGGCATGCTACCTGGCGTTGCTTTTCCGGAAACCGGCTTTAGCTGTGTGACCTTGGACATTGCTCCCCCGGCAGGCGAACCCGCGACAGGCTGGGTGAAATACATCAAAAACAGGGTGTATATGGCACCAACGTTTTAATACTTTAATACGCTACCACGCATCAAGAGTAAGAATTTTGAACTAGTTGGCACTGACAGAATAGTGTGCGAACACTCACAAACAAAACGCCCCACTTTCCCTACCCCGGAAATTCCCCTAGCCTAAGGCCTTTCGGGGCATTGGACGATAGCCATGGAACAGACGGTAACCATACTCAAACAGATTAGTGGTCTTCTGTGGGGATGGCCGGCGCTGATTCTCATCGCTGGCACAGGCATTTATCTCACCCTTATTCTCGGCTTCCTGCCCTTGCGCCAGCTGGGTTTCGGTTTCCGGCAAATGCTGGGGCCGCAGCGCGGGGTGGGCACCATCGGTGCCGGCGCCGCCCTCGCCACCTCGCTGTCTGCCACCATTGGTACCGGTAATATTGTCGGCGTAGCCACCGCCATTCACTCCGGTGGCCCTGGTGCCCTGGTCTGGATGTGGCTAATCGCCCTGGTAGGCATGGCCACCAAATACGCAGAAGCGGTGCTCGCCGTTCATTTCCGGGAAAAAGATGCCGCCGGGCAATACGTGGGCGGCCCCATGTATTACATCAAGAACGGCTTGGGCAAAAACTGGCACTGGCTGGCCATCGCCTTTGCTGTCTTCGGCATGATTGCCGGCTTCGGGATCGGCAATAGCGTCCAGGCCAACTCTGTGGCCCACGGCCTCAGTGACAGCTTTGGTCTGCCACCGTGGATCACCGGCGTCACTCTGGCGGTCCTGGTGGGCATGGTGGTGCTGGGCGGCATGAAACGAATCGCCACCGTGGCGACCTTTATTGTGCCCTTTATGGCGCTGGCCTATCTGCTGGCAGGCCTGGTGGTTCTGGCGGATCACGCCAGCGCCATTCCTGATGCCTTGGCCCTGTGTTTTGAAAGCGCTTTCACCGGCACCGCCGCCGCCGGTGGTTTTGCCGGGGCGCTGGTGAAAGAAGCCATCCGCTTCGGTATGGCCCGGGGGATCTTTTCCAACGAAGCCGGCCTGGGCAGCGCCCCCATCGCCCACGCTTCTGCGAACACGGATCACCCGGCCCGACAGGGCTCCATCGCCATGCTCGGCACCTTTATCGACACCATCATTGTCTGCTCCGTTACCGGCTTGGCGATTGTATCCACCGGCGTGTGGGACAGTGGCGTCAAAGGCGCCCCCCTTTCCGCCATGGCGTTTTCATCCACCTTCGGCGGTGTCGGCAACATCATTGTGGCCTGCAGCCTGGCCGTGTTTGCCTTTACCACCTTGCTGGGCTGGAGCCTGTACAGCGAACGCTGCACCCAGTTCCTGTTCGGCAACAAGGCGATCATGCCCTTCCGGGTCGTCTGGGTACTGGCCGTGCCGTTAGGCGCCATAGTCAGCCTGAACTTCGTCTGGGCGCTGGCCGACATCATGAATATCCTGATGGCCGTGCCAAACCTGATCGCTCTGTTATTATTGTCCCCCATTGTGGTTCGGCTAAGCCGAGAGTTCTTCGCCAACCGCCGCCCGGACTGAATATTTGTAGGAGCTTGCTTGCAAGCGAACCCAGGGTATCGTCAATTGCCCAGCTTCGCTTGCAAGCAAGCTCCTACAGTGCACAAACACACCTTGTAGGACCCATCCCAGCATGACCATCTCCCTCCCTGACTACGTCCGCGACGACATTCAGCGCAATGTGACCTTTGCTCTGGAAGAAGATATCCGCGATGGCGATATCACCGCCCAGCTCATCGACGCGGACAGTCGCAGCACGGCCACCATCATTACCCGCGAAGACACCGTCATGTGTGGCACGCCCTGGGCCGACGAAGTCTTCCGGCAGTTGGGCGACGTGGACGTTGAATGGCATGTCCAGGATGGCGACCGCCTCTCAGCCGATACCACTTTGTGCACCCTGCGCGGCAACACCCGCAAGATTCTCACTGGCGAGCGCACTGCCCTCAATTTCCTGCAAACCCTGATGGGCACCGCCACCACCGCCCGCCGCTACGCGGATGCCGTGGCCGGCAGCCAGGTCACCATCCTCGACACCCGGAAAACCCTGCCCGGCCTGCGCGCCGGCCAGAAGTACGCCGTGTTGTGCGGCGGTTGCCAAAACCACCGCATCGGCCTCTACGACGCCTTCCTGATCAAGGAAAACCACGTCACCGCCTGCGGCGGCATCACCGCCGCTATTGAACGGGCGCGGGCACTGGCACCGGACAAGAAGATTATTGTGGAAGTGGAAAACCTGGCGGAGCTGGAGGAAGCCGCCGGGCTTAAACCGGACCAGATCATGCTGGATAACTTTAGTGTGAAGATGCTGGAAGAGGCGACTGGAATGGCGATTGAATCGGCGCTGGAAGTGTCGGGGAATTTGACTGTGGATAATGCGGGTGGACTACCGAAGAGTCGGCACTGGTTTTTGTCTTCTGGGGCGTTGACGAAGCATCTTCAGGCCACAGATTTGTCGCTGCGATTACTGCCAGTAAATCCTCGCCAAGCCGAACCTAGAAAAAGCTCCAAATGATGCAGTGTCAAAGCCCTTTATCAGTCATTCCAGGGAATCCAGCCAACCCCCCAAAAGCGGGGAGCCCACATCTTGCCGTTCTCTGTCAGCTGCTGATACGTATTTTCCTGCAAATGAGGCACATCAAAAAACAGCACATATCCCAATATCACCAATACCGGCAATGTCATTAAACGTAGAGAGACCACTTGAAAATTTGAATCTGGGCCGCACCCAGGCCAACGAGCCAACGCTAAACCAAGAAAAATTGCTAGCCACGTCTCTACATAAGGCATTACAAAGATCCCGTCAACCTGAGCCAGCACCAGCGCCCCCAGAATAGAAAGCCATAAAGAAGCATCCATATCTTGCGCATCCTGCTGACGCAGAAAAGATAGTGCATGCCACACTCCCACCCCTCCTAATAGTAATGCAATTAACGTTGCCCCCACTCCCCATTCTGAAAGCCATTGCAAAACTACCTGATGTGGATGAGCGGCCACTGAATTTACTATAGCGGAAAAATGCATGGGCCCAACTCCCAACCAAGGATTCGCGGTTGCCATATCCCAAGCCAGGCGCCAAATCACATCTCTGTTGGACAGCCCCATGCGCAGGCTATCCTGCACAAGAACTTCCGCCCCAAGCCAATCAGGCACCACCCTGAACAAGAGATAAAAGCTCAACGCTCCAGCCAAAGCCGCCACAACCTGGACAACCAGCAAGCGCCAGAAGCGGGGAAAAACAACCACCAACAAAAGACTGGAAACCATAAGACCAAGCCAAAGGCCTCGACCGGCCAAACTTAACGCCAAACACCACTGCACAACAAGACCACAAAAAAAGAGTACCGCAAACCCACTATTCAACCGCCCGCAAAAGCGAAAATGATACAGGGTCAACCATGCCAGAGCAGGCATCGCCAACACTTGAAACTGAGCCAGAAAGCGAGGATTAGAAAACCCGCCGAACAACATTTCTGCCGTAAAAAAATGCATTCCGGAAAAAACAACCGTCAGGTATGAAACCAAGAACTGAAACACAGAAAGAACCGCGCAGGCTCCAACCAAATGCACAACATATTGTTGCCATCGAAATTCTCTGGCGAGCTGCCCAACAAGGAGCGCCAAAAGGAACAGACCTAAATATCTAGCCCACTCAATAAAAGCCCATGCAGGGTGTTTTGCACAAAGGGAAGACATGGCGCCCAATAAAAAGAGAAGAGACACGCCACTAAATGCGCATAAGTTCAGATTACGTAAGGGCACTTTCCACGCAACCAGAGCAACAACCCACAGCAAAGCAATCTGGAAAATTCTCTGTTGATCGTGCCAGCCAACATCGTCATACCAAACGATCAACATAGACGAAGCAAAAATCGCTAGTGCACAATATAAAAGAACATTCAGTAAAGGCCGCTTTACCACCATATCCATTCCATATGCTTGTATCAGTAATAGTCTAAAACGAAAAACGGGGCCCGAGGGCCCCGCACAATTCAGCTATCTAGGTAGCTAAATAGATTAAACAACCAAATTGATCAGGTACCGCGGCAAGCGGAAGGACGGTATTTCTGTTCAATCGTACCGCCGAGGCAAGACCAAGAGGCACCTCCGTTTGCAGTAACCAACGTTAAGGTTTTACCGGAAGCACGACCAGTAGACATCTGTGCCGTTACGGTACCCGCAGGGTACGTACCAGTAACACCGCCAGTAATGGCTGCATACTGGCCACTGAGGTTCGCGATCAACTCAGTCCCACCAGATGTCTGATCCGGAGCACCCGTTGTTTGAACCAGAGCAGTCGGCCACGCGCCCTTATCTGAACCATATTCGGCCAAGGGAGCCTTAAGACCCGAAGTCAAGGAAACGGCTTCCGCAACCTGAGCACGGGTGATGTAGTCCTGGTAGGCAGGGATAGCTACCGCCGCCAAGATCCCGATGATCGCAACCACGATCATCAGTTCGATAAGGGTGAAACCCTGTTGCATTTGCTTCTTCATTTTGTTTTCTCCAATCATTGGCAAACTTTTTTGAGCCCACCCTTGGCGAGCATCTACATTAGGTCAAAGCACGGAGCGTGCCAACTTGTCCCTGCTGGGCAGAAATTCTCAGGAGGCGGGTATTTCCTGTGGCCCGGAGGGGCTCGACTGGCAAGACCTCTCCAGCAAGAAAACCTCATCTTCGTCACACTGAATGTCACCAGGTGACCCTCAGCGTCACCACTCAACCAAGGGCTGACATTATTTGTCGGCCATTACCGGCCTTGCATGCTGCACCATACTTTTACTTAATACTGCCGCCCACTGCCCCACCACCGACATCTATCCTCCAATGCGTAGCAAGAGACTGCGAAGGAACCTCTGAAAAACGTCATGCCGGACTCGATCCGGCATCTCCAACTACGAAGTAATGCGGTCTCCAGCAGGAAGCCCCCGCATCACAAGCGAAGCTCAGAATAGACCAAGTCTGGCCCCGAAGGGGTAAGCGCAGTGAATAACTGCGGGATGACGGGAGTTTTTCAGAGGCTCCCTAAAACCAAACCTCTGCATCAAGCTGCCTTGCTCAGGACTCTTAGTTAAGAACACCCTCGTCATGCGAGCATGACTTCCCACAGCCCCAAATCCAAAGCTTGCAGGGCTATAAGCGGGAAGCGATGCCTGCATCGCGAAGGCCCAGGGCTGAATATTACCCCTTGGTGAACGGCATTATGTCCTGCACCCCACCTCTTGACTGGGGAGCCCTAAAAACTGCAGAACAGGTCGAGAAATCAGTGGCAAGGTACTGATTTTGCGACATCTGGCCTTCCCAGCCATGAATACACACGGTATGTTAGGAAAAAAGTGTTGGGCACACCAACCATACTAAGCATAAACAAGCAGGTTGCCATGACTAGCCAAACCGCCTCATTCAGCGGCTTACCGCACCGATTGATACAGCAGGGCCTGTTGGACGCCGAGAGCGCCCAGCAAATCCTGCAGCAGGCACGCCAAGAGAAAACCAGTTTGGTTCGACAGATTGTTGCCAGCGGCAAACTCACCGCTCAACAAGTAGCCGGCGCCGTAGCAGAAGAGTTTGGCGACCCCATTCTTGACCTGAGCAGCTTTCAGCGCGATAGCCTGATCAAGGACCTTGTCGACCCCAAACTGATCAACAAGCATCATGTACTCCCGCTGTACCGGCGAGGCAGCCGCCTTTTTGTGGCGGTATCAGACCCCACCAACCTACCCGCCCTGGAAGAGATCCGTTTTAACACCGGTCTAAACGTTGAGACGGTGATTGTCGAAGAAGACAAGCTGACCCAATGGATCGATGCGCTAGAGTCTGAAAACGAAGAGGATGCCTTTGGCGATCTGGATGACGGACTGGATAACCTGGACATCGACGGGGGCGAAGAAAAGAAGGACGAAACCCAGTCCGGAGCAGATGATGCCCCCATTGTTCGCTTCGTCAACAAGCTCCTTCTTGATGCCATTAAGGGGGGTGCGTCGGATTTGCACTTCGAGCCCTATGAGAAGACTTACCGGATCCGTTTTCGACAGGACGGTATTCTGCAAACCGTATCGAAGCCGCCGATCAATATTGCCAGCAAACTCTCCGCCCGCCTGAAAGTGATGTCACGGCTGGATATCTCCGAGCGCCGGGTGCCTCAGGACGGTCGTATCAAGCTGAAAATTTCCAAGACCCGGGCCATCGATTTCCGGGTTAACACCTGTCCTACCCTGTTTGGCGAAAAAATTGTACTTCGTATCCTGGACCCCGAATCCGCAAAAATGGGCATCGAGGCGCTGGGCTACGAAGACGAACAAAAACAGATGTACCTGGATGCCCTGCACAAACCCCAAGGCATGATTCTGGTCACCGGCCCCACCGGCTCCGGCAAGACCGTATCGCTCTATACTGGCGTGAACATCCTCAATACGCCGGAACTCAATATTTCCACGGCGGAAGACCCAGTAGAAATTAACCTGGAAGGGGTAAATCAGGTCAACGTGAACCCGAAGCAGGGCATGAACTTTTCATCCGCACTGCGCGCTTTCCTCCGTCAAGATCCTGACGTAATTCTGGTGGGGGAAATTCGGGATCTGGAAACCGCTGAAATTGCGGTGAAAGCCGCACAGACCGGGCACCTGGTGCTTTCCACTCTGCATACTAACAGTGCCCCGGAAACGCTCACCCGCCTGCGCAACATGGGGGTGCCCTCCTTCAATATTGCCACCTCTGTATTGTTGATTATTGCCCAGCGCCTGGCGCGCCGCCTGTGTGAAAGCTGCAAAGCGCCAGTGGATGTCCCCAAACAATCCTTGCTTGAGATGGGTTTCACAGAAGAAGACATCACCAGCGGGTTTACTGTGTACGGCCCACAAGGGTGCGACAAATGCAAGAACGGCTACAAGGGCCGCGTGGGGGTTTACGAAGTGGTCAAAATCACGGACGGCATCGCGCGTATCATTATGGAAGAAGGCAACTCCATTGAAATTGCCGACCAGTGCCGAAAAGAAGGCTTTAACGACCTTCACCGTTCCGGCCTGGTTAAAGCAATGCAAGGTGTGACCAGCCTGGAAGAAATTAACCGTGTCACCAGCGGACATTAATTATGGCAACTAAAGCAGCACAACAAAAATCAGCCACTTTCACCTATGAAGGTTTGGACCGTCAAGGCAAGAAAGTTAAGGGGGAAACCTCCGGGAAAGGCGCCGCTCTTGTACGCGCAGAATTGCGCAAGCAGGGTATCAATGCTAAAAAGGTAGTGAAAAAGCGGGAAATCAATCTGGGCGGCAAGAAAAAAATCACCCCCATGGATATCGCTATTTTTACCCGCCAGATGGCGACCATGATGAAAGCCGGCGTACCGCTGGTACAAGCTTTCGAGATTGTTGCGGACGGTCTGGACAACCCGTCAATGAAAGACGTAGTACTAAAAATCAAAGCAGACGTGGAGGGTGGTAATAATTTTGCCGGCGCCTTGCAAAAACACCCTCTACTTTTTGATGATCTTTATTGCAGCTTGGTCGACGCTGGGGAACAATCCGGCGCCCTAGAAACCATGCTGGATCGAGTAGCGCTATACAAAGAGAAAAGTGAAGCACTAAAGCAAAAAATCAAGAAAGCGATGAAGTACCCCATCGCAGTTATCTGTGTTGCAGTCATTGTTACCGCTATTCTATTAATTAAAGTTGTCCCCACCTTTCAAGAACTTTTTGAAGGATTTGGTGCCGAACTGCCTGCATTCACTCAGTTTGTAATTGGTTTATCTGAATCACTTCAAGCTAATTTTATTTTGATTCTGGCATCGCTAGTCGGCTTCGCCATCGCTTTCAGCCAAGCACGGAAGCGGTCCGAGGGGGTTAGAAACTGGATTGATCGCACCTTATTAAGGCTACCTATCATTGGTGATATCACCTTTAAAAGCACAATCGCCCGTTACGCTCGAACTCTTGCAACTACCTTTGCAGCTGGCGTACCACTTATCGACGCCCTTGACGCTTGTGCAGGCGCCACTGGCAATGTGGTGTACCGCAATGCTGTACTGCAAGTAAAGGAAGACGTCTCTACTGGTCAGCAACTCCAGTTCGCCATGCGCAGCACCGGTGTTTTCCCTGCAATGGCGCTGCAAATGACTGCCATTGGTGAAGAATCCGGTGCCCTGGATGCCATGCTGGAAAAAGTCGCCATTTACTACGAAGATGAAGTAGACAACGCGGTCGACGGCCTGACCAGCATGATGGAGCCTCTGATCATGGCAGTGCTGGGCGTACTGATTGGCGGCTTGATTATCGCCATGTACCTTCCCATCTTCCAGCTGGGGGCAGTGGTATAACGTGTCCGAAACACTCAACCTTCTCTTTTCCAGCCCGACCCTTTTGGTCGGGCTTTGTGTTGTTATGGGGCTGCTGGTAGGCAGTTTTTTGAATGTTGTCATTCATCGTTTGCCGTTGATGATGGAGCGGAGCTGGAAGCAGGAAGCCCGCGAGATCCTGGAGCTGCCAGCGGAAGACAGTGGCGGCATTTTCAACCTGGTGACACCGCGCTCGCGCTGCCCGAAATGCAGCCATGCGATCAGTTGGTATGAAAACATCCCCGTGTTTAGCTGGCTGGCCCTGCGCGGCAAGTGCAGGGGCTGCAAAACCCCGATCAGCAAGCGCTACCCCATTATCGAACTTGTCAGCGGTGTGCTCGCCGGGCTGTGTGCCTGGCACTTTGGTTACGGCCCTTGGCTGGTGTTTACCCTTTTTGCCACCTGGGTATTGCTGGCCGCCGCCATGATTGACGCAGACACCACCCTGCTGCCGGATAGCCTGAACTACTGGTTGCTTTGGGCAGGCTTGTTGGCGGCCGTTATGGGCGTATCGCCGGTTTCATTGAGCGATGCGGTAATCGGCGCCATGGCCGGGTATCTTTCGCTTTGGAGTGTGTACTGGCTGTTCAAGCTGATCACCGGGAAAGAAGGCATGGGCTACGGCGATTTCAAGCTGCTGGCCGCGCTGGGAGCCTGGGTCGGCTGGCAATACCTGCCCGTGATTATTCTGCTGTCATCAGTGGTCGGGCTGGTCTTCGCTATCGCCATGATGATGTTCAGCGGCGAAAAACGCACGCAAATCCCTTTCGGTCCCTATCTGGCCACCGCCGGGTGGATTGCCCTGCTCTGGGGCGATACTATCGTCAGCTCGTATCTGGGGATGTTTAAGGTCGGTTGACCTGCCGCACTGTAGAAGTCTGCTTGCAGGCGAACCGGGTTGGCAGATCAATGTCGTGGTTCGCTTGCAAGCAAGCTCCTACAGCGCTTTTTCATTCGGTAAGGAGTCAAATTCCATGTTTGTTGTCGGTCTTACCGGTGGCATTGGTAGCGGCAAGACCGCTGCCACGGATTATCTTGCACAACAGGGCATCACCATTGTGGATGCGGATCTTGCATCACGGGTGGTGGTTGAGCCCGGGCAACCCGCCTTACTCGCCATTGCCGAGCATTTTGGCCAGCATGTCATCGCCGACGACGGCGCGCTGGATCGGCGGGCACTCCGCGAGATCGTGTTTGCTGACCCGGACGCACTAAAAACCCTCGAAGGTATTACCCACCCCGCCATAGGTGATGAACTGCGCCGGCAGATCGGGGCGAGCCAATCGCCCTATACAGTGCTGGTCTCCCCTCTTCTGCTGGAAACATCGCAAAAAGCCTTGGTCGATCGTATTCTGGTCATTGATGCCTCTGCAGAATTGCAGGTAGAGCGCACCATGGCACGAGATCAGGTGCCAGAAGCTCAGGTCACGGCGATCATGAAAGCACAGCTGGCGCGAACCAAGCGACTGGATCAGGCCGATGATGTAGTGGAAAATCACGGTTCTTTGGATGCGCTCCACGAGCAACTGAGAATGCTTCATCGGCACTATCTGGCATTGGCAAAATGAATGTCGGGTTACGCCGCTCCGCGGCTAACACGACCTACGGCAGTTCGCGTGCATACTCCTACAGCCATTTATTTCTGTAGGTCAGATTAGCCTAAAGGCGTAATCCGACATGAAACATTTGCCGCGAACAACAGGCTTGTTGCCAAAGCCTAACACCGCATAGACGATTCGCAGTGGACAGGAGAGTATTCCTGCCCACACAACACCCCCGTAAATGGATGAACACGCGCGCCTAACCATGACTGACAAAGCCCCGGCGAAAAAAGCCACCCAAACCTACCCCTGCCCGCAGTGCAAAAGCCTCACTCGCTGGGACAACAATCCCTGGCGGCCGTTTTGTAGTGAACGCTGCAAGTTAATTGATCTCGGGGACTGGGCGACAGAACGCCACGCTATTCCAGGTGATGATGATGCCCCTGGGGATTTTGACGAGTTTTAGCCCCCCCCCCTCAAAAGCGCCCTAACACGTCTGCAGAACACTAATCACGGCCAGAAGGCGCGGATACCCGCCACGCCCACCGCGCCGTGGTCACGGGCACTGACCAGATCGCCCGGTGTCACGCCTCCCAGTGCATAACAGGCAAGCGGCGCCCCCTTCATTAGCAACGCCGCTTGCGGCCAGCCCAATGCAGGCTTACCCGGATGTGTCGGCGTGGGCAGGACAGGTGAAACCAGCGCCATATCCAGGCCCAGATTGCTTGCCTTATCCCGGGCCACCTGATCATGCACCGCAGCACTGATGATCCCATCAAATGCGGGTCGCTCATCCAGCCGGGCCAATGTTCTGCCTGGAAAATGCAGGGCGAATACACCCAACGCCTTTGCTGTCGCCACACTCTGCGTGTCCACAGCACGCAACCAGACTTTTACGCCGCGTTGCTGACATTGCGTCACAACCGCTGCCACCTCGGCATGGTCACTCCACTGCCGCAAATACAGCCCCTGCTGCTCCCCATTCAATCGATCAATCCCGGCCAACAACTCGTGCAGAGTGATATCTTCCGGCGCGACCACTAACTGCTCAGGCAGCTGTATGGCATTCACCACCGGCTGATTGGCCGCCGGGAAGCGCAAATCCGACAGTGCATCCGGAAGAAACCACTGCACCCGCTGCCCTTCCCGTCCTTGCGGCTCACCCTGCCAGGCGCAAACATCACGAAAATGCAGGGTCACGTGGAGATCATCGTACTGGTGGGCAATCGTCATAAAAGGGCTGGACGTCGCCCCTGTCATGCCAAGCTCTTCTTCCAGCTCGCGAGCCAACGCTTCGTCCAACGCTTCGCCTTGCTCCACCTTGCCACCGGGAAATTCCCAGCGCCCACCCTGATGCTTATTGTCAGGGCGCTTGCTAATACAAATCCGGCCATCTTCGCCACGGATGATGGCGGCGACGACGGTAATGGCGGGAGTAGGTTCGGTGGTCATTTATTTGGGGCCATTCGCTCTGGCAGCAGCCGGATTAATGTGGGAGCGTGCTTGCACGCGAAGCAATGAACTGCAGCAGGGCCCGAGTAAAAGCCTTTCGCTTACAAGCAAGCTCCTACGGGGCGATGAAGCCACAGCCTCTAGGTCCGATACTCCGCATTGATCTTCACGTAGTCATAGCTAAAGTCACAGGTCCACACGGTGCACTGTGCATCACCAGACGCCAGATCCGCCCGAATGGTGATTTCCGGCTTCGCCATCACGGCGGCACCTTGTGCTTCCTCGTAGCTATCCGCCACGCCGCCCTGTTCTACCAGCGGCAAATCACCCAGCCAAACACTGACTTTGTCCACATCCAGCGCCGCAATCGGCGCCCGGCCAATGGCAGCCAAAATACGGCCCCAATTAGGGTCCGAGGCAAACAGCGCCGTTTTCACCAGAGGGGAATGGGCAATGGTTTCAGCCACCGCTCGTGCGTCGCTTTCGCTGGCGGCTCCGGTTACGGTAATTTCCACAAACTTGGTCGCGCCTTCACCGTCACGAACCAGTGCCTGAGCCAGGTCAGTGAAGACCTCTTCCAGCGCCTGGTACAGCAACTGACTGTGATCATCCAGCGCGGTAATTTCATCCATGGCAGCCTGGCCGGTGCTGATCAGCATGCAGGCATCATTGGTAGAGGTATCCCCGTCCACCGTCACCCGGTTGAAGGATTTGTCCGCCAGGGCTTTCACCCACTCATCCAACAGTGGCTTGGCTATCGGCGCATCGGTGGCGATAAAACCCAGCATGGTGGCCATGTTTGGCTTGATCATGCCGGAGCCCTTGGACATCCCTGTAATCGTCACTGGCACGCCATCCATCTCCACCCGCCGACTGGTGAGCTTGGGGTAGGTATCGGTGGTCATTATGCCTTCCGACGCCCGCCCCCAATGATGGACATCCAGTGTATCCAGCGCTTTGGGCAAGCCGGAGGCAAAGGCATCCAGCGGAAACTGTTCCCCGATAACGCCGGTTGAATACGGCAGGATTTCATCGGCATCGCAACCTGCGGCTTTCGCCAGCAATTCACAGCTGGCCAGGCAGTTTTCCAGGCCTTTTTTGCCGGTACCGGCATTGGCGTAGCCGGTGTTGATCATCAGGTAGCGTGGCGTAGTGGCAGCCAGACGGGACTTGGCTACCTGTACTGGCGCAGCACAGAACCGATTAAGGGTAAACACACCACTGACACGACTCCCCTGGGCCAGCTCCAGCACCACCAAATCCTTGCGATTGGCTTTTTTGATGCCGGCTTCCACGGCGGCAAGCCGCACGCCGGGGACTGGCAACCACTCAGACTGTGTCATCACGTTTTCCTTAACATTCAGCGACTAGCTTCTAGCTGCGAGCAACTAGTCATCATAAAGAAAAGCACCGACTTTCACCGGTGCCTTTGTTTTTCTCGTAGCTGGAAGCTCGTCGCTAGCAGCTGCTTTATTCAATCTTACCGTGACACTGCTTGTACTTCTTGCCGGAACCACAAGGGCACGGCTCATTACGCCCGACTTTACGGCCCTCCCGGACCACCGTCTTGGGCTGCTCGCCCTGTTGACGGGGCTGGGCATCGCCGTCGGTGCCCGGCTCGGCCACCGCCTGCATTTTCATTTTTTCCGCCTGCAGACGCGCCTCTTCCTCGCGCTGCTGCTCCAGACGTTCCACTTCGTCATCACGACGCACCTGGAAGCTGTGCAGCACACGAATCAGTTCATGCTGGATCTGGTTAAGCAAGCCCTGGAACAACTCGAAAGCTTCTTTCTTGTATTCCTGCTTGGGGTTTTTCTGGGCGTAGCCGCGCAGGTGGATGCCCTGGCGCAGGTGATCCATGCTCGCCAGGTGCTCTTTCCAGTGGCGATCCAGAATTTGCAGCATCAGGTGCTTCTCGATCTTGCGCAAATCCTCGGTACCGATCTCGCCTTCCTTACGCTGGTAATCCTCGTCCATGCGCTCGACCAGCTTTTCGATTAGGCCCTCGATATGCAGCTGATTGTCTTCGTTGAGCCACTGGCCAATCGGTGCATGGCACTGGAACTCCGCATCCAGGGTTTTCTCCAGGCCCGGGATATCCCACTGATCTTCCACAGAGCCCGGCGCCATGTAATCGTGGACCACTTCGGTCACCACATCGCGACGAATCCCTTTCACGGAATTTACCAGATCATCGGCTTCCAGAATCTGGTCACGCTGGCCGTAGATGACCTGACGCTGGTCGTTGGCAACGTCATCGTATTCCAGCAGGTTCTTGCGGATATCAAAGTTGCGCCCTTCCACCTTGCGCTGGGCATTTTCGATGGCGCGAGTTACCCAGCGGTGCTCAATGGCTTCGCCGTTTTCCAGGCCCAGAGAGCGCATCAGGTTGCGAATCTTGTCTGATGCGAAGATGCGCATCAGGTCATCTTCCATGGACAGGAAGAAACGGGTGTAGCCCGGATCACCCTGACGACCCGCACGACCGCGCAGCTGATTATCGATACGGCGGGACTCATGGCGCTCGGTACCGATAATGTGCAAACCGCCGGCTTCCATGACGGTATCGTGGTTCGCCTGCCACTCGGCCCGGATTTTCTCCGCTTCTGCCTCGGACGGGGTATCCATATGCTTGATCTGCTCTTCGGGATTACCGCCGAGCACAATATCCGTCCCCCGACCCGCCATATTGGTGGCAATGGTGACCGCTCTCGGCCGGCCGGCCTGGGCAATAATCTGGGCTTCGCGCTGATGGAACTTGGCGTTCAGTACCTCGTGGGCGATCTTGTCCTGCTTCAAACGCTTGGACAGATACTCCGACGCTTCAATGGTGGCAGTACCCACCAGCACCGGCGCACCTTTAGCCACCGCCTCGGTCACTTCCTTGACGATAGCGTCGAATTTTTCTTGCAGGCTCAGGTACACCAGATCATTGGCGTCAATCCGCACCATGGGTTTGTTGGTGGGGACCACGACCACATCCATGCCATAAATCTGGCGGAATTCCAGCGCCTCGGTGTCCGCGGTACCGGTCATGCCGGACAGCTTGTTATACAGGCGGAAATAGTTCTGGAAGGTGGTGGACGCCAGGGTCTGGTTTTCCTGCTGGATATTCAGCCCTTCTTTCGCCTCGATGGCCTGATGAATACCTTCGGACCAGCGACGCCCCGGCATGGTACGGCCGGTGTGTTCATCCACGATCACGATCTGGTCGTTCTGAACAATGTAATCCCGGTCGATGTGGAACAGGGCATGGGCTTTCAGCGCCGCATGCACATGATGCAGCAGCGCCAGGTTATGGGCCGCGTACAGGCTTTCGCCCTGTTCCAGCAACTGGTTGCTGACCAGTAGCGCTTCAATCTTCTGATGACCCGCCTCGGTCAGCTCAACCTGACGCTGCTTTTCGTCAACGAAGTAATCGCCTTCGCTCTCTTCTGTCTCTTTCTCCAGTTGCGGCATCAACTGATTCACCGCCTGGTACAGCTCGGAGGAATCTGCCGCCGGGCCGGAAATAATCAGTGGCGTTCTCGCCTCATCAATCAGGATGGAATCCACCTCATCGACGATGGCGTAATTCAACCCACGCTGCACCCGGTCTTCCAGGCGGAAGGCCATGTTGTCGCGCAGGTAATCGAAGCCGTATTCGTTGTTGGTTCCGTAGGTAATATCCGACGCGTACGCGGCGCGCTTCTGCTCGGTGGGCTGCTGGGACAGAATGATGCCCACGGATAACCCGAGGAATTCGTACAGGGGACGCATCCAATTGGCGTCACGCTCGGCCAGGTAATCATTTACCGTAACCACATGCACGCCTTCACCGGAGAGCGCATTCAGGTAGGCCGGCAGGGTCGCCGTCAGGGTTTTACCTTCACCGGTACGCATCTCGGAAATGCGCCCTTCGTGCAGGGCGATCCCGCCCATCATCTGCACATCAAAATGGCGCATCCCCATGACCCGGGTAGAGGCTTCGCGGACTACCGCAAAGGCTTCGGGCAACAATTCATCCAGGGTTTTGCCATCTTTAAAGGCCTGCCGGAAAGCGATCGTCTTGTGCTGCAGGTCGCCATCGGTAAGCTGCCCCAACGCCTCTGCGTGGCTATTAATGGCATCGACCAGCTTTGCCATTCGCTTGATTTCACGATCATTCTTGGTGCCGATGATTTTTTTTACGATGGTACCCAGCATAAAACTTCCGGTTCAGTAAAAGTCAGGACAAACAGCCCGGTGGCGGCAAGGTGATTCCCCCGCAAGGTGAGCCATTCTAAACACAATAGGATTGAGAGATAAGGTGGTATTCGCCGTAATCAAGGCCCGATAACGAAAAACGGCCCCATTGGGCCGTTTCCGATTTTCAGTTTTAGCGGCGAGCGCGGTAAATATAGGGCTGTGGGTTCACCTGAGCGCCGTTTTTCAGCACTTCGTAGTGCACATGCGGCCCAGTGGAACGGCCGGAATTGCCCACCTTGGCCACCGTATCACCGGTGCGAACAATGTCCCCCGGCTCCACCAGCAGCTCCATCGCGTGCCCGTAGCGGGTGGACAGGCCGTTACCGTGGTTGATCTCCACCATTTTGCCGTAACCGGAACGCTCACCGGAATAGGTCACAACGCCAGCACCGGTGGCCACGATGGGCGTGCCTTCCTTACCCGCGAAATCCACCCCTTTATGCCAGGCCACCCGGCCGGAAAAGGGATCGGAACGCCGGCCAAAACGGCTAGACATCCAGCCTTTGGTCAGCGGGCGGCCAGACAGATAAGTCTGGTCTTCCAACTGTTTATCCGCCAGCAGGTCTTCCAGGATATCCAGCTGACGCTCACGGCGTTCCAGGGTGGCCGTCATTTGATCCAGCGCCCCCATAAAGGAAGGCAACTCATAACTGGCCCCCTCATCCGGCGATTCCGGTCCACCGACACCGGGCACACTACTGAAATCGAATTCGTCACCGCCGATATCAGCCACTTCCACCAGTCTCTCACCCAGTGCATCCAGGCGAACCAGCCGAGCCTGAGCCTGGGCCAGCTTGAGCGTCAGGGCACGAAACTGCTCCTGGCTTTGCTGATCCAGCTCGGAAAGAGCTTGTTGCTGCTGCTCCAGCTGCCCCGCAAAACGCTCCGTCATTACCGGGGTAAATTCAGGCTGACCACCCACTCGATAGGCCAGAAGATAGGCGCTAACGCCAATAATCGCGGGAAACACCACCAACGCCGCAGCCAATAACCAGGGCCAATGGCGAGGAACGGGCAGTGTGCGCGAATGGCCGCGCTTGCTGTTAAGGACTATGATGTTCATAAGATTTCGTAACGCACTAGCTAAAAATCATTCAATTCAATATGTTACGCTGTTTTTTATAAATTCTTTTACAATCTTCAGGCTAGTCTAAGTAAAACTCATGAGCAAGACAACGTCGCCTAAAGCCCTGCTCGCCCTGCTAAGCGGTCATCCCGCTCTATCAGCTCTGGCGAAAGAAGCCAGGAAGAGCCCCGCCCAGGAGCAAAGTGACCCTATACATTGCCTGCCTCCGGCGTTGCGTGAGCGTGTCACCCTGGTAGAAGACCAGCATCGCTGGCTGGCCATCGCGGAAACCAGTGCCACCGCGCAACTACTACGTTTTCATCTGCCGAAATTGCAACAGGCCATGCCCGGGCAACAAATCAAGATCGTGGTAGGCGGCAAACGCCAACCCATGTCGAGCAATAACCATGCCAGCAAGCCGGCGGGGCCGCATTTGGCCCGAGAAAGCGCTCGACACATCGAAGCTGTGGCCGAAGCCATTGAGGATGACGCGCTAAAAGCGTCATTGCAGCGGCTGGCAAGCCGCGGTGAGCCCGATTGAGGAACACTAACCGTCCATCTCTCCGCCCTTGAAACGAAAAACCACCTGACTGCGGGAGACAGCCAGGTGGCCAACAGGGCTTCGACGTACAGCCGAATCGCTTCGGCCAGAGTCAGCCACCTTCCGGATCATACTGACCCGAAGCGGCCAACCTCTTTCTTTACTACTTTGCCGCCACTTATTCTGCTGCCAGAACAGGACGCATATAGGACACAGGCGCATTGGTGGCATCTTCGAACGTCACCACCTCGTAGGAGTCCTCCTGACGGAGAATTTCCCGCAACAGCGCATTGTTGAGTGCATGGCCGGATTTGTGGCCGATGAACTCGCCAATCAGACTGTGACCCAGCAGATACAGGTCGCCAATGGCGTCCAACATCTTGTGTTTGACGAACTCGTCGTCATAACGCAGGCCGTCTTCGTTGAGGATACGATACTCGTCCACCACGATGGCGTTATCCACGCTGCCACCCAGGGCCAGGTTCTGGCTGCGCAGGAACTCGATATCGCGCATAAAGCCAAAGGTCCGGGCACGGGCTACTTCTTTCACGAACGAGGTCGTGGAGAAGTCGATACTGGCCAGCTGGTTGCGATCTTCAAACACCGGGTGATCGAACTCGATGGAAAAAGTCACCTTGAAGCCGTCAAAAGGCACGAACGTCGCCGTTTTGTCGCCTTCACGCACCGTCACTTCTTTCTTGATGCGGATGAACTTCTTGGCGGCTTCCTGCTCTTTGATACCGGCAGATTGCAACAGGAAGACGAACGGACCGGCACTGCCATCCATGATCGGCATTTCCGGGGCGGACAACTCCACAAAGGCGTTATCAATGCCCAGGCCTGCCATGGCGGACAGGAAGTGCTCTACCGTACCCACTTTCACGCCATCCTGAACCAGCGTGGAAGAGAGGGTGGTTTCGCCCACCGCGTCCGCGGCAGCCTTGATCTCCACCACCGGGTCCAGGTCCACACGCCGGAACACGATACCGGTATTTACCGGTGCCGGGCGCACGGTCATGTAGACCTTTTCGCCGGTGTGAAGCCCTACGCCAGTGGCGCGGATCACGTTTTTTAGCGTTCGTTGTCTGATCATCAGTCTGTCACACAGCTGCGGGTACCCTTGAGGATACCGCTTTCCTCAACACAAAATTAGGGCGCGATTATACTGGAACACCCCGATTTTGCACCAATCTCGCCAGACCGTTAGTCGGCCTGGCGGCGCAGGAAGGTCGGAATATCAATGAAATCCAGATCTTCTGCGGTGCTCACTGCCTGCTGGCCACGGCCACCGGCAGCCTGCTGGGCGGCGCGTTTACGCTCCACAGCCGGGCGATCCAGGTCGCTGTAGTCCACCCGACCGTCTGCCGCGACAGGGGTCTGACGGCCACGTACCACTTTTAGTTCCTGCTGAGCGGCACCCAAGCCGGTCGCTACCACGGTAACGCTGATGCTCTCGCCCATATCCGGGTCGATAGCGGTACCGATGATCACGTTGGCATCGTCACTGGCCAGCTCGCTGACGATATCACCCACTTCAGAGAACTCATCCAGAGCGATGGACTCGTTGGCAGTGATATTGATCAGGATACCCCGCGCGCCGCGCAGATCCACATCTTCCAGCAGCGGGCTGGAGATAGCCGCCTGCGCCGCTTCTGCCGCCCGGCCTTCACCGCTGGCAGTACCGGTACCCATCATGGCAGTACCCATTTCGCTCATCACCGTGCGCACGTCAGCGAAATCCACGTTGATCATGCCGGGTCGAACGATCAGGTCCGCAATCCCTTTCACTGCGCCCTGCAGCACTTCGTTGGCCGCCTTGAAGGCGTCCAGCAGGCTGGTGGAGCCACCGAGAACCGCTTGCAGCTTCTCGTTGGGGATGGTGATCAGGGAGTGAACGTGCTCTTTCAGCTCTTCGATCCCCTGCTGGGCAGAGCGCATGCGCTTTTTGCCTTCGAAGGGGAACGGCTTGGTGACCACAGCCACGGTCAGGATGCCCAGTTCCTTGGCAATTTCAGCCACAACCGGGGCCGCACCGGTACCCGTGCCACCGCCCATGCCGGCGGTCACGAAGACCATATCTGCACCATCCAGCAGCTCGGCGATGCGATCGCGATCTTCCTGAGCGGACTGACGGCCGATTTCCGGGTTTGCGCCGGCGCCCAGCCCTTTAGTCACCTGGCTACCCAGCTGAATCACGGTCTTGGATGAGGCATTACGCAGGGCCTGGGCGTCAGTGTTGGCGCAGATGAAATCCACCCCTTCCACACCGGAACGCACCATGTGATCCACGGCGTTACCGCCGCCACCACCGACACCTACCACTTTGATTACCGCACCATGCGGTACGCTGTCTTCCAGTTTGAATTGCATGGTTGATCTCCCGTTGTTGCTTCCCTGTTTACTACTCATTACGTCGAAGTGTTCCGGTCATCTTGCCGCGGCCCGGAACCACCGCTTGCGCTCAGTAAACGCTGGATGCCTGATGCTTGAGGCCTGACGCTTTGGCGGCTTTGCCGCCTGTTTTACGTCCGGCTTCGGGCGTCCGGCATCCGGCGCCCCTTAAAAGTTGCCTTTGAACCAGCTCTTGATACGTTCCAGCCAGTCCAGCTCACCCCCGCCGGCCTGGGCCTTGGCGCTGGTGCCTTCCTTCTCCATGCGCTGGCCGTACAAGAGCAAGCCCACGGAGGTGGAATAAATCGGGTTCTTCACCACGTCGATCAGCCCGGAAATTCCCTGCGGCGCCCCCAGGCGCACCGGCATATGGAAGATTTCCTCGGCCAGATCCACAGCCCCTTCGATCTTCGAGGAACCACCGGTGAGCACGATGCCACCGGGAATCAGGTCTTCGAATCCGGAGCGGCGAATTTCTGCCTGCACCAGGGTGAACAGCTCGTCGTAGCGCGGCTCCACCACCTCGGCCAGGTTCTGGCGGCTGAGGGTGCGCGGCGGACGGTCGCCCACGCTGGGCACCTTGATGGTCTCGTCAGCGCCGGCCAGCTGCGTCAACGCGCAGGCGTACTTGATCTTGATTTCATCCGCATGCTGCTTGGGCGTGCGCAGGGCCATGGCGATATCGTTGGTCACCTGATCCCCGGCGATGGGAATGTTGGCCGTGTGACGAATGGCGCCTTCGGTGAAGATGGCGATATCCGTGGTGCCACCGCCGATATCGACGATGCAGACGCCCAGTTCACGCTCGTCTTCGGTGAGCACGGCGTGAGCACTCGCTAACTGCTCAAGGATGACGTCATCGACCTCCAGGTTGCAGCGCCGCACGCATTTCTCGATGTTCTGCACCGCATTCACCGCACAGGTCACCAGATGCACCTTGGCTTCCAGGCGCACACCGCTCATGCCGATGGGCTCGCGCACCCCTTCCTGGTTGTCCACCACATATTCCTGCGGCAGTACGTGCAGGGTTTTCTGGTCTGCCGGAATCGCCACCGCCTGCGCCGCGTCGATCACCCGGTCGATATCCGCCTGTGCCACTTCCCGGTCGCGAATAGCGACAATGCCGTGGGAGTTGAGGCTGCGCACATGGGAGCCGGCGATGCCGGCGTACACCGTGTGGATATGGCAGCCCGCCATCAGCTCGGCTTCTTCCACAGCGCGCTGAATGGAGCGCACGGTGGCTTCGATATCCACCACCACGCCCTTTTTCATGCCCCGTGACGGTTGCGAGCCCAGCCCGACGATTTCCAAGGTGCCATCGGCTGCTGTCTGGCCGACGATGGCAACCACCTTGGAGGTGCCAATATCGAGTCCGACAATCATGTTTTCTGTTGCTGTCGCCATGTCACCCTTTCTCCTAACTCTGCTGCTCGCGCCAGGTCACTGCCATGCCGTCCGCATAACGCAGATCAACACGAGCTACCTGGCGGCTATCCGTGCTCAGCACGCCACGATAAAGCCGCACAAAACGGCGTAATTTGGTGGTGTAATGCTCACGGTCTACCACCAGTTCCATGTCGTTATTCAGCGTCAGGCGCGCGGTCAGGCGCGCGTTGACGTCCATGCTGCGAATGCTCAGGTCCACATCCGCCAGCGTCTTGCCCATGCTGTGGTAGAAGCCCATGACTTCCTCCAGCCGTTGCTCCGGGCCGCTCAGGTGGGGCAGATCCGTCAGGTCATACTGCTTGAGCGCCTTGAACGGCTGCCCGCTGTCCGACACCAGCACTGCCTCGTTCCACACGGCCACCGGGCGACGCTCTTCCACTGTCAGCACCACGGTATCGGGCCACTGACGACGGACGGAGACCTCCTCCACCCAACTCAATCCCTGTGACTGCTGGTAAATATCTTCCAACGGCACAGAGAAATAATTCTCTTCGCGCACCAGCGCCGCCAAGGCGGTCTCGATCTGTTGCTGACGGCGTACATCGGTGACACCGTCCACGCCCACCTTGCGGATCGGGTAGCCATCCAGTGCTGACGGCAGGTAGATCACCGCCAGCAGGATGACCAGCGCCACCGAGCTCACCAGCATCCACGGCACCGCCGCTGCAATGCGCTCGCGCAGCGGTACGCCGGCCTTTTTCACCGGCTTGCGGCGGGCGCCACGCGGCGCGGGGGCGTTTCTAGCCACGACCCCGTTCCAGTGCGTCCAGCAGGATTTCACCCACCAGCACGTCAAAATCGCGGCCGGTGGCCTTTGCCGCCATGGGCACCAGCGAGTGATCAGTCATGCCGGGCACCGTGTTCACTTCCAGCAGCTGCCACTGGCCCTGCGCATCGCGCATCACATCGACCCGGCCCCAGCCACGGCAACCGGCAACCCGGAATGCGGTCAGCGCCAGCTGCCGCAGCGCCTGCTCATCAGCATCATCCAGCCCCGCCGGGCACAGGTACTCGGTGCTGTCGGACTGGTACTTGGCTGCAAAGTCATAGAACGCATGGGGCGTTTGCAGGCGGATGGCCGGCAAGGCTTCATCGCCCAGCACCGCCACGGTGTATTCCGGCCCGTTGACCCAGGCTTCCACCAGCACGTCCTGATCAAATTTTTCTGCGGCAACCAGCGCCTCGGCCAGCTCTTCAGCGTTATCCGCCTTGGCCATACCGATGGAGGAGCCTTCGTGGGCCGGTTTCACGATGACCGGGAAGCCCAGGTCTACCTCATCGCGGCCGGACACATAAAACGCCGGGGTCGGCAAACCCGCCCCTTTCCACAGTTGCTTGGTGCGCACCTTGTCCATGCCAATGGCCGATGCCATCACTCCGGACCCGGTGTAGGGAATCTCCAGATGTTCCAGTACACCCTGGATCACGCCGTCTTCGCCGCCGCGACCGTGCAGGGCAATAAAGGCGGCATCAAAGCCTTTCAGGGTGTCCACGCTCTTGTCCGCCGGATCCACCAATTCTGCGATCAAGCCCAGATTGCGCAGGCCCTGATGCACCGCCGCACCGCTCTTCAGCGACACCGGGCGCTCTGCGGATTTGCCGCCGGCCAGCACCGCCACGCGGCCCACCCGGCTCAATCGCTGTTTCAATGCACGCTTATCCATGGCTGCCTCCCTGAGCGGCCAACTGCTTGGCAATGGTGCCGACGTTACCGGCGCCCTGCGTGACGAGCAGATCTCCGTCCTGAAGCTGGCTGGCCAGCAAGGCCGGCAGCTTGTCCGGGTCATCCACAAACACCGGTTCCAGACCACGCTTGCGCAAGCTGCGGCACAGTGCCCGGGCATCGGCACCGGGAATCGGGTCTTCGCCGGCGGCATACACTTCCAGCATCAGCAACACATCCACCCCGGAGAGCACTTCCACAAAGTCCTCGTACAGGTCCTGGGTACGGGTATAACGGTGCGGCTGAAACAACATGGCCAGGCGACGGTTTGGCCAGCCATCGCGAATGGCAGCAATGGTGGCGGCCACTTCACGGGGATGGTGACCGTAGTCGTCCACCAGGGTCGCACTGCCGCCCTCGAAGTGGTATTCGCCCTGCACATCAAAGCGACGCCCCACCCCGGTAAAATTATTCAGGCCACGGATAATGGCGTCATCATCAGCCCCTTCGTCCGCCGACACGGCGATGGCCGCCAGCGCATTCAGGACGTTATGGCGGCCCGGCATGTTCAGGGACACCTCCAGTGGCTCGCCTTCGGCGCGCACTACCCGGAAATGGGTAACCATGCCGTCCTGGCGTACGTTCTCGGCACGCAGGTCTGCATCCTCGCTGAAGCCATAGCGAATCACTTGACGGTTGACCCTGGGCAGCAACTTGCGCACCACCGGATCATCCACACACATCACTGCCACGCCGTAGAACGGCAGGTTGTGGAGGAACTCGATAAAAGTGTTCTCCAGCTGGGCGAAATCGCCGCCGTAGGTGTGCATGTGGTCCGCATCGATATTGGTGACGATGGCGCTCATGGGCTGCAGGTGCAGGAAACTGGCATCGGACTCATCAGCCTCTGCCACCAGATAACGGCTCTGCCCCAGACGGGCATTGGTGCCAGCGCTATTCAGCCGCCCGCCAATAACAAACGTCGGATCCAGTCCGGCCTCAGCCATGATCGCTGCGGTCAGTGACGTGGTGGTGGTCTTGCCATGGGTGCCGGCCACGGCAATGCCATGACGGAAGCGCATCAGCTCCGCCAGCATCTGGGCGCGTGGCACCACCGGAATACGACGCTCATGGGCCGCCGCCACTTCCAGGTTTTCGGTATTCACCGCCGTGGAGGTCACCACTACATCCGCGCCATCGATATTCTCGGCACGGTGGCCGATGTCCACCCGCACACCAAGACTGCGCAGGCGCTCTACCACCGGTGATTCCTTGATGTCGCTGCCGCTGATGGCATAGCCCTGATTGGCCAGCACTTCGGCAATGCCGCACATGCCCACACCGCCGATCCCCACAAAGTGGATCCCGCGAATGCGGCGCATCTCCGGCACCGTATGAATCATGTCGTTATCGGCCATTGGCCACCTCCTCACACAGCGTGGCGGCGCGCTCAGCACTATCCGCCATCGCCTGCTCACGGGCCCGCTCGGCGATTTGCGCCAGCAGGCCACGCTCAGCAACCGGTTTCAGGGTGCCGGCAAGGCTTGCCGCACCCAGGTCCCGCTGGGGCAACAGCAACGCGGCTCCGCGCTCTGACAACCAACGGGCATTCAATGTCTGGTGGTCATCCACTGCGCTGGGCAGGGGAACAAACATGGCGGCCACGCCCGCCGCCGCCACTTCCGCCACGGTCAGCGCGCCGGCCCGACAAATCACCAGATCCGCCCAGCCGTAGGCTTCTGCCATGTCATCAATAAACTCGCTGACCTGAGCCTGCAGACCCAGCGCCTGGTAAATCGGCGCCGCTTCCGCAGTACGTCCGGCGCCGCACTGGTGGCGCACCTGTATGTCGCGCCCCAGTACCGCCAACAGCAGCTCGGGCAAATCCTGGTTCAGTACCAGCGCGCCCTGGCTACCACCCAGCACCAGCACCCGCAAGCCGCCCTGATGTTGGGCATAGCGGCGAGCAGGCTCATCCAGAGCGGTAATTTCCGGACGCACCGGGTTGCCCACCCAGCAGGCCTGCGGATTGCCAAAGGCACCCTGAAAGCCTTCCAGGGTTACCGTGGCCAGACGGGACAACAGGCGATTGGTCAGCCCGGGAACCGCATTCTGCTCATGGACCACCACCGGCACCTTGCACAGCTTGGCCGCCAGTCCGCCTGGGCCACTGGCAAAGCCGCCAAAGCCCACCGCCAGCACCGGCTGACGGGCACGAATCAACTGGCGCGCCTGTAATACAGCCCGCAGCAAATTGAAGGGGGCCGTCAGCTTGCGCTTGATGCCACCACCGCGCAGACGGGACACGGACAGCTCAGCAATCTCGTAGCCATACTGGCGCACCAGCTTGCCTTCCATGCCGTTTTCCGCGCCCAGCCAGAGGATTTCGAAGCCCCGCGCACGCAGTTGGTCGGCCACGGCCAAGGCCGGGAACACATGCCCGCCGGTACCACCCGCCATAATCAGGACGGTGCGACTCATCGTGCTGCCCTCCCCCTGGCTTTCAGGTGATCGGCTTCCGCCCCGGCGCGAAGAATAAGCCCTACCATTGCGGCTGAGATCAGCAGCGAAGAGCCCCCGTAACTGATAAACGGCAGCGTCAGGCCCTTGGTGGGCAACAGGCCCATATTCACGCCCAGGTTGATAAACGCCTGAGAGCAAAAGACGAAGGCACAGCCATAAACCACATAGGCGTGGTACAGCAGCCCGCGCTCTTCCAGACGATGCCCCACACGAAACACCCGCCAGCCCAGCAGAATAAAACCGCTGATCAGTGCCACATTGCCCAACAAGCCCAGCTCTTCAGACATCACCGCGTAAACAAAATCCGTATGCGCTTCCGGCAGATAAAACAGTTTCTGCACGCTGTTACCCAGCCCCACGCCCAACCAGTGGCCGCGCCCGAAGGCAATCAGGCTCTGGGTCAGCTGATAACCGGAACCGAACTGGTCTGCCCAGGGATCGGTAAAAGTCATCAGGCGCGCCACCCGGTAGGGTTCGGCAAAGGCCACCAGCCCGCCCAAAGCCACCGCGATCAGACCAATCAGCAGGAAGCGCAGGGTCGGCACGCCGGACAGGAACAACATGCCCATGGCGGTAATGCCCAGCACCACCACCGCGCCGAAATCCGGTTCCAGCAGCAGCAGCAGCATCAGCACACCCAGCAAGCCCAGTGGTAACAGGAAAGCTTTCCATTCGGTTTCCAGCGCGGCTTTGCGTTGCGCCACGTAGCCGGCCAGATACAGCACGAAGCACAGCTTGACGATTTCCGAGGCCTGAATGGTCAGGCCGGGCAACGCAATCCAGCGGGTAGAGCCATTCACGGTGCGGCCCAGCCCGGGAATAAAGACCATCACCAATACCACCAGGGCCACGGGCAACATCACAAAGCGCAGGCGCTCCAGCAGCGCCAACGGCACCGCGTAGTACACAAAGGTGCCGACACCCAGCCCCAGCGCCAGATAAATGCCGTGGCGTATGGCGTAATAGAAGGGGTCGCCCAGGCGTGTTTCCGCAATCTGCAAACTGGCGGAGGACACCATCACCAGCCCCGCCAGCGCCAGCAAAATAGCAGTCCACAACAACGGCTGGTCGATACCCGTGCGGTCCACTTTCAGGATCATGCGCTCAGTCATGGCACACCTCCCGGGCCCGGGCGGTGAAATCATCACCACGAGCGGCAAAACCCCTGAACATGTCAAAAGAGGCGCATGCTGGCGACAACAACACCGCGTCACCCGGCTGCGCCAGCGCATGGGCGCGGGCAACGGCAGCGGCCATATCAGCTACCAGTTCGCAGGGGGCAGCCGACATGCCCTGAGCCACGGTATTGCGGTCTTCGCCCATCAACAGGGCGGCACGCAAATATTGCCGCGCCGGCTCGGCCAGCGGGGAAAAGTCCTGCCCTTTGCCCTGACCGCCCGCCACCAGAATCACCTTGCCTTCAATGCTTTCACCGATACCGGTGAGCGCGGCCAGGGTGGCGCCCACATTGGTCGCCTTGGAGTCGTTGAACCAGCGCACGCCACCGGCCTCCGCTACCAACTGACAACGGTGCGGCAGGCCGGTAAAGGCTTTTACGGTGGCCAGGGCCTTGTCCCGGTTCAGGGACAGCGCGTCACTGATCGCCAGTACCGAGAGAATATTCATGGCATTGTGGTGGCCGGTCAGCGCCAGCTCGGACAGCGACAATAACGGCTCACCCCGACACAGCAGCTGACCGTTTTCGCTATCCAGCCGGTAATCCGCTTCCGGATGGGCACCAAAACTGATCTGGCGCGCCACGGTGGCCGGCGGACGGGTAGCCAGGTCATCACGGTTCCAGACTGCCACTTGGCAACCGTCATACACGCGCTGCTTGGCCGCCAGGTAATCGGCGAAACTGGCGTAACGGTCCAGATGGTCCTGGGACACGTTGAGAACCGTGGCCACTTCTGCGCTCAGGCTGTAAGTGGTTTCCAGCTGAAAGCTGGACAGCTCCAGCACGTACAGGCGCGCCTTGTCGTCCAGCAATTCCAGCGCCGGCACACCCAGGTTGCCGCCGATGCCCGGGTTCATCCCACAAGCATCCGCCACCTGCCCCAGCAACGTGGTCACTGTGCTCTTGGCGTTGGAGCCGGTGATCGCCACCAGCGGTTCGCTGGCCGCGCGGGCGAACAGCTCAATGTCGCCAATCACTTCCTTGCCATCCACCACCTGCTCGGCAATGGCCGGCGTGGATACCGCCACGCCCGGGCTCACGATCAGGCGACGGGCCTTGCCCATCCAGCCTTTCTTGAAGCCACCGGTGTGCACTTTCAGGTTCGGAAATTCAGCGCACAGGGCATCCAGCCCGGCCGGCTCAGCACGGGTGTCAATGGCGCGTACGGGCATCCCCTGATCCGTCAGATAACGGATCACGGAGCGGCCTGTTACACCCAGACCAATGACCAGATCAAACCCGTCTTTCGCCATAAATTGACTCAATCCCCTATCGGATTTTCAGGGTCGCCAGACCCACCAGTACGAGAATCACGGTGATAATCCAGAACCGCACAATGATTTTCGGCTCCGGCCACCCCTTCAGTTCAAAATGGTGATGAATGGGGGCCATGCGGAAAATCCGCCGACCGGTGAGCTTGTACGAACCCACCTGCAACATCACCGATACCGTTTCCATCACGAACACACCACCCATGATGAAAAGCACAATTTCCTGGCGCACGATGACTGCCATCACACCCAGCACCGCCCCCAGGGACAGCGCGCCAACATCGCCCATAAACACCTGGGCGGGATACGCGTTGAACCACAGAAAACCCAGGCCCGCACCACACAGGGCAGCAGAGATAATCACCAGCTCACCGGCACCGGCCACGTAGGGAATCTGCAAGTAAGTCGCAAATTCCGTATGCCCTCCGGCGTAGGCGAAGATGCCCAGGGCGCCACCCACCAGCACGGTGGGCATGATGGCCAGGCCATCCAGACCGTCAGTCAGGTTCACCGCGTTGCTGGTGCCGTTAATCACAAAATAGGTGAGCACGATGTAGAACCAGCCCATGTTGATGGCTACGTTTTTGAAGAAGGGCACGATCAACTGGGTTTCCACCGGGCTTTGCGCGGTGAAGAACAAGGCACAGCCGGCACCAAGCGCCCCCACTGACAACCACAAATATTTCCAGCGGGCGGGCAAGCCGCGCGGGTTCTTTTCCACCACCTTGCGCCAGTCATCCACCCAGCCCACGGCGCCGAAAATGAACAGCACCCCCAGGGTGATCCAGACGAAGCGGTTTTCCAGGTCGCCCCACAGCAGGGTAGAGATAATAATGGCCACCAGGATCAGCGCGCCGCCCATGGTGGGGGTGCCCGCCTTGCTCAGATGACTTTTCGGACCATCGTCACGAATGGCCTGGCCCACCTGCTTTTCCTGCAGTTTGCGGATCATGATCGGGCCGACCCAGAACGCGATGAACAACGCCGTCAGCACACTCAAGATCCCGCGCAGGGTGATGTATTGCACCACCAGAAAACCGCTGTGGTATTGCGCCAGATATTCCGCCAGCCAAAGCAGCATCAGCGTGCCCCCTCTGTGTGTGTGCGTTCCTGTGTAAGCCGCTGCACCACCGCTTCCATACCGGCGCTACGGGATCCTTTCACCAACACCGTGCCGCCTTGCGCCAGCACCGGGGCACTCCAGTCCGCCGCCTGTTGATAGTCCTCGGCAATTTTTGCCGCTTCGCCATAGCCCCGTGCAGCTGCGGCCGCACCGGTCATGGCAACCAAACCGGAAAGCCCGGCCTGACGAGCGTATTCACCCAGTTCCTCTACCAGCGAATCAGCCTGCGGGCCCAACTCGCCCATGGCGCCCAGCACCAGCATTTGTGGTGCCGGCTGCGCGGCCAGCCAATCGATGGCGGCACGCACTGAACCCGGGTTGGCGTTGTAGGTGTCATCCACCACGGCGCCGGCACCGGCGGCCTGGATATGCATTCGTCCGGGGACCGGTTTCAGTGCTGCCAGACGCGGCAACACCTGAGGTAAATTTACGCCCAAGGCACGCACCGCCGCGCAGGCCATCAGAGCATTGCTCACCTGATGTGCACCGGGCAGCGGTACCGTCACCGCTTCGCCCAGCGGCTGAAGCACAAACTCCGCGCGATCACGGTGCAAAACAATGTTGTCGGCATACAGATCGGCACCGGTGCGCGTGCTCTCATCCATGCTGACCCGCACCACGGTCAACCCGGCGGCACGGGCTTTTTCGGCGAAGAAATCCGCGAAGCTGTCATCGTTGTTGATGATCGCCTGGCCACCCGGCGTGCAGCCGGCAAAGATTTCCGCCTTGGCATCGGCAATACCCTGCATGGAACCGAAGCCTTCCAGGTGCGCGCCGGTCACGTTAGTAACCAGCACCACCTGCGGGCGCGTCAGCGAACTGGTCCAGGCGATTTCGCCCGGCGCATTGGCGCCCAGTTCGATTACCGCGAAACGATGCTCTGCGCGCAGGCGCAACAGGGTCAGCGGCACGCCCACGTCATTATTGAAGTTACCTGCCGTGGCCAAAGTGCCGTCACCCAGCATGGCCGCCGCCATTTCCTTCACCGTGGTCTTGCCGGCATTGCCGGTGACCGCCAGGCGGGGCAAATCGAACTGGGCGGCATAACCGCCGGCAAGTCGACCCAGACCTTCACGGCTGTCGGCTACGCGCACAGCGCTTTCGAAACTGTCCTGTTCGCGGTCCACCAGTGCCGCAATGGCGCCACCGCTTTTGGCCGAGGCCAGAAAATCATGGGCATCAAACCGGTCACCACGTAACGCCGCAAACAGGCAACCCGGCTCGATGGCGCGGGTATCGGTGGCCACCGCATTCACTTTCAGGTCGACACCCTGCAGGCTGCCGCCGGTCCACTGGGCGATTTGTGACAGCCACATCATTGCGCACCTCCCCGGGCGATCAACGCCTTGCGGGCCAGGTCGCGGTCATCACTGGGGTAACGCACGCCATCCACTTCCTGATAATCCTCGTGGCCCTTGCCGGCGAGCAGAATCACATCGCCGTCACTGGCCGCTTGCACGGTATCCAACACCGCCTGGGCACGCTCAACAATGGCCTGCACCGAGGCTGCATTGGTAAGGCCAGCTCGCATGTCATCGATAATCTGTTGCGGGTCTTCGCTGCGCGGGTTGTCGCTGGTGAGCACCACACGATCCGCGCCACGCTCGGCCACAGCGGCCATTTGCGGGCGCTTGCCGGTGTCACGGTCTCCGCCACACCCCACAATGCAGAACAGCCGACCGTGGAAATGGGCGCGGCACGCCTGCAAGGCTTTTTCCAGCCCGTCCGGAGTATGGGCGTAATCAACGATCACGGTGGGACAACCCGGTTGCTGTACCGGTTCCATGCGACCGGGCACCGGTGTCACCGCCGCCAGTGCACCGCCCAGTGAAGCAGTGTTGACGCCCTGACCATGCAGAATGCCGGCAACGGCCATCACATTGCTGAGATTGAAACGACCGAACAGTGGCAACGTCACCGCGAGGGACTCACCGCCGACCGTCAGCTCTGCCTCCATCCCATCAGCAGTAAAGTCAACCGAGGCGCAGCGGACCGTGGCACCCTGCTGATCGCCGAAGGTCACGCAACGCACGCCATCAGCCAGGCATCCGATCAACGAACACGCCGCCGGGTCATCGCAATTGATGACTGCAAGCTTCACTCCATCGCGGGTGAACAGCACGGATTTGGCCGCCAGATAGGCTTCCATGTCCCCGTGGTAGTCCAGATGATCCCGGCTCAGATTGCTGAACACCGCCACGGGTACTGGCGTTGACCCCAGCCTATGCTGATCCAGCGCATGGGAAGACACTTCCATGGCCACACAATCCGCGCCCGCATCACGCACCCGGGCCAGACCGGCCTGCAGGGTAATCGGATCCGGCGTGGTATGACCGGTTGTCTGCTCATCGCCTTTCAGGCCCAGCCCCAGGGTGCCAACCAGCGCACAACGGTGCCCCAGTGCATTAAGGGCATCGCGCAGGAACCAGGTGATGCTGGTCTTGCCGTTGGTGCCCGTCACGCCCACCACATTCATGGCCGCACCGGGCTCGCCATACCAGCGCGCCGCCAGCGTACCCACGCGACGCCCCAGCCCCGGCAGCGCCACACAGGGCACCGCCTGATCCTGTTGAATCGCAAAGGTTTCTGCGTCCGCCAGCACCGCCACCGCACCGGCGGCGATCGCCTGGCTGACAAACTGGCGGCCATCGCTGGCCACGCCCGGCACGGCCAAAAAGACATCACCGGGCACAACCTTGCGGCTATCGAGCTGTAACCCGGAAAGCACAACACCCGCCGCAGAAGCTGGCAGGGTGACATCGGGTAGCAATTGCTGGAGGGTCATCATGAGCGATCCTCCGCATCCGGGCCGCCGGCCAGCAGCCCGTCGGGCTTGTCCGGTGGCACATGCAGCGAACGCAACACGCCACTCATGATGTTGGAAAACGCCGGCGCCGCGACCAGCCCCCCGTAGTAGGCTTTTCCGCCTGGATCATCGATTACCACCACGGTGACAATGCGCGGATCCGTTGCCGGGGCCAGCCCGGCAAACAAACCAATATAGTTGTCATCGGCATAACCGCCGGCCATCACCTTGTGCACCGTGCCGGTCTTGCCGGCCACCTGATAGCCCGGCACCTGCGCACGGCGCGCGGTACCCACACGGCTGACCACGGTTTCCAGCATCTGCACCAACTGCCGGGCCGTTGCCTTGCCAATCACCTGCTCGCCCTGCGGCACGCCATCCACCTTTTTCAGGGTCAACGGCACTTTGACACCATCGTTGGCGATCACCGCGTAGGCCTGGGCCAGCTGCACCGCAGACACGCTCAGGCCGTACCCATAGGACAGCGCCGCGCGCTCCACATCGCGCCACTTGCTGCGCAGCGGCAACAGACCGTTACTCTCACCGGGAAAGGCAATGTGGGTGGATTGACCAAAACCAAAACGCTCCAGATAGCCCGGCAAGGCCAGCGGCTCCATGGCCAGCGCCAGCTTGCTGGTGCCCACGTTAGAGCTTTTGGTCAGCACCGTGGTGATGTCGATGACACCATAATCCCGGTGATCACGAATCGTTTTGCTGCCCACCCGCAAGGTACCCGGGTGGGTATTGATGGTGGTGGACGGTGTCACCATGCCCATCTCCAGGGCCGCCGCCACGGTAAACGGCTTCATGGTGGAACCCGGCTCGAACAGGTCCGTGACCGCCCGATTGCGCAGCGCGCCGGTATCCAGGTTGCCGCGATTGTTGGGGTTATAGGCCGGCTGATTGACCATGGCCAGCACTTCCCCGGTGCGCACATCCAACACCACTGCGCTGCCACCCTTGGCCTTGAATTTCTGCACCGCGCCGAGCAATTCCCGGTAGGCCAGGTATTGCAGCCGCAGATCGATGCTCAGGGTGACATCTTCACCGGGCTCTGCCGGCTCCAGCACTTCGATATCCTGAATCACCCGACCCAGCAGATCGCGCACCACTTTCTTGCGACCGGAATGACCGGACAGATGATCTTCCATGGACAGCTCAATGCCTTCCTGGCCCTGATCATCAATATTGGTAAAGCCCACCACATGGCTGGCCACTTCGCCGGCCGGGTAATAGCGGCGGTATTCCGTCAGCGAATAGACGCCGGGCACATTCAGATTCAACACCGCCTTGGCCGCTTCCGGTGCCAGGCCACGCTCCAGATAGATAAACTCGCGGGATTCGTGTCGGCGCACTTTCCGGGCAAACGCTTTCTGGTCGATCACCGGGTTGCCGGCCAGGCGCCCCCATTGGTCCTGGTGCTCCATGGCTTCGCGGGGATTTACCCACAATGTCACCACCGGCGTGCTCACCGCCAGCGGCTTGCCGGCGCGATCACGAATCACCCCACGATGCGCTGCCAGCGGCTCCACACGCAGGTTGCGGATATCGCCCTGATGGGCCAGAAAATCGTGCTGAATCACTTGCAGATCCACGGCCCGAACCAGCAACAGACAGGCACACACCGCCCAGAAGCCCAGCACAAAGCGCCAGCGCATCAGGTGATTCGGTTGCCGTGTCTTGCGGGCCTGTTTCTTCATGGCCGGATCAGCACTCTCTCATCGGTCTTGGGTAATTTCATGCCCAGCTTTTCCCGGGCCAGGCTTTCCACCCGGGCGTAACTGCCCCAGGTGCTGTGCTCCAGCAACAACTGACTCCACTGGCTCTCCAGTCGGGTCTGACGCTGCTGCAAGCGCTGACTTTCATCCGTGAAACGACGCGCCTGATGCACGCTGTAGCTCACTGCCAGCGCAGACATCACCACCAGCACCACCAGGGCACGGATCATCCACGGGGCCGCCATCAGGCCACCTTCTCCGCGACGCGCAACACTGCACTGCGCGAACGCACATTCACTTTCAGCTCCGCCTTGCCTGCACGCATGGCTTTGCCCACCGGCTCCAGCCGCTGGGGCATTTCATCGCCCAACGGCAAACCACCACGCCCTTTCGGCGCCCGGCCGGAATGATCGCGAATAAACAGCTTCACGATGCGGTCTTCCAGAGAATGGAAGCTGATAATGGCGAGACGCCCGCCGATGGCGAGCGTCTCGAGGGACTGTTCGAGCACTTGATTCAGCGCATCCAGTTCCCCGTTTATATGTATTCGCAGCGCCTGAAAACTGCGCGTGGCCGGATGCTTACCCTGCTCGTTACGCCCCAGCACCGACTCAATCAAATCGGCCAGCTGCAGGGTGCGGGTAATCGGCTGCTCTTTGCGGGTTTCGCAAATACGCTTGGCTATCCAGCGCGATTTGCGCTCTTCACCATAGCGATACAGCACATTGGCAATGTCTTTTTCCGCCGCATGGGACAACCACTCCGCCACGCTTTCGCCCTGGGTCGGATCCATGCGCATGTCCAACGGGCCATCGCGCAAAAAGCTGAAACCGCGGGAAGCATCGTCCAGTTGCGGTGAGGACACACCCAGATCCAGCAACAGGCCGTCGATCGGCCGGCCCGCCTGTTCCACCACTTGCGGCAGGCAATCAAAACGGCTGGCCATCATGTGAAAGCGGCTATCACTGGCTGCCAGCTCCTGCCCGGCGGCAATGGCTTGCGGATCACGATCAATGCCGGTCAGGCGGCCGCTGTCGTCCAGGCGCGCGAGCAAGGCACGGCTGTGGCCACCACGACCAAAAGTGCCGTCCACATAAAAGCCTTCGCTCTGGCTGAACCACATATCCAGCACCTCTTCCAGCATGACCGGCTGGTGTGCGTACTGCGTGTTTTCGGTCGTCATCAGAACGACAGCTCCTGCACACTTTCCGGCAAGGCCGCCGGATCCAGGGTGCCATCCACGTCGGACCAGCTTTCCTCTTTCCAGATCTCGAACCGGTGCATCTGCCCGATCAGCATGGCGCGTTTTTCCAGGCTTATTGCCGCTCGCAACTCCGGCGGCACAAGCAACCGGCCATTGCTGTCCATCTCGATTTCGGCAGCCTGCCCCAGGAAGCGCCTCTTCAGCTGACGCACCTGCGGGTTGGAATCACGCTGCTCGGACAGCTTCTTGGCGGTATCCATAAATTCGGCACGCGGGTAGAGCGCCAGACAGTCATCGAACGGGTGCAGCGTGAGCACAAGCTGGCCGCCGCACGTGTCGATTAACGACGCACGGTACCGGGTCGGCATGGTTAGCCGCCCTTTGGCATCCAGATTGAGTGCTGCGCTCCCAGTAAACACTGGCCGTCCTCTTGCTCTTGGTTATGCGGTTCCTTCCCGGGGCTTTTACCCCACTTTGTGACACCGGCCACTAAGAAATTCCCACTTTTTCCCACTTTTCACCACATTGAGACACTCTAGGGCCACTGCAAAGCCCAAGTCAAGCGTGACGGCACAGGGAAACGTAAAAGAATTTCCAGATAAATCAGCCTGTTAGCGGCTCATTTGGGCAAAAGGAAGGGTGCAGAGAAGCGATGGGCGGAAGGAGTTCCGTGACGAATCAGAGCGCTGGGACGCGCAGGTGAGAAAGCACTTTAAGTGTTAGACGGATTAGTTATTACTAACTTTATTTATATACCACTATTCACATAACGCATTACCAATCCGCTGAAGGAATCCGATAGTTACCACTATCCAGCAAGTCCACGCCGCACTCCAGCTGCGCCAGCCAGTCCAGAAAGTGGCCCACCTTATCTCCCTCAAAGTAGCCACCATGCTGAGGCACAATCATCCGCGGCGAGAGCTTGCGCACCATCGCCACCCACAGCCGGCAGGCCCGATTGCTGGCCATGTAACGCCGGTGAAAGCCCAGCATGCTGTGGCAATGATCTGCAAAATTATCCACCCGCCCCTCTTCGCCCCCCAGGCTGGCGCCCACGTCGCCGGAAAAGAGAATGCCACTGAGCGGATCATAGAAGCTGAAATTTCCCACCGAATGCAGAAAATGCGCCGGCAACACCCACAACTCGGTACCGGCAAAAGGCAACACCTTGCCTTCATCGGCAACCCCCAGAATACGTGCCTGTAGCTGCTCGCCCATCTTTCCGGTGACGTAGGACGACGCCAGGTGCGGCAAAAAGCGGGACCAAAGACGACTGACCACCACCTGACAACGGGTATGCATTAACCAGCGCGGCAGCGATGCGATGATGTCCGGATCCTGGTGCGATGCAAGAATGTAGTCCAGCCCATCCAGATTAACGCGACGACTGAGCGCAATAGTCAGCGGGGTATAGGTGAGATCACCACCGGGGTCGATCAGCGCCGCCCGGTCGTTATGGCGAATACAGAACTGGTTGGCCTGCACGCCCTCGCCCACCACCAGGTCGGCAAAGCGCAGCACTTCATGGCCATTTTCACTAAAAAGAGTATCCACCTGTGCCATGCCGAGCTCCGAACTGCGTGAGCGGGCAAGCCTAGCGGCACATCATTTTTGCATCATGACCCAGATCAAGAAGGGAAAGGATTGCGAATAACAAGCAACGAGACACGAAAACCTTGCTGGCCTTCGCTTCTCGTCACTTGCAACGCACAGGGAATAAGGTGGACCGGTCGATAAGCCGGGTTCTGTCGTGGACAGTCATTCATCTCGGGTTTGCGTCGCCACAAACCTCTAGCAACCTACCCGGATCCAGCGCGGGCCACGCCAACGGATCCCTATTTGGTCTTGCTCCGGGTGGGGTTTACCCTGCCACCGCTGTTGCCAGCGGCGCGGTGCGCTCTTACCGCACCTTTTCACCCTTACCGGTTCCGACACGAGGAAGGAACAGGCGGTATCTTCTCTGTGGCACTAGCCGTAGCCACACCGTTCCCAGTGTGGCCCCCAGGCGTTACCTGGCACCCTGCCCTGTGGAGCCCGGACTTTCCTCCAGCGGCCATCCTTCAAAAGAATCGCCGCCAGCGACTGCCTAACCGGTCCGGGGCGGATTCTAGTTGAAGCCGTTGATAGTTGACAGTGAAGAGTTGATCGCCAAGAGAAAAATCGCCCCCAAACCGCTCCCGGCAAGCGGTTTCCGGTTTTTCGCTATCCACTGCCAATCATCAACTCTCGATTGATTGCAGCAGCGCATACAGCTCCTGGCGCTTCAAGCCAGTGTGAGCCGCCATGATTTTGGCCACCCTCGACACCGGCAACTCAGCCAACAAGGTTTTTGCCAGCGCTTCGTCCTTTTCTGTCCACGCTGACGATTGCGCCAGCGGCGACAGCACCAGCACCAGCTCGCCGCGTCGCTGGTTACTGTCCGACGCCACCCAATCGCAGATTTCAGCCACCGGACCACGCCGAATCGTTTCAAATTGCTTGGTCAGCTCACGGCACAGGGTAATTTCACGATCTTTTTCAACCAGCTCTTTCAGGGTTTCCAAAAAGGACAACACCCGGTGAGGCGCCTCATAGATAATACTTGTGACTGACAAGGCCGCCAGGCGCGCAATGGCTTGCTGACGCGGCGCGCCCTTGGCTGGCACAAAGCCTTCGAACAGGAAACGATCGGAAGGCTGTCCCGCTGCCGCCAATGCAGCCAACAACGCTGACGCGCCCGGAATAGGCACCACGCTTACCTGTGCCTCCTGGCAGGCTCGAACCAGCCTGTAGCCGGGATCACTAATCAACGGCGTCCCCGCATCACTGATCAGCGCCCCCTGCTCGCCACCCTGCAACCGCGCCACCAACTCATCGCTGCGCTGGCTTTCATTATGGTCATGGCAACTGATCATGCGGTTGCGGATACCCAACTGATCAAGCATCCGCTGGCTATGCCGGGTGTCCTCCGCCGCAATCCAGTCCACCTCCGCCAGTACGTCAATCGCCCGACGGGTAATGTCATCCAAATGACCGATCGGTGTACTGACAATAAACAAAGTCCCGCTCATATTCGTGCACTACTCAAGTGTTAAGACGCCCGGAAAGCGCCTACAATAGCCGCTTCATTCTGGTAATACGAACCTCGCCATGGAATTTAGAAAGGCTTATCTGGCAGCACTTCTGGCTGCCGCTGTAGTGGCCGGCTGCTCCACCACTCCTTCATCAAAGACCAAGGTCTATGAAACCCCCGCCGTTGCCACGCCCCGCGCACCGACAGACGCGCCCGCTGCGCTCTCTGCCGCCCGCAACCAACTTGCCGGCATGGATGCCGACGAACGCATTACCTCTACGCTATCCTGGGCCTCCACCTATCTGGGCGAAAAACGGGCTGCCGATGCAAGCCAATTGCTCGCCGACCTGAACCCCGGACAACTCAGCAGTGAGCAGCGTTTTACCTGGTTGCTACTCAGCGGCCGCGCCCAGCTCGGCCAACAGCAAGCGGACAAGACCCTGACACTGCTACAGCAGTACCAGGACGAAATACTGCAATATCCCGCCGAGCATCAAGCCCAGCTGGATCTGTTGCGCGCCGACGCCCTGGCCATGCAAGGCAAGCTGCTGGACAGCCTGCAGCAACGCGTCGCCGCCCACCCGCTCCTCAGCGAGGATGACCAGGGCTACAACCACAACATGATCTGGCAGCTGCTGATGCAACTGCCCAACACCGATCTGGCCGACGCCATCGATGGCAGCAGTGGCGACTTGCGTGGCTGGCTTACCCTGGCCCAGCTGTACCGCGACCCCATTGCCGACCTGGACGCCCAGGTCACCCGGCTGAATCAGTGGAGCGCCCAGTGGCGTACCCACCCGGCCATCGACGATGTGCCGCAAATGCTGGACGCCCTGGAAAAAGCCGCCAGCCAGCGCCCCAGCCAGGTCGCCATCCTGCTGCCGACCACCGGCCCACTGCAAACCGCCGGCAAGGCCCTGCAGGAAGGCATCATGACCGCCTTTTACCAGCAGCAGAAAAACGGCCAACCGCCCACGTTGCGCTTCTACGATTCCGGTGGCGACGATGTGCTTGCGGTGTATCAACAAGCCGTCACGGATGGCGCTGATTTCGTTCTCGGCCCTCTGGCCAAAGACAAAGCTGCAACCATCGCGGCCCAGGGCACGCTGCCAGTCACCACACTGGCATTGAACTACATCGACACCGACAACCGCCCCGATAATTTTTTCCAGTTTGGCCTGGCGCCGGAAGATGAAGCCCGCCAGATTGCTAACCATGGCGCCCGCAAAGGCGCCCTGCAGGCCGGCATTCTCTATCCGGAAGGAGAATGGGGTGCCCGGGTTGCCCAGGCCTTCGTTGATCGCTGGCAGGAGCTGGGCGGCTCAGTCACCATCACTCGCACCTACCAGGAAGGGCCCAGCATCGGCGAAACCGTCAAGGAAATGCTGCTGGTGGCACAAAGCCAGAAACGCGGCAATGCTGTCAGCCGTTTCACCAGCCTGAAGATGGATAACCAGCCTCGCCGTCGCCAGGACATGGATTTCCTGTTCCTGCTTGCTGACCCCAATCAGGGGCGCCAGGTGAAACCCGCACTGAACTTCCACTACGCCAAAGACCTGCCGGTCTACTCCACCGCCCTGATTTACAGCGGTGAAGACAACCCTCGTCGTGACCAGGATCTTAACGGCATCCGCTTTGTCGACATGCCCTGGATTCTCACTGACGACAACCAGGCCCTGCATGACGCCGCCAACGAGCAATGGCCAGACGGCCATGGCCGCTACGAACGCCTGTTTGCCATGGGCATCGATGCCTACCGGCTGCAAGGGCGGCTGTATCTGCTGAACGCCCTGCCCTCCAGCGAGCTCCCCGGTGTCACCGGCCGCCTGCACATGGAAAACCAGCGCATTGTTCGCGAACTGAACTGGGCGGTTTTTGTGGGCGGCAAGGCAAAAACGCTGCCACAAGTGACCGAGACAGGCCAAAACAACCTTCCCCATGCCGCTACTACGCAGTAAGAAAGACACCGGCCGGGACGCGGAAAAGCTTGCCGCGAAGTGGCTGGTCGACCAGGGACTGACCGTTGTGGAGCGCAACTTCCATTGCCGTCAGGGAGAAATTGATCTGATCCTGCTGGATCAGGACACTCTGGTCTTCACCGAAGTACGCTGGCGCAAACACCAGAGCCATGGTGGCGCGCTTGCCTCGGTGGATCAGAATAAACAACGGCGACTGATCAGCGCGGCCCAGCACTTTCTGGCCCGCCACCCGGAACATCATCACCGGCCCTGCCGATTCGATGTGCTGGGCATGGAACCGGACAACCAGCAGACTGTCCTTTACCAATGGATACAAAACGCCTTTTATAGCGAATAAGCTACACAGCAGAATGTGAAAGATTGAGCGACCCTGAACTCAGCGAACAGGACATTGAAGGGACAATTTATGAGCGTGGACCGTATCCGGCAACTGTTTGCCGAAAGCATCGAAACCAAAGCCAAAGCCGGCGAAGTACTGCCTACCGTGATTGAAGCCGCAGGTCAGGCCATGGTCGAATGCCTGCTCAACGGCGGCAAGATCCTCACCTGCGGCAACGGCGGCTCCGCTGGCGACGCCCAGCACTTCTCTTCCGAGCTGCTAAACCGTTTTGAAATGGAGCGCCCGGCCCTGCCCGCCATCGCACTAACCACGGACTCGTCCACGCTGACCTCAATCGCCAACGATTACAGCTACAACGAGATCTTCTCCAAGCAGGTCCGCGCCTTGGGCGGCAGTGGCGATATCCTGCTGGCCATTTCCACCAGCGGCAATTCCGCCAACGTGATCCAGGCTATTCAGGCTGCCCACGACCGGGAAATGCGGGTGGTCGCCATGACCGGCAAGGAAGGCGGTGAAATGGTCAACTTGTATGGCCCCAACGATATCGAAATCCGGGTGCCCGCCACCTCCACAGCCCGCATTCAGGAAGTCCACCTCCTGGTCATTCATTCGCTGTGCGATTACATCGACCAGCAGTTGTTCGGAGGCCAGTAATGGTCGCACGCTTCATCCGCTTATCGACTCTTGCAACCCTGGCTCTGTTGTTCAGCCTGACCACCGGGTGCGCCTCCCTGTCCAAGGGCATGTCCGACCAGCCCACGGACCAGGATCATGGCTCACGGACTCTTGGCGCCTTTGTGGAAGATGGCAACATCGAGCGAAAAGTCGCCGTCAACCTGTCGCGGGCCAGCGCCGAGCTGGACGAGTCCCGTATCGTGGTAGTCAGCTACAACGGCAACGTCTTGCTTGCAGGCCAGGTAGCCAATGAAGACCTGAGCACCCAGGCGGAAAATATCGCCAGCCAGGTACGCCATGTGCGCAACGTGCACAACGAACTGCAGATAGTGGGCTCAGGCTCCTTCCTGGCTCGCACCAATGACACCTGGCTCACCAGCAAGGTAAAAAGCCGCCTGCTGATCAACGGCGATGCGCCGGGCTGGCGCACCAAGGTGGTGACGGAAAACGGCGTGGTCTACCTGATGGGCCTGCTCACCCATGCCGAAGCCGACGCCGTGGTCGCCCAGGTACAGAAGGTGTATGGCGTACAGAAGATCGTAAAGATCATCGAGTATATCGACTAGGCGCTGCGCGCCGGCAACCCACCTCCGCGTCACGGCCCACGGAAAACAAAAAGCCCGCTCAGTGAGCGGGCTTTTGCGTGTTGCATGCAGCGTGAGGCGTGCTGCGTCTCACTTTCTTATTTTACCACTTTCAGGTGGCTGACCTTGCCTTTGCCTTCCTCTTTCTTCTCAGGCTCCGGGGTCGTCGGTGGCTCCGGTGGGTCCACCGGGTCAAACGCCATACCCTGGCCGTTTTCACGGGCAAAGATCGCTACCACCGCATTCACTGGCACCCGGATCGTCATGGGCATGCCACCAAAGCGGGCAGAAAAGGCAATTTCATCATTATCCGCCACAAACTGGGTTACCGCGCGCGGCGCAATGTTCAGCACGATCTGGCCGTCCTGCACAAAGTCCTGCGGCACTTCCACACCCGGGAAACTGGCATTCACTGCCAGGTGGGTAGTCAGGCCGTTATCGCAGATCCATTCGTGGATCGCCCGTATCAGATACGGGCGATTGGAGGTCATTTCGGACATGGTTACAGCGGGTTACGCAGTTCGCGCTCGGCGTCGGTCAGGCTGGCCTGGAACGCATCACGATCAAACAGACGCTCGGCGTAGTCCAGCAACGGCTTGACCTGCTTGGCAGGCAGCTCAATACCCAACGCCGGCAACCGCCACAAGATCGGCGCCACCACGCAGTCCACCAAGGTGAACTCTTCGCTCATGAAGTACGGCAGCTCGCTGAAGATCGGCGCGGTGGCAATAATCGCCTCACGCAGTTCCTTGCGACGCTTGTTCAGGCTGGCGTCTTTCTCTTCACCGGCCAGGATCGCATCCACATGACCACACCAGTCACGCTCCACGCGGTGAATCAACAGGCGGCTCTGGGCACGCGCCACCGGGTAAACCGGCAACAACGGCGGATGCGGGAAACGCTCGTCCAGATACTCCATGATCACCGTGGACTGAAACAGGGTCAGCTCACGATCAACCAGCGTGGGCACTTCATTGTACGGGTTCAGCGAGGCCAGATCTTCCGGCTTGTTGCTGCTGTCCACATCAACGATATCGACTGTGACCCCTTTTTCTGCCAGCACGATACGCACGCGATGGCTGTAATGATCTTCCGGGGAAGAAAAGAAAGTCATTGAAGAACGCTTGGTCACCACACCCATTGTCGAGTCATCTCCACACTAGTGATCTATAACAGAAACAGGGTAACCGCTTACGCGGATACCCTGTTCAACGCTGGAATCCTACACTGAAGTATCAGTGTACGTCTTTCCAGTATTCCTTTTTGAGCAGGTAAGCCGGGATCAACAGGATGCCCAGGAAGACCAGCACATAAACACCCAGACGTTCACGCTGCGGGCGAACCGGCTCCGCAGTGTAGGTCAGGAAGTTAGTGATATCGCCCATGGCCTGCTTGAACTCGTCTTCGCCCAACTCTTCTTCCAGACCCGCCATCACGTGGGGCATACCCACGCTCGGGAACACATGGTTGTTGTAACCGAACGGACGGGACTCATCTTCGTAGAAGTTGATCAGGTACGAATACACCCAGTCGGAAGAACGGTACCGGGTCACCATGGTGAGATCCGGCGGTGCATTACCAAACCACTTCTTCGCGTCGTCCTGGTCCATGGCGTTATGCATCTGGTCACCGAACTTGTCACTGACGAAGTTCAGGTTCTCCATCACCAGCTCTTCCGGCATGTCCAGATCTTCCGCCATGCGGCTGTAGCGCTGGTACTGCAGGGTATGGCAACCCAGGCAGTAGTTGACGAACAGCTTGGCACCGTTTTGCAGGCTGACCTTGTCTTGCAGGTTTACCGGCGCTTTAACCACGTACTCGTTGTGGCCACCGCCAGCCGCGAATGCGACCAACGGCAGGCAGCTGAAAAGAATAACCGCTAGTTTCTTCATCAGTGTCCCCCCGTTACCCGTTCCGGAACCGGCTTGGATTTCTCGAATTTATGCACGAACGGCATGATCAGCAGGAAGTAGCTGAAATAATAGATCGTGCCGAACTGCGCCATCATCGTCTTGCCTGGAGTTGCCGGCTGAGTACCGAAATAGCCCAGCATCAGGAAGTCCAGCACGAAGAGCGTCATGAAGATCTTGCTCCAGATACCGCGATAGCGAATGGACTTCACCGGGTGACGATCCAGCCACGGGATCACGAACAGGATCACGATCGCGCCGCCCATGGCCACCAGACCCCATGCCTTGGAAGACATGATGAAGTCGATGGTTGTGGCACGCAGCATGGCGTAATACGGGCCGTAGTACCAAACCGGCGCAATGTGGTCAGGAGTTTTCAGCGGGTTGGCCGGCTCGAAGTTCGGCTTCTCCAACAGGTAACCACCACCATCCGGGAAGAAGAAGATCACCACGGAGAAGATCATCAGGAAGACAATCACGCCGGGCAGGTCCTTCACGGTGTAGTAAGGGTGGAACGGAATGCCGTCAACCGGAACGCCGTTTTCATCCTTGTTCTGCTTGATTTCCACGCCGTCCGGGTTGTTGGAACCCACTTCGTGCAGCGCCAGAATGTGCAGCACCACCAGAGCAAGCAACACAATCGGAATAGCGACAACGTGCAGCGCGAAGAACTTGTTCACCGTGGCAGTGGACAGCAGGTAATCGCCGCGCACCCAGGTAGTCAGGCCTTCACCAATTTCCTTGGCGTCTGCCGCACTAATGAACGGCAGCAGATCAAACGGGATCGCGCCCGCCAGGGAGATAATTACCTGGGCACCCCAGTAGGACATGTTGCCCCAGGGCAGTACGTAACCGAGGAAACCTTCGGCCATCAGCGCCAGGTAGATCAGCATACCGAAGATCCACACCAGCTCCCGCGGCGGCTTGTAGGAGCCGTACATCAGGCCACGGAACATGTGCAGGTACACCACAGCAAAGAACGCAGACGCGCCCACTGCGTGCATGTAGCGGATCAGCCAGCCCCACTCCACATCACGCATGATGTATTCAACGGAGGCAAAGCCTTCGTTGGGGGAGAAGAACATGGTCAGCCAGATGCCGGTGAGCAGCTGGTTTACAAGCACCACGATGGAAAGCACACCAAAGTAGTACCAGAAGTTGAAGTTCTTCGGCGCATAGTATTCGGACATGTGACGCTTGTAGGCGTCTACCACGGGCAGACGGGCATCTACCCAATCGACAACGCGATTCACCATTCCCATCATGCCTTGGTCTCCCCTTCCTCAGAGCCGACGATAACGACAGCTTCGCTCAGGTAAGAATGCGGCGGAACCACCAGATTGGTGGGTGCCGGAACGCTCTTGTACACCCGGCCGGCCAGATCGAACTTGGAGCCATGACAGGGGCAGAAGAAGCCACCATGCTCCAGTTCTACCGTCGGCTGATCCTCAAAGAGCGGGGAGCAGCCCAGGTGAGTACAAGTACCAATCAGGACCAGATATTCCTTCTTGATAGAGCGCCACTCGTTTCTGGCATATTCCGGCTGCTGATCCGCTTCGGAAGCAGGGTCACGAAGCTTCTCGTCCAGCTTCGGCAAGGTATCCAGCATATCGTCCGTGCGACGCACCACCCAGATGGGCTGGCCTCGCCATTCTTCTACTACGCGCTGCCCCGCTTCCAACCGGCCAATATCCACTTTTACCGGCGCACCGGCATTTTTGGCTTTGGCACTAGGTTGCCAGGACTTAACGAAAGGTACAGCCACGCCAACGGCTCCTGCGGCACCAATCGCCGAAGTCAAGCCAATCAGGAAAGTGCGGCGGCTGCTATTAACGCCGTCGTTGCTCATTGAGTTATTCTCCCCTTAGATCCCACGCTCGGGGTTAATCCGGGACGCGAAGTTTATCCTCGTGTCACGGACGGAGTAAGGCGGCGCAAATGGTAAAGAAAAAGCCCACACCTGACAACCGGTTATTACCCCGCCAGAATCGCTAAACACCTGATTTGAACACAAAAAAGCCCAGCATTGCTGGGCTTTTTTGTGTAGCTGTAGTGCTTGAAGCTTAACGCTTGGAGAACTGCGGACGACGACGCGCCTTGCGCAGACCCACTTTCTTACGCTCAACTTCACGGGCATCACGTGTCACGTAACCGGCACGACGCAGCTGACCACGCAGCTCACCGTCATACTCCATCAGCGCACGGGTAATACCGTGACGGATGGCGCCAGCCTGACCGTTGTTACCGCCACCGCTAACGGTAACCAGCACATCAAACTTGTCCGTCGCTTCCACCAGCTCCAGCGGTTGACGAACAACCATCTGGTTGGTTTTACGGCCGAAATACACATCCAGCGGGCGACCATTAACGCTGATCTTGCCACTACCCGGACGCAGAAAAACGCGAGCGGAAGAGGTCTTGCGGCGACCGGTTCCGTAGTTGGTTTCTACAGTTGCCATCGACAAACCCCTTAAATTTCCAGCTGCTGCGGCTGCTGAGCGGTATGCGGATGCTCAGTGCCTGCGTAAACTTTCAGTTTGCGGAACATGGCGCGGCCCAGCGGGTTACGCGGCAACATGCCCTTGATCGCCTTCTCGATGATCATCTCAGGCTTTTCCGCCTGCAGAGTCGCAAAGTTGGCTTCTTTCAGGCCACCCGGGTAACCGGTGTGACGGTAATACATTTTGTCTGACGCCTTGTTACCGGTAACGGCCACTTTATCGGCATTGATCACAACAATGTAATCACCGGTATCGACATGTGGAGTAAACTCCGGCTTGTGCTTACCGCGCAGACGGCTGGCGACTTCAGTAGCCAACCGACCCAACGTTTTGCCGGAGGCGTCTACCACATACCAGTCGCGCTTTACGCTTTCCGGTTTTGCGCTGTAGGTCTTCATGGAATTCTGCCCTAAATTCAATATGTTACGGGTAGTAAACACCCGCCGGCGACGGTTACGCCGGGCAAGAGAGCGCGAATTCTACCCAAGCCCCCAAAAGAACACAAGCAGTTCGGGGGCATTTGTTGTCACGGCACCGGATGGCCACAGATAAAGCCATGCCCCTCTGTACAAGCGGGTCATTGTGAAGCCGGCGGCACCATGTTGAGATTGAGCGCGATTCTACACCCTTGCAGCCCCCTCTTTAAAGGAGCAGACAATGCAGTACCGCCGTCTCGGACGCACCGACCTTGAGGTTAGCGCCCTGTGCCTGGGCACCATGACCTGGGGAAGCCAGAATACCGCCGAACAAGGCCATGCACAGATGGACATGGCCCTGGAACATGGCATCAATTTTTTTGATACCGCCGAAATGTATGCGGTGCCCGCCAGCCCGGAAACGTCTTTTCGCACCGAAACCATTATTGGTGAGTGGTTTGCCCGCAGCGGGAATCGCGACAAGGTTGTGCTGGCCACCAAGGCTGCCGGCCCCGGCGAGTACGTGAAACATATCCGTGGCGGCCCGCGCTTTAGCGCTGACAGCCTGCAAAACGCCGTGGAAGGCAGCCTGAAGCGCCTGCAGACCGATGTGATCGACGTTTACCAGCTGCACTGGCCCGAGCGCACCACCAATTTCTTTGGTCGTCTGGGCTACAAACACCGGGATGGCGAGGACGGCATTGCCATCAGCGAAACCGTTGCCGGGCTTAAAGCACTGGTGGATGCAGGGAAAATTCGCCACTGGGGCCTGTCCAATGAAACCCCCTGGGGCACCATGCGCTTTATCCATGAAGCAGAGAAAATCGGCCTGGCGCCACCGGTCAGCATCCAGAACCCCTATTCACTGCTCAATCGCAGCTTCGAGGTGGGCCTGGCGGAAGTGGCACACCGGGAACAGGTGGGCCTGCTGGCCTATTCGCCACTGGCCTTTGGCATGCTCAGCGGCAAGTACCGCAACGATCAGTGGCCGGAAGGCGCTCGCCTCACCCTGTTCAAGCAGTTCGCCCGCTACACCAACCCCCAGGCCATCGCAGCCACCGAAGCCTACTGTGAACTGGCCAGTGAGCGCGGCATCACCCCGACCCAACTGGCGCTGCAGTTCGTCACCACACGCCCTTTCGTGACCAGCAACATTATTGGCGCTACCAACCTGGCGCAGCTGGAAGAAAACCTGAAAAGCATCGATGTGCCCTGGGACAAGGATCTGGAAAAGGCCCTGGAGGTCATCCATACCCGCTTCCCGTATCCGGCGCCCTGAGAACGCCTGACGCAACACGCCCGATGCATGACGCTAAAAGCGCAGGCTCCTCGCTGCAGGAGCCTGCGGCCAGCCTTGATGGCATGCCTGCAGCCAGGCGTCTACAGAACCCAAAGCGCAGCCGAGACCACAATCCATCCCGACAGACCTTGACGATAGCACTCGTGCCGTGCCAATGTTAACGCCGTTAACTTATCACAACGGATCAGTATGGCACGCACCGCATATCACCACGGCGATCTCCACCAGCAGGCCCACGATCAGGCCCTGGCCGTGCTTCGCCTTGAAGGCGACAGCGCTATCAGTTTGCGCGGCATTGCCAAGCAGATTGGCGTCAGCGCCCCTGCGCTTTATCGCCACTATGCGGACCGGGAAAGCCTGCTGGCTGAGCTGGCCATCAGTGGCTTCGCCGCCCTGCGTCAGCAACTACTCAGTGTGGAGCAGCATGCTCCTCGCGCAGCGCTGATCGGCATCGGCCTGGCTTATGTGGCGTTTGCCCAATCCGAGCCCAACCTGTACCGGCTGATGTTTGGCGGCCGGGTACTTCCCAAAGGCGCCCATCCACGGCTCGATCAGGCCGGACTTGGCGCCTTCAATGTACTGCAGGACACGATTGCCCGGGGCCAACGGGCGGGCTATCTGAAGCCCGCACCGCTATCGCTGATGACCGCCACCGCCTGGTCGCTGGTGCACGGCCTTTCACAGCTGACCATCGACGGCCATCTGCCCAATGCAGATGCCGAACCCCAACTCGCCGAAGGCATCACCAGCCTGTTGCTGGAGGGCGCCATCGCCCATACCGACGCCCATACCGATAACAACGAGGACACCCCATGAGCAGCCCAACCCCCAGCACCCTTCGCGTCGGCCGCCGCTACCGCGCCAAACGTCTCGACGGGCCCTATGACGCCATCGTCATCGGTTCCGGCATTGGCGGTCTCACCGCCGCCGCCTGCCTGAGCAAAATGGGCAAGAAAGTGGTGGTGTTCGAGCAGCACTACACCGCCGGGGGCTTTACCCACAGCTATGACCGCAATGGCTACGAATGGGATGTGGGCGTGCACTACATCGGCGACATGGGCGCCGACCACACCATGGCCAAACGTCTGTTCGACCATGTCACCGACGGCGAGCTGAAATGGGCACCCATGGACGCCAACTACGACCGGCTGTTTATTGGCGACCGCCAGATCGACCTGATGGCCGGCCCCAAGGCCTTCGTGGACAGCCTAAAAAACGACTTCCCGGATGAGCATCAGGCCATCGATACCTACATGGGCTACCTTAACCAGGTCGCCAAGGCCCTTCCCGGCGTCACCCTGGCAAAGGTGCTGCCGAACCTGCTGGCCGGCCCCTTCCGCCGTCTGGCCAACCGCAAGGCGCCGGCCTTCCTCAACCGCCCCACCCAGGAGGTACTCGAAGGCCTTACCAGTAATCAGGAACTGATCGCCGCCCTTACCGGCCAGTGGGGCGATAACGGCCTGGTCCCCACCGAGTCCAGCTTTATCATCCACTCGCTGATTGCCCGCCACTATCTTTATGGCGGCTATTACCCGGTCGGTGGCGCCTCGGAAATGGCCAAGACCATCATCCCCGTCATTCAGCAAAGCGGCGGCGAGGTGTTTACCTACGCGGACGTGAAAGAAATCCTTGTCGAGAAAGGCCGCGCTGTCGGCGTGCTGATGGCCGACGGAGAAACCGTCCGCGCCCCGGCCGTGATCAGCAACGCCGGGGTATACAACACCTTCGGCCCGCTGTTGGCCGATAAGGCGCCACACAAGGCCTTCTACCAGATGAAACTGGGCAACGTGCAGCGCTCCATGGCCAGCGTCTGCCTGTACATCGGTATTCAGGACACCGCAGAAAACCTGCAACTGCCGAAGACCAACTTCTGGATTTATCCGGGCACCGACCACGCCACACAAGTGGACAATTTCCTCAAGGCACCGGACGAGCACGACATTCCGCTCACCTATATTTCCTTCCCCTCTGCCAAGGATCCCAGCTTTGCGGCACGCTATCCCGGCCGCGCCACCGTGGAAATTGTCGCGCCCGGCCCGTTCGAGTGGTATGCCGACTGGGCCGACAAGCCCTGGGGCAAACGCGGTGATGATTACGAAGCCAAAAAAGAAGCGTACTCGCAGCGTCTGCTGGAAAAGCTATACGAGAAGATGCCGCAGCTGCGCGGCAAGGTGGATTACTATGAATTGTCCACACCACTCTCCACCGACTACTTCTGCCGTTACAGCACCGGTGAGATTTATGGCCTGGATCACAATCCCGAACGATTCGAACAGGACTGGCTGAAACCGAAGACACGCATCCCCGGCCTGTACCTTACCGGGCAAGACGTGATGACCTGCGGCGTGGTCGGTGCCATGGTCGGCGGCCTGCTTACCACCGTGGCGATCAGCGGCCTGAAAGGCCTGCCGCTGGCCAAGAAAATGTTTGTGGGCTAAGCCATGCATTTGCCGTTCTGGTTCAGCGTTGGCGCGCTCAGCCCCGTGGTGATACCACTGGCACTCTACACCCGCCGCACCACCGTGCGGCTCCCGGAGGCCAGTGGCGAACCCCGGGGGCAATGGGGTAAAGGCGCGCCGGCAACACGCCTGCTGGTCATCGGCGAGTCTACGGCTGCCGGTGTTGGCACCGCGCATCATCGCCAGGGGCTGGCCAGCCAGTTGGCCCTGCAGCTGCACCAGCACTCCGGGCACGCCGTCGCCTGGCACACTCTCGGGGTTAACGGCATTCGCCTGGAGGCACTGCTCGCCAACCTTGCCAACATCGCTCTGCCAGAGGTGGATGAGATTTTCATCAGTATGGGCGTCAATGACACCACCGGGCTGACCTCCCGGCGGCGCTACCGCGCAGGGCTGCTCCGCCTGGTTCAGGCACTGCGCAAGCAGCACCCCGCTATTCGGGTCACCCTGCTGGCCGTGCCCCCCATGCACCGCTTTACCGCCCTGCCCATCCCGTTAAGACAACTGCTCGGGTGGCGCGCCAGGCAACTGGACCAGCAACACCGCCATGTGGTCGCCGACGATAACACCCTGCTCTATCTCGGCTACCCCGCCCTGCAGGATCCCACCCTGCTCGCCGAAGACGGCTACCACCCCAGCGCCAGCGGTTACCGGGCCATGGCTGGCGCCCTGGTGGAACAGCTCCTCAGTGACCAGGAAACGCGACCCCCATCACAAATGTCATGACCTGCCCACCGCCGCGACGGCAAATTTCGTAAGCTTCTCGTCGGGGAAAGCCACACCTTCACATTATCAAAAATCCATTACACCGCTTGCTACAAGGGAATGACTATGAACGCATGGAGCCATGCGGCTGGCTGCGTATTGCTGATTGCCAGCACCGCCATCCACGCCAATACCACCGAACATACCCAACAAGAAGAGCCGAGAACCCTGACCGAAGCAGAGATGCTTCAGCAGTACCAGGAATATGTGGAACACCTCTGGCAAGGCATGAGCCCTCAACAGGGTCGCATAACCCTGGACGGTGCCGGCGCCGTACTGGAGGTGCCAGACGATTTTTACTATCTGGACAGCGAAGACGCCCGGGTTGTGCTTGAGGACATGTGGGGCAATCCACCAGACCAGAACACACTGGGCATGCTTTTTCCTGCCAACTACCAGCCCTTTGATGAACAGGCGTGGGGCGTGGATATCGCCTACGTGGAAGAAGGGCATGTTGACGACGAGGATGCTTCCAGCATCCTTTCCCAGCTTCTGCCTGAAAACCGGAACCAAAAAAAAGCGAACCCGAAGGTTCGCTTTTTCTGCTTTCATCATTGCGCCTGATTTAGAAGCGGTAGCTCATTTGGGCACCAATAATATCGGCATCCAGTTCATAGGTACCCTTCAACTGAGCACCTTTATCTGTCCGGTTAATATCCGCATCATCAACAAACACATGGGCATAACCCACATCAATGGTCATATTTTCCATCGGTGTAAAGCCTGCACCCAAGGTCGCCCAGACACGGTCAGAGTCTGGAGAAATTGCGGAACGGTTATTGGTTCCCTGAGTAGATTCCTCTTGGGCCACACCGAAACGCAATACCGTGCTTTCATTCAGTGAATGACGGACACCCAATGAATAACGGACCGCATTTTCCCAGTCAAAACTCTCCGTTGGCTCGAATGCCAAGTCCGGGCTTTCAACTACCAGAGCATCCAGGCTACTCCACTCCATCCACTCTACACCCAAGAGGATTTGGGTTTGATCGGATAAATCACCCGCATAGGAAAGCTGTAATGAAGCAGGCAAATCAATGTCGGCCGTACCGGAATATTGCCCGGCGGCAACCGGATTACCTGAGGCAGTAGAGAGTGCGGACCCCAACGGACTAAAAGTAATATCGCCTTCGACTTCATACGAAATCTCTGAACGATACCCAACACCAAAATGGTTATTATCATCGGGACTGTAGGTCATGCCCACATTCCAACCATAAGCGTCATCGTCACCTTCAAGGCGCGTCAAGGAGTTGCGAATATCGGCGTCCAGCTTTTGGTAGCTAACGCCAACACCAACACTCAATGAGTCGCTCAATTCAATACCGATGGATGGATTAATATTATACGTTTTGAGATCAGACTCCGTAGAGTAAGCATCACCTGCCGTCACCGGACCCAAGCCAAGGGCTGTCAGATCATAACCATTACCCCAGCCATCCTCGTACTCAATTTCAGTACCAAAAGGCGCTGTTACAGACAGACCAAATGTCATGGAATCGCTGATAGGAACAGCAAGAAAACCACTTCCTACAAAAGGCTCCACATCTTCAAAGTCACCGGATCCAACGCCACTCTGTGCAGCAATAGGTGGAGGTAATGGAAGGCCCTGAATGGCACCATCATTATCAGCTTCAAAATGTGTATCAACCCACACCTGGTGCACAGCCACTGAAAGCTCAGTCTTTTTCAGGCCGGCCAGTGTTGCCGGGTTGTACCATTGATTTGAAGCATTTTCGCTGAGTACTGCCGAACCCGCATACGCGGTACCCATCGCAGAGACGGATTGATACGACACACCAAAACCACTGGCCATGGTCTGGCCGGCAACCAGTCCTAAAGCGGAACCAATAAGTAACGCACCTGTTTTTTTCATTGCTGCTCTCCCTCTTCCTAAAATTATTAGCGTACACGCAAGATCATTCCTCGATCTGACTTCACTTATACACAACTTAGGCGAATAACAGCAAGACCCGTAAAATCCTCATACTTTCACACTAGAAACTGTCACTTTGTAAAATTACGCCCACAAAAAAAGGGCTGCCGAAGCAGCCCTTTTGTTTACCGTCCGGGTGGCATCAATCCGCCAGCACCGCCTTGGCAACAATGGTTTTCATAATCTCGTTGGTGCCACCGTAAATCCGCTGTACACGGGAGTCGGCGAACATACGGGCGATCGGGTATTCCCACATGTAGCCATAACCACCGTGCAGCTGCAGGCACTCGTCGATCACTTCGCACTGCAGGTCGGTAATGTAGTATTTGCCCGCCGCTGCGGTAGGAATATCCAGTTCTTTCTTCAGGTGCAGTTCCAGACAGCGGTCCACATAGGCGCGAGCCACTTCAAGCTTGGTGTGCATCTCGGCAATCTTGAACTGGGTGTTCTGGAAACCGGCGATCGGTTTACCGAAGGCCTTTCTTTCCTTCACGTATTCGATGGTGTGCGCCAGCGCAGACTCGGCCATGGCCAGACCACCAATGGAAATACCGAGACGTTCCTGGGGCAATTCTTTCATCAGGTAAATAAAGCCCATGCCTTCTTCACCCAGCAGGTTTTCTGCCGGTACGCGCACGTCCTGGAAAAACAGCTCGGAGGTGTCCTGGGCCTTCATGCCCACTTTCTTCAGGTTCTTGCCTTTCTCGAACCCCTCGGAATCGGTTTCCACCACAAACAGGCTGATGCCCTTGGCGCCTTTGGTGGGATCGGTTTTTGCCACTACAATCACGATGTCCGCATTCTGGCCATTGGTGATGAAGGTCTTGGAGCCGTTCAGCACGTAGTGATCGCCGTCTTTCACCGCGGTGGTTTTCACGCCTTGCAGGTCGGAGCCCGCGCCGGGCTCGGTCATGGCGATGGCTCCAATCATTTCACCGGTGACCATCTTCGGCAGGTATTTCTGTTTCAATACTTCAGAGCCATTGTTCTCAATGTAAGGCGCCACAATTTCTGTATGCAGCCCCCAGCCAATGCCGGTGAGGCCCAGTTTGGCAATCTCTTCACTGATCACCACGCTGTAGAGGAAATCAGCGCCGATACCGCCGTATTCTTCACTCACCATGGGGCACAGAAAACCCTGCTCGCCCGCTTTTAACCATACCTCTTTAGGCACAACGCCCTGCTGCTCCCATTCTTCATTGAAGGGAACGGCTTCGTTTTCCAGGAATTTGCGTACGGTATCGCGGAAGGTTTCGTGGTCAGAACTAAACAGCGTACGGGGAATCATCATGCTCTCCGGCATCAGGTTATCGGGAGTGGCCCCAACGCCGGACTGGCAGGGGCACAGAATGCCCCATAATGTTCACTGTGGCGGTCATCGGGCAATGACCGAAACGCTCAGGCCCTTGCTCATCTGTGAAACCCGGCCAATGACCCTCCTGCCGGAAGCTGATCAGGCGCGGTGTTCACGGCCCAGATATTCAGAGGATTGCATCTCTTGCAAGCGGGAACGGGTGCGCTCAAATTCGAAATCCAGCCGTCCACCGGCATAGATATCCTCGATGGGCACCTCGGCGGCGACCACCAGTTTGACGGCACGGTCGTAGAATTCATCCACCAGGTTGATAAAGCGCCGGGCCATGTCGTCCTTGCCCGCGCCCATCTGCTCCACATTGGCCAACAGCACGGTGTGGAACTCCCGGGCAATTTCGATGTAATCGGTCTGGCTGCGCGGCCCATCGCACAGTTCCTTGAACTCAAACCAGACCACATCGTCCGCGCAGACGACGGTAGCAATTTTGCGGCCCTCAATCAGCACATTGCCACGATCCCGGTGGCGGGAGTGATCCGGCTCCAAGGTCTGGAATCGTTCCTGCAGAAAGGCATCAGCCCCTTTCCCCAGGGGGCAGTGATATAGCTCGACCTGCTCCAGCAGACGCAGGCGGTAGTCATTGCCGCCGTCCACGTTCAGCACCTGGGTGTGCTCTTTCAGCAAATCAATGGCAGGGAGAAAACGGGCCCGTTGCAGGCCATCCTTGTACAGGCCATCCGGCTCGATGTTGGAGGTAGCCACCAGGGTCACGCCGTTGGCGAACAGCTCCTGCATCAAGCCAGCCAGTATCATGGCGTCGGTGATGTCGGTGACAAAGAATTCATCAAAACACAGCACCCGGGCCTGGCTGGCAAATTTGCGGGCGATGCTGATCAGCGGATTTTTTTCGCCCTGGCGTTCACGCATTTCCCGGTGCACTTTCTGCATAAAACGGTGAAAGTGCATGCGGCGCTTTTCCTTGAACGGCAGAGTCTGGAAAAACACATCCATCAGGTAGGTTTTGCCACGGCCCACGCCACCCCACATATACAGACCCATCTGCGGGCGGGGCTTGCGGAAGCGCCCGAACAAACCGCCTGACGATGGCTCTGCCAGCAAACGATGGTAGAGGTCGTCCAGCGCGGCGACGGCCCGCTCCTGGGCCGGGTCCTGGAAAAAGTCATCGCGCTGAAGGTCGGCCTTGTATTGCTCAAGAGGGGTCATGGGTCGCGGACCTGCCACTATGTAGTTGAAACCGGCTAAGGGCCTGAAACAGGCCCGGCAAGGGCGGGCCAATGTAGCGCCGGGGCCGCCAGCTGACAACCATCCGGGGAAAATCCACTCGCAGGGCAAAGCTAACCGGGCAGGTGGCTGGCCGCAACCTCCTTCAGGTCCACCAGCTTGCCGTGGAAAAAATGGCCGCAATCCGGGAAACGGACCAGATCGGGGGCAAGGGGTGTTTGCTCTGCCCAGCGAAACACCTGCTCCGCCGGCACCACTTCATCGTCCTCACCCTGCACCACGGTCACCGGGCAGCCTGTGTCTTCAATTTCGGCAAACGGATAATGGTGCACTGGCGGCGCCACCAGCAGCAGTTCCCGGGCGGGCATACCGTTGGCCTTGAGAATTTCCGCCCCGCGCGCCGCCACAAAACTGCCAAAGGAAAAACCCGACAACCACAGCGGCAATTGCGGATACTGGTGTGTCAGCCAACTGTGGATAGCCAGCAGATCCTCGGTTTCGCCGATGCCATCGCTATAGGCCCCCTGGCTTTCACCCACACCCCGGAAATTGAAGCGCACCACCACGGCCCCTTTATCCCGGGCCAGCCGAGCCAGGGTTGTCACCACCTTGTTGTCCATGGTGCCACCAAACAGGGGGTGGGGGTGGCAAACAATGGCCACAAACGGCGGCGTATCACTACCCTGTTCCACGACGACCTCCAGCTGCCCGGCTGGACCGGATAAGGTTTGCCGTTGTGCTGCCATTTTCTACTCCTATCGCATCCTGTTACGCCTTTCACCCTTGGCGGCTGAGCAGCTCTGTGCTGCAATAGCCTCAGCGTTATCGCCAGCGTCTTGGCGATACCTTACAGGAGTATGCCATGGATATGCTGACAACTGGGGTGCTGTGCTTTGCTGCCGGCGTGGTGGTAGGTGCAGGACTGCTTTTCTGGTTGTTACCGGCACGGCGGCAAGCCGGCCAACTGATTCGTGACCGTGACGAGGCCCGTCAGGCACTGAATCATTATCGGGACAAGGTAGACGATCATTTTCTGCAGACCGCTGATCTGGTCAACGATATGACCCAGGCGTATCGCTCCGTGCATGAGCATTTGTCCAAGGGCGCCCAGGTACTCTGCTCTGAAGTGGGCCGCAAACGGGCCGTGGCCAAATCCCTGGATTCCGCACCGGACAAGGAGAATAGCGAACCCATGGCGCCACCACTGGATTATGCCCCCAGCGCCAAGGGCACGCTCTCGGAAGACTTTGGCCTGCAGCAAAAACCCACCGGCCCCTTTGCGCCAGTGGACGTGGCCGATAACCCGATCCCCGACACCGTGGTCGAGCCGCCCCGGGATTATGCCGAGGGAGATGACGACGCCGCAGATGACAAGAAACCCGGCTGATGGCCGAGCAACCATAAAAAAAGCCCGCTGATGCGGTAATACCGTTCACTTAAGGTTCTGTGCCAGACCTGAAGCCTTCGCGATGTAAACATCGCCCCCCCTCAAACTTCGGGATTGGTGGGAAGTCATGCTCGCATGACGAAGATGTTCGCGCAGCGCTGCTTCCCCTAAATGAACAGCATTGCGCTGATGCGGGCTTTTTTATGGTTCATCACATCTTGGCGTGAATAACACGTTTCTCGCCGTTTGACTGGCTTATCGTGAACACTCCGCACTTTGCCAAACGCTCGACGCCGGATGCCTGACGTCAAACCCCATGGCCTGGGCGGCCTTTCAAGGCTTGTGGCAAAACCCTATGAATCAAACAGGGTAGCCACCCGCATGGGCACCGGCGCGTCTTCCACTTCAATCTCCGCCGGCAAGTTACCCGCCGGATCGCCGTCTGCCTGAATCGGCTCTTCACCGTTCTCACAGCGGATATGCACCCGCTGGGCTCGCAGGCTGGCCACGCCATCCATCCGCTCCATGCGCCCGAACAACAGGGCAACCAGGCAACGCAGTAAAAACCGCACGCCGGGCTTCTGGAATAACAGCACCTGCACCTGTGGGCGCAGGATATTGGCCTCGTTACTCAACACGAAGCTGCCACCGTAATGGCGGCCATTGGTGATAATGGCGGAGAAACAATCCAGTGGCCGGCCATCCACCTCCACCCGATAGTGGCGCTGACCATAACGGCCAACCTGGCCAAGCATGGATAGCACATAAGCCAGTTTGCCGAAACGCTCCTTGATGCCCAGGTTGACCCCATTGACCACCCAGGCGTCATAGCCAATGCCGCACATCATGATAAACCGCCGGCCATTCAGGCGGGCCGGCGTCACAGACACGCTTTTGCCCTTCACTACCACCTGCGCGGCCTGCTCCGGTTTTTTCGGCAACCCCAGCTCTTTGGCCAGTACATTCGCGGTGCCGGTGGCAAACACGCCCAGCGCCACGCCGCCAGCCAAGCCGTTGAGCACTTCGTTGGTAGTGCCATCTCCGCCCACGGCGACGACACAATCGCCTTGGTCCGAGAGCCCATTGAGGTAGTTCGTAGCGTCGTTGGGGCCTTTGGTGTAATACAGGCGCACGCTGGCTCCCTGGCGCTCCAGCTCAGCCACAAAACGGCAGAGCAACGCCTCCCGACCGCCACCGGCAGTCGGGTTGTAAATCACAGTGACTTTCATCAGACAGGAAACCCTCGTACTACTCCCGGTTCAGGCCGGGTTATCGATATCAATAAAGGTATGCTCAATGCCGTAATGATCGCTGAGCCACTGGCCCAGCGCCATGGCGCCATAACGCTCGGTGGCATGGTGGCCACAGGCGAAATAGTGCATGCCGGTTTCCCGGGCAAAATGGGTGGTCGGTTCGGAAATTTCGCCGCTCAGGTAGGCATCCACGCCTTTGGCCTGAGCCTTTTCGATAAAGCCCTGGGCCCCGCCGGTACACCAGCCGACCGTTTCAATTTCGTCGCCGGGATCGCCGATATGCAAGGGCGTCCGGCCCAATACCGCTTCCACATGGGCGGCGAATTCTGACGCACTCATGGGGCTGTCCAGTCGCCCCACATTGCCGATGGGCCGGGGCGAATCATCCAGCCCGCCTTCGGTGGTCAGGCCCAGACGGAGCGCCAACTGGGCATTATTGCCCAGTGTGGGGTGAGCATCCAGCGGCAGGTGATAGGCAAACAAGTTGATGTCATGGCGCAACAGAGTCTGCAGCCGTTGCTTCTTCATGCCCCGGATCTGCTGGCTTTCCCCTTTCCAGAAATAGCCGTGGTGGACCAGAATGGCATCGGCTTCTTCCACGATGGCCGCGTCAATCAAGGCCTGACAGGCCGTCACGCCGGACACCACCCGATGAATCTGCTCGCGGCCTTCCACCTGCAAACCATTGGGGCAGTAATCCTGAAACCGGTCCGTGGCCAGTTCCTGGTCGAGCAGAGACAACATGTAATCGCGCTTGAGCATGGCACCTTCCGGCAGGTCGGACATGATGAATGTGGTCGCAAAACCCGTGCAGGCTGATCTCTGCGCCAACCCTGCCACTCGCCAGGTGATGTACCCTAGGCGCGTAATCGTTGCAACGCGGGCCTTCGCAGGGCGTTGCCGAGAGCATGGCAATGGCTGGCGCGCGACCATTTGCCACAGCCAACCGGTGGTAGCAATCACCATTCACAGGTTCTACTATTGCGCGCAGTTTACCTATCAGACCCCTCACTTGTCTCGCCAGAGGCCCTTCACCAGGCTCTGACGAAAAAGGGGAACCGCATAAACGGGGGCATTACCGGTGATCAAACTGCTTCGTTTTCTGGCCGGCCCGGTGATTACCGGCCTGGCCGTCGGCCTTGTCGCCCTGTGGTGGTACCAGTGGGGCCCCAACGCTGAGCCCGCACAGCATGACACCGGCGTCGCCAGCTATGCCGGCGCGGTAAACCATGCGGCCCCGGCGGTGGTGAACATCTACACCACCCAGATCATCACCAACGAGGACGTGGCCGAAGACCCGCTGTTCAACCGCTTTATGGAACAACCCCGCCGTGAACGCGCCCTGAGCAGCCTGGGCTCCGGGGTAATTGTCGACGACGGCGGCTATGTGCTGACCAGTTATCACGTCATCCGCGATGCGGATGAAATTCTGGTGGCCCTGCGTGATGGCCGGGACGCCCCCGCCCGGGTGGTGGGCACGGACCCGGAAACCGACCTGGCACTGCTGCATGTTGCCCTGGAAGATTTACCCGAAGTCGAGCTGAACGGTAACGGCCCGGTGCAGGTGGGCGATGTGGTGCTCGCCATCGGCAACCCGCTGGGTGTGGGTCAGACAGTATCCATGGGCATCGTCAGTGCCACCGGCCGCAGCCACCTGGGCATCGCCACCTTTGAGAACTTTATCCAGACCGACGCGGCCATTAACCGGGGCAACTCCGGCGGCGCGCTGATTGATACCCGCGGCCACCTGATCGGCATCAACACCGCCATCCTGTCTGCGGACGGCAGCTGGCAAGGCATCGGCTTTGCCACCCCCGCCTCCATTGCCAAGGAAGTGATGAGTGACCTGATCGAACATGGCCGTGTGATTCGTGGCTACCTGGGCGTCACCGTGCAGGACATGACTCCGTCACTGGCGGACACCTTTGGCATGGAAGACGTACGCGGAGGCGTGGTCACTGAAGTGGTGGTCGACAGCCCTGCCCATAAAGGCGGCCTCCAGCCCGGCGACGTTCTGGTGGGAATCGACGGCGACGTGATGGCCGACGGCTACGAAGCCATGAACCGGATTGCCGGGATGAAACCGGACGACAAAGTAACCCTGGAAGTGATCCGCAACCGTCAGCCCCTGTCCGTGGACGTGGTCATCGGCACGCGCCCACCGGCGGAAACGGAATGAGGCAATTAATAGTTAATAATGAATAATTAATAACTACACGGTCTTTTTTTCAGGCTATACAAAACGCAAGAGGCCGCGCCCAAACCATGGGCGCGGCCTCTTGCGTTTCAAGACAGAGAACCTGTCTCGCGCACTATTAATTATTCATTATTAACTATTAATTGCCTTTAAAGCCCTTCTACACCGCTCAGCATTGCCCCTTCCGGGTAGCGAATTTCGAAGCCTTGTTTGAAACTTTCTTCCCCCCCGGCGGGCAAGGTGAACTGCCAGCGTTGCAGCCCTTTCACATCATCCACGTCGCGGGCATCTGCGGCCTTGCCTTTGGCCGTGACAACAATATCCTCGTTACCGGCCACCGGCAGGCGATCCAGCAGATTCACCGTCACCGCCTTGTCGTAATGGGACGTCAGAGTGATGTTTTTCAGCGCAGACAGGGTCTTCTCCTTGCTGATCAGGCCGACTTCTCCTTGCTGTGATGGCTCGCGAACCACGGCAATCTGCAGGCGCGGATCATCGCCGAAACTCATCTTCACCTTTTCGCCCTGCTTGATGCTGTCGCCACGGTGGTAACGGGCCAGCCGCTGACCATCGCGCAACAAAGTGACGCGCCCCGCCAACCAGGGCAGCGCGCTGGTATTCTTCCATTCCCCCACCAGCAACACCGCCGGCTGCTGCCAGAGATAACTTTCGCGGCTGAGCGTCACCGGCAGTTCAGCCTGCTGATAGGGCACACGGGCACTGGCGTTGCCACTGGCCAGAGACAACGGAGACGAAAGCGGCACGCGCATATCAAAACCGTGAGCCACCGGAGCGGCCACCGGCATCGCCTGCAGATGCTCAGCCATATCGGCTTCGAAGGCGGCCGGTTCCGCCATCACGCTGCGCAGGGACTGTTTGCGCATTGCCGGTTGCGGCGTCGCCAGACGCACTATCCAGGGCTGCGGATCCGGCAGGTGACGGTAACCGGCCGGCACCAGCCCCAGGGTGGCACTGACATTCTGCCAGTCCTCGCCAGTGCGGTTATGAATCAGCGCAATACCGGTAACGGCAACCGTTTCACTACCGCTATCCAGATCGACCCGCAATTGATTCTGCCAGCCGGCCTGGCCGGTAAAATACTGCAACTCCACCTGCGCGGTGGCCGACGCGTCAGCACCGACAGTGAGCACCAGTTCGCGGCTGCGAGTCTGCCCCTGCCCCAGCTGCTGCCGCTCCTGCCGCAGCGCCTCCAGCTTGCGTTGCTGTTCTTCCCGGGTCACCACACGCTGATTAATCGCCGCCTGTCGTTGCGCCACCGCCTTGCCAATGGACTCCCAAGCACTGGCCCATTTTTCCACCGGCACCTGGGCAAACACGGCCTCACCCTGTGGCGCCTGCCCCATCAGCGATTGCAGATGATTGATCTGTTGCTGGTCCAGGCTATCAGCCGCGCGGGCGGCGGCCATGGCCTGCTCCAGGTCAAGAATCGCCGCATCCAGCTCGGCACGACGGGCCGAGATATCGCCCTCAGCAATGGCAAACCCTTGTTGCATCCCCAGCAACCTGGCCCCTTTCACGGCCACCTGCAGGCTATCCAGATCCAGCTCCGGCAAACCTTTCACCACCAGCTGGTGCTCACCGGCGGGCAAAGCCTGGGAGAACGTACGACTGAGATGGGCCTGGGCGGGAAACAACACGGCCTTGCTCACCGGAGCGGTAACCGCAAAGTCAGCGGCAAAAAGGGGAATCGGAATCAGGGCACAGGCGAGCAGTAGCGAACGTTTCATTATTAAGGCCTTTGCGTTGGGCGATGCCTGTTAGTACCGCAGGTATGGGAAAGGTTCAAGCGGGCAAACCCTGACTTCGGCCAACAGGCGATTTAGGAGCGAGAAGACCTCTGAAAAAGCCAACATTGGTAATATCTGTGGGAAGTAATGCTCGCATCACGAACAACGGTGCAAAGCTAAAGCGCCTTCGCGATGCAAGCATCGCTTCCCACGGTAGTATCGCCGTCTTCATAAAATGCAAAGTTCAAGCGCGACTCTACCCGTTAACCCAAAGAGGCCGCGCCCAAAGGGTGGGCACGGCCTCTTTGTCTGCATGTGGCAAAACTTATTCCACGCTTTTTAACTTTCAGTTTTCAGCTTTTCACTCAACCCGTCCAGCGCCGCAATCAGCGCCTGATTCTGTTCTGGCGTGCCCACGGTGATCCGCAGGTAGTCGGCGATGCGCTCGGGTTTGCCAAAATGGCGCACGATAATGCCTTGCTCGCGCAGCCCCTGGGCCAGTTCAGCACCACTATGCCTCTCGTGGCAGGCAAAGAGAAAATTGGCCGCCGAGGGCAAACTGTCGAAGCCCCGCTGCGCCAGCTGATCGGTGAGCCACTCACGCTGACCAATCACCTGCTCGCAGCCTTTTTCAAACCATTCCTGATCCTCAAACGCGGCCACGCCGGCGGCAATGGCCAGACGATCCAGTGGGTAGGAGTTGAAGCTGTCCTTGATGCGATTCAGACCATCAATCAAGGCCTCATCACCCACTGCCAGCCCGATACGCAAGCCGGCCAGGGAGCGGGATTTTGACAGGGTTTGGGTAACCAGTAGATTCGGGTAGCGGTTTACCAGGGCGATTGCCGTGGTGTCGCCCTGCCCCGGGCTACCGGCAAAATCGATGTACGCCTCATCGATCACCACCAGGGTTTCCGTATTGATCTGTAACAGGCGCTCAATCTCACTCAGCGGCAACAGCTTGCCGGTGGGCGCATTGGGATTGGGAAAAATAATACCGCCGTTGGGGCGCGGCTTGTCGCCGGCGAGATAATCATCCACCGCAATGCCCAACTCACCATCGAGCGGCACCGGCTGGTAGTCGATCTGATACAGGCCACAATAGACCTTGTAGAAGCTGTAGGTAATATCCGGGAACAGCAGCGGCTGATCCTGTTTGAAAAACGCCATAAACAGGTGCGCCAGCACTTCGTCGGAGCCATTGCCAACAAACACCTGGGAACGCTCGATCCCGTAACCTTGATTGGAATAGTAATCGGCGATGGCCTGCTTGAGCTGGCTGCTGTCCGGGTCCGGGTACAGCCGCAGCCGCTCGTCCGCCTCAGCGCGGATCGCCTCAATCACTTTCGGCGACGGGCCGAGCGGATGCTCATTGGTGTTCAGCTTTACCAGCTTGTCCATCTTGGGCTGCTCGCCGGGCACATAAGGCTCCAGCCCATGAACGAAGTCGCTCCAGTATTGACTCATAAGTTCTCCGCCGGAAGCCTGACGCCAAACGCCGGACAAAGAGGCCGCACGTCAGGCGTCTGGCATCTGGCTTCTAGCGTTTAATTCTATATTCCGCACTGCGCGCGTGGGCCGTCAGGCTTTCGCCGCGCGCCAGCGGGGAGGCGATTTTTGCCAGGGTGCTGGCCCCGTCCGGGGAGCAACCAATCAACGAGCTGCGCTTCTGGAAATCGTACACGCCCAGCGGCGACGAAAAGCGCGCGGTAGCGCTGGTGGGCAGCACGTGATTTGGCCCGGCACAGTAATCACCCAGCGCTTCCGGCGTGTGACGGCCCAGAAAAATCGCACCGGCATGACGAATTTTTTTCGCCCACTGCTCCGCGTCATCAATGGATAATTCCAGGTGTTCGGAGGCGATGCGGTTGGCGATCTCAATGGCCTGATCCAGGTCTTTCACCTGAATCAGTGCACCGCGATGCTTCATGGAGGTACGAATAATGGTCTCGCGCTCCAGGGTCGTCGCCAGGCTTTCCATGGATTCGGCCACCTGATTCAGGAACGCCGCATCCGGGGACACCAGAATCGCCTGGGCTTCCTCATCGTGCTCCGCCTGGGAGAACAGGTCCATGGCGATCCAGTCCGGGTCGGTCTTGCCGTCACAAACCACCAGAATTTCCGAGGGACCGGCAATCATGTCGATGCCCACTTTGCCAAACACCTGCCGCTTGGCTTCGGCCACATAGATGTTGCCGGGACCGACAATTTTGTCCACCGCGGGCACGGTTTCGGTGCCGTAGGCCAACGCGGCCACGGCTTGCCCGCCGCCCAGGGTAAAGAGCTTGTCGACCCCGGCGATGGCCGCCGCCGCCAGCACCATGTCATTGATAATGCCGTCCGGGGCGGGCGAGACCATGATGATTTCGCCCACACCGGCCACCTTTGCCGGCAGCGCATTCATCAACACGGAACTGGGATACGCCGCCTTGCCACCGGGCACATAGATGCCGGCCCGATCCAGTGGCGTCACCTGCTGGCCCAGCAAGGTGCCATCGGCTTCGCGGTAGTGCCAGGAATCCTGCTTCTGCTTTTCATGGTAACGGCGCACGCGATCGGCGGCGGCTTCCAGGGCCTCACGCTGCTCGGCAGGAATGCGCGCCAGCGCAGCCTGCAACTGGGCGTGATCCACCACCAGCTTATCCATGCTCGCTACGTCACGACGATCAAAGCGGTTGGTGTATTCCACCAGTGCCGCGTCGCCGCGCCGGGCCACATACTTGAGAATGCCGCGCACGCGATCGGCCACTTCGTCATCGCGTTCTTCCGACCAGGCGGTGAGCGCGGCCAGCTTGGCATCGAAGTCCGCATCTTGGGCGTTAAGCCAGGTGGTTTCCATGATCTCTCTCGTTCAACGCAACAGGCCCGCACACATCCAGCCACCCGCGTGACCGCGTGAAGCGTGTTGCATGCAAGCGTTAACTTAACCCGCCTTGCGAGACGCCACCGCCTCGGCCAGCTTGTCCAGGATCGTCTGGATATCACTGTGACGGGTCTTCATGCTGGCCCGGTTGACGATCACACGGGTAGAAATGTGGGCGATCAGCTCGGTGGGCTCCAGGCCGTTGGCGCGCAGGGTATTGCCGGTATCGACAATATCCACGATGCGGTCCGCCAGCCCCACCAACGGGGCCAATTCCATGGCGCCATACAGCTTGATCACTTCTGCCTGTTTGCCCTGCTGGGCGTAATAGGCCTTGGCCACATTCACAAACTTGGTGGCCACGCGCAGGCGGCTGCCGGTTTCCGGGGCGTCCTTCATGGCCGCCACCATCAATTTGCAGCGGGCAATGTCCAGATCCACCGGTTCAAAGACCCCGTCACCGCCGTGCTCCATGAGCACGTCCTTGCCGGCCACACCGATATCCGCCGCGCCATGCTGCACATAGGGCGGCACGTCCGTGGCGCGGATGATGATGATTTTGACGTCGTCACGGCTGGTGTCGAAAATCAGTTTGCGTGAGGCCGCCGGGTCTTCCAGCAGCTCAATGCCTGCGGCTTTCAGCAGCGGCAGGGTTTCCTTGAGAATACGCCCTTTGGAGAGGGCGATGGTCAATGGCTTGCTCATCACAGGTCCCGATCCGATCAGCGTGGTACGCGACGGATAACCGCGCCCAGCGATTGCAGTTTCTCTTCGATGCACTCGTAGCCGCGATCAATATGGTAGATGCGGTCCACCGTGGTTTCACCGGATGCCGCCAGCGCCGCGATCACCAGTGAGGCCGAGGCGCGCAGGTCGGTGGCCATCACCGGCGCACCGGTAAGCCGTTCCACTCCCCGGCAAATGGCGGTATTACCCTGCACTTCAATGTCCGCTCCCATGCGGTTCATTTCCTGCACGTGCATGAAACGGTTTTCGAAAATGGTTTCGACGATGGTGCCCGTGCCTTCAGCCACCAGATTCAGGGCCATGAACTGGGCCTGCATATCCGTGGGCATGGCCGGGTACGGCGCGGTGCGCAGGGACACGGCTTTCGGGCGACGCCCCTCCATGTCCAGCTCGATCCAGTCATCGCCGGTGGTAATTTTCGCCCCGGCCTCTTCCAGCTTTTGCAGCACCGCATCAAGAATGCCCGGCACGGTGTCCTTGGTCTTGATACGGCCACCGGTGATGGCAGCGGCAATCAGGTAGGTACCGGTTTCGATGCGATCGGCAACGACCTGATGGTGACAGCCGGTAAGACGCTCGACCCCTTCAATGGTAATGGTGTCGGTGCCCGCCCCGCTGATCTTGCCACCCATGGCATTAATGAAGTTGGCCAGATCTACCACTTCCGGCTCACGGGCTGCGTTTTCCAGGTAGGTGGTGCCGTCGGCCAGCGCCGCCGCCATCATCAGGTTTTCGGTACCGGTCACGGTGACCACATCCATAACGATGCGAGCGCCCTTCAAACGGCCGTCCACACTGGCATTCACATAGCCATTGGCCACTTCGATATCCGCGCCCATGGCTTCCAGACCGCGCAGGTGAATATCCACCGGACGCGAGCCAATGGCACAACCACCGGGCAAGGAAACCGACGCCTTGCCGAAATGCGCGACCATGGGGCCCAGCACCAGAATCGACGCGCGCATGGTTTTCACCAGCTCGTAGGGAGCGGTCAGTTCCTTGATGGTGGTGGCATTCACTTCCACATTCATGCGGTCATCGATCACCACATGGACGCCCATCCGGCCGAGCAGTTCGATCAGGGTGGTCACGTCCTGCAGGTGCGGCAGATTTCCCACCGTCACCGGCTCATCAGCCAGCAGCGTGGCGGCCAGAATCGGCAACGCCGCATTCTTGGCCCCGGAAATACGAATGTCGCCGTCCAGCCGCTGGCCGCCGGTGATGATCAATTTATCCATGAACAGTCTCTAGATGGTTGCGTTCTTCCAGCCCGTTTTCGGCCTGGGGCCGGGGTCAGGACAGACCCTGGTTCTGGGCTTTTTCCCACTCCGCCGGGGTAAAGGCAATAATCTGCACGGCATGGATGGTGTTACTTTTGATCTGCTCGTCGATGGTGGCGTACACCAGCTGCTGGCGTTTCACCGGCATCAGCCCGGCAAAGGCCTCTGACACCACACGAATCTGGAACCGGTCACCGCCGCCTTCCACTGCCACATCGGCATTGTCAAAACCGGCATCAACCAATGCCTGAACTTCTTCCGGATTCATCTTTGCTCCTCAACAGGGCCCTGGTCAGGCCCAAACAGCACTGGAGCGGCCTGCAGCCGCTCCATCAAATCGTCATCAAGGGCGTAATAATACGCGAGCACGCTGCCCCTTACCACGGCAGGCGGGTTCACTCGCCCTGTTTGGCCTCGTCGATCCCGGCATCAATCTTGGCATCCGCAGACCAGTTATCGATCACCTTGTCGATATCGTTGTACTGCTGCATGCCTTGGGCGAACTGGCTCTTGAAGGTATCGCGCAAATCCAGGCCATTCACATACACGTTGATCACTTTCCACTGATCATCACGCAGGAACAGGGTGTAGTAGATCGGCACCACCTGCCCGGAGTTGGTTTTCACCTCCATGCGCACCCGTGCATAGTCACCTTTACGATCCCCCTCCTGCATGGGCAGGGTTTCGATTTTCTGGCCGTCATACAAGGTAATGCCGGATGCATAGGTGTTGATCAGGCTGTTTTTGAACACATCCAGAAAACGGTATTTCTGCTCCTTGCTGGACGGACCAAAGTAGTCGCCCATGACCATGCGGGTAATGCGCTTGAAATCCACCAGGTCGGCCAGCTCTTCACGGACCAGCGCCTTGGCCTTTTCCGGATCCGCCTTGAGCGCCTCGCGCTCCGCCTCGATGCGGGATGTCATGCGCTCCACGGCTTCCGACACCACCTGGCGCGGGTCGCTCTCGGCATGAGCCAATGTGGCCATGCCTGCCAATACAACCACCAGGCCGGCGTGCAGCCACGTTCGAATATACCGTTGCAAATGCATAGATTACTCCCTGTTAGTCTCCGGCGGTTTTACGGTGTTCTTTACCCCCTGTCCAGTCATCAACAGCGGCAACATCGTGAACCTTGGTTGTTTTATTGGAGTCACAGAGTTCGATACGGTTCCCGCCGTAGAGACCAGGTTACCGATTTCGGGTCAACGTGAAGGGGGCAACCGGTGTATAATCGCCGCCAACGCCAAGGAGAACGCATGAGTCACGACCATATCAGCGTCGGTCAACGGGTGCTGGATATCGAAGCCCGGGCCGTGGATGCCCTGAAAGACAGCCTGGACACCCGCTTTTCTGCTGCCTGCGATCTGATGCTGAATGCCAAAGGCCGGGTGATCGTCACCGGCATGGGCAAAAGCGGGCATGTGGGCAGCAAACTGGCGGCCACCCTGGCCAGCACCGGCACCCCCTCTTTCTTTGTGCATCCCGGCGAAGCCTCCCATGGCGACCTGGGCATGATTACCCCGGACGACGTGGTACTGGCGCTCTCCAATTCCGGCGAAACCGCCGAGGTGCTAGCCATTCTGCCTGTGATCAAACGCAAGGGCACCGGCCTGGTTGGCATGACCGGCCGCCCACAATCCGCGTTGGCACAACTTTCCGATGTACACCTGACCGTCGCGGTCGCAGAAGAGGCCTGCCCCCATAACCTGGCGCCGACCTCCTCCACCACGGCCGCTCTGGCCATGGGCGACGCTCTGGCCATCGCCCTGCTGGAAGCCCGTGGCTTCACCCCGGAAGACTTTGCTCTCAGCCACCCCGGTGGCAGCCTGGGCCGTCGCCTGCTACTGAAAGTGGATGACATCATGCACGCTGGCGAACAGCTTCCCGTGGTCAGCACGGATACTTCACTCAGCGAAGCCCTTCTGGAAATGACCCATAAAGGCCTGGGCATGACCGCCGTCACCCACGACGACGGCACCCTGGCGGGCATCTTTACGGATGGTGACCTGCGCCGCATATTCGACCGGGACATCGATATTCGCAAAGCCACCATTGCCGACGTCATGGTCACCGACCCGATCACCATCGCGCCGGGTCACCTGGCGGCGGAAGCCCTGCAAGTCATGGAGACCCGTAAAATCAACGGGCTAATGGTGTGCGATGATGCGGGCAAGCCCCTTGGCGCCTTCAACATGCAGGACCTGCTACGCGCGGGGGTGGTATAAATGCCCATGCAATTTTCCTCCGTTGATGCCCAGAACCTGCGCCTGATGGCATTCGACGTGGACGGCGTCATGACCGACGGCCGCCTGCTGTTCGGCCCCCAGGGCGAAGAACTGAAAGTCTTCAACACCCTGGACGGCCATGGCCTGAAAAAACTGGCCGCCAGCGGCGTGACCCTGGCCATCATCACCGGGCGCAACTCCCCCATGGTGGCCAAACGCGCGGCAGACCTGGGCATTGAACATGTCATCCAGGGTCGCGAAGACAAAGGAGTGGCACTGGAAGCGCTGGCCGATTCACTGAACATCGCCGCCCACGAAACCGGTTATGCCGGCGACGACGAACCCGATGTGAGCGCCCTGCTCTGGGCCCAATTGAGTTTTGCCCCGGCCAACGCCCACGACTGCGCCAAAACCGCCGCCGATCACGTTACCGAGCGCCGCGGCGGCGAAGGCGCAGTGCGGGAAATCTGCGACGCCATTCTTGCCCTGCGGAGCCAGGCATGAAGCGTCAGGGACTACTCAGCGCCACCGGCATTCTGATGCTGGGGCTGGTCATGCTGATGACGCTCCACGAGTGGGACAGCACCTTGCCCGGGCAGGACAACGCAGTGATGATGGCGCCGGCCATTATCGCCGACGACGTCACCGCTCGCGCCTTCAGCGAAAAAGACGGCACCCTGCAATATCACCTGACCGCCGACAACCTGGTGCAGTTTGACCATAACCCCCTTACCGAAATGGAAGCCCCCGTGCTGGTAATGGCGAACGACAAAGGCAGCTGGACCATCACCAGCGAGCAAGGCACCGTGGAAGACAACGGCGACCTGATCACTTTTCTCGGCAAGGTCAACGTGGACAACCCCACCCAGAAAGTGAACCTGGACACCGACGAACTGCGCTTCAACAGCGACACCAATATCGCCACAACACCCGGCGAAGTGGAAATGACATTCGACTCCGGCCAGACTCGTGCCGGCGCCCTGGAAGCCGATCTCGACAAGGGCATTCTGAACCTGAAACAAGGAGTGAAGAGTGAGTTTGAAGCACCCGCTTCATAGCACCCGCCGCCTCGCCGCACTGGCCTTGCTGGCGGCATTGCCCCTGGGCGCTCAGGCCGCCCCCATGGACGGCCCCATTCAGGTCACGGCAGACAGTGGCCGCTTCGAACAGGATGCTGGCAGCGGCCTGTACCGGGGCAACGTGGAGCTGATTCAGGGCAAGCGAAAAATGTTTGCTGACGAAATGCGTCTGTTCACCAAAAATGGCGACCTGGTCCGGGTGGAAGCTGCCGGCTCGCCCGTGCGCATGGAGGAAGGCGAGGGGCTGAATGCCCACGCTGAAAACCTGGTATACGACATTAACGCTCGCACCCTGGTCCTCACCGGCGACGCCTACATCGAACATCAAGGCAATACATTTGAAGGCGCCAAGGTGGAATACAGCCTCGATTCCAAGCGCGTGGATGCCAGCAGTGAAGGCGACCAGCGGGTTCGCCTGGTGATCCCCGCCGAGAATCAAACCCGCGAAACCAGCGGTGACGCCGACGCCACCGGTGGCGATTCCAGCAACGAAAAAGACACCCCCAGTGAGGACAGCAACACCGCCTCACCTGATGCGGAGCCCAGCACACCATGAGCCACTTACGCGCCCACCACCTGGCAAAAAGCTACAAGGGCCGCCGGGTCATCGAGGACGTTTCCCTGGACGTGGAAGCCGGTCAGATCGTTGGCCTGCTGGGCCCCAACGGAGCCGGCAAAACCACCTGCTTCTACATGATCGTTGGCCTGGTGGAAGCGGATGCCGGCCGCATCGAAATCAATGACGGCGACATCACCCACCTGCCCATGCACGGTCGCGCCCAGCGCGGCATCGGCTACCTGCCCCAGGAAGCCAGCATCTTCCGTCGCCTGACGGTGGAAGAGAACATCATGGCGATTCTGGAAACCCGCAAGGAACTGAGCAAGGCAGAGCGCCACGAACGCATGGAAAGCCTGCTCAAGGAATTCCACATCGGGCACATTCGCGATTCGCTGGGCATGAGCCTGTCCGGCGGTGAGCGCCGCCGGGCGGAGATTGCCCGCGGCCTGGCCACCGACCCGGATTTCATCCTGCTGGACGAACCCTTTGCCGGGGTTGACCCGATCTCGGTGAACGACATCAAGGGCATCATCCGCCACCTGAAAGACCGCGGCATCGGCGTGCTGATCACTGACCACAATGTACGTGAAACACTGGATATCTGCGATACCGCCTATATCGTCAGCGCCGGCCATATCATTGCCTCCGGCGATGCGGACATCATCCTTGCCAACCAGCAAGTGCGCGACGTCTACCTGGGCGCCGATTTCCGACTATAAAGGCAGTTAAAAGTACAAAGTGTAAAGTTGAAAAACGCGGGGAAGCCCATTGCAACGGCTAGGCCATACCCGCGATGCTACCGATGAAGCGCGACAGAACAGCCAAGACCGACAACTGGCTAAAGTCGCGCTTGAACTTTGAACTTTAAACCTTCAACTCCGCACCAGGCCGTACCGCACAAAATATTATGGCACAAATATTGCTTGTTTGATGATTCACTTGGTATTCTCGTGTTTTGGGGATCCGCAGAATACCGAGCAGTATGAAGCCCACACTACAACTACAAATTGGCCAGCAGCTCACCATGACGCCGCAGCTGCAGCAGGCCATACGCCTCTTGCAGCTGTCCACGCTGGACCTGCGCCAGGAAATCCAGCAAGCCGTGGAAAGCAACCCGCTGCTGGAACTGGCCGACGATTTCGGTGACGACAGCCTGCCCGAACATGACGAAGAGCGTCAGGACGAGGGGCTGGACACCGAGCGTGACAGCGCCCTGGAAGAGCTGGTGCAGGACGAGCCCGGCGTGGAAACCGAATGGGATGATATCTATTCCGGCCAGACCAGCAGCGCCACCGCCTCCCTCCCCGACGACGCAGACGAATGGCAACAACGCCACGCCGTCTCCGGCAACCTGCAGGACCACCTGCTCTGGCAGTTGAACCTGACCCCCATGAGCGATGTGGACCGCATTATCGCCATGACAATCATTGAATCCCTGGACGACCGCGGTTACATCACCGTGCCGCTGGACGATATTGTCGACATGGTGAACGCCCAGCCGGAGCTGCTCACCGAAGGCGATGAACTCGAGCGCGACGAAGTCCTTGCCGTGCAGCACCGCCTGCAGCAGTTCGACCCCGTGGGCGCAGCCAGCATCGACCTGGCCGACTGTTTGGGCGTGCAACTGCGCCAACTACCCGCTGATACCGCCCTGCGTGACGAAGCTTGTGCCCTGCTGGCCCATCTGGACCTGCTGGAAAAGCACGATTACGCCGCCCTGCGCCGCACCCTGCAGATCAGCGAGGAGGTTTTGCTGGAGGCCCTGTCCCTGCTACGCACCCTGGACCCGGCCCCCGGCGAACAAATCGGCGAATCCCAGATAGATTACGCCGTACCGGATGTGATCGTCCGCCAGCACCAGGGCCGCTGGCAGGTCAGCCTCAACGACGATGTTCTCCCCCGGGTCAACCTGCAGCAGCAATACGCCAGCCTCGCCCGCAACACCAGCGGTGAAGACGGGCAATATCTACGCAATTGCGTTCAGGAAGCCAAGTGGTTCATCAAGAGCCTGCAGAGCCGCCACGACACCCTGCTCAAGGTGGCCACCCGCATCGTCGATGTGCAGCAGGGGTTCTTCGATTATGGCGATGAAGCCATGAAGCCCCTGGTTCTGGCGGATATTGCCGACGCCGTTGAGATGCACGAATCGACCATCAGTCGGGTCACCAACCAGAAATACATGATGACACCCCGCGGTGTCTTTGAGCTGAAATATTTCTTTTCCAGTCACGTGGGAACAGACGGCGGCGGTGAGTGTTCCTCCACCGCTATTCGTGCCATTATTAAGAAGCTGGTCGCTGCCGAGAATCCCCGCAAGCCGCTCAGCGATAACAAGCTGGCCAGCTTGCTGAATGAGCAGGGAATCAATGTAGCGCGCCGGACCGTCGCCAAATACAGAGAGGCGATGCGAATACCGTCTTCCAGCGCCCGCAAGCGTTTGGTGTAGGGCGCCAGGACGGATCCCAAACAGGTAAAGGAGCCAGCCATGCAAATTAATATCAGCGGTCATCACCTGGATATTACCGATGCCTTGCGTGCCTATGTGGGTGATAAGTTCTCCCGCCTGGAGCGCCACTTCGATCAAATCACCAGCGTCCAGGTTATTCTCTCTCCGGAACCGAAAACCCATAAAGCCGAATCCACAATCCATATTTCCGGGGCCGATGTCTTCGCCACCGCTGAGGCCGGAGACATGTATGCAGCGATCGACAAACTGACGGACAAGCTGGACCGCCAGATTCTCAAACACAAGGAAAAGGCCGTCAGCCACAAGCACGGTCACTAACCCAAAGCGACAATTATGCGAGTTCGCGAACTACTGACTCTGGCCCGCACCCATCACGGCGTGCAGGCCAGCAGCAAGAAACAACTGCTGGATCAGGTTGCACAGCTGGCCGCGGCCAGCTGTGACAGCCTCAACGAACAGGAGGTCTTCGATGCTTTGGTAGCCCGGGAAAAACTGGGCTCCACAGGCATTGGCGAAGGCATTGCCATTCCCCACTGCCGGCTCGGACATTGCCAGCAAGCAGTCGGCCTGTTGTTGAAACTGGAAAGCCCCATCGATTTCGACGCCGTTGACGGGCACCCCGTGGACCTGGTGTTTGTGTTGCTGGTCCCCCAGGACAACCCGGAACAGCACCTCAAGACACTTAGCCACCTGGCATCCCTGTTCAACGACGACAGCTACCGCGCCGAACTGCGCCACAGCACAGACAACCAGCACCTCTACCAAACTGCCGTAGAATCCGAAGCGGAGTTGCGACTGGCATCATGAAGGAACGCAACAGGCTTTCACGCATCATGCAACACGCCCCAAACGCCACCTTGTCTATCCATCTTGCGTGCCAGCGCGCTGCGTGTGGCGTGCCAGCGGTGCAACCATGAAACTCACGATTATTAGTGGCCGTTCCGGGTCCGGGAAAACCACCGCACTGCAAGCGCTGGAGGACCAGGGATTTTATTGTGTCGATAACCTGCCCGCCGGCATGCTGCCGACACTGGCGAAACAGCTCAGCGAGGGCGAGCCTCCGATTGAACGGGTCGCTGTGGGCATTGATGCCCGCAACCTCCCCGCCCAGTTACTGGCTTTCGACAACATCCTTGAAGCCCTGAACGAACAGCAGGTACACAGTGAAATCGTCTACCTGGACGCGGATGACCACACCCTGCAGACCCGCTTCAGCGCAACCCGTCGTCGCCACCCGCTGGGCACTGGCGAGCGCTCACTGGCCGACGCCATCGGCCATGAACGGGAACTGCTGGCCAACATCCGCCAGCGCGCCGACCTGGTTATCGACAGTAGCAACCACGACGTCCACACCCTGCGCAACCTGATGCGCGAGCGGGTGGCCCACCGTGAAGCCGCCCTGTCTCTGCAGCTGGAATCCTTTGGCTTCAAGAATGGCCTGCCCACCGACGCGGACCTGGTGTTCGATGTACGGGTATTGCCCAACCCACACTGGCATGCAGACCTGCGCCCCTTTACCGGCAAGGATGACTGCATCATCGATTTCCTCAGCCAGCATCAGGCCAGTCACGACATGCTCAAGGACATCGGCGATTTCGTGGTGCGCTGGTTACCGGCGTTTGCCCACAGTGATCGCAGCTACGTGACCGTCGCCATCGGCTGCACCGGCGGGCGCCATCGCTCAGTCTTTATCACCGAGCAGCTGGCATGGACTCTGCGCGACAAAGGCATTGCGCTTCAGGTTCGCCACCGGGAACTCCCCCGAGAGCAATAAGGCAACCATGGCCTGACACCCGGCATTTTCCCTTTCAGATCACTTCTGACCACAAGACGCCCGATGATTGAAAAAAAACTCGACGTAATCAACAAACTCGGCCTGCATGCCCGCGCGGCCGCCAAAGTGGTCAGCGTGGCCTCCCGCTACGACAGCCGCATTCTGGTCCTGCACAAGAGCCAGACCATCGACGCAAAAAGCATCATGGGCCTGCTCATGCTTGGCGCAGCGAAAGGCAGTAGCGTCACTTTCCAGGTGGAAGGGGAAGACGAACAACACGCCATGGACGAACTGGAAGACCTGTTCGCCCGCTGTTTCGACGAAGGCGAGTAAACCAGCGAATCACCGGGGAATTTACCACTCTTTACCGCCATCCCACCGGCCACGCTTCGGCCTTCACACCGCCTCGTGTAAACTCTCTTCCAGCAAGGAGGAGCCATGCCCGCCGATAGCAGCCGTAGCCAACAGCATTTAAAAGCCATTAACCGCGCCCTGGCCAGCGGTACCTATACCCAGGTACGTCAGCTGATCAACAATTTGCCCGGCGCGGAAGCGGCACATTTACTGGAATCCTCCCCGCCACGGGAACGGGAAATTCTCTGGCAACTGCTGCATAAAGACCAGGAATCCGAAGTCCTGCAATACCTGGGCGAAGAGGTCCGGGTAGAACTGCTGCGCAACCTGTCCACTGACGAACTGGTCTCGCTGGTAGAAGAACTGGACACGGATGACCTGGCGGATTTGCTGCAAGAGCTGCCGGACCATGTCACCTCCCAGGTGATGGCCAGCCTGGACGAACAGAACCGCGAACGGCTGGAGCATGTGCTCAGCTACCCGGAAGACACCGCCGGTGGCCTGATGAACACGGACGTGATCACCGTGCGCCCGGAGATCACCTTCGAAGTTGTTCAACGCTACCTGCGTCGCCGCGGCGAAATTCCTCGCACCACGGATAACCTGGCCGTGGTGAACCGGAAAAACCAGTTCATCGGCCTGCTGCCGCTGACCAAGGTACTGATCAGCGACCCGGGCACCACCGTGCGCGAAGCCATGATCACCGACACGGAATCCATTACCGCCACCCTGCCCGCCCACGAAGTAGCAAAAATCTTCGAACGCCACGACCTGGTAACCGCCCCGGTGGTGGACGAAGACGGCATGCTGGTGGGACGGATCACCATTGATGACGTGGTTGATGTAATCCGCGAAGAAGCGGATCACTCACTGATGAGCATGGCCGGTCTGGATGAAGACGAAGATACCTTCGGCTCCGTGTGGCAAACCGCCCGGCGCCGGGCCCTGTGGCTGGGTATCAACCTGCTGACCGCGCTCGCCGCCTCGGCCGTCATCGGCCTGTTCGAAGCCACCCTGGAAAAAGTCGTGGCGCTGGCCATCCTGATGCCCATCGTGGCCAGCATGGGCGGCATTGCCGGCAGCCAGACACTGACTCTGGTCATCCGCGCCATGGCGCTGGGCCAGATCCAGTCCAACAACACCCGCTACCTGCTGTTCAAGGAACTGTCCGTGGGCGCGATCAATGGCCTGCTCTGGGCAACCGTGATCGGCATTACCGCCGGCCTGTGGTTCAACGACCCCAATCTCGGGCTGGTCATCGCCGCCGCCATGGTGATCAACCTGGTCATGGCGGCCAGCGCCGGCGCCCTGCTGCCCATCACCATGAAGAAGCTGGGCATTGATCCGGCCCTGGCCGGGTCCGTGGTGCTGACCACCATTACCGATATTGTCGGCTTCTTTGCTTTCCTCGGCCTGGCCACGGTGCTGTATGCACACCTGCTAACGTAACAAGACACCGGCCTTCATTAGCCCACAACAACAAAAAAGGCGCCGAATGCGGCGCCTTTTTTGTGCATCACCTTCTGCTGCAGCACTTATTCCACAAACAGCTGCTTGAACGATACGTAGTACGCACCGGCCAGAATCGGCATCACGAACAACCACCCCAACAGGAGCGGAATCGCCGCCACCACCAGGATCAGGGAGATCACCAGGGTATAAACGATGAAGGGAATAATATTTTTCAGGCAGGCATCCAGGCTCAGCTTCATGGCATCAACCACCCCTTTCTGGCCCAGGAAGATCAACGGCACGGCGAAGTAAAACAGGAACATGAAGACAAACATGGCCACCGTGGCTAACAGGCCAAGCACCACGATAGCTGCAGTACTGCCGTCACGGCCGAGCAGGAAAAACAGGCCGCCCAATACGACACCCGCCACCAGCAGCACCACAAACTGCGCCACGGCGGTCATGATCAATGGACTGGTACGATCAGAAAACCCGGCAAACAGGTCCGAGAAATCAGAACGGTTTTCCGTATCGATACGATGAAAGATTTTCACGATGCCCGCATACAGCAGCGGCGTCAGCAGTATCTGGGCAATCGCGCCCAGAAGCGGAATGATCTGCAAGGCAGAAGTGATCAGCACCGTCACGACCAGCGCGCCAAGCACCACACCCCAGTGCCCACTGAGCATGCCATGGCCTTTGCCAATCCAGCCCATGGCATCCCCCACACTGATTTTCCGTGGCGCGATGATGGTGAATTCATTGGCGCTGGCCGGCGCCGCGTTGGCCACATCCGATTGCGGCTGTTGATACGGATTCATATCACTCATTAGCTGGTTCCTTCCCTTTCCCGAGTCAAAAAATAAACGAATCACACCAGGCAAAATTAGCGGCCGGCAATCTTGACAGGCGACAACAACAGGGACCCACAGGCAATATTGCCGCGATAGTCCACATCCGTGCCGCTACCTTGAATACCTAACAGCATCTCCCCCAGATGACCGGCAATAGTAAACTCTTGCAGTGCACCTTGTATGACACCGTTCTCAAACCAGAAACCGCTTGCCCCGCGAGAATAGTCTCCGGTCACCAGATTGATGCCCTGGCCCATGACTTCAGTGATCAGAATACCCTTCGGCACCTTGGCCATCAGTGCAGCCAGCGAATCACCGGTATCGGTAATGCGTACATTGCGCACCCCGCCACCATTGCCGGTGGGCGCCATATCCAGACGGCGGCTGGCGTACAAGCCCAGCGCATACTGTTTCAGCACACCGTCTTCCACAAACGCCTGAGCCCGGGTGGGCAAGCCATCACCATCGAAGGGCGCAGACGCATTACCCGCCGCCAGGTGCGGGTTTTCCGTGAGCTGAAACCCGGCCGGTAACACCGCCTTGCCCAGACTGTCCTGCAGAAAAGAACTGCGGCGATACAGTGCCCCGCCACTGATCGCAGAGACCAGATGCCCCAACAGACCCGACGCCACTTCCGGGGCGAAGATCACCGGCAGCTCACCGGTTTGCGGCACCTCAGCACCCAACCGCGCGAGGGCGCGCTCACGGGCTTGCTCACCCACCGCTTCGGCAGACGCCAGGCGATCCCCCACACGCCCACCGTCATACCAGTAATCGCGCTGCATCCCGGCCTCATCTTCCGCCACCACACTGCACACACGGCTGTGGTGGGTGCCACGGTAGCCGTGCAAAAACCCTTCCGAGGTGGCATACACCCGCAGGCTGGACCCGCTATTGACGGAGGCACCTTCGGAATTGACGATGCGCGCATCGTCACGGGCCACGGTTTCACAACGCAATGCCTGCTCAATGGCAGACTGGGTATCCATGGCCCAGGGGTGATACAGATCCAGGTCTGTCACTTCCTTTGCCAGATCCGCCGCTGGCGCCAGCCCCGCATAACGGTCTTCTTCGGTGTAGCCGGCAATGGCCGTGGCGGCGGCCAGGGTCGCCCGCAAACTGTCGCGGTTATCATCGGAGCTACTGGCGTGACCTTTGCGCTGCCCCTTGTACACTGTCACCGACACACCTCGGTCACGGTGGAATTCCACCGTTTCCACTTCCCCCTGCCGCACATTGACTGAATAGCCCTGGGACAGGCTGACTCCCACTTCCGCCGCATCGGCCCCCTGTCGTTTGGCCTCTTCTATAAGCCAGGCAGCCGTATCTTTGGCCTGTTGTAGCTGCGTATTATCGAGTTCGGCTGTCGTTGCGGAGGAATCAGACATAAAATAGCGGTTCCATTGATGGGTATTAAACAGTTATGACCGAGTATAGCGACGACCAGATCACCAGCAAGGGCCAGCAAAAACGCGAAGACAATGCCTTGCAAGAGCTGGGTCTGTTACTGATGGACATGAAACAGGTGGAGCGAGAGCGCCTGCCATTGCGTGACGATCTGCAATACGCGCTGGTTGAAGCCACACGCATCACCAGCCACGAAGCACGCCGCCGTCATGCCCAATACATCGGCCGGCTCATTCGCGAAACCAACAGCGAACAGATCATTCAGGCGCTGGAGCTCCTCAATGACCCTTTTCGCCAGCAGCGCCTCAGCAACTGGGTGGAGCAGATTGCGGCCTGCGAGCAACCCAAAGATGCGGAAAGCACCTTGCAACAAATTCTGGAGTTCTTTCCCCACGGCGACCGCCAGCAACTGCGCAACCTGACGCGTAACGCTCTGAAAGCGCGAGTGAAAGACCCCGCTGCTGCACCGCCTGCGGAAAAGGAAAAATTCAAGCGCGAGCGACGCAAGCTAATCAATTACCTCAACCAGCTGGATAAAACCGCACCGCTGTACTGACTCGGCACGTGATCCAAAGCGATATCAACGCCGCTCCGGTACCATCAGGGCGGTTTTATCCGCTTGCCACCAACGTAAAAACTGCTCACCCACGGCTTTCTGTGGCTGGGAATGGGCGTCACCTTCGATGCCCTGTTCTTTCTCCATCAGCGACACTTTTTCGTTGGCTGCTTCGAACCAGGCTTGCGGATCATTGATCCCGGCTGCCATCACTTCGCCGTATAACGCCTTGCTAAACCAGGTCCGTTCGGAATCATCGCCACAACCGAACGAAGTGCGATCCGCCGCCGCAGAGGAAAACACGACCCGCTCCGGCGACGCCAGGCCTTCCACCCACTTGCCGGAATAACAGGCAGACACGATTAGCCATTGATGCCGGGCAGACAATCCATTCAACCACTGCTTGCCATCGGTCACGGCGAGATTGTTAAGCTTGAGGCTTTTATCATCCAGCAGCAGATCACCGTTACGGGCACCATGGCTGACAAAATGCACCAGCAATAAATCTTCCTCAGGGTCCAGCAAGGCATCCAGCGCCTTGAGACTCTCCTGCACACTGGTGCGGGTGGCCAAAGGCAGCTCATCACTGCCACCGTTGATCAGGCGTACATGGCGGCGCTTCAAATCAAACACCGAACCCAACCGTTCCGCCACCCAGTCCACCTCACGGGCAAACACCGCTTCGGTGCCGTCACCGCCGACTACCAGCAAATAGACATCGCGCACACCGGGCCGCTGGGGCGCCAACGAGGACAAGACAGACTGTAATCGGCTGGATTCGGTATACAACCGCGCTTCCATGGCCGCCGCCTGCTGCTGCTTGCGCTGCCGCCAGGCTTTTTCACTGGGGTAGTAATCGCCCTGCACAAAAAAGCCCTTTTCCACCACGGGCTTGCCCTCATCACTGGGCCGCGTGCGCGTCCCCGGGCCTTCCGCATGGCCGTTTTCAAAAGACGCATGAATTACCACGCCATCCGGACGGGTCAGCTCCCCTTTGCCTTCAAAGGTGAAGAAATCGAACTCGCCCTGATAGTGGTAACCTTCCTCGTTACGGTAAGTCCCCTTGACCATGTAACCGTCGGCAAAGGTGCCTTCAAACTGTTCGGCTGATGCGGTGACCCAGAGCCCCTTCCCGTGCGGTTGAAAATCACGGAACTCCCCCTGGTAGGAATTATCGTCCAGATACGTCACCGAACCCTTGATAAGCTCTCCGTCCTTGAACTGCCCTTGGTAGGAGGCATCCTGGCAGGTATAGGTCCCTTCGCCGTTCAAAACGCCGTTAACAAAGTGCCCTTCCTGAACGCAGCCGTTACGGCTCTCCAGGCGACCTTCACCTGCCATCAACCCGTTCTGGAACTCTCCTTCATAGTGCCGACCACCGGGCCAGGTGAGGCTGCCATGGCCATGGAACAGGTTATCCTCGATATCGCCCTCATACACGGCACCATCGGGCAAACGCACATCAGCCGGCAACTGCACCGGATCACAGGCGGCCAGCAACACGAGCGATACGAGCAAACACAAAGTTCTCATAAGCGACAGATTTTCATTAGCCCACGGGGAGTTTGAACTGAGCCAGTTGGGACGAGGTACGGCGCAGGTGAGTGCACAGCAGGCGGGCGATATTTTCCATCACCAGACTCACCGCATGGGGGCTGCGTTTTCGTAATTGTTCAATGCCCTTGCGGGTCAACACAATCAGGGTAGCGTCTTCCGCTGCGCGCACGGTTGCCGAGCGGGGCTCGTGGTCCACCAGCGCCATTTCGCCCATGGAGTCACCGGGGCGCAGATGAGCAATCACCACCTCGCCACCGCCGTCATTATCCTTGACGATATCCAGGCAACCGCGCACCACAAAGCAGACAAAATCACTGCGGTCGCCTTCCCGGCAGACCACATCGCCCACCGGCACCCGGTTCACAAACACCAGTTTTTCCAGCACCGCCAACTCCTCATCACTGAGGCCGGCAAACAGACGCATACGCGAGAGAATATCCAGAACCTGGGACATCAGGCGGTGCCTCCCACGGTGAGCGCATCCACGCGCAGGGTCGGCTGGCCCACGCCCACCGGCACGGATTGGCCATCCTTGCCACACACGCCGATACCCGAATCCAGCGCCAGATCATTACCCACCATGGAAATGCCGCGCATGACTTCCGCACCGCTGCCAATCAGGGTGGCGCCTTTTACCGGACAGACAATCTTGCCCTTCTCCACCAGGTACGCTTCGCTGGTAGAAAACACAAAACGGCCAGACGTGATGTCCACCTGGCCGCCGGCAAAGTTCACCGCATAAATGCCACGATCCAGGCTGGCGATAATGTCCTGTGGATCGCTCTCGCCCGGCAGCATGTAGGTATTGGTCATGCGTGGCATGGGCAGATGCGCATAGGATTCACGGCGTCCATTGCCGGTGGGGGCAACCCCCATCAGGCGGGCATTGGTCTTGTCCTGCATGTACCCCACCAGCTTGCCGTTCTCGATCAGGGTATTGCAGGCGGAAGGGGTGCCTTCGTCGTCCACACTCAGGGAACCCCGGCGATCCATCAGGGTGCCGTCATCCACCACCGAGCACAGTGGCGACGCCACCCGTTCGCCCATTTTCTTGGCGAACATGGAGGTGCCCTTGCGATTGAAGTCGCCTTCCAGTCCATGACCCACTGCTTCGTGTAACAACACGCCGGGCCAGCCGGGGCCCAGCACCACCGGCATGGTCCCTGCCGGCGCCGCTTCGGCCTCCAGATTCAGCAAGGCACCGCGCACCGCCTCCCGGGTCCAGGTTTCGATGCGCTCTTCCTGCAACAGCCAGTCATAGGCCACACGGCCACCGCCGCCGGCACTACCGCGCTCACGGCGGCCTGCCCGCTCCGCAATCACACTCACATTGCAGCGAATCAACGGGCGCACATCCGCCGCCAGGGTGCCGTCACTGGCCACCACCATCACCACATCCTGTTCCGCACTGAGGCTGGCGGTGACTTCGACAATGGCCGGATCCAGGGAGCGAGCCATGGCATCGATGCGCTGTAACAGGGCGACCTTTTCCTGGGCCGGCCAGCCCAGCAAGGGATCGATGGCGGTGTAACGGGGGGTTACCGCGCGGCTGGCCAGTTGAATCTGCCGATCCTGCCCTTGCCGGGTAATCGCCCGCGCAGCGCCACTGGCCTGCTGCAATGCCGCCAGGGTGATGTCATCGCTGTAAGCAAAGCCGGTCTTGTCGCCCTGCACGATACGCACACCGGCGCCGCGCTCGGTATTGAAACTGGCATCACGAACAATGCCATCCTCCAGCACCCAGGCCTCATGGCGGCTGTGCTGGAAATAGATATCGGCGTAATCCGCCTGCCCGGTCAGTTTGCCATTCAGCAGTGACGCCAGTTGCGGGGTGTGCAGATTGGCCGGAGCCAACAGCACGGATTCGGCAATAGAAAGAGCGTCATCAGTTTGCGTCATAAGGACCTTCAATTCGTAATCGTTGATGCTGCTGTACAGGCATGCGCTGGCGAAGTTCGTTCATGGTAGCAAGGTCCAGCGGTGCCACAAGCGCACCAGGCGCATTCTCCAGGCTTGCCACCACGTCCCCCCAGGGGGACACCAGCATGGAATGGCCGTAACTGGCACGGCGCGGGCCATGTTGCCCGCATTGGTTGGCGCCCAGCACATAACAGCCGGTCTGCACCGCGGTGGCACGCAGCAATAATTCCCAATGAGCTGCACCGGTCACGGCAGTGAACGCCGACGGGTATACCAACAGCTCGGCACCGGCGCTCACCAGGCGCTGGGCCAGGGCCGGAAAGCGCAGGTCATAGCAGATCGCCAAACCCACCTGCACACCGGCCAGGGGCACGGTGACGATGGTTTCACCGGGTTCAAAAAGATCCGACTCCCGGTATTGGCCCTGGGCGTCCTGCACCTGGGCATCAAACAAGTGAAGCTTGTCATAACGGCCAACGATCTCCCCGTCGGCGGTTACCGCCAAAGAGCGCGTGCGTACCCGCGGCGCCGGCACCGGCTCGCCGTCCGGGCGACTCAATGAAGGCACACTACCACCAATGATCGCCATGCCCAGCCGGGCAGCCTGTTCACAGAGCCATTGTTCCAGCATGGCATACTCTGCCGCCAGCGCCCGGTAATCACCGCCGTAGCCCGCAAAGTTTTCCGGCAACACCGCCAGGCTGGCGCCCTTGTCACGGGCCGCCTGCAGCAGCCCGGCGGTCTGCTCCAAGTTGGCCTGGGGATCTTTACCGCTGGTCATCTGTAGTGCGCCAACCGGTACCGCTGCGTTAGACACCGTCATTCGAAAATCCCTTCAGTTTCAGACACTTTCGGGTTCGACCAACTGCCGCTCACGCGGTATTCCATGGTCGCAGTCTTGTCCAGTTTATCGCCCCAGATGCGCTCCACCACAAAGATACCGGCACAGGCGGCAGGCCCGGCCAGACACCCGGCATACAGGTTACTGGAAAGGGGCAACGTCACTTCCATCTGATGGTTCAGGGTTTCTTTTTCAAGATCGATGGCCCCTTTCACTCGAATGGCGGCCGAGGGCGAATCGATGGCCAGGTTGCTGGTGGACACCTGGGGGCCGTCGATGGCGAAGTCCCCGCTAATGCTGTCACAGCTCAATCCCTTCTTGTACAAGTCGGAGAAATCCAGCCGCAATCGACGCTGAATGGTGCCCAGGTTGAGAACACCCAAAAGCCGCAAAAACGAGGTTTTGGTGTCGGTATCAGGGATCCGGCATTCACCGATATCCACCCGTGCCTGACCATCCAGAGCAAGGTAATCCGGCGCCAGCGGCCATTGCGGCCAGCCCAGCGAAACCTTGGCACTGGCGTCATCGGATTCAATCATTTCCGCCAGCCCCCAGGCACTCAGGGAGCGCCCCAGGTTATCGGACGCCAGCGACCCGTTGAAGCGGGTGTACTGATTGCCGCTCTCTTCTGTCCAATCCACCGTGCCCTGTATCCGGCTGGCCCGCCAGCGGCCCTGTAAATTATTGATGCGCACCCCTTGCGCCGAGGGGCGCAGATCCGCCTGCCATTCACCGAAGTCTTCGCCGTTGATACGCAGGTTGGCCAAGCGGGCATCCACGGCAGGCAGACTCATCGGCGACAGCGGCGCCCCGGATTTCGGATCCGCACTTTCCGGCAAAGTCAGATTCATCCGCGATACGGACAAATCCAGAGGCGCGTCTCCCCGGGCAGAAAACCCTTCGGGAATGGTCATGGAACCGGCCACGGACGGGCTACTCAGGGCCAGGTCCCAACCTTTGCCGCTGGGCAGCACCGACAGGCTCGCTCCGGGCACATCCACGCCGAACAAATCCAGCGTGCCCACCTGCACATTGACCTTGTTCAGACCGCCTTGCTGGCCACCATTACCGCCACTATCCGACGCCTTGCCCTCCATGGCCGGCACCAGCTGGTCGCTGACAAAATCGATCCAGGGTTCCACGCTGGCGCGGGCCAGGCGCCCATGCACATCGATGCCAGATGCGGGGATGCGCGGCGCCCCGGCCCCCAATCGAAGGTCACCGCGCATCGTTTCACCCAGCGCAAAGGCGCCGCGCACAACATCGCCATACTGCAGCCCCAGCCGCTGGCCATTGCCGGTAAGGTCCAGCGTCAGCGCCCGGGTCTGCGCCGCACTTTTGCCCAGAGGCGCTGGCGCCTTCACTGTCACGCCCTTGAGCGAGGAAGTCGCGTGCAGGGCAAAGGGCGTGCCCTGCCAGGGCACCTGAATGGTCAGCGCCAACGGCAACGAACCACTGGCCGGCGCCAACCAGCCAAAGCCCAGCCAATCACGCACTGACTTCACTGGCACCGCCCCCTCCAGGGCGAGAGTGCTCTTGCCCGCGTCGGTGGTCCATTTACCGGTCACCTTGCCACCCAGGGTGGAGGCGCTGAGCTTCGACATCTGCAGCCCGTCGCGCAGGTGGAAATACACCGGGGCCTGCACCTCGGTCAGCAACAGGTTGCGCTCCGTATTTTCCACCCGGCCGTCGGCCACGGACGCATCCACGATCACCATGGGTGCGCCTTCCCCTTTCTTGAGCGGGATATTCAACGTCAGCTGCCCCCCCATGGTGCCGGACTGATAGCGCCAGTCTTTCACCTCGTCGGGTAATTTTTCTGTCAGCGGGGTGTCCTGAAACACCGTATCCAGGTCGCTGAGCGGGCCGTGAACCTTACCGGTGACAATCACGCGGGGCCCGCTCTCATCATCAAACGCCGGCACGTCCACGTGCACATCCGCCACCTGACTATTGAGCAGGTTTCCCCGGCTGGCCACCCCTTGCACTTCCCGGCCATTAATCCACACATCCGCGTTAACCCCAGTGGCCTGTGGCCAGTCCGGCAGAAACGACAGGCGCACGTCCTCGCCCTGATAACGCATCTGGAAAGTCCGGTCTTGCTGCCGGCTTTTATCGATTTTCACCGGCCCTTGATAGAGCAGCTGGCCCCGCTGCAAATGACCATCACCGATAGCCTGTCCCAGCCAGCCGGACAGGCCATCGGGCAACCGCTTCAACGGAATGTAGTGGTTGGCACGGGCACCGTTGCCATCGTAAATCTCTGCCGCCAGACGCAGCTCGGGCACCTGCTCCGGGCGCACGGTCACCGCAACCATGGCCTCGCCATGGACATCCGGGTTCACCACACGCAGGCGGCTGGAGCGCACCGTGAGCGCATCGCCCTGACGCTGCCAGCCAAGCACCCCGGCCATCTGGGCACCCAGCTCGTGGTCATACAGGCGCGGCAACCGTAATGACAGATCATCGCTGTACAGATGCGCCAGCCCGGCATCTGGCGACCCCGCTACCCAGCCATTCAGACCTTCAACGCCGGGAATCCGGTCATCTGCCTGGCTGGCCAGGCCGGCAAAACGCACCTGAAACTGTTCCAGATCCCGCGCGTGGCCACTCAGGTACACCCCCTCTACCACTCCGCGCGGAGACAGCACCGATAATTGCTTACGGACCTTGTCGGCAGACTCCGGCAGGCTGAATGGCCAGCTCTGGAATTGCTGGCTGATGGCGTGCACCGGCAGTTCATTGGCGCGCAGCTGCCACTGCCGGCGCTCGCCCCGGGTCTCCCAGCGCAGCGCCATATCGCCCAGCGTGAGCGGGCCGGAGGGTGTCCTGCCGGACAGATTGGATAACGACAGGGTCGCCTCATCATCCTCACGAAGCAGTGATGCACGCAGGGACAAACCGGTTAACGGCCAGGCCGTATCTGCCTGGGTCAGCGTCAACGTGGGCACATCAACCTGCAGCTGTCCGCTGATCGGCTCACCGCCTTCCAGAGTGCCCCACAGCGCCACGGATGCATCCAGCGAGCCCAGGTCCAGCGGCATTTTTTCTATCTCGGGCAACCATTCGTGCAGGCGCTTGCCCTCGAAGCGGGTATAGATATCCGCATCCACCTCATCCAGCGCGTAGGCATCATCGTGCAGGTGTATTTTTGCCAGCAGGGAGAGGGGGCGGTCCCGGGCTTCCACACGCACGGCCAACCGGTGTTCGCCCCCCGTGTTGGTCATGGTGGCATCCAGCTGCGACGCCGCCAGCGGTGGCATGCCCGGCCATTCCAGGGACAAACGGGCGTCGCTGACTGACAGCAATTGCTGGCGGTAAAACAACTTGAGGATACGTTCCAGCGGCGGCCGTGACTCGGGATCATTCTGCCCGAGCACATCCAGTCCGCGCAGACGAATCTTGCCGTCATCACCGCGCACCAGATTCAAATCCACCCCGCGAACACTGAGTTCCTCAAGCACCAGATCCCGGTGCCACAGGGAACCAAACACATCAATGCTGAGCACCACTTCATCCAGCACCAATGGCGCCTCCCCTTCCGGGGCGGGCAGGCGAATCTGGCGAGCCACAAACTGGGGCACCAGGCCGGACATGGTCCCGTTCAGCTCGGCAATGGTCAGCGGGGTCTGAATGCGCTCTTCGAAAAGATGCTCAAGGCGCTCACGGTAATCCGGCACCAGCAACATCAACTGACGGCCAACCACCACATAGGCAGCCATCAGCAATAAAATGATCGCGGCTGCCCACCACAGGGAAGGAAGCAGTCGGCGCCAGCGTGAAGTGTGGGTCGATGCCATAAGTCAGTCGACTTGCCAGTAAGGAATGTCGGCCCATTCAAGCAATTCCACTGTTTGCTCCAGGGGCAGGCCGACCACTCCACTGTAACTGCCAGACAACGATGCCACCAGTGCGCCGCCCAACCCCTGAATGCCGTAACTGCCCGCCTTGTCGCGCCCTTCACCTGTGGCCACATAGGCCTGCAGGCGCGCGGCTTCCAGTGGCCGAAATTGCACTGTCGTCACCGAATGGCGCACGGCTTGCCGACCCTCAAGGCACAGACAAACCGCCGAGATCACCTGATGGGACTGCCCGCTCAGCTGCGCCAGCATCGCCAGGGCCTCGGCGTCATCGGCAGGCTTGCCCAGAATACGCTCCCCCAACACCACCGCCGTATCTGCACCCATTACAGCACCCGGTGCCGGCAGGCGGGTCAGCCCTACCTCCGCCTTTTCGCTGGCCATGCGCTGCACATAGTCCAGCGGCAACTCACCGGGACGGGGCGTTTCATCGATGGCCGGAGCAGGCAACACCGTAAAAGGAACGGCAATCTGCTGGAGCAATTCCGCCCGGCGGGGAGAGCCGGAGGCAAGGTAAAGAATCATAGAATTAGCGGCTAGTTGATAATGGACAATTGATAGCTACGCGACCCAGTAATACCGAGAACTGAAAGATTGAAGCCGCGCCCAAAGTAATCCGGGGTTTCGCTGCCAACGATCAATTATCCACTGCGAACGACGCGCTTATCGTACTAGAAATCGCAACTGAACCCAGCGTAACGCCGCACATACCGGACGCCACAACAGCGCGCTGGTCACAGAAGAGTAGAGAATGGTGTAAGGCGGGTACAGGGTACGGCCCACGGATTCCTGTACCAGAAACGCCAGCAGGCTCACCGTGCCCACCAACAGAAAGACCACCGCACACTGCTGTAATGCGGTGAATACGCGCATGCGCTTGTACGCGGCCAGCATCACAAAGGCGCCCAGCGCCGTGGCCAGCCCCCACTGCCCCAGTGTGGTACCCACCAGCACGTCGTGATAGAGCCCCACAAAAAAGCCCCACAACACACCAATGCGATGCGGCAACGAAAGCACCCAGTACACCAGCACCAACAGCATCCATTCCGGGCGCACCCAGTCTATGCTCGCAGGCAGCGGGATCACTTCCAGCAGTGCCGCCAGCAACAGGGTGACGATGATAACGCCGGTGCCGGCGGGACGATCACTGATCATTGTCGGCCTCCGCACGTACCGGGGTTTGCGTGGGCTGCACCAGCAACACATGGCTGGCACGATCCAGCTGCGCAGTGGGGCGGGCAGCAATATGCGCGAACGGCGTGCCCGCCTGATGATTCACCGAGGTGACGCTGGCCACCGGATAGCCGCGGGGGTATAGCTGGCCGAGCCCCGTGCTGACCAGCAGATCCCCTTCCTGGATATCTGCGGTGTCGGGCACATACAACAATTTCAAACCGCTGGATTGCCCCACCCCGGCCAATACCGCGCGCACCCCATTACGGTTTACCTGCACACTCATGGCGTGGCTGGCGTCGGTGATCAGCAACACCCGGGAGCTGAGCGGGCCGGCATCCACCACCTGGCCAATCAGGCCCTGGGAATCGAGCACCGCCTGCCCCCGGGAAACATTGTCCCCCGCCCCTTTGTTGATCACGATTTCCTGGCGGTTAGGATCAGGGTCCACACCGATGATTTCCGCCACCAGCACATTGGCATCCAGATCCGCCGAGGAATTGAGCAGCTCACGCAGCCGCACGTTCTCGGCTTCCAGCACCGCCAGACGCTGCACTTTCTGCTCCAGAATCAACGCCTGGCGTTGCAAGCGACGATTTTCGTCAAGCAGGGTGCCGCGACTTTGCGTCTGCTCAGACAGCCACTCACCACTGTCCACCGGCAAGTGGGCAAGATAATGAATGGGCGCCGTCAGGTAGCCCAGTGCATGGCGCAGGGGTGCAGCCCAAGGGGTACGCTGGTCCAGCACCATCATGATGACGGCAAGCACCAGCGCGATAATGAGTCGGTAGGAGGGTTTGGCCGGGGCCACCATGGGAGTTAACCCATGGCCAGCATGTCAAAGCCTTGGCTGTCCATCAGCTCCAGCGCCTTGCCGCCACCCCGGGCCACACAGGTCAATGGATCATCGGCAACAATCACCGGCAGGCCGGTTTCTTCCGAGAGCAGACGGTCGATATCACGCAACAGGGCACCACCACCGGTAATCACCAGACCACGCTCGGCAATATCCGAGGCCAGCTCCGGCGGAGACGCTTCCAGTGCGTTCTTCACCGCATTGACGATAGCCGCCAGCGGCTCTTTCAGGGCTTCCAGAATTTCTTCGGAATTCAGGGTGAAGCTGCGCGGCACCCCTTCGGCCAGGTTCCGGCCACGCACATCAATTTCACGGATTTCAGCACCCGGGTAGGCCGTACCGATTTCGTGCTTGATACGTTCAGCGGTGGACTCACCGATCAGCGAGCCATATTCCTTGCGCACGAACGCCACGATCGCTTCGTCGAAGCGGTCGCCGCCAATACGTACGGATTCGGAATACACCACACCATTGAGGGAAATCAGGGCGATTTCCGTGGTGCCACCACCGATATCCACCACCATGGAACCACGGGCTTCTTCCACCGGCAGGCCGGCACCGATGGCAGCGGCCATGGGCTCTTCGATCAAATACACATCACGGGCGCCGGCACCATAGGCGGAATCCTGAATGGCGCGGCGCTCCACCTGGGTGGACTTGCACGGCACACACACCAGCACCCGCGGTGCCGGCGGGAAAAACCCGGTGTCGTGCACTTTCTTGATGAAGTACTGCAGCATCTTCTCGGTCACATCGAAATCGGCGATAACACCGTCTTTCATGGGCCGGATAGCGGTAATATTGCCTGGAGTACGCCCCAGCATGCGCTTGGCATCCGCCCCGACGGCCGCCACACTCTTCTGTGCGCCATGGTGACGGATGGCAACCACGGAGGGCTCATCCAGCACAATGCCGCGGCCACGTACGTAAATAAGGGTGTTTGCGGTCCCCAAATCGATGGACAAATCGGTGGAGAACATCCCCCGAATACGCTTGATCATGGACATCCTAGCCAGTTTCCTGAACTTTTCGCGAAAAAACGATGCCTGGCGGGAAAAAGCCGGGCATCTCATAAGATGGCGCAACTCTAGCAACGGCAGGGGCATTGGGCAAGCTGGCGTGCTCTGCGGACAGTGGCCCCGGACAGGCGGTCTATGGTACTTTTTGCGCCTTTCAAGCCCCATACGACCCCTGCGCCAGCCTTCGGCGCAAGGTGCCTACGGAAAGAACCACGGAGAGAACCATGGCCATTGATTCCAAGGTGGTTGCCCAGGTGGCCCATCTGGCGCGCCTGAAAGTGGACCCCCAGGACAGCGACGCCCTGTCCGATCGCCTGAATGACATCCTCGCGATGGTAGACCAACTGCAGCAGGCGGACGTAGAAGGCGTGGCCCCCATGGCCCACCCTCTGGACGTCACCCAGCCCCTGCGCGACGACGTGGTCACGGAGCCCAATATCCGCGACAAGGCACTGGCAATTGCCCCGGCAGCCGAAAACGGCTGTTTCCTGGTTCCCCGGGTCATCGAGTAACGACGACCGTATAAAGGCGACTGACTGACCATGCACAACAAGACCCTGACCGAACTCAAGGCTGGCCTGGCCAACCGGGATTTCTCCTCCCGGGAGTTGACCGAACACTTCCTGGCCCGCATTCAGCAATACGACGGCGACCTCAACAGCTTTGTCACCGTCACCGACGCCCAGGCGCTGGCCCAAGCCGATGCCGCCGACGCAGCCATTGCCGCCGGCAAGGCCGGCCTGCTCACCGGCCTGCCCATCGCCCACAAGGACATTTTCTGCACCGAGGGGGTGCGCACCAGCTGCGGCTCAAAAATGCTGGACAACTTTATTGCCCCCTACACCGCCACCGTGGTGGAAAAGATGGCCGCCGAAGGCGCCGTCATGCTGGGCAAGACCAATATGGATGAGTTCGCCATGGGCTCTTCCAACGAGACCAGCTACTACGGCCCGGTGAAAAACCCCTGGGATCTGGAGCGGGTTCCCGGCGGCTCCTCCGGCGGTGCCGCCGCCTGCCTGGGCGCCC
>NZ_NVWY01000009.1 GCF_002733835.1 Alcanivorax sp.
CGCATGCGCTCGGCGGCTTCACCGTTATGAATCAAATCATCCGCCATCCGCACACCTTCCGCCAGTGTGCGGGTCACCCCGGACACATGGATCGCCGCGCCGGCGTTCAGGGCCACCATGTCCGCGGCCTTGGCCGACACCGGCCCGGTGCGCTTGCCGAACGCATCCCGGATCAGCGCCAGCGACGCCTCGGGATCGGTCACGTCCAGCCCCACCAGGGAATCTGACTCGATGCCCACGTCTTCCGGTGTGATCTGGAACTCCCGTACTTCACCATCCCGGAATTCCGCCACATGCGTGCGCCCCGCCAGAGTGATCTCGTCCAGGCCATCATGGCCATGCACCACCATCACGTGCTCCGCGCCCAGGCGTCCCATGACTTCGGCCATGGGCCGGCAAAGCCGGTCGGAGAAGACGCCGACCACCAGCCTCTGGACGGAGGCGGGATTGGTCATCGGGCCGAGAATATTGAACAGTGTGCGCATGCCCAGCTCCTTGCGCGGGCCGATGGCGTATTTCATGGCGCTGTGATGGCCGGGAGCGAACATGAACCCCACTCCCACCGCGTCCACGCACTGGGCCACCTGCTCCGGGGTCAGGTCAAGATCGATACCGGCGGCCTCCAGCAAGTCCGCGGAGCCGCTTTTGGAACTGACCGAGCGGCCACCGTGCTTGGCCACCCGGCAGCCGGCGGCGGCGGCGACGAAGGCGCTGGCGGAGGATACATTGAACAGATTGGCACCATCACCGCCGGTACCGACGATATCCACCAGATGGCGGCGGTTCTCGATGGTCACCGGTTTCACCAGCTCGCGCATCACCATGGCGGCACCGGTGATCTCGTCCAGGGATTCGCTCTTCATCCGCAACCCCACCAGGAAACCGCCGATCTGAGCGTCGGTGGCACCGCCGGTCATGATCTGGCGCATTACTTCCCGCATTTCCTCGGTGGACAGATCGATATGCTCCACCACCCGCGCCAGCGCGTCCTGAATGTTCATTGTTATTGCCCCCCGTGCTCGAGAAAGTTCTTCAACATGGCGTGGCCATGCTCGGTCAGAATCGACTCTGGATGGAACTGCACCCCTTCCAGGGGCAGCTCTTTATGGCGCATGCCCATGATCTCTTCCATTTCGCCCTGCTCATTCTCGGTCCAGGCGGTGATTTCAAAACATTCGGGCAGTGTCTCCCGGGCCACCACCAGGGAATGATAGCGAGTGGCGGTGAACGGGCTCGGCAGGCCGGCGAACACCCCCTGGCCGGTATGGTGCACCGACGAGGTCTTGCCGTGCATCACTTGCCCGGCACGCACCACCTCTCCACCGAACGCCTGCCCCAGGGACTGATGTCCCAGACAGACGCCGAGAATCGGCAGCTTGCCGGCGAAATGGCGAATCGCCTCCACGGAAATACCGGCCTCGTTGGGCGAGCAGGGCCCCGGCGAGATCATCAGCCGGTCGGCGCCCACCGCCTCCATGCCGGCCAGATCAATCTTGTCATTACGATGCACCAGCACCTCGGCCCCCAGTTCCTGCAGGTACTGGACCAGGTTATAGGTGAAGCTGTCATAGTTATCGATCATCAAGACCCGCATCAGCGTTCCCCCTCGTCCAGATTAAGCCCGCCCAGGGCCATGTTCACCGCGCGGAATACGGCACGGGCCTTGTTCATGGTCTCTTTCCATTCCAGATCGGGCTGGGAATCCGCCACCACGCCGCCGCCGGCCTGCACGTAAAGCCGGCCGTCCTTGACCACCGCGGTGCGGATGGCGATCGCCATGTCCATGTCGCCATCGAAGCCGATATAGCCCACGGCGCCGCCGTAGACACCGCGCTTGGTGGGTTCCAGTTCGTCGATGATTTCCATGGCGCGGATCTTCGGCGCGCCGCTCAGGGTGCCGGCGGGGAAAGTGGCCCGCAGCACGTCCAGCGGCCCCAGTTCCGGGCGCAGTTTGCCTTCCACATTGGAGACGATATGCATCACGTGGGAATAGCGCTCCACCGCCATTTTCTCGGTCAGCTTCACCTCCCCTGGCTTGGCCACCCGGCCGACATCGTTGCGGCCCAGATCGATCAGCATCAGGTGTTCGGCCAGTTCCTTCGGATCCGCCAGCAGTTCCTCTTCCAATTCCCGGTCCCGCTCCGGAGTTTCCCCCCGTTTGCGGGTACCCGCGATGGGCCGCACGGTGACGGTATCGCCCTCGACCCGGGTGAGAATCTCCGGCGAGGAGCCGGCGATGTGAAAATCTTCCAGGTCCAGATAGAACATGTACGGGGAAGGGTTGAGATAGCGCAAAGCGCGATAAAGATCCATGGCCGGTGCCGGGAATTCACAGCTCATGCGCTGCGCTGGCACCACCTGCATCACATCTCCCGCCAGGATGTATTCACGAATCGTTTCCACCGCCTGGCCATGCCGGTCGCGGGGAAACTCAGAGACGAAATCCTCTTCTCCCACCGGTTCGCCATAGCGATGGTGGCCGGGCTCGGACAACGGCGCCCGCAGCTTCGCCTCCAGCTCGTCCAGACGGCGCAGCGCCCGGCCTTCGGCGTGGCTGTCCGCCGGGTCCACCTGCACGATCAGGAACAGGCTGCCGCGCAGGTTATCGAACACCACCACTTCCTCGGAGCGCATCAGCAGGATATCCGGTACGCCGAGCACATCCTCCCCCGGCGCCGGCCCCAGACGCGGCTCGAAGTAGCGCACGCTGTCGTAGCCGAAGTAGCCCACCAGACCACCGTTGAAACGGGGCAGACCGGGGATCTCCGGGGTGTTGTATTCCTGCCGGTAGGCCTCGATCCAGGCGATCGGATCCGGCACGTCCAACTGGCGCTCGCCGTCGGCATCGGTAATCAGAATGCGCTGGCCGTGGATGCGGATCACCTCCGCCGCTGGCAGGCCGATCATGGAATAGCGCCCCCAGCGCTCCCCGCCCTGCACGGATTCGAACAGGTAGCTGTAGGGCCCGGCGGCCAGTTTGCGATAGGCGGACAGCGGCGTGTCCAGATCCGCCAGCACTTCGCGTACCACCGGTACGCGGGTGTAACCCTGGCGGGCATACTCATCCAGATTTCGTGGTGACATGGTGGTCCCCGATCTTGATACAGACGACAGATTGTAGACGGAAATAAAACGCGAGGGGTGCCGCTATCGGCAGTAGAAGCGGCAAGCGAAGAGCGTCACCATCGCCAGGCGGCGACGGAACGGGGCAGGAACTTGATTTGGAGGTCGGTGCGGCTCACCGGCTTTCCTTCGGCTTTTTGTATTGAGACCGGATTCTAGGACGTGCTGGGCCGGGGCGCAACACGCCCTGGCGAATAGCGTGCCCGCCCTACTTCACCTGCTGTTTGCCCAGCTTGCGGGCCAGGGTGCGGCGATGCATGCCGAGCCGGCGCGCGGTTTCTGTAGGTTTGGTTGATTTCCGAATGGCGGTGGCTGGCATCGATGGTCGGCAGCAGCGCGGCCCGCCCCTGTACCAGCGTTTCCTGATCCGCTTCCCAGGTCTGGCGGGCGGCGCGCCAGGTGCCGTCGTAGCTCCAGGCTGCGTTGGCGACTTCAGTAAGGTCAGCGGCCTGAACGGCACTGGCCAGTGAGGTAAGAAGAAGAACTAGGGGCGTTGCCGGGCTACGCTTCATTCTGGTGCACTCTTTTTGTGTGTCTGGTTAATCATTATGGTACTGGCAAGTACAGAAAATTAACACCGCCTGTTTGGGCCAGTTCCGCGGTTGTTCGGCTGTTGGGCGCTGGCGTATAGTGTCCGCCATTCCTGAATTTCTCTTATTTGCTTCTGGAGGCCGACGTGCCAGACGATCAGCGCCCCATCGCCAACGCCATTGACGAATCCTGCCAGCCTATCGCGGGTTCACGAAAGATCTATGTCACGGGATCGCGCCCGGACATTCGTGTCCCCATGCGAGAAATCCAACAGCATCCGACCCCATTGGCGGACGGAAAGTTCGAGGATAACCCACCGCTGTCGGTTTATGATACCTCTGGTCCCTATACCGACCCGGATACTCAAATCGACATCCGTAAAGGGCTGAATCCTATTCGGGCTGCCTGGATTGATGAGCGGGATGATACCGAGCAGCTGGCCGGGTTGACCAGCGAGTATGGCCGCAAGCGGGCCAACGACGTGGCCAAGGCCGGCCTGCGTTTTGAGCACACGCGCATTCCTCGCCGCGCCCGCGCCGGCAAGAATGTCAGCCAGATGCACTACGCGCGCCAGGGCATCATCACTCCCGAGATGGAATATATCGCCATCCGCGAAAATCAGCGGCTGCGTGAGCATCGCGAAGCGGGCCTGCCGGTGAACCAGCATCCGGGGCAGAGCTTCGGCGCGGCGATTCCGGCGGAAATTACCCCGGAGTTCGTCCGTGATGAAGTGGCTCGGGGCCGGGCGGTGATCCCCGTCAACATCAACCACCCGGAAATCGAGCCGATGATCATCGGCCGCAACTTCCTCACCAAGATCAACGCCAACATCGGCAACTCGGCGGTGACCTCTTCCATTGAGGAAGAAGTCTCCAAGATGACCTGGGCCACCCGCTGGGGCGGTGACACGGTGATGGACCTGTCCACCGGTGACAATATTCACGAAACCCGCGAGTGGATTCTGCGTAACTCGCCGGTGCCCATCGGCACCGTGCCCATCTACCAGGCGCTGGAAAAGGTCAACGGCGTGGCCGAAGACCTGACCTGGGAAATCTTCCGCGACACCCTGATCGAGCAGGCCGAGCAGGGGGTGAGTTACTTCACCATCCACGCCGGCGTGCTGCTGCGCTATGTGCCGATGACCGCCAACCGGGTTACCGGCATTGTGTCCCGCGGTGGTTCGATCATGGCCAAGTGGTGCCTGGCGCACCATGAGGAAAGCTTCCTCTATACCCATTTCGAAGAGATCTGCGAGATCATGAAGGCCTACGACGTGACCTTCAGTCTCGGCGATGGCCTGCGCCCCGGTTCCCTGGCCGATGCCAACGATGAAGCCCAGTTCAGTGAGCTGCGCACCCTGGGCGAGTTGACCAAGATCGCCTGGAAGCATGACGTGCAGGTGATGATCGAAGGCCCCGGCCATGTGCCCATGCACATGATCAAGGCCAACATGGATGAGCAGCTGGAGCACTGTGGGGAAGCGCCGTTCTACACCCTGGGCCCGCTGACCATCGATATCTCCCCCGGCTACGATCACATTTCCAGCGCCATCGGTGCGGCCATGATCGGCTGGTATGGCACCGCCATGCTTTGCTATGTGACGCCCAAGGAGCACCTGGGGCTGCCCAATCGCGAAGACGTGAAGGAAGGCATCATCGCCTACAAGATTGCTGCCCACGCGGCGGATCTGGCGAAGGGCCATCCCGGCGCGCAGCTGCGTGATAATGCCCTGTCCAAGGCACGTTTCGAATTCCGCTGGGAAGATCAGTTCAATCTGGGGCTGGACCCGGACCGGGCCCGTGAATACCACGACGAGACCCTGCCCAAGCAGGCCCACAAGGTGGCGCATTTCTGTTCCATGTGCGGGCCCAAGTTCTGCTCCATGAAGATCAGCCAGGAAGTGCGCGAGATCTACGGTGACGGCACCGCCCAGGTGGCCCAGGCCGAGGCGGGCATGGAAGAAAAATCCCGGGAGTTCCGTGAGCAGGGCTCCGCGCTTTATCATGAGGCCCATGAGTAATCATTCACTGACACCGCCATTTGGCCCGCAGGACGTGGAAGTGCTGGAACGGGAGACCCCGTTCCAGGGCTTCTTCCGGGTGGATACCCTGACCCTGCGTCACAAGCACTATAACGGTGGCTGGGGCGAGCCCGTCCGCCGGGAGCTGTTTGTACGGCCACCGGCGGCCGCCGTACTGCCCTATGATCCGGTGCGGGGCGAGATTCTGCTGGTGGAGCAGTTTCGGGTCGGCGCGCTGGAATGGCGGGATACGCCCTGGTGCCTGGAATTGATTGCCGGCATCGCCGACAAGGACGGAGAAAGTGCCGTCGACCTGATTCGCCGTGAGGCGGTGGAAGAGGCCGGGCTGACCCTGGGCACCATGGAGCCGATCGCGGCCTACATGCCCAGCCCCGGTGGCACCAATGAGCGCCTGCAGGTGTTCGTGGGCCATGCCGATCTGGCCGGCGCCGGCGGCATTTTCGGCTGTCCGGACGAGGGCGAAGACATTCGTGCGGTCACCGTAAGTGCCGATGACATTCCTGCGCTGCTGGAAAGCGGTCAGGTGGATAACGCCGCGTCGCTGATTGCCCTGCAGTGGTTGCTGTTGAACCGCGCCCGCCTGGATGCGGCCTGGGGCGGGCAGTGAGCCGCCGCGAGCGTTACCGGCTGGATTTTCGTGCGCTGATGACCCAGTGCGAGGAAAACTATGCGCGCCTGTTGCCCTTAATGAAGGCGTTGGGTGAGCGAGACAGCATGGCGGTGGACGTGGGACATGACCAGCATCCCCATACCCTGCAGATGCGTGTGCTGGAGCGTTCTCCCTACACCACCACGGTGCGTCTGGAAGATCAGGAATTGCTGGAAGCCTTGCCAGCGTCTCGGCTCACCGTGCGCATGTACCACGATGCGCGGCTGGCGGAAGTCACCGAAGCGCGTCCTTTCCGGCGGGTTAACGCCCGCTACGCCTACCCTAACCGCAACATGCATCAGCGCGACGAGAAGGTGCAGTGGAACCGGTTTCTGGCAGAGTGGCTGCGCCACCTCCATGACCACGGCCGCGACAGTGGCCAGGCCTGGCGCCAACAGGTCACTGGCAGTTGAGCAGATGGCGCTGTGAGTGCGTGGGTGCCTGCCACTCCCCGGATACAGAAGCAACCCGCTCTGCGGTTTCTTCGTAGAGAAATGGTAACCAATTCCAGCTCTTGGATCTGTTTCCTAGAAAAGTGCCATCATCTTGGTTATAAGTGACGTTGAGGGCGGCCTTGCGGTACTGGGGAGTACAAGGAAGGGCCGTCAACGAGATATGGGACCATAATAACGGTTACGGGAGCGGGGATCTTGACGCAGCAGTTGCAGCCCCTTCGAGTCGTGCAGTTGTCAGACTGTCATTTGTTTGCCGATCCACAAGGCAAGCTGCTGGGTTTGAATACCCAGTTCAGTCTGGACAAGGTGCTGGAGCTGATTCGCAAGGAACAACCCAATCCGGATTTGATTCTGGCCACCGGGGACCTGTCCCAGGATGCCTCCTACGAATCCTACGAGCGCCTGGATCGCGCTCTGTCCGGTTTCGATGTGCCGATTTACTGGCTTGAAGGCAATCACGACAAGCCTGCGCCCATGTTGCAGGCGCTGGCAGCCCACCGCGAAAAAATGAGTCCGTGCGTGCTGAATGTGGGCAACTGGACCATTGTCATGCTGGACTCCACCATTCCCGGCGAAGTGCCCGGCGAGCTATTCGACGAAGACCTGAAATTTCTCGACACCGCCCTGCGGGATGCCATCGGTGAGCACCTGATGGTATGTCTGCACCATCACCCGGTCCCGATGGAATGCACCTGGCTGGATACCCAGGTGGTAGGTAGCGCAGACAAGTTTTTTGAGGTCATCGACCGCCATGAGCGCATGCGAGCCATTATCTGGGGGCATGTGCACCAGGAGTATGACGCGCACCGTAACGGGGTACGGATGATGGCGGTGCCCAGCACCTGCGTGCAGTTCAAGCCCAAGAGCGAAGACTTTGCGGTTGACGATGCCAATCCCGGTTACCGTTGGCTGGATTTGCACCCGGATGGCCAGATCGACACGGGGGTGAGCCGGGTGGAAGGCATCACCTTCGAGGTGGATTTCACGGTCAAGGGCTACTGAATCAGTTGATAGTTGAAAGTTGATAGTGGACAGTTTGCGGAGTCGTTGATGTTGTTTCGCTGTCAACGTTCAACTGTCTACTCTCAACGGGTTTTACCATGGCTGTCCCCGAAACGTCTCTTCTCTATATCCACGGCTTCAATAGCTCCCCGGCTTCCCACAAGGCGGGGTTGTTGCGCTCGGTGTTCGAGCAGGCCGGTTGCCCGGAGCGGCTGATCGTGCCGGCGCTGCCGCCATCACCAAGGCTGGCCATGGCGGAGCTGGATGCGGCCATTGCCGGCGCCGGGCCGGTGGCGCTGCTGGGCTCGTCGCTGGGCGGTTTTTATGCCACCTGGCTGGCGGAACACCACGATCTGAAGGCCGCAATCGTAAATCCTGCGGTCAGACCGTGGCGACTACTGGACAAATACACAGGTATCCAGCATAACTACCATACCGGCGAGGCCTACCAGTTCGATCCGGTCTGGCTGGAGCAGTTACGGCACTACGAAGTGGCAGAGATCACCCAGCCGGAAAGCCTGCTGTTGCTGACCCAAACCGGTGACGAAACCCTTAACTGGGAAGACGGCTGGGACTATTACGGTGACTGTCACCGCTATTGTGGCTTGGGTGGCAGCCACGGCTTTGATAACTTTGACGCCTTCATACCGCTGATGCTGCGGTTTTGTGGGATTGAAATACACGCCTGATGCCCGAGGCCAGATGCCGGCCGTGTGATACATCATGCGCCCGGCATCTGGCGTCCTGCGTCTGGTGCTTCTGGAAAATCTATGGCCAATAACTATACGTCCGAAAATATTGAAGTGTTGTCGGGCCTGGACCCGGTGCGTAAGCGCCCGGGCATGTACACCGATACCTCCCGCCCCAACCATCTTGCCCAGGAAGTCATCGATAACTCGGTGGATGAAGCACTGGCCGGCCATGCCAAGTCGATCAAGGTCACCCTGCTCAAGGATGGCGGCGTGGAAGTGGAAGACGATGGCCGCGGCATGCCCGTGGACATGCATCCGGTACAGAAAAAACCGGGTGTGGAAGTGATCCTGTCTACCCTGCACTCCGGGGGCAAGTTCTCCAATAACAACTACCAGTTTAGCGGCGGCCTGCACGGCGTTGGCGTGTCCGTGGTGAACGCGCTGTCCACCAAACTGGAGATTCTGGTCAAGCGCGATGGTCAGCTGCACCGCATGGAATTCGGTGATGGCGAAAAGCGCAGCGATCTGGAAGTGATCGATACGGTTGGCAAGCGCAACACCGGCACCACCTTGCGCTTCTGGCCCGACGCCAAGTATTTCGATTCGCCGAAAATGTCGGTGACTCGCCTCAAGCACCTGTTGCGGGCCAAGGCGGTACTTTGCCCGGGCCTGCTGGTGACGCTGGATAACCAGCTCACCGGCGAGAGCGACGCCTGGCAATTCGATGATGGCCTGATCGAATACCTGCTGGAATCCAGCCGCGGCTGGGAGCGCGTACCGCAGGAGCCGTTCAACGGTTCCATGAGTGCGGAAACCGAGGCGGTGGACTGGGCGGTGACCTGGCTCCCGGAAGGCGGCGAGCTGATTCAGGAAGCCTATGTGAACCTGATCCCCACGGCCCAGGGCGGCACCCATGTGAATGGCCTGCGTTCCGGCTTGTTGGATGCCATGCGCGAGTTCTGTGAGTTTCGTAATCTTCTGCCCCGTGGGGTCAAGCTGACCCCGGAAGATATCTGGGACCGGGCAGCCTTCGTGCTCAGCGTGAAAATGCAGGATCCACAATTTGCCGGGCAAACCAAGGAACGGTTGAGTTCCCGCCAGACCGCAGCTTTTGTGTCTGGTGTAGTGAAGGATGCGTTCTCCCTGTGGCTGAACCAGCACACCGATGAAGCCGAAAAACTGGCGGACCTGTGCATCAATAACGCCCAGAAGCGTTTGCGCGCAGCCAAGAAAGTCACCCGGAAAAAAGTCACCAGCGGCCCGGCCTTGCCCGGCAAGCTGGCGGACTGCACCAGCGATGATCCGTCCCAGAGTGAAATTTTTCTGGTGGAAGGGGATTCGGCGGGTGGCAGCGCCAAGCAGGCCCGCGATCGGGTGTATCAGGCGATCATGCCCCTGCGCGGCAAGATCATGAATACCTGGGAAGTGGATTCCAGCGAGGTGCTGGGTAGCCAGGAAATTCACGATATCGCCGTGGCCCTGGGCATCGAGCCCGGCAGCGATGATCTTGGCGGCCTGCGTTATGGCAAGGTCTGCATTCTTGCCGATGCGGACTCAGATGGTCTGCATATCGCCACGTTAATCTGTGCCTTGTTTCTGCGCCACTTCCCTGCACTGGTCAAAAGCGGCCATGTGTTCGTGGCCATGCCGCCGCTGTATCGCATCGATGTGGGCAAGGAAGTGTATTACGCCCTGGACAAGGAAGAGCGCGATGGCGTGCTGGACCGCATCAAGGCGGAGAAAAAACGCGGCAAGGTGAACGTGACCCGCTTCAAGGGGTTGGGTGAGATGAATCCGCTGCAATTGCGCGAAACCACCATGGCCCGCGACACCCGCCGCCTGGTGCGTCTGGATGTTTCCACCGATGACGGCACTCACCAGCTGATGGATATGCTGCTCAGCAAAAAGCGCGCATCCGACCGCAAGGGCTGGCTGGAAGAAAAAGGGAATCTGGCGGAAGTATAAGGGTGCCGGACGCCGGATGCCGGAAGCCCGACGAAAACTAACAAGACAAGACGACGCCTGAAAAGTCTCAGCCACACGCTTGCCGTTTGTTCGGCAATAAGCATTCGGCTTCAGGCATCAGGCGTCCAGCATACGAGCTAGCGAGTACCTATGGCTGACGAATTTGAAAGTTTTCCGTTAAAGGAATACACCGAAAAAGCGTACCTGGATTATTCCATGTACGTGATTCTGGATCGGGCGTTACCCAATATTGGTGACGGGCTGAAGCCAGTGCAGCGGCGTATCGTGTACGCCATGAGCGAGCTGGGCCTGAAGGCCTCATCCAAGTACAAGAAGTCCGCCCGTACGGTGGGTGATGTGCTGGGTAAGTATCACCCCCATGGTGACTCCGCCTGCTACGAAGCCATGGTGTTGATGGCGCAGCCGTTCAGTTACCGCTATCCGTTGGTGGATGGCCAGGGCAACTGGGGTAGCGCGGACGATCCGAAATCGTTTGCCGCCATGCGTTATACGGAATCCAAGTTGGCGCCGTATGCGGAAGTGCTGTTGTCCGAGCTGGGGCAGGGAACGGTGGAATGGTTGCCGAATTTCGATGGCACCATGGAGGAGCCCAAGCTGCTGCCGGCCCGGCTGCCCAATGTGTTGCTCAATGGCACCACTGGCATCGCCGTGGGCATGAGCACGGATATTCCGCCGCATAACCTGCGTGAAGTGGCCAATGCCTGCATTCATCTGCTGAAAGATCCCGGTGCCTCGCTGGATGATTTGATGCAGTACATCAAGGGCCCGGACTTCCCCACCGAAGCGGAAGTGATCACCCCGATCAACGACATCATTCGCATGTATGCCGAGGGCAAAGGCTCTCTGAAGCAGCGTGCGGTATACGAACGTGAAGATGGCGATATTGTAGTGACCGCGCTGCCGTATCAGGTATCCGGGGCCAAGGTGCTGGAACAAATCGCCGATCAGATGAACAAGAAAAAGCTGCCCATGGTCAGCGATCTGCGCGATGAATCCGACCATGAAAACCCGACCCGCCTGGTGATTACCCCGCGCTCCAACCGGGTGGATGTGGAACAGTTGATGAGTCACCTGTTCGCCAGCACCGACCTGGAAAAGAACTACCGGGTTAACCTGAACATGATCGGCATTGATGGCCGGCCCCAGGTGAAAAGCCTGGACATGATTCTGAACGAGTGGTTGCAGTTCCGCATGGTCACGGTACGCCGTCGTCTGCAATTCCGTCTCGACAAGGTGCTGGAACGCCTGCACATCCTGGAAGGCCTGTTGGCGGCGTTCCTGAATATTGATGAAGTGATTCATATCATCCGTACTGAAGATGCCCCCAAGCCGGTATTGATGGAACGGTTTGGCATCAGCGACCGTCAGGCGGAAGCGATTCTGGAATTGAAGTTGCGCCATCTGGCGAAACTGGAAGAAATGAAGATTCGCGGTGAGCAGGATGAGCTCAACGAAGAACGCGAATACCTGGAAACCACCCTGGGTTCCATGGCGAAAATGAAGAAGCTGGTAGCCAAAGAGCTGAAGGAAGACGCCGAGAAATACGGTGATGATCGCCGCTCGCCGCTGGTGGAGCGCGACGACGCCAAGGCCCTGGATGAGACCGACCTGCTCAGCGCCGACCCGGTGACCGTGGTGCTGTCGGAAAAAGGCTGGGTGCGTGCCGCCAAGGGCCACGAAGTGGACGTGGAAGGGCTCAGTTACAAGGCCGGCGACAAGTACAGGGCCAGCGCCAAAGGCAAATCCAACCAGCCAGTCTGCTTTATCGACAGCACCGGGCGGACCTATTCGTTGCCGGCGCATACGCTACCCAGTGCCCGGGGGCAGGGTGAGCCCCTGTCTGGCCGGGTGAATCCGCCTTCCGGCGCCAGCTTTATGGCGGCGGTGATGGGCAAGGACAAGGATGCCTACCTGATGAGCACCGATGCCGGTTACGGTTTCGTGGTGCGCTATGCGGACTTGCTGGCGAACAAGAAAGCGGGCAAGACGGTGCTTAATGTTCCCAAGGGCGCGCGGGTGCTGCCGCCACAACCGATAGCCTCCACGGCGGATGATCGCATTGCGCTGGTTTCCAATGAAGGCCGGCTGTTGGTGTTCCCGGTCAGCGAGTTACCGGAAATGGTTCGCGGCAAGGGCAACAAGATGATGTCGATTCCGGGTGCGCGTGTGGCCGAGCGGGTGGAATTCGTGCAGGACGTTCAGGTGGTTGGCCCGGACGATGCCCTGACTCTCTACGCGGGCAAGCGTCATCTGACCCTGAAAGCCGGCGATCTTGAGCACTATTATGGCGAGCGGGGCCGTCGTGGGGCGAAGCTGCCGCGTGGGTTCCAGAATGTGGATGCCATGTCTGTGGAACGCAAGGGCTGATCGTGCGGACATAGAACGGGAAAGGCCGGTAATGCAAAGGTGCTGCCGGCCTTTTTTCTGTGTGTACACAAAGCAGGCTCGCAGTAAAAAGGTTCGCCGGGGCGGTGGTGCGGCGAGTGGATAGGGATTGGAGCTAACGAGGTTTGCGCGGAATGCTGACGGGTATCATTGCCATTGTGCTGTTGTTGCTAAACACCTTGATTCTGATTGGTCCGATGCTGCTGGTGGCGCTGCTCAAACTGGTGCTGCCCGGTGCCAAAGCAAAACGCGCCTGTTCGGCCATGGTCATGGGGATTGCGGAGAGCTGGGCGGAGATCTGCAAGGGGATTTTTGCGCTGCTGACACCCACCCACTGGGATATTCGTGGGGTGGAATCCCTGCGCAAGGACACCTCCTATCTGGTGGTCAGTAACCATCAGTCCTGGGTGGATATCCCGGCGCTGGTGCAGACGTTTAATCGCAAGACACCGTACTTCAAGTTCTTTCTTAAAAAGGAACTGATCTGGGTGCCGTTTCTCGGGCTGGCTTTCTGGGCGCTGGATTACCCGTTCATGAAGCGTTACAGCAAGGCGTTTCTGAAAAAGAATCCGCACCTGAAAGGCCAGGATCTGGAAATCACCCGGCGAGCCTGCGAGAAATTTCAGGGTATCCCTGTCACGGTGGTGAATTTCCTGGAAGGGACCCGCTTTACCCCGGCCAAGCACGCTGCGCAGCAATCCCCTTACCGGCATTTGCTCAAGCCCAAGGCGGGTGGTGTGGCATTTGTACTGGCCGCGCTGGGGGATAATCTGGATGCGTTGCTGGATGTGACTGTGGTCTACCCGGACGGGAAGACCCCGGGGTTCTGGGATCTGCTCAGCGGCAAGGTGCAGAAAGTGATTGTTGACGTGCGCACCTGCCCGTTGGAGCCCCGCCTGTGGCGCAGCGATTATCAGGACGATCCGGTGTTCCGTGAAGAAATTCAGCAGTGGGTGAGCGAGTTATGGCAGCAGAAAGATACTCGGATTGAAGTGCTTCGTGGCGGGTGCCAGGATCGTCCGTAACGGTAGGCGGTGGCATCTGTAGGCATTTGCCGGTCGGCTTTACCCGCGGGCACAGAGAGGCCGAAGGCCGTAAGCCGACAGTCCACCTTTCTGCTGGCGCCATCACCCCTGATACCCTGAGTGTTTTAGAAACCCAGAGAGATGGCGACATAGGGGCCGCCCACGTCCAGGTCGGTATCCAGATTGTTCACGTCATCGAGCACGATATTCATCTGGCTATACCCCAGTTCCAGCCCGAGCAGGTAGTCCGAGCGCCAGCCCACACGGGCGTTATAGTCGTTCATCTTGTTGCCGTCGTAGGCAATGGCGTTGAGTTCCGCCCCCACATAGACGCCGGGAACCGGAAGCTGTGCCCGGGCGCCTGCGTGCAGCATGGGCAAGGTTTCATCAATGCTCAGTGAGGTTTTCCCCGCCAGACTGTTCAGCCGGAGTTCTCCGTCCAGGCGGCGCAAAGTAAGGCCAAGATCCACTTTCACGGCATTGTTGAGAGGGCTGTAATAGAGAGTGCCGTCCAGCATCTCCAGGTCAAAGTCCGTGGCCACGCGAGTGTTGGCAACAAAATTTTGCCCATTGAATGTGAAGCTTCGGCTGATGAAATTGCTGGCGCTGTCAGACAGGTCGATATAACGCAGGCGCACATTGGGAACCAGCGGTACGGCGTGTTCCACCCCCAGGTAAAGCACGTTCTGGTCGGCCTTGTTGAAGCCCAGGTCATCCTGCACGTCGATGTTGGCGCCGCCGGAGGCCACGTTGCCTTCCAGTTCGGTATCCCAGGTATAGCCACCGCCATAGATCGCCACGCCGGGGGCTGCGTGGGCGAGGGGCGTGGCCAGTAGTGCGGTTACCAGCAAGCCGGCACGTTTCATGGGCTGTTCCTCATTGTTCTGGATTCGCCCCAGTATTGCAGCTGTGAGGGGTGGCACCAAGTGAAGGCGGAGTCTGTTATGATTGCGATCACACCGCGTTAACCGCTTGCCAGTGCCCCAGGGCGCTGCCTGAACCGATGATGACCCTATGTTTCTTGATGAAATGCCCGGCAAATTTCGTTATCCACAGCCGGAAGATGCCGAAGACAAAGCACTGCTGGCGGATATTCAGCGCAAGGGCTGGCATCACTTTGCCGTCTCCGGTGGCGATGGCCAGCCGGGCTACACCTTCAGCGTGGGGCATTTCCTCAACCTGAACCACCCGGAACTGATAGTGGTGGGTCTGAAAGATGCGCTGGCCAGCAAACTGTTGGACAGCGCTGCCGTGCGCATTCGTGGTCTGAAGAAGCCCTACCAGCCCTACCGTCTGTATAACGACATTGCCGACGGCCTGGAAGTGATGTTTCTGCCGGTGGCGTTTCCGCACTACAAGGAATATCTGGGCTTTGCCAACTGGTTCTACCAGAGCCTGCCGGCGCCGTACCCGGCGCTGCAGATGGTCTGGCCGGATCCCAAAGGCGTGTTTCCCTGGCAGCCCGGTTACGACACCCGTTTTCACCGTGCCCAGCCGTTGCTGGGCAAGGCACCGGCGTCACCGCTGGCCCAGCCTTAATGGTTTTTGACGGCCCTGCCAGGGCGATCTGTTCATGGAGAAAGAGAGAACATCATGGCGAATTCACTGCAGAAGCAATTGATGAAGGCGGGGCTGGCGGACGAGAAAAAAGCCCGCAAGGCCAAGCAGCAGAAGCGCGAGGATGTGAACAAGGCCAAGCGCGGTGAAATCGAGCTGGAAGATCCGGCGGATCGTGCCCGTCGCTTGCGTGAAGAAAAGGCCGAGGCGGATCGTCAGCGTGAAGCCCAGCGCAAGGCGGAGCGGGAAAAGAAAGAGATTGCCGCGCAGATCAAGCAGATGATTGAGCAAAGCCGGCTGGATCGTAACAACGGCGAGGTGGCGTTCCAGTTCGTGCAGAACAAGAAGATCAAGAAAGCCTATGTCACCGGCAAACAGCAGAAGCAGCTGGAACGCGGCCAGGTCGCCATTGTCGCTCTGGGTGAGAGCTTCGAGCTGGTGCCCACGGTGGTGGCGGAGAAAATTCGCCAACGGGATGAAGCGGCTGTGCTGTTGCTCAATGAACGCGGCAATGAAGCCGTGGATGAGGACGATCCCTACAAGGACTTCCCAATTCCTGACGACCTTATGTGGTAAGTGCTGCTACGAAGCTGCTGTAGGAGTTCCCTTCCAGGGGACGAACCTCGCACAGCGAGGCCATCGCCCGCAGGGCGATCAGGAAAACCAGAACGTAGCCGCTTGCGCAAAACGCTCATGTGAAGCGTGGTGCACTCTTCAACCAAACAGGCCAAACCCATGACCGTATCCCCCAAACTCGGCACTCGCCATTCCCTGGAAATTCTCAAGGTCATTCGCAATGGTTTGCTGCTGGATGGTGGCGACCTGGGTGAGGTGCTATTGCCGTCCCGGGAAGTGGAAGGCCAGACGCTGGGCCCCGGTGACAGTGTCATGGTTACGCTTTACAGCGATGGTGAAGGTCGGCCCATGGCCAGCCTGCGTACCCCGCGTGTGCAGCTTGGTCAGGTGGCTTCATTGAAGGTAGTGTCCACCAGCAAGGTGGGGGCGTTTGTGGATTGGGGCATGCCCAAGGACTTGCTGCTGCCGTTTGCCGAGCAGAAAGGGCCGGTGCGCGAAGAGAGCTGGGTGTTGGTGATGCTGACCACGGACCGGGAAGGGCGGCTGATGGTCAGTGCCCAGCTGGACCGTTTTCTGTCCGATACCTGTCAGGCGTATCAGCAGGGGGATGAGGTGTCGCTGGTGGCAGCGCACAGCACTGACCTGGGCTACAAGGTAGTGGTGGATGATCATGCCTGGGGCATGATTGCGGCCAGTGAACTGCGTGCGCCATTGCGCCTTGGGCAACGGGTGACCGGCTATGTGCAGCGCTTGCGTCAGGATCAGAAACTCAGCCTGTCCCTGAATGCGCCGGGGGCGGCGAAGAGTGATGGGCTCACGGAGCAGGTTCTGGCGGCGCTGGAAAAGGCCGGTGGCGAACTGCCTTTGGGTGACAAGAGTTCGCCGGAAGCCATTTTCCAGACTTTCCGCTGCAGCAAAAATGCGTTCAAGCAGGCCATTGGCGGCCTCTACAAGGCACGCCGGATTGTGATCGAGAAAGAGCGCATTTTTCTGTCTGACGTTTGATCTTTGCAGGCTCCGTGATTCCGTAGGTCGGCTTGGGCGCAGCCGTAAGCTGACACCCGCCTTCGCCAGGATTGCTAAACCGCAATCAGAACCGGTAGTCCATTTTCAAACTATACTTGCGGGCATCCCCGTAGTATCCCCCGTTATAGAACCCCAGGTTGTTGAAGTATTTCTCGTCCGTCAGGTTGCTCACGTTGGCGCCCACCGACAGGGCGGGAGTCACCTGGTAGCGAGCCATCAGGTCCACCAGGGTGTAGCTTTCCTGAACAAACTTGTAGTCGGCGCTGGCCCCGGGGCGCGTCACGAATGCATAGGTCTTGTTCTGCCAGGATATCGCCGTGCCGATGGTCAGGCCGTTCAGGTCACCGCGAAAGCGGTACTGGGTGGACAGGCGGATCATGTCTTCCGGCGAAGTGGTGTTCAGCTCGTCGCCATCCGGGTCTTCGGTAATGCGGTAGGTGTAACCTGCCTGTACCTGCCAGTCAGGCAGGATCTCGCCGGCGGCTTCCAGCTCGAAACCGTTGGTTTCGGCACCATCCACAGCTCGGTAGGCCACGGAGTTGGCTGGCCCGCCGGGAATAGGCTGACCGGTGGATTCAGCGAAGTTATCCTGATTGGTGCGGAAGACGGCGAGGGTGGTGTTCAGTCGGCCTTGGTTAAATTCGCTCTTTAATCCCGCCTCGTAGCTGTTGCCTTCTTCCGGGTCGAGAATCTGGTTGTTGATGTCGCGCACGGTCTGCGGTTGAAAGATGCTGGTGTAGCTGGCGTACACGGAGTGGTGGTCGGTCAGGTCATAGACCAGTCCCAGGTAGGGCACGACTTCGCCGTTCTCCTGATAGGATTCGTCGTTCAGCGGTCCTTGCCAGTTAAATCCTGTGGTTTCCTGCTCCCAGTCCACTACCTGGCCGCCGGCAATAACCGCAAGTCGGTCGGTGGGTTTGAAACGGGCGGTGGCATACAGGCTGGTCTGGCGGGAGCTTTGGTCTTCCACCGTGTTGGGCTTATCCCAGGCGGGCTTGGGAATATTGCCGTTCCAGTTGAGCAGGTCAGGCACCACGTTATTGAAGTTAACCGGTGACTGGGCGGTGTAATCCCGCTCTGCGTCGGAGTGGCTGACGCCGACCACCAGTTCGTGCTGGCGGCCGAAGAGGGCGAAGGGGCCGTTGGCATAGAGGTCGAAGGTATCCTGGGTCTTGTCCTCCACGAAGCGGCCGGCCCATAGCGTCATGCCGCTGCCATCGCGGTTCAGCTGGCCACTACCGGCGGAGGATAGCTCGGCGTCATAGTTGTTCTGCTGGTTGGTGTAGGCAAACTTGCTGTACCAGCCGTTCTCGAACTGATGCTCCAGGTTCACAAAGACGGTTTGTGAATCCTGGGCCCAGCTGCTCCAGTCGGTGGCCGGGTTCAGGTCCCGGTCCAGATCGGCGATGCCGCCGTCGCTGTAGAACAACGGGATGCCGCCCCAGGTAGACCCCATGGGATCATAGTCCATGTAGTCCATGCCCACGGTGAGCAGGGTGTTGTCGAACAGGTCCGCTTCAATCACGCCGTAGAACACCTGCTTTTCGTTTTCGTAGTGATCCAGAAAAGACTCGCCCTGTTCGTAGGCGCTGACAAAGCGACCGCGCACCCGGCCATTCCTGGACAGTGACCCGCTGGCATCGAACTCGCCGCGGTAACCGTCCCAGCTGTTCAGCTCCGCACCCACCTGGCCGGTGAAGTCGCGGGTAGGTTTCTTGCGCACCAGGTTTACCGTGGCGGACGGGTTGCCGATGCCATTGAGCAGGCCGCTGGCCCCGCGCAAGACTTCAATGCGGTCGTAGATGAAGGTATCGGACAGGGCCGCTTGTTTACCCAGGGTGTCGATGCGGGTAGACGGCATACCGTCGTAAAGAAAGTTGGTGATTTCAAAACCCCGGGCGAACAGTTGCTGGCGCTCGGTATCCTGGGATTTAACGGTGACACCAGGCGTGCGTTGCATCACTTCCGCCACGCTGTCGAGGTTGAAGTCGTCCATCTGCTGACGGGTAATCACGGAAACAGACTGCGGCGTTTCGCGGGGCGATAGCACCATGCGGGTTGCGGTGTTGGTGGCAGTGGTACCGTATCGCTCCGAGCCTTCGGTGGTCATACTGGCATCGTGTTCGTCCACGCTGCTGGCGGTGACATCGATATTGCCCAGCGTATGCGCATCGCTGCTGCTGGCGGTTTCGGAATAGGCCGTGCCGGACACCAGTAGCAAGCTGGTCGCCAGAACGGAAAAACGCAAATCAGACATGGTTTCCCCCGGAAATAATGAAATGCAGTGGCGGTGCACGCAGGTTGGCGGGCACCGGAGCATGTGATGGCTGGGGGATACCTGGCGAAAATCACAGGCGGTGGATGATAATGGTTTTCATTTGTAATTCAAGATGGCGACAAGAAATGCTGTGAGGCAAGGGCGATGACGATGCTTTTAGCGCTGTATCTGATAGGTATTACGGCGGAAGCCATGACCGGCGCATTGGCGGCGGGGCGGCTGCGTATGGACTTGTTCGGGGTGGTGATGGTGGCCTGTGTGACCGCCATGGGGGGCGGTTCCATCCGCGATGTGCTGCTCGGGCATTATCCGCTGACCTGGGTGGCACACCCGGAATACCTGGGGCTGACAGCGGCGGCAGCGCTGGTCACTACCTGGGTGGCTCCCTTGATGCAGCGTCTGCGCATGCTGTTTCTGGTGCTGGATGCGCTGGGGCTGATTGTCTTTACGGTGATCGGGGTGAAGGTGGCCCAGGGCATGGAGCTGGGTGCACCGGTGGCGGTCTTGTCCGGGTTGATTACCGGCATCTTTGGCGGGGTGATTCGTGATCTGCTGTGTAATCGCATGCCGCTGGTATTTCAGAAAGAACTGTACGCGGTGATTTCACTGGGGGCGGCCTGCCTGTACCTGTTGCTGCAATTCACCCCGTTGGGGGAAATGATCATCACCCTGGTGACACTGGCCAGTGGTTTCCTGATGCGCATGCTGGCGATTCGCTATGAATGGCACCTGCCCCGTTTTCAGTACAACGTCCCCGAACAGTAGACCCGGGTTGTGGTGTCGCTTCAGTGCCAGCGCAGGTCAACCGGTTCGCGGGTGGTGAAGCGGGCCAGGTGACTGTCGATAATTTCACGAAGGCGTTCCAGCTCATCGCTACTGGCCTGGCAGTGCAGGTGTAGTGCCTGGTCATCTGCACTCAACTCGCAGGTGCCGAAAGGAAAACGAATGGTGCCCTTGTGGTCGTCGAATTCGGTTTCCACCTTGTGGCTGAAATGTCGGCAGAGCTTCTTTAGATAGAGGGAGGCATGGCCGGTGGCCGCCAATCCATGGGCGTGTTTCATGGTGGTAACTCCTGTGCTTTAAGTTGATAATATCAACTATATTGCTATTTTGTTGACAGTGTCAACTAAAATGACAGTCGCGAGAACCTTATGCCTGATGATATTTCCGTGCCTCTTGCCCAGGCGTTCACGGCCACGCTTAACCGACTGCGCGGGGCCATGCGTGAACCGCTGTCCGCGCTACCGGTGTCGCTGGGTCCACCGGATATCGGCTTGCTACAGTTTCTGCTGAATACGCCGGGGGCCACCCCCCAGTGCCTGGCGCGCCACCAGGCCCGTGACAAGGCGCAGCTCACTCGCAAGATCAAGACCCTGGAAGCACAGGGGCTGATACGCCGGGAAGCCGACCCGCATGATGGCCGCAAGGTGCGCTTGTTCCTGAGCGAGCAGGGGCAGGCCATGGCGGATGCCGCTGAGCAGGTTCGCCGGGCGGCGTTTGCCGAGCTTCTGCAAGGCTTGAGCCGCAGTGAGCAAGAGCAGTTGCTCGGGTTGTTGCAGAAATGTCAGCAGCCGCTTGAATGACCCCCTGCGCAAAGCGTGCACAAAGTGATGGCCGTCGCCTTTTTGCATGGGTAAGGTTTGCCATACTGTTCCCCTCTGAACAGGGATGATTGACGATAACCAAGGAGCAACTATGAACGCTTTCCGTTTTGGCTTGATGGGCGCCTCTCTGTGCCTGGTCCTGAGTGCGCCGGCCCAGGCGTTTGATCTGAAATCCATGACCGACTCGGCCAACAAGGCGGTGAATGACGCGTCCGACAAGGCCAATGCCAGCGTGAGCCAGGCGAACGACGCGGCCACCAGTGCCATGGACAGCGCCAACAGCAAGCTGGCGGTGACCGGTGAAGCGAAGGCATTGGTGGATTCTTTGTCCACCGACCTGGGGGTGACGCAGCAGCAGGCGGCAGGCGGTGCCGGCGCCTTGCTGGCCATGGCCCAGAACAACCTGTCGGGTGATCAGTTCAGCGGCATCATGAACAAGGTGCCGGGGCTGGATTCCCTGCTGGGTGGCGGCGGTGGCATGGCCTCTTCCGTGCTGGGCAACATCTCGACCCTGCAGGGTGTCTCCAAAGCCTTCAGCGCCCTGGGCCTGAGCCCGGAAATGATCTCCCAGTTTGCGCCGAAAATTCTCGGCTTCCTGGGCGGTGAAGGTGTTGGCGCGACCGCACTGAACAGCCTGAAGGGCCTGTGGGGGGTGGCCGGTTAATGCCGTATTGACGGCCTGTTGGCAGGCGGGATGCGATACTGTCGCTCCGCCTGCCCTAGAGTAATTCATGGATTCATTGTCACAGGCCGTATTGGGTGCCTCCGTCGGGGGCGCTGTTCTCTCCCGCCCCCTGGGTCGCCGGGCTCTGCTCGGTGGCGCCTTGCTGGGCACCTTGCCCGATCTGGATGTACTGATTGATTACGGCGATGCGGTGGCCAATTTCACCGAGCATCGCGGTTTCAGCCATTCCCTGCTGGTGTTGTTGCCGGTGTCGCTGGTGCTGGCCCTGTGCCTGTCCCGCTGGCAGACACAGATTCCGTTGCGACGCTGGTGGTTGTTCACCGGGCTGTGTTTGATCACGCACCCGCTGCTGGATGCGTTTACCACTTATGGCACCCAGTTGTTCTGGCCACTGGGTGACCCGGTGGCCATCAGCAGTGTCTTTATCATTGATCCGCTTTATACCCTGCCCATGTTGGTTGCCGTGATAGTGGCTCTGGCACGACCGCCGGCAATGGCGGCACTGGCCACCGGGCTGACGCTGTCCTCCCTGTATCTATGCTGGAGCCTGGTGGCCCAGCAGTGGATGACACAGCGGGTGATGCCAACGCTGGCGCAACGGGGCTTGAGTGAGGCGCCACGTCTGGTGCAGCCCATGCCGTTTTCCACCCTGCTGTGGCGGGTGACGGTGCTGGGGGAACAGCAGAGACTGGAGATTGTCACCGGTGTGCTGGATAACGGCGATGCGCTGACAGTGGAAACCTTCCCCCGTTCGCCGCAGGACTATGCCGAGGCCATGCAGGTGCCGGCGGGCCGCAAGTTGGCCTGGTTCACCCGGGGGTTTATGGATGTGGACGCCGGGCCTGACCAGTTACTGGCCACGGATATTCGCTTGGGGGTGCCGGGGCTGCATCCCTTCCAGTTTGTGCTGGCGGAACAGGAAGACGGTGTCTGGAAGGCATTGCCCAGCCACAAGCTGCCGCGGCCCATGGCCAACCCGCAGGCCTGGCCGGCGCTGCTGGACCGGACCCTGGCCCGCCAACCGATTCTCTGCCTGACCACCCTGGAAGCCTTGCCGGCGGGTAGCCCCTGTCCATCGGTGATGCCCTAGTGGGCTGCTTGCAAAATCAGGTAACAGTTCGCGTCGCCAAAGCGCCCAGCTCTGCGTTGGAAAAGTTTGAAATAAGCCCACTATTCCTGCTCTTTTCCGCCTAGATCTGAACGCTTTCGCTGTGCTCCTTTGTTACCGAGTTTCACAAGCAGCCCACTAGCGGACGCCGGTATAGACCTCCTCGCGCCCGCCGGCATGGCTGAATACCCATTGCCAAAGCTGAATGTCCCGGGCCTGAAAGGCGCCGGCGCAGGCATTGAGATAATAGCGCCACATGCGCTGGAAGCGTTGGTCGTAACGATCGGATAGCTGCGACCAGTGTGCGACGAAATGGCGATCCCAGGCGCGCAGGGTGCGGGCATAGTCCGGGCCGAAATTATGCAGATCCTCACAGACAAACCAGTCCTCCGCGTTACGGGCAATCTGTGCGCAGGATGGCAGTTCACCATTGGGGAAGATGTATTTGTCGATCCAGGGATCGTGGCGGCTGGTGCTGGTATTAGTACCGATGGTATGCAGCAGCATCAACCCCCGGCGATGCAGCAGGTGGGCGCAGGTTTCCATGAAGGTGGCGTAATTGCGGCGCCCCACATGCTCGAACATGCCCACGGATACCACCCGGTCAAAACGACCTTGCAGCTTACGGTAATCCTCCAGGCGGATGTCGACGGGTAGAGACGCGCAGCGTTCCCGGGCCAGACTGGCCTGCTCCCGGGACAGGGTCACACCGCCGCCGGAGATCCTGTAGTGCCGGCAGGCATACTCCAGCAGGCCGCCCCAGCCGCAACCGATATCCAGCAGGGTCATGCCCGGTTTCAGATTGAGCTTGCGGCAGATCAGCTCCAGCTTGGCTTCCTGGGCCTGTGCCAGGGTCTCGGCGTCGCGCCAGTAACCGCAGCTGTAACTCATGGTGGGGTCGAGCATGGCCTCGAACAGGTCGTTACCCAGGTCGTAATGCTGGCGGGCTACCCGGGTGGAGCGATGCAGGCTTTGCCGGTTGAACAACCAGTGCCCCAGCCATTGCAGACCGCTCTGCAGCGGCGAATGGCTGACCCTGTTGGCGCCATGGGTCAGCAGGCGATGGAAGAATTCATCCAGCGCTTCGCAATCCCACCAAGCATCCATGTAGGACTCGCCCAGACCCAGGGAGCGTTGCAGGGCGATACGGGTCAGGGTGCGGGGGTGGTGGATCTGCATGTCCCAGGGGCGGGAACCGTTGATACGCACATCGGCGGCTTCCAGCACATCCCGGACCCGGCCGGCCGGCCGGTCAGGCCACGGTACACATGGGGGGCCGCTGATTGGTGAATTGACTGCGGACGTTGCACGCTTGCCATCGGGTGCCTCCTTGCCAGTTTGCCGGTCTATGCAGGCGACTGCATGGCTGCCCTTGGGAGTTATAGCATGGTCCCCGGTCATGAAAAGTCGATGACCGCACAACGATTCCTATCGTCAAAGGTCCGCGCCCGCCTTTCAAGTCGGGGCTGATTCAGGCCGGGTACAGGCTACCCATGGTGGCGGCCAGCGCCCGCTGGCAGGCCGCCGGAGTCAGCCCAGACCAACGCTTGAAAGAGCGGCGGAAGTTGGTGCTGTCGGTGAAGTTCAGCTGCCTCGCCACCTGTTCAGTGCTGTAGCCATGAAACTGTAACCAGTGAATGGCCTGATGCAGGCGCGCCTGATCGAGCAGTTGCTGGTAATGGCAGCCCTGGTCGCGCAAACGCCGCTTGAGGGTGGCCGGGCTGCACTGCAGCGGGTTGGCCAGCTGCTGCAAGGAAGGCGGGCTGGCCACGTTCTGCAGCAGCTGGCGATAAAGATACAACCGGAAACTGTCGCCGCCGGCCAGCGGGTCCAGCTGCGGCTGACACTGTTGTTTCGCTGCCCGCCAGGCAATGGTCGACGCGCCGGGCCAGGGGCTTTCCAGGTAGTGGCGCGGCAGGATCATGGCATCCAGCTGGCCATCAAAATAGAGGGTGTCGCCCAGGTGCACCTGGTATTGCTCCGGATAAGATGGCCGGGCATGGCGGAACTGGAAGGCCCAGGGCAGCCGCTCACCGCTGAGCCAGCGCGTTACTGACGCCAGCCCGGCCATGGCGGCCTCCACCACAAAACGATGCTCGCTGCCGTTGCCGCAACTGTCCAGCCAGTGCAGGCACAGGTGCCGGTCGGTGACCGTCAGGCGAGCGCCCAGCAGGGGAAACACCAGTTTGCTGAAACCGGTAAATACCTGCAGAGCATCGTGCAGGTTACCGGCATTGCCCAGCAGGGCACTGATGGCGCCGTAGTGCCCGGGAAACAGGCGCTGGCCATAACGGAAGCTCAGCTCCGGGTCAGGCAACAGTCGCCGGGCATTGTGGATTAGTTGCAGCCAGCCGTGCGGACTGAGCCTGGCTTCGCCGCTGAGAATTTGTTCCTGGAACAGGCCGGTGTGTCGCAACAGCCGGTTCAGGTCGATGCCTTGATCGTGGATCAGGTCAATCAATACCGCCGGCTGATGATGCGCGGGGATGAAGGCCTGATCTGCCAGATAGCCGTTCATCAGGCGACCTGGGGCTGACCCGAGCGGGATTGCAGCAGGCAACGATTGGCGCGCTCGATCAGGCTGTCCGCGCTGTCATGATGGGAGACGGCCAGGCCGGTGTGCACCGTTACCCTGTGGGTTTCGCCGCGTCGTGTCTTGAAGGCAAAGTGGTCGGCAGCCTGTTTCAGTTCCCGGCCCAGGTTCTCGGCAATCAGGCGTTCGGTGGCGGGCAGGACGACGGCAAAACGGTCGCCAGCATAGCGACACAGCAGATCCTTCTGGCGCAGGTTCAGGACCAGCAACTCGCTCAGTTCACGCAACAGCCGGTCGCCGTCGGCGCTGCCAAGCAGGCGGCGGCTGTGATCGAAGCAGTGCAGGTCAATCATGATCAGCGAAACCGGCTGTTGCGTATGCTGCAGCTCCAGCGCCAGTTGCTCGCGCAGGTAACGGGCATCGCTGAGCGGGGTCAGTGCATCGAAACTGCGGTGTTCACGGAAAATCCGTTCGCGCTTGAGCAGCTGCCGGTTGATGGCCTGCTGTTCCCGGTGCCAGTGATAGATGCCCAGTGTCAGCAGGATCATGCCCAGCGGCATGGAGCCGGATTCCACCCAGTGGTCCCAGTGCACATGGGCGGGCAGCTGAATGAACTCGTCCAGCACGTCCTGCCAGTAGGAGAAAAAGATAAACGCCAGCCCACCACTGAGCAGCCGGGTGACCCAGCCGGCGGGGCGGCTGTTGAAGATAAAGACGGTCCACATCAGCGACAGCAGGGCCGCCCCGCCTTCTCCGGCAATATCCAGCCAGGCAATGTCCGCCGCCGGTTTTAGCGCGCCGACCGCCAGGTTCAGTATCAGTATGCACAGGCCGATCGCCACGATGGCTGCGATGGACCAACGGTGCAGTGCTGTCATGTTTCCCACGAATAACCTCCATTGTTTGCGCAGGGTATATCTGGTTGTCATGTCAGGGTGATGACAGCTGCTCCAGGCGAGGGGGCGAGCCTGCTGTGAGCATCTTCCCGGCAAGAACCACCACGCGATGGCAATGATCATGGCTCAGTGGCTTTTACCCTTGAGGGGGGTCAAATCAGCTCACGGGTATGGCATTTCCGGCGTTGAAAAAACGCGGCGGCCAGCGGGTCAGGGTTTTGCAGGTTTCCATGGATTCGGGGTGGGGTGCGATAGGATCACTCGTGACTCGGGATGTCCGTAAGTTATTGATTTGAAATGGCTGCAACGGTGACGCGTCACCGAACTGACATATTTCCCGCCTACGGTGCCCGGCACACGACATCACCGTTACAGGGGGAATCTCCGTGGCTACACCCACTTTCCGATATCGCACGCTGGCGTTGGCCATCGGCCTGCTGTGCGGTTCCGTTCAGGCAGAAGAAGCGCAGACCGTACAGGGCAGCACCGAACACGTTACCGTGATTGGCCAGGCCGCCAGTCTCGACAAGTCACTGAAGGAAAAGCGCCGTTCCGACAGTATTTCCGATGTGGTCTCCGCCGATGGCGTGGCCCAGTTGCCGGATGCCAACGCCGCTGAGGCACTGCAGCGTATGCCGGGGGTGACCGTCGAGCGCGATCAGGGGGAAGGGCGTTATGTCACCGTGCGTGGCCTGGGCGCCGGTCTGAACGCGGTGTCCATCAACGGCTCCCTGCTGCCGTCTCCGGAAGGAGACACCCGCGCCGTGGCCATGGATGTGCTGCCGTCCGAACTGATCCAGTCCATGTCGGTGGTGAAGACGCTGACCCCGGACATGGATGCCAATTCCCTGGGCGGCACCATCGAAGTGCGCAGCCTGTCCGCGTTCGATCATGACGGCCCGTTCAATACTTTCTCCGCCAGTGGCAGCCATGACGACAACACCGGAGAGATCAGCCCGAAACTGTCCGGCGCCCTGTCACGAAAATTCAGCCTGGGTGACGGCACTGACAACTTTGGCGTGGCGCTGGCGGCCAGCTGGGAAGACCGGGATTTCGGTTCCGACAATGTGGAAACCGATGGCGGCTGGGACGACATCCGCGCCGGCACTCTGGAAGAAGTGCTGATGCGCAAGGCGGAGCTGAACCGCAAGCGTCAGGCGCTGGGCCTGAACTTCGACTTCAAGCCGGATGACATGACCTCCTTCTATCTGCGGACGCTTTATTCCAGCTTTGAAGACACGGAAAACGGCAACAATTCCCTGGTCGCCTTCGACCCGGTTGTCGGTGTGGGCGAAGACGGCACGGGCGAGGCGGAACTGGAATTCAAGAACCGCACCGAAACCCAGGAAATTCACTCCGTGGTACTGGGTGGCGAAAAACTGCTGGAGACCTGGACCCTCAACGGCCAGATCGGCTACAGCCATGCCTTTCAGGATACGCCCAACGAGGTGGAAGCCCTGTTCGTCGGTGGCCCTTTCAATGGCGCCTTCCACGACACCCGCAAGCCGATCCCGGCCATGGAGGCGGCGTACTACGATGCCAGCTCCTACGAAATGGACGAGTTGAAGCGCGAAGATCAACTGACTACGGATACCGAGGTCAATCTCAAGCTCGACTTCGCACGTGACTACGTTCTGTCCGGTCATCCGTCACAACTCAAGTTCGGTACCAAGCTGAGCCGCCGCGAGAAAGACAATGATGTGGAGGTGGTGGAGTTTGATACCGGGGATCTGGCCAGCACCAGCCTGGAAGATTACCAGACCGAAGTGGATTACGGCTTGGCGCCGTTCGGTCCCGGCGCCAGCAACAGTGCCATCCGGGGAGCCTTGGCAGGCCTCAACGGCGAACGCAACGAGGTCGATTCCCGCCTGGAAGATTTTGAAATGCGCGAGGACGTGAATGCGCTTTACGTGATGAACAGTATCGATATCGGCGACTGGCACCTGTTGGCCGGCTTGCGTTACGAAGGCACGTCCTTCGAGGCCGACGGGGTGCGCTACGACGATGCCAGCGGCGAGTGGAGCCCCAACCGCAGCGACAAGCAGGACGACCATGTGCTGCCTGGGCTGCATGCCAACTACCGGCTGGACAGCGACACCCTGGTGCGGGCGGCGTTCACCCAGAGTGTGGTGCGGCCTTCCTTCGAACAACTGGCGCCCTATGTCTATCTTGAAGACGATGACGGCGACCTGAAGGCGGAGTTTGGCAACCCGGAACTGGACCCGTTGAAATCCAGCAACCTGGATCTGGGCATCGAGCGCTATGTGGGCCGTGTCGGCCTGATGTCCGCCTATGTGTTCTACAAGGACATCAAGAACTACACCTATGCCACCGACCTGTCCGGTACCGGAGACTGGGCCGCCTATGACGAAGCCGTCACCTTTGCCAATGGCGACGAGGCCAGTATCTATGGTCTGGAACTGGCCTTCTCCCGCAAGTTTGGTCACTTCCTCACCGGCGCCAACCTGACCCTGAGTGACTCCGAAGCCAAGGTCGACGGCTATGACGGTGGCAACTACCTGAGCCGCGACATCGAGCTGCCATTGCACTCCGAAACGGTGGCTAATCTGACTGTCGGCTGGGAGAACGAGCGTGTCAGCCTGCGCCTGGCAGGGAACTACAAATCCGGTTACCTGGAAGAGATCAGCTCGCTGGATGAGCCGCTGAAAGATCGCTACGCCGATGACTCCCTGTATCTGGACTTCAGCGCCAGGTACTACATGACCGACCAGCTGCAAGTAAACGTCGACGCCCTCAACCTCACCGACGAGGTCTACTACGCCTACATCGGTAAAGAGCGGTTCAACGCCCAATACGAAGAGTATGGCCCGACCTTCAAGCTGGGTCTGACCTGGACCGGACTCTGATCGGATAGCGATTTTTTCAGGCACCTCTTCCCGCACACGAGAAGGGCGGGAAGGGGCGTTTTTTAAACCTTGTTTTGAGAGAGTTTTCTATGTCGATGCTCAAGCCGCATGTTTGCTGTGCCGCCTTGTTGATGCTGGCCGTGTTGCCCTTGTCGGGCTGCGGCGATAAGGCGGAAGAATCCGCCCAGAAGAAAAACCACGCGCAAAGCGATGTGCTGATCGAACCCATGGCGCTGGAGGAAAACATCACCGCGGAGGCGGCCCAGTGGTTGCCATCCCTGTCGTTCCTGCCCACCGCCGAAATGCTGGTTAGCGATGAAATGAACGGGCTGTTCCTGCTGGACGATAACGGCAAGACGCTGGCGCACCTGCCCGGCGGGTTCGGTGCGGTGGATCATCGCAGTGATGAGCAGGGGCTGCTGGTGGCGCTGGTGGATGAAAATCGCCAACAGGCCCTGCTGGCTCGCCTGAACGGCGACAACCTCAACTGGGAAAAGCGCCACCTGCCGCAGCCTGATTTCAAGATGGATGGACTTTGTCTGCACCGCGATGCCGGGAACAACGACTTCCTGTTCGTGGTGGGCGAGGAAGGCCTGGGGGAGCAATGGCTGGTGGCTGAAAACGGCCGGATTCTCAAGACACCCAGCAAGGTTCGCAACCTGAGCCTGCCGCCGCAAAGTGAATATTGTCAGGTGGATGATGGCGTTGAGCGTCTCTATGTAAACGAGGAAAACGTCGGGCTGTGGGTCTACCCGGCGCACCCGGAAGCGGACCTCAGCCGCGAACCGGTCAGTATCAAGGCGCCCTTCGGGGACATTGAGGGCGCAGCCGCCGCCATGGCGTTGTTGCCGGGCAGCGCTGTGCTGGCGCTGGATCCCAAAGCCGCGCGTCTGCATCGCTATTTGTACCGCGAGTCGGGCTGGCAGGCGCAGTCACCGCTGTCTCTGGGGGCGCTGGACGAACCGGAGCGGCTGGATGTGCGTCGCCAGGGTGACACGCTGGAATTGTTGATCCGTGACGATGCCGGTTTGTCCCGGGGCACGCTGGACTGGCAGCCGGACAGCCTGGATGCCCCCGCCGTGTTGCCGCAGTTGTCGGCCGCGGTCCAAACCGATCCGGTGCCCAGCCTGGGCGATGCCGCCGATGACCCGGCCATCTGGGTTCACCCGCAAGATCCCGGCAAGAGCCGGGTACTGGGCACCGACAAGCAGGGCGGTCTGGGCAGCTATGACCTGGCCGGCAAACAGGTGCAATACCTGCCAGTGGGCCGCATGAACAATGTGGATGTACGCAGCGGTTTTGCCCTGGGCGAGCGCACCGTGGATCTGGCAGCGGCCACGAATCGGGATCGCAATAGCATCCAGTATTTCGCCATTGATCGTGACAGCGGCGAGCTTACCGACCTGGGCGATAGCGCCACGCCGATGACGGAAATCTACGGTTTCTGCATGGCGAAGCAGGGAGAGGAAATTTATGCCATTGCCAACGACAAGGACGGCACCTTCATTCAGTACCGCCTGAGCGCCCCGCAGGGCGACATGCAGGCCGAAGAGGTACGCCGCTTCAAGGTGGACAGCCAGCCGGAAGGTTGTGTGGCTGACGATGCCGCCGGGCGCCTGTTCGTGGGCGAGGAAAATGCGGCGGTGTGGGCCCTGCCCCTGAACCCTGCCGAGGATGCCACGCTGACGGAAGTCATCTCGGTAGAAGCGCCGTTGATCGAAGCGGATATCGAAGGTATTGCGATCTGGCGTCGCGGTGAGCGGAGCTATCTGGTGATTTCCAGCCAGGGCAACAACTCCTATGTGGTCACCGACGCCACGCCGCCCTACACGGTGCAGGGCGCTTTCCGCATCGGCCTCAATGCGCAGCGCGGCATTGATGGCGCCTCGGAAACCGATGGCCTGGAAGTGAGTGCCGCCAATTTCGGTGGTGCCTATGCCGAGGGGTTGCTGGTGGTGCAGGACGGTCGCAAGCGCATGCCCGAAGGCAACCAGAACTACAAATACGTGCCGTGGGGCGCGGTGCAAGAGGCGTTGGGTCTCTAGGCGTCGGACCTCCGACGTCAGAGGTCCGATCGCTCAAGCATGACATTTTTCTGACATGGCAGTTTGATACAGGTATTCGATATGCATTCAACGATGAACGACATGACGATCTGGGGGCTGGTCAGCGACGCCAGTCTGGTGGTCCAGGCGGTCATGCTGGTGCTGGTGCTGGCGTCGGTGGGCAGCTGGTGTGTGATTGTGCTGCGCCATCTGGCCATGCGCCGCGGGGAAAAGCACCAGAAACAGTTCCTGGCCACGTTCCGTGGTGAAGACAATCTGGACTCCCTGGCGCAACTGCCCGTGCCCGGCCATCGCCAGGCCGCCCTGCAAACCCTGTTCAATGCCGGTTATGCCGAATACCAGTTGTTGTACGGCGACTGGGACGCCAGCCCGGCCTCGGTGCAGGAAGGGGTGGAGCGGGTCATGCAGGGGGTGATCTCGGAACAGGAAGCAGATCTGGAAGCGGGGCTTTCCTTCCTCGCCACGGTGGGGTCGGTGAGCCCCTATATCGGTTTGTTCGGCACCGTCTGGGGGATCATGAATTCCTTTATCGGTTTGTCCCAGGTGCAGCAGGCCACCCTGTCCACGGTGGCCCCGGGCATCGCTGAGGCCCTGATCGCCACCGCCATCGGCCTGTTCGCGGCCATTCCTGCGGTAATTGCCTACAACCGCCTGTCCGCTCGCGGCCAGCGGTTGATCGCTGGCAGCTACGCTTTCGGTACGGAACTGCAGCAACGCCTGCACCGGCTTCTGTACGGCAAGCGTAACGGCAGGCCACAGGAAGAGGGAGCGGGGCAGAGGAAAGCGTCATGAAGCCCCCAGCTCACAAGCACCCGCAAAAGGCCGAAATGAATGTGGTGCCCTACATCGACGTGATGCTGGTGTTGCTGGTGATCTTCATGGTCACCGCGCCCATGCTCACCCAGGGCGTGACGATCGAACTGCCCAAGGTGGAAGCCGAGGCGCTGCCCCAGGACAACGAGCAGAAAATTCTAACCCTGTCGGTCAAGAACGATGGCAGCTTTTACTGGAATCTGGGCGACGACCTGGATATCCGTGGCGAGACCGGCAACGCCGCTGACGTGGATGCCATGGTCGACCAGGTCGGTGCCATCGTGGCAGGCGAAGAGCGCGTGCAGGTGTATATCCGTGCCGATGAAGATGCGATGTACAGCATGGTGGTGGCGGGAATGGCGGCCCTGCAAAAGGCGGGGGTGACCCAGCTCGGGCTGATTACCGAGGCGCCACAATGACCGCTGCTGTTTATCATTTGCCGGATGATGTGTCGGTGCAGCGCCGTCAGCGCTGGCTGGCGGTGGGCCTCAGTGTCCTGCTGCACGGTTTGCTGGCGCTGTTTCTGCTGGGCAACCGGATGTCGACACCGCCGCCACCCCCGCAGATCCAGACCCTGGAAACCCGGCTGATCACCCTGCCGCCGCCGCCCGAGAAGGTGCCGCCGGCGCCTGCACCGGAACCGGTGGTGGAAAAACCGAAACCGAAGCCCGAACCAAAACCCGAGCCGAAACCGAAAAAGGCGGATGTGGCCTGGGAGCGGCCTGAGCCGGAACCAAAGCCTGAACCGGACCCTGAGCCCGAACCGGAACCGGTGTCGGAGCTGGAAACACCGGCACGGCCACAACAAGAAGTGGCGGAGACAGCGGCGGCGGAACCCGCGCCCCCGGCCTTTGTGCCGGAGCAGGTGGCGGCCAGTGATCTGCAGAGCAGCTACCGGCCATTAAGCAAGGCGCCACCGGATTATCCACGCCGGGCCCTGATGCGCGATGTAGAAGGCGATTGCACCGTGACTTACACAGTCAACAAGGCGGGCAAGGTGGAAGAGCTGGCGGTGGTGAAAGGGGACTGCCACCCCTTGTTCGAGAGATCCTCTCTTGCGGCGGCACGGCAGTTTCGTTACAGCCCGCACAAGATTGATGGCAAGGCGGTGGCAGTAACCGGCGTGCGTAACACCTTTCACTACAAGCTGCGCTGATCGCGCACCCTGCCACGCAGCAGGCTTCACGCAACAGGGCAAACGATGAGCAGCCGAAAAGCGTGCGGTATTTACATCAGGAATAACCATGAAAACACTGCGTCAACAACACGATGATTTTCACGAAGCACTGGAAGCCCAGGGTGATATGTCGGTGAACCCGTCCGCCAATCCGTCGCTGAATGACGTGATTCGTCTGCGCCGGCGAGGCTTTCTGAAAGGCACGCTGGGGTTGGCCGCCACCGGCTTCCTGGGTGGGGCTCTGACAGCCTGTTCGTCCGACACCGGCAAGACCGCACCGGGCTTCAAGGGGATCCCCATCCAGACGGCCACGGATTTCGACACCGTGCGGGTGCCGCCGGGCTATACCGCCAGGCCGTTTTTCTCCTGGGGGGATGCGGTGCTGGCGCAGGCACCGGCCTGGCGGGCGGATGCCGGGAATGACTGGCGCGAGCAGCTTATGCAGGCTGGCCAGAACAACGATGGCATGCATTTCTTTCCGTTCCCGGGCAACCCTAACCGTCACGGCCTGCTGGTGGTCAACCACGAGTATGTGAACCCCACCCTGCACCGGGACGGCTTCGAGGACGTCGATGGTAAACGGCCCCTGGCCCAGGTGCGCAAGGAACAGGCCGCCCATGGCGTCAGTGTGATCGAGATCCAGAAGGATGAGGCCGGACAGTGGCAGCGGGTGATGCCGTCGCGCTGGAATCGACGCATTTCCGGCCTCACCGAGATGGAAATCCGCGGCCCGCTGGCCGGTCATGGGCTGATGAAAACCGTGGCCGACCCGGATGGCAAGACCGTGATCGGCACCCTCAACAACTGTTCCATGGGCGTTACACCCTGGGGCACCTATCTGGCCTGCGAAGAAAACTGGCATGACTATTTCGTCAACCGGGATAGCGAGGATCAACGGGTGTCCCACCGCCGTTACGGTATTGGCGAGGGCGAACGGGCGGATAAATATGCCTGGAATACGGCGGAGCCGCGCTTCGATGCCACCTTTGATGAAACGCAAGCGTTCGGCGGTTATCTGCAAGAGCCCCATCGCTATGGCTGGGTGGTGGAAATCGACCCTTTCGACCCGGAATCCAACCCGATCAAGCGCACCGCCTTTGGCCGTTTCTGCCGCGAATGCTGCACCGCCTCACTGGGTGAGGATGGCCGCCTGGCGTTTTACTCCGGCGATGATTCCCGTGGCGAATACCTGTACAAGTTTGTGCCGGAAGGTCGCTATATCGAGGGCGACCGGGAGCACAACCGTCACCTGCTCGACAGTGGCACCCTCTATGTGGCGCGTTTCGATGGCGATGGCAGCGGTGTTTGGCTGCCACTGGTGCACGGTGAAAACGGGCTGACAGACGCTAACGGCTTTGCCGATCAGGGTGAGGTACTGGTCAATGCCCGTGCCGCCGCCGACCGGCTGGGAGCGACGACTATGGACCGCCCGGAGTGGGTGGCCGTGGACCCGAACAGTCGTGAGGTCTATGCCACTCTTACCAATAACTACAAGCGTGGCCACGCCCATCCCATTAATGCCGCCAATCCTCGCCACGACAATCATCATGGCCAGATCATTCGCTGGCGCGAACAAAACGCGGACCCCACCGCCACCCGGTTCACCTGGGATCTGTTTCTGCTCGCCGGCGAAGCGCAGGACAGCAGGGATGAAAACGGTAAGCTATTTCCCGATCATCTGACCGGCACTATCAATGGCGATCTCTTTTCCTCGCCGGACGGGCTGGCCTTTGACGCAAGCGGGCGGCTGTGGATCGAAACCGACTACGACGACCGGGATCCGTTGATGAAAAACATGGGCTGCAACCAGCTACTCTGTGCCGACCCGCAAAGCCGGCAAGTACGCCGTTTTCTGGTAGGGCCCCGTGGTTGCGAAATCACCGGCATCACCTTCACTCCGGACCAGCGCACCCTGTGGGTCAACATCCAGCACCCAAAAATCAGCTACCCGGCCAGCGACGGCACTACTCGCCCGCGCTCCACCACGGTGGTGATTAGCAAGGGTGATGGGGGAGTGGTGGGGACATGAATTAATAATGAATCATGAATAATTAATAGTTCGCGAGATCGGTTTTGGGTATTTCAAACGCAAGAGGCCGCGCCCATCCTCCGGGCGCGGCCTCTTGCGTGTAACGACATCGCGTGACGCATAATCGCGTAGTTATTCATTATTAACTATCAATTGCCTTTCACCCCCACCCCGCCAACACCAACTTGCCAATCGTTTGCCCGCTCTCCAGCCGCCGGTGGGCTTCTTTCAGGTTGGCGGCATTGATGGTGCCGAGCCCCTCACTGACGGTGCTCTGGATTTTGCCTTGATCCACCAGTGCGCTGAGTTGGGTGAGGATGTTGCCCTGGCGTTGCATGTCCGTGGCGAACATGGCGCGGGTGAACATGAATTCCCAGCTGAAACGGGCGCTTTTGGCTTTCAGGGGATTCAGGTCCAGGGGCGCGCGGGCATCGACAATGGCGCAGATGCCGCCGAACGGGGCCACGGCCTGGCAGGCCGTGGCCCAATAGTCGTCCAGATTCTGGGTGATGAAGATGCCATCAATCTGCGGGCAACCAATGGCTTCCAGCTGTGGTAGCAATGGCTTGCGGTAGTCCACCATGTGATGGGCGCCGAGGCTTTGGCACCAGTTGGCAGAGGTTTCCCGGCCTGCGGTGGCAATGACCTTGAGGCCAAAGTGGTGGGCGGCCAGCTGAATGGCGATGGAGCCCACGCCGCCGGCACCACCGATCACCAGCAAATTTTTCCCTTCACATTCACCGGGCTGAAAGCCGAGTTGATCTTCCAGAGCCTCCCATGCAGTGAGCGCTGTGAGTGGTAATGCGGCGGCCTCCTGCATGCCCAGACTGTCCGGTTTTTTTGCCACCAGGCGTTCGTCAACGCATTGATGCTGAGCGTTGCTGCCCTGGCGTTGCACGGCGCCGGCGTACCAGACCCGATCGCCAGCCTGGAAGTTTTCCACTTCCGCGCCCACCGCTTCCACCACACCGGCGGCATCAAACCCCAGCACCCGGTAACCGGGTTGTTCCAGGGGGCGCTGGCGCAGTTTGGTGTCAATCGGATTGACGGAGACGGCCTGCACGGCCACCAGCAGATCCCGCGGGCCGGGTGCGGGCAGGTCCAGCTGGATGTCCTCCAGGGCGTGAACATCCTCGATGGCTCTGGGCTGGTTGAATCCAATGGCTTTCATGCAGGCTCCCTCACAGTTCGACAACGTATTCCCACAAGTGCTGGTTGCCACGATTTGGCACACTTGGCTGGGCAGACTATGCCACAGTATGGCTTTATCGTCTGGCGGCAGATCATCGCCAGCGCTTCGGGACAGCAAAAGGGAGAGCACAATGAAGTTTGAAGAATACCGCCGGTTTGATGCCATTGGGCTTGCCGATTTGGTGACACGGGGGGAGGTCACGGCGGCGGAATTACTGGAGCTGGCGATTGCCCGTGCCGAGGCGGTGAATCCGCAATTGAATGGTTTGATCATCCCGTTGTACGACATGGCCCGAAAACAGGCCACGGGGCCCTTGAGCGGACCGCTGGCGGGTGTGCCCATGCTGGTAAAGGATCTGTTCCAGGAAATCGGCGGTGCGCCCAGCTATCAGGGTAATAAGGCGCGCAAGGCCAGCGATGTCCATGCACAACGAGATTCCACTCTGGTGGCGCGCTGGAAGCAGGGCGGGCTGGTCCCGTTTGGTCGTACCAATACCCCGGAGTTTGGCGCCAAGGGCATTACCGAGCCGGATTCGTTCGGGCCGGCACGCAACCCCTGGAACCCGGACCATACTCCCGGTGGCTCTTCCGGTGGCTCGGCAGCCATGGTCGCTGCGGGCGTGGTCCCGGTGGCCGGCGCCAACGATGGCGGCGGCAGCATTCGGATTCCGGCTGCCTGCTGTGGCCTGTTCGGTCTCAAGCCGGGCCGTGGGCGCACCCCCTGGGGGCCGGAATTCACGGAGGCCATGCACGGGATCGCCGTTAACCACGTACTCACCCGTAGCGTCCGCGACAGCGCGCTGCTGCTGGATATTGCCCAGGGCGACGAGCGCGGCAGCCTGTTTCAGATTGCCCCGCCAAAGCAGGCTTACGCCCTGTCTGCGGCCAGCCGCCCAGGCAAATTACGCATCGGCTTTTCCACCCGCTCGCCGCTGGGTACCGATGTGGATCCGGAAGCGATCCGGGCGGTGGAGAAAACCGTGGCGTTGTTGCGGGACCTGGGCCACGAAGTGATTGATGCCGAGCCGCAGATGGACGCCAAACAGATGTGCATGGACTGGCTGTCGGTCTGGTTTGGTCAGTGTGCTGCCGAAGTGGATGAGGTGAAGGCTATTACCGGTTGCGGTGATGAAGGCTTCGAGTTGGATACCCTGGCCATTGCGGCTTTTGGTCGCGCCACCCCGGCCCATGAATACGTGAAGTGCCAGACCCGCTGGCAACAGTACATGATCGCCATGGATGCCTTCCTGGAGCAGTACGATTTCTGGCTCACCCCCACCCTGGCCATGCCCCCTGCAGCTATTGGTGCCATGGCGACGCCGCCGTGGCAGCAGACCGCGTTGAAGATGTTGCTCAAGGTGGGCGGGGAAAAACTGTTGATGAAAACCGGCATGATCGAGCAGATGGCCATGGAGAATTTCAAATACATGCCCTTTACCCAGTTCGCCAACGTGACCGGGGTGCCGGCCATGTCTGTGCCCTTGCACTGGTGCCAGAACGGTTTGCCGCTGGGCTCCCAGTTTGTCGGTGGCCACGGCGATGAAGGCAAGCTGCTGGCGCTGGCCGCGCAGCTGGAAGCCGCGGCGCCCTGGTTTGATAAAACGCCGGACGCATGAGGCCAGACGCCCGACGTTTGGAGGGGCGGTTTTAGACGTTCATGGCCGCCTGGGCCGCTGGCGATCGTGCCAGATAGTCCAGGGCTTGCTGGGTGTCGCCTTCATGGATCGGATGAAAGCGTGGGGAGACCCAACGCAACGTGGCCTTGAGCAAAAAACCAAAGGTGGGAACGTTCCGGGTCTGCTCGCCGACTTGTTGCAGCTGGATCAGCACCTGCGGAATCAGTTTGCGGCCTATCTTACGTGCGGCCTTGTCGGAATCCTGCCGGGCCAGGCTGCGCCCGCCTTCGGCAATGAAGTAAATGAACAGCGGGAAAACAATGGCCATCAGAGCCTGGCGGCTGACATAAAACCCAAGCTGGGTCTTGCACAGATGCTCGAACAGATCGTAGGCCACGGTGCGGTGTTCCACTTCTTCGGCCAGGTGCCATTTGAACAGATCCACCATGGTGGGGTCGCCGTTCTGCTCCCAGCTTTCGTTGTCCATGGCCCACTGCCCCAACACACCGGTGAAATGTTCGATGGCGGCGATGATGCCGACACGCATCACCAGCCAGTGTTTTTTGAACGGTTTGCGCTGCATCAGGGTGAGCCCGAACGGCGCATCGGCCAGCGCGGTGCCAAACAACCATTCCACTCGTTTCAGGAACGGCTCTACGCTGAGGCCGTGACGTTCCAGATACAGTTGTGCCTTGCTGTGGGCGCGAGAGTGCACCGCTTCCTGTCGGATGAAGCCCTGCACGTCGGCCAGAAGCTGTTCATCCTGGATCAGCGGCAGGGCCTGGTTGTATACCCGACAGAACCACAGCTCGCCTTCCGGCAGCAACAGGTGAATACCGTTGATGATGTGAGTCGCAAAAGGATCATCGCGCAGCCAGTGCAACGGTGTCTGGTCAAAATCGAACTGTACCCGGCGCGCTTTCAGTTGGTGTCGAACAGTGGCATTCATGGTGTCCGGTCTCCGTCAGGGGGTCAGGTCAATGCGTGCAACGCGGCGTGACAGTGAAGGGGCGAAGCGGCTGAGCAAGCGTGTGCTCCAGGCTTCCGCCCCGACCAGTGACAGGGCCGGGTTGTTGAGTACTGCCTTGAGGATGGCGTCGGCCACATCGTCCGGTGAAAAATTACGACGTTTGTAGAGCGCATCGGCCTTGGCGCGTTTCTCGGCTTGTTCTTCTTCGCTGGCGCCGGCATAGACGGTGGCGTTGGCAATGCCGGTGGCAACAAAGCCAGGGCAGATGGCGGTGACGCCGATATCGTGCTCGGCCAATTCAGCACGCAGGCACTCGCTCAGCATGTGCACCGCTGCCTTGCTGGTGGAGTAGGCGGCCAGTTTGCGATTGGGGGCAAAGGCGGCGGCGGAGGCCACGTTAATAATGTGGCCGTGGCGATGGCCGTCGATCATCTGCTGGGCGAACAGACGCGAGCCGTGAATCACGCCCCACAGGTTCACTTTCAGCAGGCGATCCCATTCCTTGACGCTGGTATCCAACACTCCGCCAGCCATACCGATGCCGGCGTTGTTGATCACAATGTCGGCGCCACCCAGTTCCTTGGCGACCCAGTTGGCCAGGCGTTGCATGGCCTGGGCCGAGCCCACGTCGACTTTGCGAGACCAGGCAACGGCACCCAATTCCCGAGCCTTGGCTGCGGTGCCTTCGGCGCTGTCTTCATCAATGTCCACACAGACCAGGTCCGCGCCTTGCGCAGCGAAGCGCAGGGCGGTGGCGCGGCCGATACCGGAACCGGCGCCGGTGACGACCGCCGTTTTTCCATTCAGGGGGAGTGCGCTGCGGGCCGGGCGTACGCGGGCATGCTGCAGGGCGCCGCTCATGGTGCCTTTCTCTACGCCGCTGACGAATTCGTGAATCCAGTCGGCAATGCGTTCCGGGTGGCTGAGGGGGACCCAGTGGTTGGCGTTGATGTCGCGGCGGTAGAGTTCTTCTACCCAGAGATGCAGGTCTTCAAATAGCTGGGTGCCCACATAATTGTCGCGGGTGGGCACGATCAATTGGACCGGGCAATTGGCGTAGCGCTTTTCCGGGTTGATCAGCTTGTTACGAAAATTGGCCCGGTAGAGCTGCACGCCGAATTTGCCGTCTTTGCCCTGGGTGGGGTTGGCGTCGGGTTCGGCGACATTTTCCCGGTGCTTCAGATATTGCGGCCAGAGTTTGTCGAGGCCGCCCTGCCAGGCGCTGGGGGCGAGCACGGGAAGATGAAAGAAACCGATATACCAGGAGCTGAGTACCTGCTTGAAGACTTTCGCCTTGGCGGAGGCGGACAGGTTCAGGGTGCGTTCGCGCATCCAGTGGCCCATGTGGTCCAGGCAGGGGCCGGAAATCGTGGTGTAGGACAGAATGCGCGATTTCAGCGGCTCGCTGGTGACCGATTCCCAGCTTTGAATGGAGCCCCAGTCGTGGCCCACCAGATGAAATCCCCGGCCGGGGATCAGGGTATCCACCACCGCGAGCAGGTCGGCGGACAGCAGCTTCATGCGGTAGTCCGCTTGCGCTCGGGGTGCCTGGGAGGCGCCGGCGCCCCGCACATCATAGAGGATTACAAAGTAGTGTTTGGCCAGCTGCTGCGCCACCGGTTGCCACACGCTGTGGTTGTCCGGGTAGCCGTGCACCAGCACCACGGGCGTCTTTTTGGGGTCGCCGAGGGTGTAGGCCTGGAGTGAAATGCCCTGGCTGTTGACGGTGGTGGGGGTCATGTTGGCTCCTGAAAACATGGCGACGCGATATCTGGACAACGTCAAGATAATCGAATGTATCAGTGCTCAATGTAACGGTCAATGTGCTCGTTGTGGCAGCAAATACCGGGCAGTCAGTCTCACCGGCCAAGGGTCTCTGACGATGAGGTGGGAAGGGAAAGGGGGCGGTGGGGAATAAGGGGGGAGCGAGAAACGGCGGCCCGAAGGCCGCCGTCAACAAGGTCGGAGCAGGGGATCAGTGTATCAGTTGCTGATCGTCGCGCTCGGGCTGTTGGTGCTTGTGCCTTTCACTGAGTGCACCTTCTTCACATCCACCACGCTGCGGCCGTCGTCGTGATCCACTTCACCGGTAAAGGAAAGTTGGGTGCCGGCTTTCAGCGGGCGGTCAGCGGTCAGGTCATCATCGAGCTCGACTTCGAATTGGCCTTTGCGATCACGAAGCAAATAACGCTCATCGCCCAGCGCTTGAACCACTTCACCGTCCATGCGTACTTCAGTGCCTTCCTTGATGCCCTGATTAATGGCGGCGCTGTCGGTGGTGATGGTGTCGCCGGCGGTCACGGTGGCGGTGGCGCCCAGCAGTACAGATGCAAGAATCAATTTTTTCATGAGTCATCCTCCTTGGTTGATGTCTCAGGGGATTAGTGGGGCGATGGGGGCAGGTCGTTCCTGATGTTTGTAAAAGCTCGGTTAAAGCCTCTGCATAACGCTGCGTTTTGCGAGCTGGCTCACAGGTTTGGAAGAAGAGACGGGCATCGGTGGCCTGGGCTACTGGGGGTGGCTATTGAAGGTGTGCCAGAACAGGCAGGGTTGCACCGCGGTGTTTGCAAGGGCGAGAAACGCCGCGAAGGCTTTGCCGGTATAGGTATTTTCCAGGGTGAGGCCACTGTGGGCGGCGGCATTCACGGCCTGGATGCTGGCGGCGGTGGGGTGGCCGTAACCCGTACCCAGGTAGTTGTCATGCCATTGCAGAAAACTGCTATCGAATTGTTCCCGGGGCAGCCCCAGCTGTTGCCAGCATTGCCGGGCCATGCGAATGACCAGCCGGGCATTGCATACCGAGAACGGGCCGAGGTGGTCCTGGGCTACCTGCACGGCATGGATGCGGGCATTCAATCCGCTGAGCTGGTTGCCCACCAGCAACCCGGCCACGGTAGCGCCGGAACCGGCAGCGACCACAATGTCGGAGGGCGCCGGGCAGAGGCTGTCGTTGATTTGCTGTTCGAGTTCCAGCATGGCGTTGGCATAGCCAAGGGAGGCCAACGGGTTGGAGCAGCCGGCATACAGAAAGTAGTGGTCGCGGCGAAGTCGTCCCGGGTGCAGGTACCAGCCCAGTGCGGCCCGCAGCAGGCTGTTGCGATCGTGCAGCTGGGCGCCGGCCTGTTGCATGCGCTGGCGGTTCTGGTGAACCACGGGAGCATCCGGCTGCGGGAAGGTGAAAATCTCACAGCCCAGTTGTTCCTGCTCACAGAGTAAGGCGGTGGCCAGCCCGGCGTTGGTGCCGGTGGCTCCCAGGGTGACGACGCGCTTTATAGGCCGTTGGCGAATCTCGCCCAGTACCCACTCCAGTTTACGCAGTTTGTTGCCGCCGTACGGGTGGGCGCTGATGTCATCGCGTTTCACCCAGCAGAGCGACCCCAGTGCTGGCAGCGGTTCCACCGGGGTGGGCAGGTCGCACAGGGCAACGGGGGCAAGGCTGGCGAGGTGCGCAAACCGGCTGAGCAACGGCCAGGTCATCAGGCGCCGTTGCCCTGGGGAAGAGGGGGCCACCAGTCGGCAAGGGCACCATTATCCCACACCGCCAGGTCACCAAACTGCAGCAGCACGAATTCGCTTTGCGTGGGCCGAAAGAACAGTTGGTCGTCTATCTGCAGGGCGGTGTCCGGGCTGCCGTTGTACATCATCTGGTTGGTGCTCACACCGTACACCGGGTTGGCCTGGATTCCCGGCGGGGAAACCGGCTCGGCCTTCCAGTAGCCGCCGTAAATAAAATAGGTGCGCCGACGGTTGGCATCCCAGCCTTGCCAGAGTTCACCCAGCGGTAGTGGCCCAGGCAGGGTGAGGCCGTCCAGTTGTTTGATCACCGGGGCGGCGATAAAGGCGGCGGGCTGGAAGTCTTTCAATAGTGGCAGGTCGAAATCGCTGGCCTTGACCAGGCAGGAGCCGGCACTGAGTTCGTTGACCACGGTGGTGTTGTCGTAGAGTGCCACCGTGGGGCTGCCGGCGCCGTTAAAGCACAATGTCTGTTGCTGGTAGGCGGGGTTCAGCTGATACAGCCTGTCGATATAGCGTTGGTAGAGGGCTTCGGTTTCCCGGTGGCCCTCTTCGGCGCTCTGGATAAAGGCGGGCAATTTCCCCACGTGGGCATCGTAGCCCATGAAGCCGCTGAAACGCAGTTGCTCAGGATGGGCCTCGATCAGCGAGATCATGGCGTCCAGTTGTTGCGGGTCGTTGAGGCCTCCCCGGTGCAGGCCCACGTCAATTTCGATATTGATATTGAGTCGTCTGCCGTGTTCGCGGGCCAGTGCCAGGTACTGCTCAAGGCGGGCTGAAGAATCAATCAACCACTGCAATTGCTGGTCTGGATCGAAGGGGTGGGTCTCGCCCAGCTCGGTGTAGAAACGACGGGCGGCCTGGATGGGCATGGGTTTGCCCAGCAGCATATCTGCGCCGGGCTCGGCATCGGCCAGGGCATTCATGAAGGGTTGATGGAAAACCATCACTCGCTGGCTGCCGGTGTGGGTCATGACTTCCTGAATCAGCGGCACGCTGGGCAGGGATTTCGCCACGATGCGCAATTGGCAATGGCTGGGCAGCAGGCCGACCAGTGTCTGGCAGTTGGCTATCAGCCGCTGACGGTCAATGAGCATCAGCGGGCGGCCGGGGCCCTGTTGTTTCAGGGTATCGTTCAGCGACTGGAAGTAGGCATTATGGGCCGCCCCACGATTGTCCGGCCGCAGCCACCAGCCACCCGCAGCAAGCGCGACTGCGCCAAAAAGAAAATGACGTCGTTTCATAAGCGATAACCGATCAAGAGTGCGTAGGCCGCAAGGGCCAGCTAAGCCTTTGCGACATGGCCGATTTCTACCCTATAAAAACAGGCGCTGCAGATGCGGGTTCAACATCCGCCCCTGTGGGTCCAGTTCTTTGCGCACGGCCTGGAAACGGTCAAAGGCCGGATACAGTTCGGCCAGTTCCTTGCGTCCCAGGTTATGAATCTTGCCCCAGTGAGGGCGACCGGCGTAGCGACGCAGAATGGGTTCTACCACGTCGAAAAGCGGCTGGTAGTCCTGTTCAAAGTATTGGTGTATCGACAGGCTGGCGCCGGGCTGCTGATGGAACATGGACAGCAGGTTGTCGTCGGCGGCGACGTAACGGAATTCAATGGGGAAGAACACGTTGATGTCATGCTCGCGAATGGCGGCGCAGACTTCTTCCAGGCAAGCGATGCCTTGTTCCGCCGGTACCGTGTATTCCATTTCGTTGAAACGCACGGTGCGGTGATTGGCAAAGACTTTGTTGGCCGGGCCCACATAACGGCTGTCTTCCACAAACAGGGTGGACAGCTTCTGCAGGGTGGGGGTGAGCCAGCCGGCCTGCATGGCCAGTTTGGAGACCATTTCCAGCAGCTCGTTGTCGTCGGCACGGGTGAGGCTGTCCTGGGGATCCGTGGTGATCTCCATGGTCTTGACGATGGCCTGATCGCCCAGCGGGAAGGCGAAGAATTCGATGTGGCGGAAATTGTTTTTTTCCTTCTCCACAAAATCCATGGCCTCACGAAGCGGCAAGGTCCAGGTGTGTTCTTCCAGCCGGAAGGCCGGTTCGTGGCGAAAACCGATTTCGGTGACCACACCCAGGGCGCCCACGTTACAGCAGGCAGCGAGAAAGGTGTCGCCATCGGTGGCGGTTAATTCCAGCGCTTCGCCGTCGGGGGTGATCAGGCGCAAGGAATCCACTTGCCCGGACAGGCTTTGCAGGCCCAGCCCGGTGCCGTGGGTGCTGGTGGCAATGGCTCCGGCCAGGGATTGCAGGTTGATGTCCGGTTCATTGGTAAAACTGTAGCCCTGTTCGTAGGCCATGGCACTGGCCATGGCCAGCCGGGTGCCGCCACCGTAACGGAATACGTTGCCGTCAGTGCCACGCAGTCCGGCCATGGGCTCCAGGGAGATCAGGGTGTCGTCGGTGGGCACGATGCCACTGAAAGAGTGGCTGCCGCCGAAAGCCCGCAGGATGCCGGTGCTGTTGCGCATGGTGTTGCGCACCACGTTTTCATCGGTGGCGTACACCAGTTGTCGAGGGCTGGCGCTCTGGTTACCGGACCAGTTTTGCCAGGCGGGCGCGTTGCCGGTGCTGGCGAGCAGTTGGCCGGGGCCCATTGAGCCCAGGGCGCCGGTGGCGGCCAGGGATTTCAGGAAAGCACGGCGATTCAGTGACGAAAAAGCGGACATGGGCGACCTTGTTATCTTTGTTTTGTACGATCGTACCACATTTGTGTTTGGGCGCCACTGTTGTGATGTGATGCGGCGCCCACCCCGGGGGTTATTCCGGGGTATCGATACCCAGAGATGACCACATCTCGTCCACCCGGGCTTTCACCGCCGGGTCCATGGCGATGGCGCGGCCCCACTCGCGGGTGGTTTCACCGGCCCACTTGCTGGTGGCATCCATGCCCATCTTGGAGCCCAGCCCGGCCACTGGAGAAGCGAAGTCCAGATAGTCGATGGGGGTGTTTTCGATCATCACGGTATCGCGGGCCGGGTCCATGCGGGTGGTCATGGCCCAGATCACGTCTTTCCAGTCGCGGGCGTTGACGTCGTCATCGCAGACAATCACGAACTTGGTGTACATGAACTGGCGCAGGAAGGACCACACCCCCATCATTACCCGCTTGGCGTGGCCCGGGTACTGCTTCTTCATGGTCACCACCGCCATGCGGTAGGAGCAGCCTTCCGGGGGCAGGTAGAAATCCACAATTTCCGGGAACTGTTTTTTCAGGATCGGCACGAAGATTTCGTTCATGGCCACGCCCAGCACTGCCGGCTCATCCGGTGGCCGGCCGGTGTAGGTGCTGTGATAGATCGGGTCGCGGCGGTGGGTGATGCGTTCCACCGTGAACACCGGGAAACGTTCCACTTCGTTGTAATACCCGGTGTGGTCGCCGAAGGGGCCTTCGTCTGCCATGTCGTCCGGGTAGAGGTAGCCCTCTAAAACAAATTCGGCGCTGGCGGGCACTTGCAGGTCATTGCCGATACATTTTACCAGCTCGGTCTTGGAGCCCCGCAGCAAACCGGCAAAGGCATATTCGCTGAGGGTATCGGGAACCGGGGTCACCGCGCCGAGAATGGTGGCAGGATCGGCGCCCAACGCCACGCTCACCGGGAATGGCTCGCCGGGATGCTGTTGCTGCCATTCCTGAAAATCCAGCGCGCCGCCCCGGTGGCTAAGCCAGCGCATGATCAGCTTGTTGCGGCCAATCAGCTGTTGGCGGTAGATGCCCAGGTTCTGGCGTTCCTTGTTGGGGCCGCGGGTGATCACCAGCGGCCAGGTCACCAGGGGGCCGGCATCATCGGGCCAGCAGGTCTGGATGGGCAGCTTGTACAGGTCTACTTCATCGCCTTCCAGCACCTTTTCCTGGCAGGGGCCGGAGTTGGACACCTTGGGGCTCATGCTCAGGACCTTGCGGAATACCGGCAGTTTTTCCCAGGCATCGCGAAAGCCCTTGGGCGGCTCCGGTTCCTTGAGGAAGGCCAGCAGTTCGCCCAGCTCACGCAACTCCGCCACTGAGTCGCGGCCCATGCCCAGCGCGACTCGGCGCTCGGTGCCGAACAGGTTGCCCAGCACCGGGGTGCCAAAGCCCACCGGGTTTTCAAACAGCAGGGCGGGCCCGCCGGCGCGCAGGGTGCGGTCGCAGATTTCGGTCATTTCCAGATTCGGGTCCACCGGAACGGTGATGCGCTTGAGTTCGCCAAGTTGTTCCAGCTGGCTGATGAAGTCTCGAAGATCGCGGTATTTCATGACGTTCCTTGTTGATCCGGTAACCGAACGGGGTGTGCGGCGAGTATAGCAGGCTGGCGGGGCGCTACGAGTGACGCTCAATGGGCCAGGATAAGGCTGAAAATCGGGTCTGCTGAACGTGAGCCGTGTGGAGCGTGAACATTCTCTCCCGGTGATTGAAGCGAAAAGCGGGTTCAGGCGCGGGACCAGGGAAAGGTCTGGACGTCGTCAATGCGGCCATGGCTTTGCTGTGCCATCAGTAGCCGCTCTACGCCCATGGCTACGCCGCTGCAGGCGGGCAGGCCGGCGTCCATGGCGTCGAGCAAGAAAGGATCCGCGGCCATGGGGTTCAATCCATGCCTGGTACGCAGGATATTGTCCTGCTCGAAGCGTTGGCGTTGTTCGTCCGGGTCGGTGAGTTCCTGATAGCCGTTGGCCAGTTCCAGGCTGCGGTAATAAATCTCGAATCGGCGGGCGAGCAAGGCGCCGTCTTTGTCTTTATGGGTTTGCGCCAGTGCGGCGGCCCAGCCGGGGAAGTCAGTGACCACAGAGAGCTGTTCGGCGGGCAGGGCAGCTTCCACTTTGGTGACCATCAGGTAGTCCACGGCGGCGGTTTTGCTCAGCCCTGGCGGTGCGCCATGGTATTGCGCGCAGGCCACCAGTTCCGCGTCACTGGCGGTGAGCGGATCAAGCCGGGTGACCTGCAGGAACAGTTCGCGAAAGGAGTAAGTCTGCGAGGGCGTGTCGCAAAAGAGTTTGGCAAACAGCGCCAGGCATTCGTCCACCAGATCCTTGAGCGAAAAGCCCGGCCGATACCATTCCAGCATGGTGAACTCCGGGTTGTGTCGCCCGCCGGCCTCACCATCCCGGAACGCCTTGCAGATCTGGTAGATCGGCCCGCTGCCGGCGGCCAGCAGTCGTTTCATGTGGTATTCGGGGGAGCTCTGCAGGTAGCCGTAACCCGCCACCGGGATGCACTGGATGTGCAGGTCGCTGACGCCGTGGCGGGCCAGTTGCGGGGTGTCCACTTCCAGCACGTTGCGGGCATCAAAAAAGGCGCGCACTGTGCGTAGCAGCTCAGCGCGCGCTTTCATGGCCTCCAGAGAGGCGGTGGGCTGCCAGTCATGCATTGGGGTATGCTCGTCAGGCATCTGGCGTCAGGCGTCTAGCTTTTAATCCGACCCACGTAATCGCCGGTCCGGGTGTCCACTTTGACGATTTCACCGGTCTGCACGAACAGCGGAACGCGCACGACTGCACCGGTGCTCAGGGTGGCGGGTTTGCCACCGGTGCCAGCGGTGTCGCCTTTCAGGCCCGGGTCGGTTTCGGTGATTTCCAGCTCCACGAAATTGGGCGGGCTCACGGACAGTGGCTCACCGTTGTAGAGGGTCACCTCGCAGATGTCTTCTTCCTTGAGCCATTGCTTGGCGTCGGCCACAGCCGCTTCGTCGGCTTGCTTCTGCTCGAAGGAAGTCTGGTCCATGAAGTGCCAGAATTCACCGTCGTTGAAGATGTACTGCATGGGGACGTCCATCACGTCGGCGCCTTCCAGGGAGTCGCCGGACTTGAAGGTGCGCTCCCAGACCTTGCCGTTACGCAGGTTGCGCAGCTTCACGCGGTTGAATGCCTGGCCTTTGCCCGGCTTGACGAATTCGTTTTCGATGATGGAGCAGGGGTCGCCATCGAGCATGACTTTCAAGCCAGACTTGAATTCACTGGTAGAATAGTTGGCCATAAATAATGTTCCAAAGGTTGATGTATGGCATTGGAAAGGCTGGCAATGATAACGCAGGAAGCGGCCGGTTGGGAGTTGCCGGACTGGCAGCGCCAGCAGGCCGACCTGATTACCGACCCGGCGGAGCTGTTTGCGCAGCTGGGACTGGCCCCGCAGGATCTGCCCGCCAGCCTGGCGGCGGCAGGCGATTTTCCCTTGCGGGTGCCGCGTCGCTACGTGGACCTGATCGAGCGGGGCAACCCGAATGACCCGCTGTTGCGGCAAGTGCTCAGCGCGCCTGAGGAGCGCCAGCTCCAGCAGGGATACAGTGCTGACCCGCTGGAGGAAGCCGAGCACACGGCGGTGCCGGGCCTGTTGCATAAGTACCATGGGCGGGCACTGCTGGTAGTCACCGGGGCGTGCGCGGTGCATTGCCGTTACTGCTTTCGGCGGCACTTTCCTTACCAGACACATCTAAGCGGCAAGCGCTGGGAGCAGGCACTGGAATGGCTGGCGGCGCGGCCGGATATTAATGAGGTGATTCTCAGTGGCGGCGATCCGCTGACCCTGAACAATCGGCGCCTTGAGCAACTGCTGGAAGCCCTGGCAGGCATCCCCCACCTGCGCCGGTTACGCATCCATAGCCGGACTCCGGTGGTGATTCCCGAGCGGCTGGACGCGGGCTTGAGAGCATTGCTGACCGATGACCGCTGGCAAACCGTGCTGGTGCTGCATGCCAACCACCCGCGTGAAATCAGCCCGGCCCTGGCGGCGCGTTGCCGCGATTGGCGTGGTGCGGGTATCACCCTGTTGAACCAGAGTGTGCTGCTGGCCGGGGTGAATGACAGGGGGGAAACGCTGGCGGATTTATCCGATGCCCTTTTTACTGCGGGAGTGTTGCCTTATTACCTGCATCAGCTGGATGCAGTGCAGGGAGCAGCCCATTTTGCCGTGCCCGATGCCATTGCCCGGGAGCTGCATGCGGACTTGCGTGCGCGCCTGCCCGGCTTTCTGGTGCCAAGGCTGACTCGGGAAGAGCCGGGAGAGCCCGCTAAAACGGTGCTGGCCGGTTAAGAGGCGCGGTCCGCAAGCCCTTTCTGAGGAATGTGGCACAGCGTTTACAGAATTGTAGCGGTATCGTAAAGTCGTGTGACACAGGACGCATAAATAACAAGAACTAATACCAAATAACTAGGTAGCCTGGATGCCGCCAAGATAAGGATTATCTTCATGGAGCAACCAGCCCAGACAGTGCGATTGAAACTGCCCGAGCAGGATTTGCCGCACCTGACACTTGGCGCTGATCAGCCGAAGAAGCTGGAGCAGTGGGTGGAGTCTCTTCCGATCATGAATATGGGAGAAACGGCTCGACAGCTGTACCAGTTTATTCAAGAGCTTAATCGGCTGCAGATTGATTCCAAACTCCGCTTTCAGTTACTGGAAGTCGTGCGCCCGTCTATTCTTCATGTCAGCGATTCGCTGCAAAAACACTATCTGAATCAGTCCCTGGTGCTGCCCGAGAAGGCTCGCCGCGTGGCCAGTCTCGCCCAGGCCCTGCAGGGGCATCTGGCGAACGGGTACAAGCTGGTGGCGGTGCGTGGCATTCGCAAGGTCAAGGACAAGGCTGTTCGGCGAGCGGTGACTACCGCTATCCATCGGGCGGTGACGGCCCTGGGCGATACACTGCTGCGCTGTTATCAACTCTATTTCCCCAGCCCCCGTCATTTGTGGCTGGAGCTGCACCAGCTGTTCCTGCTGGCTGAACTCCACGGGATCAGCGCGACTCCGGTGGTGGATGGTGAAGTCGAAAGCAGTATCCAGTCCGCCTACGCCCGTTGCCTGTTGCTGGCCACGGCGAAACCCAATCAGTTGCGTCAGCAGGAGCTGGCGGGCATCTACAAGGCGGCGTTTGCCTGGGCGCCGCTGATCGAGATCAGCACAGCCAGTGATGATGACGACCTGTTTGTCTTTGACCTGCAGGCCGACCGGCCGCCGATTTACCGTACCCATGCCTCCCAGGCATCGCAAAGCTGGCGTTACATTGATTCCACCCGTCTGGTGGAGGCCATAACCGCCTGGCTGAGAGCTCCCGGTGACAGCGAACTGGTTGTGCCCAAGAGTCTCAATGAGGGTCTGCTTACCCACCTGCAGCAGGTCTGGGGTGCGCTGACCGAGCGGGCGTTCAAGCGCATGCCGGAAAGCGGCGAAATTGAGTTGTGCTTTGGTCTGGTGGGGGTGCACTACTTCCTGTCCGGCAAGGTGGCTTTTGAAACCATGGTGGAGCGCGGCAGCCTTTCCGTGCTGAGTGCCGAAGAAGAGCACAACCCTTTCCTGGCGAACATTCAGAAGAGCAACAAGCAGAAACAGCAGAACGCAGACCCCTGGGCAACGGCCTATCAATCGGATTATGTCGGCGAGACCATTGAAATGGGTGCGCCGGGCAGTCAGCGCTCGGAAGGCACTCTGCCAGTGAGTTATCACTGCCAGAAAGTGAACGCGAGCCCGGGGGGCTATTGCCTGTCGTGGCAGGGAAATACGCCAAGCCTGATGCGCACCGGTGAATTGCTGGCCCTGCGCGATCACCCCAATAGCCAGTGGTCCCTGGCCGTGGTGCGCTGGGTGACGCAGTTGCCGAACCATGGTGCCCGTTTTGGTGTGGAGTTACTGGCGCCAGGCGGACGTCCGGTGGCGGCACGGGCCCTGCGCAAGCAGGGGCTCGACAGTGATTTCATGCGCGGTGTGGTGTTGCCCGAGCTGGCTGCTGTGGGGCAGCCCGCTACCCTGTTGTTGCCCACGGTGGGCTTCAATGAAGGCGTCAAGGTGGAGCTGGTGGAAGCCGGCGAGCCGCGCCGGGTGCAATTGCTGCGCCGTACCCAGGGTGCGTCCGGGTTCAGCCAGTATCCCTTTCGGGATATGGCGACGCCGGCACCGACTCAATCCCCGGAAGGCGGGGATGATGATGCGCTGGATTCGATCTGGTCCAGCCTGTAGAAGTTGATGACGAACTAGGAAAAATGTCATTTGCGATTCGTCGTTCACAGGCTGCCGATTAGCCGCCTGTTAGAATAACAAAAAGTATCGTTGCGGCGAGGACGCCGCGAAACGTATGTGTCTCCATTTTGCCGTAACTTTTCATTAGGGGGCCTGGCCGTCGCGTAATGGCTGCAGGCCGGTGTTTTCGGCACATTCCCTTTGATGGTTGCCAAGACAGGGTAGTCAGGCACAATGGTGGGCCGTAAGAAAAGTGCATGAGTCATCGCCCCATGAGTTACGCCCTCGATAATTTACGTCTTCTGATCGCCCATGATTCCCAGGATGAGGCTGAGCAGCTGATGAACGCCCTGCGTAATGCCGGTCGTGCGACCCGGGCGCAGCTGGCGCTGGGTGAGGATGACCTGTTACGGGCCTTGAAAGGTGGCGCGTGGGAATTGATGCTGTGCCGCCCGACCTTCGGCGACAGCAGTTTTGAAAGCGTCATGGCGCACCTTAATCGCCTGGGCAAGGCGATCCCGGTGATTCTTCTCGAAGACAATTTCACCCCCGATACCATCAAGGCCGGCATGTCACTGGGGGCCCGTGGTGTGGTGCCCAACGATGATCGCGAGCTGCTGTCGTTGATGGTGGACCGGGTCATCGAGTTCCTGCGTCTTCGCAAGGAGCTGCAGCACTCCGAAATTGTGCGCCACGATGCGGAGAAGCGTCTGTCTTTGCTGATGGACCAGAGCCGTGATGCGATTGCCTATGTGCTTGATGGCATGCACATCCACGCGAATGACAATTACGTGGAAATGTTCGGTTATGAAAGCGCTGACGACCTGGCCGGGGTGCCGATCATGGATATGGTGTCGGCCTCGGACCATGCCAAGTTGAAGCAGCTGTTGCGCAGCCGTGCCCAGGACGAAAGCCAGACCCACGAGCTGGAATGCAAGGGCGTTAATACCGAGGGTAGCGAGTTCGATGCCACTTTCACCTTTTCGGCCAGCACTTACGATGGCGAAGCCTGCACCCAGATCGTGATTCGCGCCGCTGGCGTGAATGAGAGTGAGATGGAAGAGCGGCTTCAGGAAATGAGCCAGAAAGATCAGGTCACAGGACTGTTCAGCCGCAGCTGGTTTATGGATCGGGTGGATGAAAGTGTGGCCCAGGCCGCCAACGAAGGGCGCCTGTCCACCGTGCTCTATCTGCGTCTGGATGACTTTGAGCACCATCAGTCGGGTCTGGGAATTGATGGCGCGGATGAGATTCTGAAAAGCGTGGCCGAATGGCTGCGTGCCGAGGTGGGCGAGGCTCATCTGGCCAAGGTAGATGGCGAGGATTTTGCCGTTCTGCAACCGGTGGCCGATATGGATGAGGCCGCAGAACTGGCAGAGAGATTGCGTGCCGGCATTGAAACCCTGATGCCGGAAGTGGCCGCCAAGACCGTGCATATCACCGCCAGTGTGGGGGTGTCGTTTGTGCGCGAAGACGCCCGCAGCAGCCAGGACACGCTGACCACGGCGCTAAAATGTTGTAATCAGGCGCAACGGGAAAATGCCGGTAAGGGCAATGCCATCAAAGTGCACGATCCCATGGATGATGTGGCCGCCGGGTCTTCCGAGGCGGTGGCCATGCAGGTGCGTCAGGCCTTGGAGCAGGGCGCTTTCAACCTGCGTTACCAGCCGCTGATGAGCCTGGAAGACGAAACGGACCATGCCTTTGAGGTGTTCGTGAACCTGCCGCAGAAGCAGGGGGAGGCCATGGAGGCAAAAGAGTTTATGACGGTGGCAGCGGATCAGGGCCTGGTGGGCAAGATTGACCGCTGGGTGGTCCTCAATGCCATGCGCGCTGCGGCTGCCTTCAGCGAACCGGTCAGTCTGGTGCTGAACCTGAATGGCGCCTCCCTGGCGGATGCGTCGCTGGCTGACTGGCTCGGCAAGGCCATGCGTGCGGCCAAGATGGACGGGGCACGGGTCACGTTCCAGTTCAGTGAAGGCGACGCGGCCACGTACCTGAAGCAGGCTGGTGCCTTTGCCGAGAAAGTGAAAGCGCTGGGGTGTGGTATTTCCATCAGCCGTTTCGGCGGTGGGCTGGATCCGTTCAAGTTGTTCCAGCATATCCCGGCCACCATGGTGAAATTCGAAGGCTCTTTCACCCAGGAGCTGTCCAAGGCCGAAGGCCGCGAGCGCCTCACGTCGATCATCAAGCAGGTGAAAGAAGGCAACCGCAAGACGGTAGTGGGCTTTGTGGAGTCGGCCGCACAGATGCAGGCATTATGGACACTGGGAGGCGTGGATTATTTGCAGGGCTATTACCTGCAGGCGCCGATGGACAAGCTGGAAATCCCGGACGCAGCTTAAGAGTCATTAATAGTTAATAATGAATAATTAATAGTTGCGCGAAGCAACTCTTTGCCGCCTGAAACGCAAGAGGCCGCGCCCAAAGGTTTGGGCGCGGCCTCTTGCGTTTCAATGAACTGCCAGCCTCGTCCGTGACGCTGTCAACTGTCCACTATCAACTGTCAATTACTCTTCAGCAGCTCCGCCTGATCCTTGTCCCGCACACCGATGAGATAAAGAATGCCGTCCAGCCCCAGGGTAGAGATGGCTTGTTCCGCATTCTGTTTGACCAGCGGTTTGGCGCGGAAGGCGATACCCAGGCCGGCTTCACCGAGCATGGGCAGGTCGTTGGCGCCGTCACCTACGGCGATGACCTGTTCCAGGCTGATGCCTTCCTGGGTCGCAATGTCTTTCAGCAGGTCGGCTTTGCGCTGGCCGTTGACGATCTGGCCGACAACCCGGCCAGTGACCTGGCCATTCTCGATTTCCAGTTCGTTGGCATGGACATAATCAATGCCCAGCAGCTGCTGTAACCATTGCCCAAACCAGGTGAACCCCCCGGAAAGAATGGCGGTGCGATAGCCCAGCGCACGCAGGGTCGAGATCAACCGTTCGGCGCCTTCGGTGAGTTGGATGCGCTCGCGCACCCGCTCCAGGGCGCCTTCGTCCAGGCCTTTCAGTAGCGCCACACGAGCCTTGAAGCTTTCGTTGAAATCCAGCTCGCCACGCATGGCCTGCTCGGTAATGTCTGCCACCTGTTCGCCGACACCGGCTTCAGTGGCCAGCTCGTCGATAACTTCGGAACGGATCAGGGTGGAGTCCATATCGAACACCACCAGGCGACGGTTGCGTCGATAGGCGCTATCGCGCTGGAACGCGATGTCCAGATTGCGTTCGTTGGCGATATTCAGGAAGGCGGCACGCATGGCCTCGCCGTCTTGGGGCTCGCCGCGCACGGAAATTTCGATACAGGCGCGGCTGTCCTGATTGAGCGCCTCGCCTTCCAGATGTACGCGCCCGGACAGCCGGGCAATGCTGTCGATGTTGAGTCCGTTGTCAGCCACGGTGGTGGTCACATCGGCCAGCTGCTCGGCGGTGATCTTGCGCGCCAGCAGGGTAATGATGTGGCGGTCCTTGCCCTGGCCGGCTACCCACTCTTCGTAGCGGTCTTCGTCGATGGGCCGGAAGCGCACATTGATGTTCAGCTTGTGTGCTTCGAACAGCAGGTCTTTGAGTACCGATGAGGATTCCGCATCCGGCGGGGTTTCTACCAGTATGCCCAGTGACAGGGTGTCGTGGATAACGGCCTGGCCGATATCCAGAACATTGAGCCGGTAACGGGCAAGAATGCCCGTGAAGGCGGCGGTCAGGCCGGGCCGGTCATTACCAGATACCTGGATCAGAATGATCTCGCGCACGCGTGGGCTCCCAGTTGCAGAAGATAAAAAGTGCCAGAAGGTAAAAAAGCGTTAGATCGTCGGCGCTATCTTTGCCCCGAAACGGCGTAAGAGTAGCAGAAATGGTGGCTTGAGAGGCAGGTTCTTGTGCCTGGCCAGGTTCCCCAACGACAGGCGACTACGCCAATTGGGTCAAGTCCTGCCTGGCCGGGCGCGGTATACTGCGCCGCAGTCTCAACGGTCAAGAATACGGAAAGCAAAGTTATGTCACTGTGGGAGCAATGGCGGCCATGGATCCGGCAGCAGCGGAGCCTGCTGCGCGAGCTGATTCTTATGCTGTTGGCCATGCTGGTGGTCGGCGTCTATTTCCTTGAGCACTTTTCTGCCGGCCTGGAGCAGGAGCGTAAAGTGCAGCTGCAAGCGTTGGCGCAGCAAACAGCTCGCCGTGCGGCGGAAGCGTTGGCCAGTGAGGACTCCATCAGCATTAATCTGATTGGGCGGGAAACTGTACAGCTGAAACCGGTGCTGGGCATTCGCTTCGAGGATACCTCCGGGGAGCAGGTCGGCGCCGCAGGGGAAAAGGCTTCCCCCTTGCGAGTGACCGTGCCGGCAGCGCTCCCCGATGGTGAGCTGGCGGGCACTCTGACCTTGCTGGGTGACAATACGTTGCTGCCGCGCAAACAGATCGAAGCGGGTTTTGTGCTGGCGGTGCTGTGCCTGTTGTTGTTACGAGTGGCGGCTGCGCTGATACAGCAGCGCCTGCAGCCGCCCGCGCAGGATGAGCCTGATGTATCCGCCCCGAGGGTGCCCCAGGAGTCGCCACATCATGATGCGCCGTTCCCGCCGATAGTCCGCTCGCCTGTGCCGGACGGCGCAGAGATGCAGGCCCAGTTACGCCTCAGCATTGTGAACTTCGCGCATATCCGGCAGCGCTACACGGAAGAGGCGTTGAAAGAGGTGCTGGCGGAGTACCAGCAGTTGCTGGATCAAGTGGCGGCACTGTATGACGGCCACCAGGGGCCGGTGATTGGTGAGCAGGCGGGGTTGTATTTCTATCAGGGGCCGGCATCACGCGCCGCGTTTTCCGCCCTGTGTGCTGGCCTGCTGTTCCTGAGAGTGGTGCGGCTGCTGGCGCCGCAGCGCAAACAGGCGGGCAAGATCTCTTTGGAATTCAAGGCATTGGTGACGGCGGACCCGGATCAGGAAGAAGCCTGGGCCCTGTGTGTGGCGGGTGTGCCGGGGCGTCTCAATGTGCCTGACAGCCAGCTGACCGTGGCCGAGCTGGATGTGAAAGCGCTATACCAGCCAGAGAAAGCCCAGGTGGTTTGTGCGGGTGACCACCGGGTGCGTTTGCAGCCGGTGGAACAGTTGGCCCACCGTTACCAGGCGCTGTTACGCACTCAGGCGGAGACCTTGCTGTCCGATGACGGAGGCAGGGTCGAGCCCAGCAGGTAGTTGTGCATGGCCTGTTGCACGTCCCTGTTCAGGGCGGCGATGCCGGTGTTCCCGAACAGGCGATTGAATTCCAGAATGTAGGGATGGCCATCCACCATGGCCACGTCGAACCCGGCGTGGTTGATGTTCAGATAACGGGCCAGCCCTTCCACCAGTGACAGTGCGTTGCCTGGCACCGGCAGGTCGGTGCGCACCCGGCCACCCTGGCTGACGTTATTGAGAAAGCCGGAACCCTCCCGCCAGTAGCTGGCCACCACGCTGTCTCCGACCACGACAATGCGCAGGTCGCGCACGATGGGCAGTAATTTCTGTACGTACAGAACGGTTTCGCGGGCGGCATAGTCCTGTAACTGTTGCCGGTTTTCGATCAGGTAGACACCCATGCCCTGGCTGGAGCGCACCGACTTGGCCACAAACGGAAAGCGCCATTGATCGAGAATCTGGCCGATGCCGTATTTGTCCGATGAGGTGATCAGGGTTTCGGGCACATGGTCCGGGCAGGCCGTTTGCAGGGCGCGAGTCATCTCCACCTTGTCGTGACCCAGGTGGTAACTGCACAGGCTGGGAAAAATCGGCCGCTTGAGCACGTAATGCAGGCTGTTGATCTGCCAGTAACCGGGGAATAGCAGCCAGTCCGCCGCCGCGAGTTCGTCGCGGTGCTGATGCATATGCTCCGGTTTGATATAACGCACACCGGGGAGCCCGAGGGTGCGGAAAGGATCGAAAGTAATCAGTTTCACTATAGGGATTCCGACCGAGGTTCGCTTTTTTAATCGCCTTTGACCGGCTGGTCAAGCGTCTTTGTCGTTATTCGCCCTTGGCAGGTGGGGGCGCGCCCGCTAGCCTTGCCCGACTATAAATACGATTGGGAGAGCTGTCGTGACGATGCCGACACTGGAAAGTGATCTGGTTCTGGTGAACAACACCGAATCAGTGATGGAAATTACCCTGAACCGCCCGGATAAACTGAATGCGCTGACCAGTGCCATGTACCGGGATTTGGTCAAGCTGCTGGCCACTGCAGAGCAGAGTGATGATATTCACGTGGTGCTGTTCAGAGGGGAAGGCAAGTCCTTCAGTGCCGGTAACGACCTGGTGGATTTCCTGAATGCCAAGCCCGGTGAAGCGGGGGAGGCTGCCCATTTCATTCAGGCCATCCACGATTTCCCCAAGGTTGTCGTTGCGGCCGTGCAGGGCAACGCGGTTGGTGTGGGCACTACCATGCTGTTGCACATGGACCTGGTGGTGGCCTCCGAGGATGCCAAGCTGATCACGCCGTTTGTGGACCTGGGCGCCGTACCGGAAGCGGGTTCCGCCAAGCTGCTGCCAGCCTGGATCGGCTATCAGCGCGCAGCGCGCATGCTGCTGCTTGGTGAACCGATGCTGGCCGCAGAAGCGCTGGAAATCGGGCTGCTGGCCAAGGTTGTGGCGCGTGAAGAGCTGGACGCGACGGCACGCAATCTGGCGGCGACACTGGCGAAAAAACCGCCTCGTGCCCTGCAGGCGAGCAAGCGGCTGATGCGTGAGTCCATCAACAAGCCTTTGCACCAGGTGGTGAAAGAAGACCTGGCACTGTTCGGGGAAATGCTCCAGGGCGACGAAGCCAAGGCGGTGATCGCGGCCATGGTGAGTAAGAGCAAGTAAAGGCAGCTGCGAGCTACCAGCTTCGAGCTGCGAGGCGCGGGTTGGGGTATCAGGTGCTGAGAGGTTGGTGTTCGCGTTCGAGCGCGGGGTGCGGTCAATCCTGGTATCTGTGTTCGTAGGGTGGAAATTGGCGTGAGCCAATCTCCGCCATTCAGCCCTGCAGTTTGTTCTTGAATGCGGCTCCGGTGCGCGGTCACTGCATCGCCGTAACAGCAGCCCTTTCCCGCGTCTCGTCGCTCGAGGCTAGTGGCTCGGAGCTACAACACCCCCGCATCCAGTCCCGCCGCCAGATACATTCCCAGTTCTTCCACTTCGGCCTCGAAGTTGTCCTGCCATTCCCCTTTGAGTACTTGTGGGTCCTGTACCCAGTTCCAGCGTAACCCGGTGACAATGGTTTCCACTGCCCGGCGGGTGCCGGTACCGTCATGGCCGGCGCGAATGTACAGGGCGCAGGGCAGGCCCTGTTTCTCTTCCAGTATGGCGTAGTAAGTGCGGTCAAAAAAGTCTTTCAACGCACCGCTCATATAGCCCAGATTCTCGGTGGTGCCGAGCAGGATGGCATCACAGGCCATCACATCTTCAGGGCCGGCTTCCAGTGGTGCCTTCACGGTGACCGAGACGTTTTCGATATCCTCGTGCCCGGCGCCACGGGCGGCGGCATCGCGGAGTTTTTGCGTATTCGGTGACGGGGCGTGGGCGACGATCAGCAGGTTTTTCATGGTCTCGCAATTCAACGCGGTTGATGGAGTCAGCATATCAGCTACGAGCTACGAGCTACGAGCTACGAGCTACGAGCTACGAGCTACGAGCTACGAGCTACGAGCTACGAGCTACGAGCTACGCAAATTAGATAGGGAGGGTCGAAAAGTTCATTATGATTTGGGTTTCTTTGTAGGGGGTCAATAGCTGTACCGTTTGCGTCTGGTGAGGTGGGTAAATGTCGTTATATTGCTTCTTTCGCGAAAGACTCGAACCGGGTACCTGTATTTTTATGTGCTTGTCCTTGTAAGCTAGAAACTCGTAGCTGTTAGCTGATTTTCGGGGTGTTTTTTGGATAACGAATCCATCGTTTACGGTTGCATCAAGCATTTGCCATTTGGCAATTTGCAGGAGCGCAAGACCAGCTGTTTTCAGAACCGTAAAGCCATTCGGCAATTGCCGCAGGCGGATGAGTGGCCGTTCCTGTGCCGGGAGATGTTTTCCGTACCCGGCGATGACTTGATGGGCGGCACCTTTCAGACCCAGGTGATTCATTTCGGCATGTCTTACCGGGCGGTGGAGTATGAGTGGGAACACTGGATCGCCAAGTTCGAGTCTCTGCTTAAAAATATGTACTGGGTGAATGCGGTGGTGCATCTGGAAACCGAATTGTCCGGGTTTCATACCTTCGTGTGGGACAGCGCCGATGTGTACCACGAACCCTCTGACGCCCCTCTGCGAGTACGTTGTGAATGGGCCCGTGAAGGGGCTATCGCCTGAGTTTTTCCCCCGTGCTGTAACGGCTCGGTTAAATGTCGGATTACGCCATTAGGCTAATCCGACCTACGTAAAAACCCCTCCTCATTTGCTGTTATTTTCCCTTCTCTGTGATTGCATTCTTATCCCCTTGCGGCATAGTCGAGAGAGACGATTATAAAAAAGGTGAGGATGATGGCTCTCGATTATTCGTTGCTTGATGTATTCGCGGGTGCACCCTTTCAGGGCACCCAGGTTCCGGTGGTTACACTGGATGCGGCCAACAGTAGTGACTCCAGCAAAACGGCCATTGCCGGTGAGTTTCAGCAAACCGAAACGGTGTTTATCGAGCCGGGCAACAGCGCTTCGCCAGTGACGGTGTTCAATAGCAAAGGCCGGCAATTATTTGGTGCCCATACCATTCTGGCCGCCTCCTATGTGGCCTATGAAATGGGAATGACAAAGGATGAGGGCGAATTTGCTTCGTTTCTGCTTAGGCAAAACGAACAATGGATTGAGAGCTTTATTGATAAGGGTGATAGCCGCTCGCCGGGGGCCATTCAGTTTGCCCGGGTGCTGACTCCGACCATTGACCGCTACACCCCGGAAATTCCCCGTCTGGCCGCGGCGCTGAATATTGACGAAAAACACATTTCTTTCAGCAAGTACAAACCGATGGTGGTCAGTGTGGACAAGCCAACGTTGATCGTGCCCTTTACCAAACCGGAGCACGTGCTGGCGGCCAGTCTGAATGCGGACCGTTGGTCCGACTTGTTCGGCGGTGTGTACACCTCGGAGTTGTTTCTGTTCGCCCCGGGCAGCATTACCGGGTTTACGGAGTTCCACGGGCGTTTGTTGAATCCTTCATTACGCCGCGATGCCTTTCCCCCCATTGGCGCCGTGATGCCGGAGTTTATTGCTTACCTGGCAGAGCAGGGCGAGACCGCGCCGGGGACCCATACGCTGTCGATAGACCGGGGCAGTCATGAGACGCGCAAGAGTATTCTGCATGCGGAGTTCGACAAGCGCCCGGGTAAGGAAGTGCGTTGCCGCATTGGTGGCAACGTGATCAAGATGGGGACAGGATCACTGTTGTATTCGTGACCCTAAGCTAATCGTTACCCGAGCGATTTTTTAGATAGACGATGAATGCCACGGTGGCGATGACGCTAAGGAAAACGACGAAGGCCGTGATAAGTTGGTCGAGAGTCAGGTTATTGAGCATGTGGGTTCCCTTGTGGAGTCGTCGGCCCTGAGAATCGTTAAAGTATGGCAGCGCAAGCGGTGCCTGCAACGTTCACGTCACACCCCTTCCGCAATGGGAGGGGGTGTGGGTTTCCCTGTCCCGTTCGATCTTATCCAATCGCGCAAAGTGCCGATCGGGTTTTGTCCCAGCCCAGGCAGCCATCGGTAATGGACAGGCCGTACTGAAGCGGCTTGTCCTGCCCCTGCCGGCCCTCATGGAGATGGCTTTCCAGCATCACCCCGGCGATAGCCGTTTGCCCCTGAGTTCGCTGCTGTAGCAGATCCTGTAATACCGCGGGCTGGCGCAGCGGATCCTTGCCGCTGTTGGCGTGGCTGCAGTCCACGATCAGTCGCGGGTTGCAGCCCTTGGCCTCCAGTGCAGCGGCGGCAGCTTGCACGCTGGCGGCATCGTAGTTGGGGCCGTCGTGGCCGCCGCGCAGCACCAGGTGGGTGTCCGGGTTGCCGGCGGTTTGCAGCAGTGCGCTATGGCCATGCTCATCCATGCCCAGATGCGTGTGTGGGTGAATGGCAGCCCCCATGGCGTCGCAGGCCACGCCGATACTGCCATCGGTACCATTCTTGAACCCCACCGGCAGGGGCAGGCCGCTGACCATTTCCCGGTGAATCTGCGATTCCGTGGTGCGTGCGCCGATGGCCGCCCAACTCAGCAGGTCGCCCAGGTAATCGGCGGCCATGGGGTGCAGTAGCTCGGTGGCGAGTGGCAAACCCAGCCGGGCCAGATCCAGCAGCAGGTGGCGAGACACATTCAACCCGGTGGCAATGTCGTTGCTGCCGTCCAGATGCGGGTCGTAGAGCATGCCTTTCCAGCCCACGGTGGTACGGGGCTTTTCCACGTAGGCGCGCATGACGATGAAGATTTTATCGTCCAGCTGCGCACCCAACTCGGCCAGGCGGTGGCCGTATTCCAGGGCGGATTTGGGATCGTGAAGGGAGCAGGGCCCGGTGATCACCAACAGGCGCGGATCCTCGCCATTAAGGATATTGCGAATGGTCTGTCGGTGCTGTTCGATCTGTGTCGCCAGTGGGCCATCAACCGGCAGCCGCTCACGCAGCACCGTGGGGGAGGGCAGCGGCAGGCTGCGTCGTGGCGAAGCCTGATGGTGGTGGAGTCGGCTGTCGGTGTTCTCTGTCTGTTGGCTGTTTACCTGTTGCATGATCTTCCCTTAATACTGCGGCGCGTTATCGTCGCGCGTGATTCGTCGATCGTTGTGTGGCGGTGCGCTGACGTAGCCAGCGGCTAAATCGGGTGGTCAGGCGGTTCAGTCGATAGCGATACATGGTGTTGTCCCTGTGTTGCATTTGTCTGTTTGTCTGGGCAATAAAAAACCCCGGGCGGGTTACCGGCCGGGGTTTCATGTATTCGGCAGGCGTCCCTTAACGGGCGCGCCTGAGTGTCGGTCAGGCGCGCGAGCGGCTAAACCAATACCCGTAATAAGACGCAGCAGACACCGCCATACCGGCCACTGGGCCAGTCAGGGTGCGTGTGTTGAGCTGTGCTGCGTGCATGGTCATGTCTCTTGAATTCGCTTCATTGAAGGTCAAAGAGTAGCGGCAGCGCGGGAAGGGTGCAAGAGGCTGGAACCACGCCGCACGATAGCCGGTGGCTATTTCTGGATGCGGGTAGCGCTTTCGGGGCCGCCGCAAGCACGCGCAGCAGGACGATCCGGTATTTAGCCTGGTGCATGCAGCGTGAAGCGTGCTGCAGCCGCAGAGCGGCAAAAAAAACGCCCACCGAAGTGGGCGAGGAAGGTGGAGACAATCCACATTTAAGACAAGACGGAGAAAACAGAATCAGAAAATGTTGGAATCCTTGATCGCGTCGGTAATGGTTTTGGCATAGTGGTCCGCGCCTTTTTCCAGCCCCTTGAAGCCGCCGGTGTTGAAGCTGACGGTCTTGCCGGTCCAGACAATGGCTTTCTGGTCCACGTCCCACAGCTCCAGGCGAGCGGTATAGATGTCTTCGTTGACATAGAAGTCCGGGCTGTAAACCTGCGGAGTCATGGTCATGCCGGCACTGGCTGGAATGGCCACGCCTGGGTCGCCTTTGACCTCGGTGGTTTGTGTGGTCAGGTCTTCCAGGTGGATCGCCAGAGCACTGTCAAAACCGTTGTCCTTCATGCGCTTGGCCAGGTAGTCCAGGCTTTTGCCTTCGACGCCCTTGTCACCGTAAACGGTGTAGGCGGCGGTGGCTTTTATGCCCATGGTGGCAAACTTGGCGACAATGGCATCTTCCAGATGCTCACGCAGTTCATGATCGACCAGCACGCCAACCACCAGGGATTGGTATGGGCCTTTGGGTGTGGCCTGGGAGCCGGTTTCAGCGCTGATGACTTTGGTGTCGTGATAGCCGCTGGCACAGGCTGTGAGCAGTACGCTGAACAGGGCCAACAGGGTCAATTGCAGTTTTTTCATGGTTTCCATCCTCTTGAGAAAAGCCGGCCGTGGCCGGCTGTTTCACTATCCGTTTAGAAGTTGTAGGTGGTGCTCAGGGACAGGTAATCCCGGTCTTCGACCACGCTGTACTCTTCATCGTTGTAGGTTGTGTAGGACAGGTTGGCGCTGAGTTGCTTGTAGGCCATGCCCAGGCTCACGCCGACGGTACGGGCATCTTCCTGCATCGCATCATCGCTGGAATAACCCTCAACACCGTGATTGAAGGTCAGGCCAGGGGTCAATGAGACCGCGCCGATGGCGTTGGCGTAGGTGGAGGTCAGGCTCAGCTGATAGCCCCAGCTGAAGTCGGTGACATAACCGTCTTCTCCCAGTTCGCCGACACCAAAGTTGGTGTGGCGACGGAAGCGCATCTGGTCCTGCTTGGGTAGATCAGGAATAAATTCCGAGCCCACCTGCATGGAAACGACGGTTTTCTGCGCGCCCATCAACTTGGGGATGATGGTGGTGAAGGCCAGCTCGGCACGCTGAATGTCAAACTCCTCAAAGCCGTGTACTTCGCTGCCGGAGTTGTAGACGTAGTCGATGGTGCCCTGCGGAATGGTCGCGAACCCGGAAGCTGCCGCAGCGGGAATGCCGTTGGCTTCCAGTACGCGAGCCGTGGTCAGGTCAGGGGTATTGATCTGTATCGGCATGTCCGGCAGGTAGCTCAGGTTCAGCGCCAGGTTGCCCACGCCTTCAAAGGTCTTGTCGGCGGTGAGGCCGAATACCTGAATGTCTTCCGGGTATTCATAGAAGTAGGCGATATCGTTGCCTGCGGTGATGCCCTGGGGGAGCGGGCTGTCTTCCTTGGTCACCGAGTAGTAAGGCAGTCGGCTGTGATAATTGAAGAAGTAGGTGCCGATCTTGGCCCTGGATTCCGGGAACGCGTAGTCAAACTTCAGGCCGTACTGGCCGCCGTCCTTGGGTTCATTTTCATCCCTGCGGGGAATGTAGGCACCCGCGTTGTAGGCATCCTGGTTCGGAATGACGGCGGAGCTGGAGAAGGTGGCATCACAGCCCAGTGCGGTGTTGTCCAGGGTTGAGAAAAAGGTCCCGCAACCGTCCAGGTTTGCCGCACGCCATTCATACTGATAGAAGGACTTCATGCTCAGGCGGTCAGTGAAGTTGTAATCCACGGTGACCATGCCGGAGGGCGTCAGGAATTCCGTGTATTCCGACCCGGGGCGGTGCAATGCGGCCAGGTCGACCGCATTCAGTGAGCTGAAGGAGCCGCGTGAATAGAGGCTACGGCCCCACAGGAGCAATTTACGGCCCGCTGCTACTTTCAATGGCTGTTCGTTCACCTGGAAGGTGCCGTGGGCAAAGACCTGCTGGAAGGTCGCGCCCTGGAACTGGGAATTGCGATGGAAACCGTCGTCGCTCAGCTTGCCGCCCTGGAACCCATTGGGGTAGTTGCCCTGGGGAACATAGCCTTCCTTCTGGGTGTAGTCGTACCAGGTCTTGGCCTGTACGAAGAGGCCGTAGTTCTTGTATTGCAGGTTGAAGTCACCGATGGCTTTGACCACGGAGGAAACCACTTCGCCGCCGTCATAGTTCAGGTTGCCGTCATCGGAAACCGCCGATCCTGCGGTACCACCAGGAGTATCACCGGCGAACAGGTTTTCCTTGCTGGCAGATTCCATCCGGGAGATGGCGCCCACGGAGGCCTTCAGGTTCCATTTGGCACTGAAGTCATCGTTGAACTTGTATTCACCGCCGGCCATGGCCGGGGCGGCGGCTGACAGCAGGCCCAGGGCCAGGACGCTGCTGTAGCCGACAGCGATTGCTTTGCTTCGCATTATTTTGCTCTCCCACTGCTCCGGGGATGAACCGGGCAGACATTCCGTTTGTTGTTGTGAACGTTGTTGTAGCGCACTTGTGAAACTCGCCCGGTCCCTTCGGGCGTTGTATTTCTGACTCTGCGGATTTCGTCGTTATTTTTTTGAATCACGATTCCGAAAACCGATCGGTCATGCTTAATTCATACATACCGCTTGGTATGTGGTCAAGACGACTAAAGTGGCAAAAATCGGTGGGGAAGCGGTTTAAGATGAAGGTTACGGGCTTATTTTGGGGAAAACGTACCAGTAAGTCGGTCTGAAAATAGGCGAAAGGAAACATAATCATGATATGGGTTTACTTTCGAACGTGGTTCGTTACCCCAGGTAACAAGCAAAAGGATGTTTCGTTTTTGGTGACTTTTTTTGTTTCTGGACACATTTTTTAATGATTGTGAGGCAGTTCCCTGCTGAGCAAAGGTGGAATTCTGGTTGATGGCGTCATGTCACTGCCCATGGCTTGCGAGAGATACCGTAATAACGACAGCGACATCAGGTGATGGGGTTTGACGTCAGGCACCCGGCATCGAGGGTGTGGCAAAGTGCCAGGTATTCGCGATAAGCCAATCCGACGTCGAGAACCGTGTTATCCACGCCAGTACGCGATGAACCAAAAAAAGGGGGCACCAGACGGTGCCCCCAAGGGGAAACAGAATCAGCGCGATTCCGTCTAGAACACTTCGAACAGGCCAGCAGCACCCATGCCGCCACCGATGCACATGGTGACGACCACGTACTTCACACCGCGGCGCTTGCCTTCGATGAGGGCGTGGCCGGTCATGCGGGCACCGGACATTCCGTAGGGGTGGCCGATGGAGATGGCGCCGCCGTTGACGTTGTATTTTTCCGGGTCGATGCCGAGCTTGTCCCGGCTGTACAGGCACTGGCTGGCGAACGCTTCGTTCAGCTCCCAGAGGCCGATGTCATCAACGGTCAGGCCGAAGCGCTTGAGCAGTTTTGGCACGGCATACACCGGGCCGATGCCCATTTCGTCAGGGTCACAACCGGCCACTGCCATGCCACGGTAGGCGCCCAGCGGTTGCAGGCCCAGTCGCTCGGCTTCCTTGCTGTCCATCAGCACACAGGCACTGGCGCCGTCAGACAGCTGGGAGGCGTTGCCGGCGGTGATGAAGCCGCCTTGCTGCACCTGCTGGCCACCTTTGAATACGGGCTGCAGCGATTGCAGGCCTTCCAGGGTGGTTTGCGGGCGGTTGCCTTCGTCCTTTTCCAGGGTCACTTCCACGTCGGAAATTTCCTTGGTCTCTTTGTTCATCACTTTCATGATGCTGGGCATGGGCGCGATTTCGTCATCAAACTTGCCGGCTTCCTGGGCAGCAGCGGTGCGCATTTGTGACTGGAAGGCGTATTCGTCCTGGCTGTCACGGGACACGTTATAACGGTCGGCGACGATTTCGGCGGTTTCCAGCATGGACATGTAGATGTCAGGGCGGTTTTCTTTCAGCCATGGGTCGGCGGCGCGGAAGGTGTTCATCTTGTCGTTCTGCACCAGGGAGATGGATTCCAGGCCACCGGCCACGGCCACGTCCATATTGTCGACGATGATTTCCTTGGCGGCGGTGGCAATGGCCATCAGGCCGGAGGCGCACTGACGGTCCATGCTCATGCCGGACACACTGGTGGGCAGGCCGGCGCGCAGGGCGGCCTGGCGGGCCACGTTGCCGCCGGTGCTGCCTTGCTGCAGCGCAGCACCCATGATCACGTCCTGAATGGTGGCCGGGTCGATGCCGGCACGTTCAACGGCGTGTTTGATGGCGTGGCCGCCCAGGGCCTGGGCCTGAGTGTCGTTGAAGGCACCGCGGTAGGCTTTGCCAATGGGGGTTCGGGCGGTGGATACGATTACGGCTTCTCTCATGGTCACTCTCCTGAGGTATGTTCGGCCTTAGATGTTTGTGTTGTAGGAAGCTGCTTGCAGCCGAATCGCTTTTCGCGGTGCGGGTTCGCTTGCAAGCAAGCTCCTACGTGTTTTGTTAACCCAGCTTGATGCCCTTGGCTTTGGCGGCCATGGTCAGAATCTTGGTGACATGGTCGCCGCCGGTCATCATTTCGCTGGCGTTGTCCATGTTGCCGATTTGCTCGAAGTGGGCGGCCACGCCATCCACATTACGCTCGTCGTCATTCAGGTAAACGCCTTGGCTTTCCATCAGGCGGACCATGGCGTAGCAACCGGCGCCGGCCAGCAGAATGCGATGGGTGGGGGCTTGCGTACTTGCCAGAAACAGCACGGCCGGGGTGATTTCCCTGGGCTCCAGCATGGCGAGCACTTCCGGGGGCATCAGGTCTTCGGTCATGCGGGTGGCGGCGGTGGGGGCGATGCAGTTTACCTTGATGTCGTATTTTTCACCTTCCAGGCACAGGGTATTCATCAGCCCGGCCACGGCCATTTTGGCGGCGCCGTAGTTGGCCTGGCCAAAGTTGCCGTACAGGCCGGAGGTGGAGGTAGTCATCACGATACGGCCGTAGCCCTGATCGCGCATGATCGGCCATACGGCCTTGCTGCAAATTTCCGAGCCGGTAAGGTGCACGGCCACGACCTTGTCCCAGTCGTCCTGGGTCATTTTCACGAAGCTTTTGTCGCGAAGGATGCCGGCGTTGTTGATCAGCACATCAATGCGGCCCCAGGTGTCGATGGCCTGCTTGACCATGGCTTCGACCTGGGTCTGATCGGAAACGTCTGCCCCGTTGGCAATGGCGTCGCCCCCGGCGGCCTTGATTTCGGCAACAACCTGTTCTGCGGCTTCACTGGAACCGCCGCTGCCATCGCGGGCACCGCCGAAATCATTGACGACCACCTTGGCGCCGAGTTTGGCCAGTTCCAGGGCGTGGGATTTGCCCAGGCCGTTGCCCGCGCCGGTGACGATGGCCACCTGATTATCAAAACGAATTGTCATGCTTCTTTACTCCTGAAGATTCGTTACTCGCAGCTCGTCGTTCGCGACTGTTATTTGACGATTGCCAGGCTCAACCATTCCGCAATCAAGGCGGGCTTTTCCTGCCCTTCGATCTCGACTCGCACACCGTGGCGAAGTTGCCATTCATTATCGGAGCGCTGTTTGACTTCCAGCAGGGTGAACGAGCCGCGTATCTTGCTGCCTTCGCGCACCGGGTTCATGAAGCGCACTTTGTCGAAGCCGTAGTTGATGCCCATGACCTGGCCCTTGATGGTGGGCAGTACATCGATGGCCATGGCCGACAGCAGTGACAAAGACAAAAAGCCGTGGGCGATGGTGGCACCGAAAGGGCTTTCCTTGGCGGCCCGCTCCGGGTCGGTGTGGATCCACTGGGGGTCTTCGGTCAACTCGGCAAAGCCATCAATGCGTTGCTGATTGACGGTGCGCCACTGGGATTCGCCAACGTTTTTACCAACGTTTGCCTGCAGATCGTCGAGGCTGATTTGCGGTTTGCTCATGGTGCTCTCCCGTTGCTGGCCCGGACAATGCCCACCGAGGCCAAATTTCAAAACGTTATTTTAAAAAGAGTCAGTATGCGAGCGGCGTAATCAGCCGTAAAGGGTCAAAAGCGCCATCTAGGGCGGGAAATCCGTCACGGCTTGCTGTGCGGTCAATGGTGCGCTTCGGAACTTGTGTCAGACTTCGGCCGCAAACCGTCCCGGGAGCTGAAAAGCAAAGAGAAAGCCGGTTGCAGGGCGCCCCAAGTCAGCATGCCCGGAGGGTGAAGGGCGCATAAAGGTTAAGGGTGAGAGGAAGGAAGCGTATGGCGAATCCGAATGAAGCACTGGTAAACGAACCCCGTGAAGCGATTCTTGACGCGGCGGCGTTGTGTTTTATGGAGCGGGGTTTCAATGCGACCAGCATTGACGATATTGCCCGTCGCCTTTCTGCCACCAAGGGGATGGTGTACCACTATTTCAGCTCCAAGGCCGAGCTGTTCTTCGAGATCCATCATCGCGCCATGGATGCCCTGTTTGAAGAACTGGAGCCGGTGGCAGCATCCGACCTGCCTGCCCCGGAGCGGTTTACGGAAATGGCGCGCCGCTATGTGCATACCCTGATTCGTACCCAGCCTTATCAGCGCACTGTCTCGGAAGCGGTGCAAATGGTCTTGCGTAACAGCACCACTGCCGAGCAGCGGGATCAGCTAACCGATTTGCAGTCCCGCCGTAGCCGGTGTGAGGCGATGTTCATGGCGGTGCTGGAAGAGGGGATGAGTAACGGCACGATGCAGGCCAGCCGCCCCAGGGTATCGATCAAGCCGGTATTCGGGGCAATGAACTCGGTGATCAACTGGTACCACCATCGCGAAGGGGAAACGGCCGAGCAGCTGGCCGAGCTGGTCAACGAAGTGGTGCAGGTGGCGCTGCGCGGGGTGATGAAATAACCGTGGGTTTCCTCTACTGGCAGGGAAAACCCGCGATGCCTTTCCCGGGCTCTCACCGCCCGTAATATCGGGCGGCCACTGCGCGATCAAAAAGCGTCCCGGCAGGTTATTTTTTCATGAAGCCCGCGAAGCGCTCCCGGGTATCCTCACTGAACATCCTTTGCGCAAACAACACACTTTCCTTTTCTATCTGCGCCTTGATGGCGGCGTCGCTCAGGCGTGTCAGCTGTTTGGTCAGGGCGATGGCCGCGGGAGTTTTCTCTGCCAGCCTCTGCGCCAGCGCCAGTGCTTCTGATGCCAGCTCATCCACCCCGGTTCTATAGGCAATCAGCCCCATTCGTTCGGCTTCCTCTGCGCTAAACGTATCGCCGGCCAGCAGCAAGCGGTTGGCGTTCTGGCGGCCAATCAGGGCGGGGAGGATCAGGCTGGAGCCGGCTTCGGGCACCAGCCCCAGGTTAATGAAGGCGGTGTGGAAGCGGGCGTCATCGGCGGCGATCACCAGATCCGCGTGCAGCAACATGGTGGTGCCAATACCGGTGGCGTTGCCCTGTACCGCCATGATGATCGGTTTATCCAGGGCCATAAGGGCATGGACGAGAATCATGGCCGGGCTCAGTTTTCCTTCATCACGGCTGGCCGGGTCGGCTTGCAAGAAATCCTTGATGTCGTTGCCCGCGCAGTAGCTGCGGCCGTTGGCGGTAATGAGCAGCGCATTCAGGTCATCCCGTGCGGCCAGGTGTTGTACCGCTGCGGTGAGGTCTTCATACATTGCCACATTGAGCGCGTTGAGCTTGTCGGCGCGATCCAGGGTGACGTGTAGCACGGCGTTGTGCTCACGGGTTTGAATAAATCCGCTGGTCAGTGTCAGCTCCGTCATGGCGCATCTCCGGAAAGGGAAAACCATGGACAATATCGGAACAGTGTTCCGAATAATAGATGTTTACTAATGCATGGAATTTATTGAGCGGGATGCAAAATATCAATTTCACTAACTAATGGCCCTGATCTAGGCTGGTCCAATCGCTTTTCAGCTCAGAGGATTCGCGCATGACCCAGTTTTATCTTGTCCGCCACGGGCAAGCGTCGTTCGGCACCGATAATTACGATCGCCTTTCCGAACTGGGTCACCAGCAGGCACGCTGGCTGGGCGAGTATTTTGCCGAACGGGATATGGGCTTTGATGCCCTGGTGTGCGGAGATCTGGTACGCCACCGGGAAACCGGCGCCGGCATTTGCGAAGGCTTGGGTGTGGCCTTGCCTGAAGACATTCAGCCGGGGCTTAACGAATTCGATTTTCAGTCGCTGGTGGATGCCTATCTCACCCAGTACCCGGATCAGGTGCCCGGTGAGGGCGCCCCGGTGGCGGCTTTCTACAAGGCGCTGAAGACCGCCATGAAACACTGGCGCATGGACACCTTGACCGGTGATCTGCCAGAGACCTGGCAGGGCTTCTCCGGCCGGGTGGCTGCCGCTCGCGAGCATATCCAACGGCAATACAGCGACAAGGACCGGGTGCTGATTGTCAGCTCCGGCGGTGCCATGGCCATGTTTATCAGGCACGTTCTGGGTGCGTCGGATGACGCCGTGGTGGAGTTGAACCTGCAGATCCGCAACAGCAGCGTGAGCCACGGTTTCTTCAATCAAAAGGTGGTGCGCATGGCCAGTTTCAATAACGTGCCGCACCTGGATCGCCCGGACCGTTTCGAGGCGATTACTTATTATTAAAGAAAGACATTCAGCACCCTTGATGGCGCCTTTGCCTGTAGCGTGCTGCGTGCCGCATTTTTCAATGGGAGAGCTTCATGGATTTTCAGTACACAGAAAAAATGCAGACATTGATCGCCCAGGTCCGCGATTTCATCAACACCGAAATTCGCCCGGTGGAAGGGTTGTACCACGAGCAGTTGGAAAAAAGCCCGTGGGAAACCCCGCCGATCATGGATGAGCTGAAGGAAAAAGCCAAAGCCAAAGGTCTGTGGAACCTGTTCTTGCCCAAGGAGTACGGGGAATACAGTGCCGGCCTGAGCAACCTGGAATATGCGCCCCTGGCCGAGGAAATGGGCCGCAGCCGTATTGCTTCCGAGGCGTTCAACTGTGCGGCACCGGACACCGGCAATATGGAAGTGCTGGCCAAGTACGGTAACGAAGCCCAGAAAAAAGAATGGCTGCAACCGCTGCTGGAAGGTCGTATCCGCAGTGCCTTTGCCATGACCGAGCCGGAAGTGGCGTCTTCCGATGCCACCAATATTGAAACGCGCATCACCGAAGACGGTGATGACTACGTGATCAATGGCCGCAAGTTCTATATCAGTGGGGCCATGCGCAAGACCTGCGAAATCATGATCGTGATGGGCAAGAGCAGCCCGGACAACCCCAACCGGCATCAGCAGCAGTCGCAGATTCTGGTGCCTACCAATACCCCCGGCGTCAATATTGTTCGCCCGATGCAGGTCTTTGGTTACAACGATGCACCGGAAGGCCATGCCGAGGTTATTTTCGATAATGTGCGTGTGCCCAAGGCCAACATGATTCTCGGTGAAGGCCGGGGTTTTGAAATCGCTCAGGGTCGCCTTGGCCCAGGTCGGATTCATCACTGCATGCGCCTGATCGGTGCTGCCCAGGAAGCCTTCGAGCTAATGTGCAAACGGGTAAACCAACGGGAGGTGTTTGGTGCACCTATGAGCAAGCAGGGCTCCGTGCGTGAAGATATTGCCAAATCCTACTGCGAAATCGAGCAGGCCCGGCTGCTGACGCTGAAAGCGGCAGACGCCATGGACCGTGCAGGTAACAAAGACGCCAAGGATTTGATCGCTATGATCAAGGTGATTGCCCCGAATATGGCGTTAAATGTCATCGATCGGGCGATTCAGATCCACGGTGCTGTGGGCCTGAGCCAGGATACGCCGCTGGTTAACTTCTTTAGCTATGCGCGCACCCTGCGTCTGGCCGATGGCCCGGACCAGGTGCACATGATGCAGCTGGGTCGGAACATGGCTAAACAATTCGCCTGATTTCGGGTGCTGGCCCGGAGCGTTAAACCCGCTCCGGGCTTTGCTATTTGCGCAGCAGAACAGAGAAGAACAGGAGAGCTCCATGTCCCAGGTGGATATACTGGATACGCAGAAACTGGCTGAATACCTTGAACAACACATTGATGGCTTCAAAGGTCCTGTCCAGGCCGACAAGTTCGAGGGTGGCCAGTCCAACCCCACCTTCAAGATCACTGCCGCCTCCGGCTCCTATGTGCTGCGTCGCCAGCCGCCGGGCAAACTGCTCAAGTCCGCCCATGCGGTTGATCGCGAATTTCGTGTTATGGCCGCATTGAAAGACACCGATGTACCGGTGCCCAATGTGCTGCACCTGTGTGAAGACCGCGATGTTATCGGCTCCATGTTTTACGTGATGGAGTTCTGTGAAGGCCGCATTTTGTGGAGTGCAGCCCTTCCCGAGGCGGGTGAGGGCGATACAGGTAATGCGGTGCGTGCGCAGATGTATTCGGAAATGAACCGGGTGCTGGCAGCCTTGCACAGTGTGGACCTGGAAGCCGTTGGCCTGACGGATTACGGCAAGCCGGGCAATTATTTTGAGCGCCAGCTGGGCCGCTGGACCCAACAATACGAAGCGTCCAAGTTGCAGGAAATCCCTGCAATGGATTCGCTGATCGAATGGTTGCAGGCCAACCAGCCCGAGGATGATGGGCAGGTGTCTCTGGTGCACGGGGATTACCGCCTGGACAACATGATGTGGCACCCCAGCAAGCCGGAAGTCATTGCGGTGCTGGACTGGGAATTGTCCACACTGGGCCACCCACTGGCAGATCTGGCTTACCAGTGCATGGGCATGCGCATGCCGCAGCGCGGCGCCAAGATGGCTGGCCTGCAGGGTAAGGACCGCACCGAGCTGGGTATTCCCAGCGAGAAAGAATACGTGGCCATGTACTGCGAGCGCCGGGGTATTTCCCATATCGACAACTGGGAATTCTATCTGGCATTCAGTTTTTTCCGTCTTGCTGCTATCTGTCAGGGTGTGGCGAAACGGGCTGAAGACGGTAATGCATCCAACAAACAGGCCGCCGAAGTGGGGGCGCTGGTAGAACCGCTGGCTTCCATGGCCATGCAGATTATTAACGAAGGGGCATAAAAGGCCGCTTCACGTTGCACGCAACAGGCAACACGGTAAATCAAAAACAGAATTTTGCAGCGCGAAATCAGGGCCAGGAGTTTGGTGTAGCCCTGATTCGTGTTGCCGTGTGTTATCTGAAGCGTGCTGCGTCAATTTCAATCGGGAGAGTAGTAATGAGCACGAGCCTTTTTAATCTTGAGGGCAAAATTGCCTTGGTGACCGGCGCTAGCCGGGGTATTGGTGAAGAAATTGCCCGTCTGCTGGCAGAGCAGGGCGCCCATGTGATTGTGTCCAGCCGAAAGATTGATGGCTGCCAGGCGGTGGCGGATGCCATCAAGGCCGACGGCGGCAGCGCGGAAGCGTTTGCCTGCCATGTGGGCGAACTGGCGCAGATCGAAGCGGTGTTTTCCCATATCCGCGAAGTGCACGGCAAGCTGGACATTCTTGTGAATAACGCTGCCGCGAACCCGTACTTCGGCCATATTCTGGATACCCCGGTGGATGCCTTCGACAAGACCGTTGACGTGAACCTGCGTGGTTATTTCTACATGTCCGTAGAGGGCGGCAAGTTGATGCGCGAACACGGCGGTGGCGCGATTGTGAATACTGCTTCAGTGAACGGGTTGACCCCGGGTGAAGGCCAGGGGGTGTATTCCATCTCCAAAGCTGCCGTCATTAGCATGACCAAGTCTTTCGCCAAGGAATGCGCACAGTTCAACGTGCGTGTGAATGCCTTGCTGCCGGGCCTGACCAAAACCAAGTTCGCCGGTGCCCTGTTCACCAACGAAGACATCTACAAACAGGCTCTCAGCCAGATCCCCATGGGCCGCCACGCGGAACCCAAGGAAATGGCCGGCACAGTTCTCTATCTGGTTTCCGATGCCTCCAGCTTCGTGACCGGCGAGTGTGTTGTGGTTGATGGTGGCTTTACCATTTAACACTAACGTTGCTATCAAACCGCTGTAGGAGTTCCCTTCCAGGGGACGAACCGCGCGCAGCGCGAAGGGCGTTCTCGGTATGGCAGAGCGGGGTGGATTTTTAGGGTACTGCTGCTTAGCGTTTTGCCACCTTCGTTCGCGCCCTCAACGGCGCTCCTGCAGCGGCTTTGTAGCAAGTGATGGATGTTGAAAGCGGAGAGTGAGTTTGCCTCGCCGCGGTTCGACGAAGGAGAGCACAATGGATCCGATTCTCGATTTTACCGGCAAGACGGCACTGATTACCGGTGCCGCCAGCGGGTTTGGCAAGTTGCTGGCGCAAGAACTGGGCAAGCGCGGTGCCGCCTTGGTGCTGGGCGATATCAATATGGATGCGCTGAATCCGCTGGCCGATGCGCTGGCGGGGCAGGGCGTTAAGGTCGCTGCGTTGCGTTGTGATGTCTCCAGTGAGGCTGACTGCAAGGCAATGGTGGACACGGCGTTGTCCCAGTTCGGCCACCTGGACCTGGCGGTGAACAATGCGGGTATCGCCCACGGCTTTATTCCGTTCGCGGAGCTGACCGAAGAAGTGCTGGATCAGCAAGTTAATGTGAACGTGAAAGGGGTGATGTTCGGCATGAAGCACCAGATTGCCGCCATGAAGGCCAGCGGTGGCAGTATCGTCAACGTGAGTTCCATGGCCGGGTTGGGCGGTGCGCCCAAGATCGGTGCCTACTCGGCGGCCAAGCACGCGGTTATCGGCCTGACCCGCACGGCGGCGATCGAATATGCCAAGCGTAATATTCGCGTTAATGCGGTCTGCCCGTACTACACGCACACGCCGATGGTGGATGAAGGCAACCTCTCGGAGAACAAGGACAGCGTGCATGCCATGCTGGCCGCAGGGTGCCCGATGAAGCGCCTGGGGCAACCGGAAGAAATCGTTACGGTCATGCTGATGCTGTTGTCCCCGGCCAACAGCTATATGAATGGGCAGACTCTGGCGGTGGACGGCGGTGTCTCTGCATTCTGATCGGTTTTATGCATTTCTTTGCCCTGCTGTCCAGCGGGGCGTTATTTCCTATTCAGGAAAATACTACTTTAGAACAATAGCGCCTTCAGTCTTAAGACCATAGAGTAATGGAAGATACAGGCTGTTTAGACTGGTTTGGTCATTGTTTGAGCCAGCTAAACATGGAGTCTCTGACGATAAGTACAATAACCCAGTACTTCAGGGTGACAGGAGGGCGCCGTTCATGTACCAGATCCTGATTGCAGATGATCACCCTCTTTTCCGTGAGGCTATTGCTCGTGTGATTGATGATGGTTTTCCCGGTAGCAATTTGCTGGAAGCCTCGGGGCTGGATAGTGCCTTACAAATCATCGATCAAAATGACGATATCGACTTGGTCCTATTGGACCTTAATATGCCTGGTATGCAGGGGCTGGGTGGGCTGGTGCAATTGCGAAACCAGTTCCCCGGTGTACCCGCGGTGATCGTTTCCGCCGAAGAAGATAAAAAAGTTATATTGCAAACAGTGACTTATGGGGCAGTGGGGTTCATTACGAAATCTACTCCTCGTAAGCAGATGATTAGTGCGCTAGAACAGATTCTTTCCGGTTCAATATACCTTCCCTCAGATATTATTCGATCAGGAGGGACTTCTGTGCAGACACGGCATCAGGAGCCAGGGCTATTGCCTGAGCTGTTGGAAAGCCTTACGCGTAAACAGCTCCAGGTGTTTGAAAGAATGACCAGGGGCGAATCCAACAAAATGATTGCCTACGAGCTAAGCATTGCCGAAAGTACCGTGAAAGCGCATGTATCAGCAATTCTGCGAAAGCTGGGAGCCACTAATCGTGTACAGGCGATTTTGTCAGCAAGTGATATCGATTTTGGGGCCTATTTGAAACATCCAGGTCGTATGGCGGAACAGTAGGCATGCTCTGTGGCTCGGTTTGTTATGACAAATCGAGTAACAAAAGCCCAACGACTGTTTCCTTCACTAGGACAACAATATTCCGCAGAATTAGCCAGCAAAGGCGCCAGGAAAGAGCGCGACAATAAAAATCCGGGAGAGTCTGATGACTGCCGCTCCTCTAAACGCTGTGCTAACCACGTTCAGTAATGCCGTCGATGAAGAGATTGCAGCTGCTGAGCTGGCTGCAAAGTTAAAAAACCCGAACTTGGGTTTCGTGCTGTTTTTTTGCTCAGTGGAATATGATCTTGATCGTTTGGCCGCAGCCATGCGGGACAACTTCGCTGGGATCCCCATGTCAGGCTGTACTTCCTGTGGTGAAATTACCTCCAAGGGCTATGATCAAGGATCGATTGTGGCCATAGGCTTTGATCGCCGGCTATTCACTGTCAGCCAGAAGCTTGTGGAAGATGTAGACCGTTTCGGTCTTCTCGATGCTCAACAGCTTGTTGATAGTTTGCTAACCGAGTGCAGTGACGGCGTTACCGGGACAGCATCTGAGAACAATACCTTTGTGTTGACGCTAATGGATGGACTATCAGTAAATGAAGAGATGGTTTTGGCTACCCTTAACTCGGCATTAGGCAGTATTGCTTGTTTTGGCGGTTCCGCAGGTGATGAATATCGATTAAATGGCACTTATGTCTATAGTGATGGAGGATTCACCAGCGAAGCCGCCACGGTGATAATGATTTCTACCTCATTAGATTTTGAAGTGTTCAGCACCCATCACTTAATCCCGGAAAAAAACAAGTTTGTCGTTACCTCCGCAGATCCTGAAAAACGTACCGTCTACGAATTAAACGCTGAACCGGCGGCGAAAGCCTACGCACGGCTGATTGGTGCTTCAGTTGAAGATCTGGACGATATGAAATTTGCTTGCTCGCCTTTGGCTGTACGGATTAATGATGGCTACTATGCGCGTTCAATCCAGCGAGTTAATGATGACCTTAGCCTGACGTTTTATTGTGCTGTTGAAAATGGCATCGTTTTAACAGCTATGAAAACGGACTCTTTGCTTGATGATCTTGAGACCAAACTCAGTGCTATTGAGCGTCGCATGGGGCCGTCATGGTTAACGCTAGGATGTGACTGTTGCATGCGTTATGCGCAAATTGAATCTGAGGGGTTGGTGGATCAGGCATCTGCATTGCTCCGTCGATACGGGGTGATTGGTTTTAGTACCTATGGGGAGCATGTTAACGGTATGCATCTTAACCACACGCTGACCGGGGTCGTCATTGGACAAAGAAACCGTCTCTGAGCAGGGGCCGTCAGAGGAGGGGGAACGCTCTCCCTGGGATCTCCATGAAGCACGGCTGATGGCGGAGAATGCCAGGCTGAGCAGGATTTGTGATGCCCTTATAGAAAGGGTGGAGGCCAGCAATATGGCCCCTACAGCCCCCTACGCAGCATTTCAGCATTCCGTGGTTCTGGCTGAACAGGTGCGTGAACGGACACAGGCCCTACGTGATGTAAACCAGAAACTACTGGAAGAAATCGAAGAACGTCGGCACATAGAAATGCAGTTGCGTGAAGCGCGGGAAAAAGCTGAGCAGGCTAACCTTTCCAAAACTCGCTTTGTTGCAGCAGTGAGCCATGACTTGATGCAGCCGTTGAATGCGGCACGACTTTTCACCAGTGCCTTGCAGGAAAAGCCCGATAATATGGCGTTTCAGCTTGCTCATATCGGCACGGCGCTTACTGACCTTGAGTCACTCATAACGACACTTTCAGATGCTTCCAAGCTGGATGCCGGCGTGGTGACGGCTGAGTTTGAAGTCTTTCCCTTGAGCCGCTTGCTGGATGTGCTTGCTGAAGAGTTTAGGCAAATTGCTCAGCAGAAAGGACTTTGTTTTCGCTATGTGTCTTGTGGTTCACTGGTTAGATCTGATTCACAATTATTAAGCAGAATCCTTCGTAACCTCCTTTCCAACGCGGTTCGTTATACCGAGAGCGGGTCAATTCTATTGGGGTGCCGTAAACGTGGCGCGGGCATTGAAGTCGTAGTCACTGATACAGGGATTGGTATCAGTGATGACCAGCGTAACGAGATATTTAAAGAGTTTAAACGTGGCAAGCAGGCGGTAAGGCATCATGAAAGAGGGCTCGGGCTAGGGCTGGCAATTGTAGAAAAAATTAGCGAGATACTTTCACATCCGTTGCGTTTTCATTCTCAAGAAGGGAAAGGGTCAAGCTTTGGCTTGTTGATCCCGATTGCTGAACCTGACGAATATATCCACCGGACATTGCCGGCAGATCCTTTTGTTGATCAGTCTCTGCAGGGGTTGCGTGTCTGGGTCGTGGATAACGACGAGGCAATTTGCATAGGTATGCGAACGCTGATGGAGGGTTGGGGCTGTGATGTGGTAGTGGCTGATTCTTTAGCGTCTTTACGATCCAAGGTGGACACTTGCTCTGACGACGCGGATGTCTTGCTGATGGATTATCATCTGGATCCAGGAACAGATGACGGTATTACTGTCGCAACCTTTATCAATTCCGGTCGTCAAATTCCATTACCGGTAATATTGGTAACTGCTGATCGCAGTGCAGAGTTGAAACAACGCTGTGTTCAAAATGGATTTACGCAGATTTACAAGCCGCTGAAGCCGCTGAAATTGAAAATGGCATTGAAAAGCTTATCTTGAAGGCTAAAAGGAAAGGAGGCGAGGCCTCCTCCTGATAGAAGAGAGGGCCCTAGGGTCCCGGTCCGTCTTTATACGCCCAATCAAAGGGGCAAGCGGTGCAGCCGTGCATATCCATGCTCTGAAAGTTCCCATAACGCAGGTTTGCACCGTCCAAATTGGCATTGCGCAAACTGGAAAGGTTTAGCTTAACCTCTTGAAGGTTGGCATCCTGGAGGTTAGCACCATTGAGTTTTGCTTTATTGAACCAGGCCATCTCCAGGTTGACGCCTGTCATATTGGCATTGTTCCATTCAGAACGAGTCAGCCGGCCAAACTCCAAATTCGCACCAGTTGCATCCACGTTGTGAAAAATTGCTTTCTGGGCAAACAGGTTCCAGCTTTGTATGGCAAGCAAGCGAGCGCCGGTAAGGTCTGCCATGCGCAGGTTGGTGCTCATTAGGCGCGCCCGGCTCATATTCGCGTTGCGAAGATTGGCTTTTTCTAAATTGACCCCTTTAAGGTTGCTGTGCCGCAAATCAGCGCCTTCAAGGTTGGCGCCTGCAAAGTTAGCACCCGTCAGGTCCAGGCCACTGAGATCTGCACCTTTTAGATCTGCACCAGCACATTCCGTCGCAGGCTTGAGTGAACATCCATTGTGGCTGGGGATGTCCGCGCTAAAGTCATCCGCATAAGTCCCACCGTTAAGGGCCAGAAAAGCGATTAGGGTTATTGCTCGAGGTAGCGTTATATATTTCATTTTATGCTCCTGAAAGAAGTCAGCCCGCAATGCGGGCTGACTTTTTTGTTACTTGCTCGCTAGATCCTTGGCAAATTTGGGCAGTTTAAACACCCAGAAAGAACCGCCTTGAGAGATAGGCTTGGTTAGTTCTGCCATGTCACCGCCCCAGAGAGGTACTGCACCGCCGTACCCGGCTGTTACACCAATGTACTGCTCGCCATCCATTTCCCACGTGATCGGTGGGGAAATGATCCCGGTACCGACCTGGAACTTCCACAGCTCTTCACCCGTTTTCGCGTCAAAGGCTTTGAAGTAGCCATCACCGGTACCGGTGAACACCAGGTTGCCTTTGGTTGCGAGCACGCCAGCCCAGAGAGGCATGGGTTCTTTATGTTCCCAGGCCACTTTACCGGTAGCCGGATCCATAGCACGGAGAATGCCAACGTGGTCGTCGAACAACCGTTTGATGCGGAAACCCATGCCTAAGTAGGCAGAACCAGGCTGATATTCAACCTCTTCAGTCCAGTAATCTTCTTTCCAGTGGTTGGCAGGAACGTAGAACAGGCCCGTGTCCTGGCTATACGCCATAGGGTTCCAGTTCTTGCCGCCAAGGAAGGGAGGAGAGACTTCCACTGCAGGGGATCGGGTTTCGCCATCCTTGAGACGTGCAGGACGCTGACCATCGACTTCAATGGGGCGGCCGGTATCCAGATCAATACCTTTAGCCCAAGTAATGCCGTCTACGAATGGGAATGCATTGAGAAGTTTACCGTTAGCACGGTCGGTCACATAGAAGAAACCATTGCGGTCAGCGTGAGCGCCGGCTTTATGTTTCTTGCCTTTCTTGTCCTTGTAGTCAAAGAGAACGATTTCGTTATTACCCGAGAAATCCCAGGCATCGTTAGGTGTATGTTGATAGAACCACTTGATTTCACCGGTAGTTGGATCAACACCGACTTGGCCTGATGTGTATAGGCTATCGTAGTCGGCAGGGTCACCGTCTGGTGCAGTACGCGCCCAGCCGTTCCAGGGAGCCGGGTTGCCAGCGCCGATGATGATGGTGTTGGTTGATGCATCAAAGGTAGCGCTTTGCCATGGTGCACCACCACCTTGGCTCCAGGCTTTCACTTTACCTGTTTCTGTATTGGGGTCATCAGGCCAGCTAGGCGCTCTGGGATCACCACTCGGGGTGCTGTCTTCACCGTTAAGGCGGCCAACGTGCCCTTCCACAAAAGGACGCATCCAGACTTCTTCGCCCGTTGCAGGGTCGCGGGCAAACAGTTTCCCGACAACACCAAATTCGTCACCGGAAGAGCCATGAATCAACAAAACCTTACCGGTTTTTTGATCTTTAACAATGGTTGGCGCGCCAGTCATTGTATAACCGACTTTATGATCGCCGAACTTTTTACGCCAAACGACCTTACCCGTGTCTTTGTTCAGAGCCACTACGCTGGCATCAAGAGTGCCAAAGAAAATGTTGTCGCCATAAATGGCGGCACCGCGGTTTACAACATCACAGCAAGGACGAATGTCGTCAGGTAGACGATGTGAATAAGTCCAGATGCGTTTTCCAGTTTTGGCATCAACAGCGAAAATACGGGAGTAGGAACCCGTTACGTAGATCACGCCTTCATGCACAAGGGCTTGAGATTCCTGGCCTCGCTGCTTTTCATCACCGAATGAGTAAGACCAGGCGGGGGTAAGCATAGAGACATTTTCGCTATTAATGTCCGCTAACGTGCTGTATCGCTGGGCGCTGGTGCCCATGCCATACATTAGAACATCTTCAGTGGTTTTATGGTCATTGGCGATATCTTTCCAGGTGACCCCTTCTTCAGCAATAACTGTCCCGCTACTGCATGCGGTCAGCATGGTGGACATCGATATGACACCGATCATGCGGGACAGTCTCCCGCGATGCGGTGGGTTGTGGGTTGTTTTACTCATAACGCAGCCTCTGCTTTGATTTTAATATCTGATCACACTGGCAGAAATGCGATCAGGGTATGGAAAGTTACGGCGTGCCAGTTATCGATAATCCCCAGCAACGCGGTGTATCCATTCAGGCAGAGAGAGGGGGATGCAAGATACCGTCAGTGGAAGTAAATGATCTAACCATTTGGGTCTACGACTAAGGGAGTACGCATGATGGCCCGAAGGGCTAGTGCTGAATCTGTCAGGTGACTGTTAGATTAATTTCCATAATGCAATCCATTGGTTGGAGTGAAGTATGAATGTAATGATGCGCATAGTGGGAAGTGTGGCCTTATTAGGTTGCTCTGTGGTGGTCCATGGCCACGGTAATGTGACTCCACAAGGCGTAGATCTTCGCGGGTTGGAGACTCTTGGTGAGGAGTGGCGCGATACCAACCCTTACCGTGAAGATCATCCGCAGCATGAATTGGCTGTGGATATTGGCAGCTCTGCGTATAACCAGAACTGTGCAGCTTGTCATGGCCTGGAAGCCAAGTCGGGAGGTATAGCGCCTGATCTGCGAGAGCTGGAAAACGGTGATTACGGTGACGAATGGTACAAAGAACGGGTTGTAAATGGAGCTGTGCGCGATGGTCGCGTTCTGATGCCGAAAATGGCCGATTATCTCAGTCAGGAAGCTTTGTGGGCTATCCGAACCTGGCTTGAGACGGTCAGCATGGAAACAATGGGACAGTAAAATGCGATCTGTAATGGTGTTTCCCGGGCTATTGTTCCTTCTACTTATCAGTATAAGTTCAGCGCAAGAGAACAATACTAATCAAGATAAGGATCCTCTTGATTCATTCATGTGGGAGCTATATCAGGATCGTTATCTGTCCAACGCACCAGTACATTTTGACTCGAGAGTGAAAATAACCGCCCCTGATTTTGCCGAAGACTCAGGGCAGGTTCCGGTAGAAATAGATGCCAGTCATCTTAATGGCAAGTTTGAAAAAATGCTGCTTTGGGTTGAGCTCAACCCTATACCTATGGTTTTTGAGTACAACCCCGGTACACAAGGGCTGGCAAAAGTAGGGTTGAATATCCGCCTGGAGCAAGGCTCTCCTGTCAGGGTGGCCTTGTTAAGCCAGGGTGTATGGCATGTTGGAAGCACTTTTATTGACGGCGCAGGGGGTGGTTGTTCAACACCAGGTATCGCTAATTCCGGCAAGAATTGGTCCAAAGATTTTGGTCAGGTTAGAGGGCGCAGGTTTCCTGCCAAGCAGGGTAGTCGGCTTCGTTTTTTGATTATTCATCCGATGGAAAGCGGTCTCCTTCCCAGTGAGATCCCTTTCTATATCGAAGAGCTGAAAATCAGCAGTAAAGGGGAAACGGTTGCGGATATGAAATGGCATGCCTCCATTAGTGAAAATCCAGTTTTAACGATTGAAATGAAAGGCGATGAAAGAACCCCATACAAGATGAAGGCTAGAGATAACAATGCTAATTTACTGGAATCACAAATTTGATTATCGAGTCTTGTTATCGTTAGCTACTTTGTTTCTTGCGGCAATTTCGGCCCCAGTGCATGGAGAAGATCTTAATATTCATCAAGTTGTAGAAAATGTATGGATGGTCCAGGGGGTGCCAGAGGAGCTTAGTGAAGAAAATAGGGGTGACATAAGTAACAGCTCATTCATTGCCACGGGGAATGGGGTAGTGGTAATCGATACGGGGGCAACAGCTGCTTACGGTCGGAGGTTCAGAGAGGCTATTTCAGAATATACCGATGAGCCCATTCGCTGGGTGATCAATACCCACCATCACCCGGATCATATCTTTGGTAATAGTGCATTTTCAGATGTGCCGATAATGGCGCTTTCTGAGACACGAAATTTGTTAATGAAACATGGTGATTTTTATCTCAAAACAGTGCACGAACGTGTGGGAAGATATAGCGAAGACACGGTTGTTATTTTACCTAGTGTTACTGTTGAAGGTGGGGTGAAGAGTTTTTCTGGATACCCACTAAAATTAATCAGGTTTTCTGGTCATAGTGGCAATGATCTCGTTGTATATGACCCTCTGACAAAAATTCTGTTTGCCGGGGACATGCTGTTTTGGAACCGCGCACCAACCACTCCTCACTCTCCTGGAATTGATATCTGGCTGGAAGAAATAGACCGACTAGCAGAGCTAAACCCAGCAGTGATTATTCCCGGCCATGGCCCTCTCGCTCGTGATTCGGGGCCGATTGAGCAGACACGTGCATGGCTTGTATGGCTTGACTCCCTGATGAGAGAAGGAGTTGCTGCTGGACGTTCTGCTAATGCGCTCATAGATAGTGATATTCCTGAACTGCTTTCTGATATCCCGATGGCAAAGTTTGAGCTAACCCGAAGTATTAGTCATTTCTATCGAAAATATGAAGATTCATGGTGGGAAAACTCTAACCGTTAAGACCAAATGAGGAGAAGAATTACTCCCTTGGTAGCATGCGTACTTGGGTCTCATCATCCTATTCTGACTATGCAGGCGCTACTTATCAAAGCGCGGACGTCAAGCAATTAGAAGAGGAATCAGGCAATGATTTATGCAAATCCTGGTAGCGAAGGTTCAGTTGTCTCGTTTAAAGAGCGTTACGAAAACTATATTGGGGGTGAGTGGGTTGCACCGGTGAAAGGACAATATTTCGATAATGTTAGTCCGGTAAATGGTAACGTTTTCTGTGAGGTGGCCAGATCAAGTGCGGAAGACGTGGATTTGGCTCTGGATGCCGCTCACCGAGTTGCTGGGGAATGGGGAAAAACCTCAGCGACAGAACGTAGCAACATATTGTTGAAAATCGCGGATCGTCTTGAACAGAATATTGAATCTCTTGCAGTCGCAGAAACATGGGATAATGGTAAGGCTGTACGTGAAACATTGAATGCAGATTTGCCCTTGGCTGTTGACCATTTTCGTTATTTCGCTGGCTGTATTCGTGCTCAAGAAGGCTCTGCTGCAGAGATCGATTCAAATACAGTGGCTTACCACTTTCATGAACCCCTTGGCGTTGTCGGGCAAATTATTCCATGGAACTTTCCAATCTTGATGGCAGCCTGGAAGTTAGCTCCAGCACTGGCAGCGGGTAACTGCATTGTATTGAAGCCTGCCGAACAAACCCCGGTTTCCATTCTCAAGGTGATGGAGTGTATTGGCGATTTGCTGCCTGCTGGTGTACTGAATGTGGTGAACGGATACGGTCAAGAGGCAGGTCAGGCTCTGGCATCCAGCAAGCGAATTGCAAAAATCGCCTTTACCGGTTCAACCCCTGTGGGATCTCACATTCTAAAATGTGCTGCCGAGAATATTATCCCCTCTACTGTAGAGTTGGGCGGTAAATCTCCAAATGTTTACTTCGCGGATATTATGAACGCCGAAGAGTCGTTTATTGATAAAGCTGTTGAGGGCTTGGTTTTAGCTTATTTTAACCAAGGCGAAGTTTGCACCTGTCCTTCTCGTGCCCTTGTTCAAGAGAGTATGTACGACGACTTCATTGAGCGCGTATTGAAACGAATCAAGACGATTAAACGTGGTAATCCACTTGATACTGAAACTCAAGTAGGCGCACAGGCTTCTCGAGAGCAGTATGACAAGATTATGTCATACATGAGTATTGCTAAAGAGGAAGGTGCAACGGTACTCGCAGGTGGTGGTAGTGAATATCTTGAAGGGGATTTTGGTAACGGTTTTTATATTCAGCCTACCCTTCTTAAAGGACACAATAAAATGCGCGTCTTCCAGGAAGAGATTTTTGGTCCAGTTGTTGGTGTGACTACCTTTAAGGATGAGGAAGAAGCTCTGCGAATTGCCAATGACACCGAATTCGGCCTTGGGGCTGGTGTATGGAGTCGGGATATGAATGTTGCCTTTAGAATGGGGCGGGGTATTCAGGCTGGGCGTGTTTGGACTAATTGCTACCATGCTTATCCTGCACATGCGGCCTTTGGCGGATATAAGAAATCAGGCATCGGTCGTGAGACTCACAAGATGATCCTTGACCATTATCAGCAAACAAAGAACTTGCTGGTCAGCTACGATACCAATCCGCTTGGTTTTTTCTGAATGATTTCTCCTGGTCGTCTGTCTTGACGTCTTATTGCCGCCCTCAGGGCGGCTTTTTTATTGTTGTGAGAAGGAAATATGCTTGAACTTCCTGATAAGCAAGATAACCCGTGGGCAGTTCTCTCGATAGCCAATGCCTGGAAGTCCCTTCCCCCCATGCTGTGGTCAGCCCAGGCGCCAGAATGGTCACCTGTGGAAGAGTTGATTGATATTTCTCCTATGGCCCTACGTTTATTGCAACTCGATGTTCAGCAGCTCCGGACCCATGTTGAAGGCGTTTCAACGTTGAAAAACCTGCATTCTGGAAGCATCCTCTTACCGGGTATGTCTCCGTTGGCACAAAAGTATGCAGGACATCGCCATGGGGTATTCAACGATCGTATTGGTGATGCAAGGTCTTTGCTCTTGGGGGAAGTGGCTACGCCGTTAGGTCGTATGGAAATGTACTTAAAGGGTGGGGGAAGAACCCCTTATGCTCTTAGGGGTGATGGCTATTTGGGGTTGCGTAGTGCGGTCAAGGAATATCTTGTCAGTCACGCTCTCTATGGTATCGGGATACCAACCAGTCTTCCGCTAAGCATTTGTAATCATAAAAGAAAAATTTTTCGTGATCAGTTGGAGAAGTCTGCAACCGTGATTCGCCTTTCTCCATCTCATGCTCGAGTTGGCCATTTCGAATGGCTGGCTACCAGGGGGAACGCTGCAGCCATGAAGGCTTTGATTGCTCACCTTGGTGGTTGTTATGGCGAAGGTGGTGAAATGAGCGTGGAGCAGTTTTTTAAACACTCTGTACAACGCGCCGCTCATCTTGCTGCAGCGTGGCAGGTCTGGGGGTTTGTCGCTGGCACACTGAATACAGATGATATTTCCGCTCTAGGTGTGACTCTTGATCCCGGCGCAGGAGCTTTTCTGGAATCTTGCCAGGCTTTACTGACAGAAGATTGCGATGCAGTTGACAGCGTATATGCATTTTCTTCCCAGTCTGAATCTATCAGGTTTGGACTTGAAGTGCTGGGCAGGGCATTACGATTGTTGCTGCACGAAGAAAAAATAAACGCCATATTGGAGAGTTTTTATGACCAGCGTAAAAAAGCGATGCTATGTGGAATGCGCTCTCGCTTGGGGTTGATGATGTCGAGAGAAGAAGATTCAGTATTGATTAACCAATGGCTGTCCATCCTGCATAGGAAGGGAGCAGATTACAATTCTTCATTCCGTTATTTAATGGAATGGAAAAATGATGAATCGAGTGACCACCATTTGGCTGATAAGCTAGGTCTTGAGCGTAACGATAGGGTTCTGGCTGAGTGGTTGAATGCGTATCGGAAGCGTCTTGAAAATGAGTGTTTTACCTACCATGAGCGCTACCGTTTCATGGCTGGGGTTAATCCGATAACAATACTTAGAGAGGCCGATATTTGTGACGTTAGTGCTGCCGTGGAAGCCGGCGATTTTATCCCTCTGGCTCGCTTGAGAAAGCGAATTACACAGCCTTACCATAATTTTATTCAGTAAAAAAGGGTGAGTGCCATGGCGCTCACCCTTTGATATTTGAGGTTATTAATTACCAGGCTACCGTGGCACCCAGTGCAAGTGTGTCAGTTGTCTCTATTTCGCCTACTGTTTCGTCATCCAGCTCAACACGACTGAAGTTGGTTACCAGGTTAAGATAATCATTGGCTGCGTAACTTATAATTACGCCTTTATTTTCGTAATCAATCGCTGTTCCACCAGTAACGCCATCATCTTCGGTTCGGCCATAGGTTCCCGCAACTCGCATTTTGCCGATTTGATAACCAGCTTGTATAAGGTAGCCATTGCTATCAACTTCCTGGAGTGGGAGTTGGCCAGCGTTATTAGTGAACAAGGGATGGATACCTGTAGCATCAAAACCGGAAGCGGTGAGGGTTAAGTTAGCGGCTTTGATTTGAGCGCCGTAACCTACGCCTTCTGATGTGATATCAGTAACGGTATTATCTGTATTTTCGGAGTTTTGATAAGCACCGTTAACCCATGTATAAATTTCCATTCCTCCAATGTCTGCCTGGTAGCTGATTTCACTTTCTACTCTTGGGGTGTCTTGATATGCCTTGCCTGGCGCACCCACTTCATTGGTGTCGTATGGGTCTAGAATCCCCACTGCAATGTTTAGACCGCCCATTTCAGGGCTCCGCCAGGTGATTTGCGAGCTTGGGAAGGCGTAGGGATAGCCGGTGCCGATATTCCCGAAAGATACGCCACCGCCATCAACGAGGCCCACGACATCGCTGGAATGGCCAAACCCAATGAGCAATTCGTCGCGGAGGATGTTGGAACGAGCAAAGAGCCCGAAATCTTTACCAATAAGCACCTCACCGAAGCTGCCACCAATAGTTCCATAAAACTGACGTACATCAATAGCCGTGCCGGTGGCGGCAGTTTCACTGTCATTAATGGTGACCCAGAAGGATGACCTTGCGCCCAGTGTAAGATCACCTATTTCTCGTTTCATATTGAAACCAATATAGTTTGGCAGGAAACCCATTTTAACTCTTGATTGTCTGCGGTCGAATTGATCGCCGGCACGGTCTACGTCGTTGTTTACATAAAAAGCATTAATGTAACCGTCAGTGCTGAAACTGGTTCCGTCATCGTCATACAGTGTTATTTCGGCATTGGCTGATTGCACTGCGAGGAAGGGCAGAAGGCATAATGCCGACCGGGATAGAATTGCTGCACTGGTTTTTCTCATCTTACGCTCCCTAAAGTTTCTATCATGTTGATGGCAATGAGTATGGGGAGCGTAAAATAAAGGAAAAATACCGCCTTGGTACTGTATTGAGTGATTGGAATATAGCGTTTGGTCGTGCGACTAAAGGATCAATTAAATGATAAAATATAATATATATTTTATCAGGGAAGGGGTGTGTATTTCAGGTAGGGAAGAATGGCTTCTTCCTGATCGGGAAAGAGTGCCTTTGAATCACCGTCAGATAATTTAGGTGAAATAATCGCGTTGTCACCAGGTTGCCAATCTGCAGGTGTTAATACCGGGTAACGATAAGTGGTTTGTAAGGCATCAATAGCTCGTAGGATCTCATCAAAATTCCGCCCAATGCTGGGTGGGTAATCTATTTTCAGGCGAATGCGTCCACGCGGATCAATGATAAAAACGCTGCGTACCGTTGTTACGTTGTTCGAACGAGGGTGCATCATGCCGTAGCGTGTGCTGATGTTTCGCGACTGATCCGATATAACAGGAAAGGATGGGCGGACACCCTGGCTTTCTTCAATGTCATCAAGCCATTTTTTCAGGTCACCCAGTGGACTGACTGCCAAAGCGAGTGGGCGTACGTTTCGTTTTTCAAAGGCACCTTGTAAACGTTCCACTGCAGCGAGCTCGGTAGTGCATACAGGAGTGAAGCTGGCCGGATGAGAAAACAAGACGACCCAGTGGTCTTTCCTCCAGTGATCGAGGTGCACGGCCCCCATAGTGGTTTCAGCCTCAAAATCTGGTGCTGCATCACCCAGCTGGAGGGCCTGAAGGGGAAGAGAGTATATCAGTAGTGCCACTAACCAATATTTCATACTTACCACCCTAAAGTTACTCCAGCATACAAGGTTCGACCAGGCGCTGTTTCGAAATAGCCGCGGTCAGCGGGGTCTGGCCTGTCGCTATTGGCATTGATTCGAATGTTGCTGTAGTAGTCACGGTCGAAAAGATTGTTGATGCCGGCGTGTAACTCCAGCTCCTGACGATTAAAATGCCAGCGTTTTCCGAACCGCGCATTAACCACTGCATGGCTTCCTATACGAGTTTGGTTGGTGTTCTCCGCATAAACTTCACTGGCAAAACGAACATCGCCAATAACAAAAAAGCCGTTTTGAGGACGCCAGGCGGCTTCGGCAAAAACGATATGCTGTGGCAAGCCTGGCATGTGGTTATCGCTTACATCGACACCTTGTTGCTCATCGAAGAATCGATCGAAGCGGTATTGTGCCCATGTCCATGCGACCGTTGTGGTCAGTGTTTCTGTGGTGAAATGCTCTAACGACAGCTCAAGGCCTTCACGGCGTGTGCGGGCTGCATTTTCGTAGTAGGTTCGGCCGCCCAGTTCATAAGGGGTTATCTCGTCTTTGACGGCTACGCTAAATAGTGTGAGATCATAGAGTAGATCGTTGCTGATGGTACCGCGGATGCCAAGCTCCTGATTTAATGCCTTTTGTGGTTCAAGGTCTGGATTGAACCCGCCTGCACCGGACGGATTTGCCAGCTCAGTGAAAGTGGGGGTTTCAAAGGCTGAACTGACAGAGGTATAGAGTGTATGAGCAGGAAGGACATGCCAGGCAACGCCGACACTAAAACTGCCTTCATTAAACTGCTGTTCGCCGCTGTCGTCACCATCACTCAGGAAATCATCCTCCACCTTAAACTGGATTCGGTCGGCTCTTGCTCCTAAAGAAAGGGTGAGATTGTCGGTCAGAAAGGTATCAGTTTGTACAAAGATGCCACTGCTGGTGGCGATCTGGTCTTCATTGGCGGTGAGCCCGGTAATCACTCCGTTGAAAGTCACTCCCCGGCGTCCTCGGTCGTCCTGTTGGCGGTCTACGTCAACGCCGACCAGGTAACGGTGTGGCAGGCCGAAGATGTTCATATTATGGCTGTACTCTACACCTGCGCCGTAGAAGGTACGCTGGTAATCAATCAGGCTGCTACCGGGAAATGGGAGTTGTTGGGTGAAGTCGCGTTGGCTAATGAATGCCCGTGTCTGTAATACGCCTCCTGCCAAGGAGGTATTGCGATAACGGAAGCCAAGGCGTTGTTGATCAACTTCCTGACCTGCATCCAGTCGATCGGCAAGCATTGTGGCCTGCTTTCTGTCTGAGTGAGCCTGGGAGCGGGTTAGTCCACCAGGGTCCTGGGCATAAGGAGTATCTAATGCCGTCAGGAACAGGTCTATTTCCTGATTGTTGCCGAGTTCCCAACCAATCCGGCTGTTAAGTTGGTATTTCTCCACCGCGCTTTGATCACGGTAGCCGGCGTAGTTGAGACCGCTGAGGCCAAGATAATAATGAGCATTGTCTTTCTGGCCACCGCTCTTCAAGTGGGCTTTGCGAAAGCCATCTGCGCCACTCGACAAACTCAGCTCACCATTTCCGGTTATGTTCCGCCCGGAAAGAGTTTCAATATCGATTACGCCACCGGTGGCATTGCCATAGAGAACGGAGGCTGGCCCACGTAATACTGTTGCCTGGTACATGGAGTCCAAGTCGATATTGTCTACCTGTGATTGTCCATCCGGTAGTGTTTCGGGAAACCCATCTACCCGGACTCGTAACCCGCGGACCCCAAAGGGCGCGCGCGCGCCAAAGCCCCGGATGGAAATACGTTGGTTTTGAGCGAAGTTATAGCGGTTTTGCAGGTAAAGCCCAGGCACTCGGGCGAGGCTTTCATCAAGCTGAATGTTCTTTTGGCCCTGCTGGGCGGAATCTGCATTCACGACGCTAACGGCGGCAGGAGTATCAAGAAGGCTGCGCTCCATCCGCGTGCCATCAACCTTTATGACATCCAGCTCAGAGGGCTCGGCCAGGGCGGTTAAGGGAATGTTGATTGTCGCAAGTCCAAAGGCGATTCTCTTCAATGAGAGCATGGCATTTACGGCTTTGTTGTTGGTGTGAGGTTTACGCTATTGGCTTCGGCGCTTCTCCTCAATAGATACAGTGCGAAAGTAGTAGTCATGTTCCCCGTAAGTCGCAGTTTCGCTATTGTTATCCGTAACGGACGCCCATAAAAAAGGCTGCGAGAAGCCACTGCTGTCCCACAGTTGGCAGCCTCATAAAGCGAACCTCATTTGAGGTTCGCTTTTTTTGTGCCTGTCAGGCTCAGGATGAAGGATGTCTTT
>NZ_NVWY01000025.1 GCF_002733835.1 Alcanivorax sp.
ACTAAGAGCTTTAATCGCACCGACATGGCGCATACTAAGCGTAATATTCTTACTTTCACGAACCTAGATGCGACACTTTACGGTGCAAAACTGGCGGGCCTGATTGAACTTTACAACACAAAGCAAGCAGGAAAGTGGCAGCTAAAAGGCTCACTAACCAGTACTCATGGCGAACGTGATGATAGCAATGAAGACTTATATCAAATTATGCCACTGCACACTGAGCTGAGCCTAGAGCACGAATACAAAGGCTGGCAAAACGCACTGAGCTGGCAGTGGGTTGATAGTAAAACTAATGTTGATGAGCGTCGTTTAGAAAACCAAACCGACAGCTATCAGCTATTGGCTATCTCAAGTCAGAAAACGTGGCAAAATTTAACCTTTAAGTTAGCAATTACCAACTTACTTGATGAATACTACCAACAGCCACTTGGCGGTGTAAGTATTGCTAATTATAAGCAAGATATGAGTAATGGCTTTGAGCAACTTGCAGGACAAGGCCGCTCGTATAATGCCAGTGTGAGTTATAGGTTTTAGGAAAGGGAGTTAGCGAGTTGCTAGGGGAAAGAGAGCTGTCAGCTATCAGCCGTCAGCTTTCAGATTAAAAACCAGAGTTTCTAGTTACGAGAGTAAAGTTAGCGAGTCAGGTCACGTGTCCGATAAAAATGTGAAATAAGCTGTCGTAGGCGTGAAATTTATTTCGCGCGTTATCTTTTTATATTGCGCGATGTAAAATCGCGCCTACAATCTTTGTCTCGCAACTCGCAACTCGCAACTCGCAACTCGCAACTCGCAACTCGCAACTCGCAACTCGCAACTCGCAACTCGCAACTCGCAACTCGTCATATAACCGTCACCCTTACCGCCTAGTCTGAAAACAGTTTTCGCTGATAACTGTGTTCGCCTTCATGCCTCGCCTGTTAATACTTTTTCCGTGCAGCCATATGGGCAACCTGCTGATTGCCCTGCCGCATTTACGCACCATGCTATCGGCGCATCCTGATGCTTTGTTGGTGACAGATGCGCGTTACCAGGCATTGGTGGCGCAAAGTTTGCCCGGCGAAAAACGGTTCCTTTTCTACCCGGAACAGGCACTCTCTTCGACCCGGCCTTTATGGCAGCGTATAAGGCATTACCTGGGTTTTGTGCGCGCCATGCGACGCTTTCGTGCAGACATCTGTGTGGACATTGAAGGCGAACAGAAATCTGCCACGCTGAGCCGACTGTCCGGTGCAGCAACACGCATCGGCCCGCCGCGCCGCCATGGCCACTGGTTCTATAACAAATCGCTGGAACCGGACTGGCAAGGCCACCGCTGGCACAGCTACGCCAGCCTGAGCCAACCCGCAGCACCCGCGCCGGCACATTACCTGCCGCTAGCCGAATGCCCCGACAGCAACGCGCGCATCCGTGCCTTGCAGCAAATGCACGCCGATGAAACTTGCCTGATTCTGCATGTGGGTGCCACCAAGACCTACAAGATGTGGCATGCGGAACAATTCGCGTCGCTGTGTCAGCATGCACGCCGCGCCGGGCTCACCCCCATATTAATCGGCGCCGGACACAAGGACCGAGTACAAATAGCCCGCGTACAATCCTTTCTTTGCAAACCGGTGCTGGATCTGTGTGATCAACTGAACCTGGCGGAGTTGATTGCACTGCTGCAAAACAGCCGAGCCTATGTGGGTAACGACAGCGGCCCCATGCATTTGGCAGCGGCCTGCGGCATTCCTACCGTAGGCCTGTTCGGCCCCACCAATGATGACCTCTGGCACCCACTCTCACCCCGCGCCCGCGTATTACGGTGGCAACCCTGCGCAGCAGAATGCGAGCGTAGCAGCTGTGCCCGGGACAGCTACCCCTGCCTGCAGCGCATTACCGTAGATCAGGTGATGGACACGCTGTCGTCATTGGGGGCGCCTGTCGGCATGCATTCCACCGCCCCCCGCCGCGCAGGCGAAAAGCTGGCGTAATCTTTTTTATTCAGCGGTTCCTTGGAAAGAAACGGTTCGAAATGGGCCTGCGGGTGACGCCGTGAACGAGACACTCACCTGAAACCCCCAAAAAAAAACGCAGCCCGTTTCCGGACTGCGTGATTGTGAAAAATGGATCTGCCTTTGTTGTTATGGGAATCCCATTTCTGCTGCCGGCTACAGGCCGTCCAGCAATCCAGCCAACAACCCGGTGATCGGCGACAACAAATCCAGCAGTGGCGCCAGCGGGTTCAGCAAACGCTCATCCAGTTGCTCTGTCACCTCACGGACCACCGTTAACAACACCGATGACAGTGCATCGCCAGGCAAGGTGGTGTAATCCTCTGCACCGGGGATCTGGTTAAGCCACAACACATCATTCACCAGATTTTCCAGCGTGCCCTGCACCGTGCCGAGCAGTTGCTCACCGGTGGCACTGGTATCCAGCATCACCAGCTGCTCCAGGGTATTGGCAAGGCCCAACGATACGGTTGAAAGCACAGACGTGAGCCCGGCGAACACCGGCACTTCCCCAGGCACCTGCTCTTCAACACCATCAAGAATATTGTTCAGGTTGCGCGACAAAGACACCAGCGGCGCAGCAATAAAGGCAACATCATCCACGGTACTGCCGTCACCGCCCACGCCCACATCGCCGCTACCCGTACCGACGCCGGCGGCCAGAGCATCAAAGGCGCTGCCAAGCTGATCAAAAGGGGCCGGCAGGCCACTGGTATCGATGGCCTGCAACTGCTCGGAAGCTGCCAGCACCGCCTGCACCGATTGCGTCATTTCACTGCTGTCGCCTTCCAGGATCGCCGCGGTTGCCGCATCCATGGCATTGAACAGGATGTCGGTACCGGCAATGATCTGGTCGAACACCTGACGCTGCTCTTCCGGCAGGTTGGCGCCTACTTCGGTAAAGCCGGACACCAATGTCTCGCGCAGTTCTTTCAACGGGCCGGTGAAGTCCGCATCGAAACCATCCGGCTGCGGCAACGGCAGGGCACCATCGCCCAGCGGCTGGCCGGAGAAATCATTGTTGCCGCTGAGCAGCACCATGGGCTGCTTCTCATAACAATGGGTGTAGGCCGGCGTCAGCTCACCACCACTGATCACACCCAGGCCTTCCGCTTCCGGGTCCACCGTATAGGCTTCGATGCAAAGTTGGGCCGGGGCCATAGTTTCGGCATTCGCTTCTACCGCTTTCATCCAGAAAAAGCCATAGGTATCGCCCTGCTGAAAACGGGCGACATTACGTTCCGGGTCATCAATGGAGCGAGTCTTGCCGGCGGCACCGCTCACCACAAATTCCGTGCGCCCACAGGACGGCACGGCATTGAGTACCTGCAAATCGTGATCATGACCAGCGAAGAAAAAATCGGTCTGGTCGCAGACCGCTTCTTCCATGAACGCCTTCCAGCGCTCGCCGGCCAGCACCGGTAACAGTTCACTGGGTACGCCATCGTAGTTGCCCGCGTTACCGTGGCTGCCATTGGATAAATACGGATGGTGCGCCATGCCAATGCGGAATACTGCATTGGAACCGGCAATGGCATTCACAGCCCAGTTACGCTGATCCACACCATAGGTGTGATACGCGTAGGCAATATCCGGGTCGGCAAAGCCACCCGCAATGGGGTTGGAATCCAGCGCAAAGAAATCCACCAGAGGGCGCTCCCCCTGAGAGGTATTACCCGCACTGTGTTTGAAATAACGATCCGGCATATTCCAGCGGTCAGACAGGCGGCCATCGAAATAGGAATAATCCACCTGGAATTCGCCACGGGCATTGCCCGCCCCGTCGCCGCCCACGTAACCGGTATTGTCGTGGTTACCCAGCACCATGTAGAACGGCAGCTGTACCGGCTCAAACGGTTTTTCGAATTTTTCCGCGAACTGGGGATCATCCACGCTGGTGACCCCGGACTCATAAATGTTGTCGCCCAGCCCGACCACCAGATCGCACCCTGCAAAGGCCATGTCACCGACAAATTCATCCTTGCCATCACAGACATCGGCTATCGCCTGCCCCACGGCATATTGACCGGCAGAGCCGCTACCGGAATCGCCGATCACAATAAAGCGTACCGCCGCTGGCGGGTTAACGCCGGTTTCACCGCCGCCGCCCTCATCCGGCTCTCCGTCTCCTTCCCCTTCACCACCATCACCAGGGCCATTGGGCGTTTCCACATTGCCGCCATCGGCACCGGCATTCACGCCACCACCGGAGGAGCTTCCGCCACCACAGGCCGTCAGGGTAATCGCCGCCACCAGGGGTAACAGTTTCCAGTAAGCGTTCATGAGATCACCTCTTCAGTATTCAGCACGGGGGGATGGGAAAATGCGGTGCGCAGCGTGCGCGGTCGGGACAATGGCTGGTCTTCGATAATGCGACTGTCGCCACTTTTTACCGTCACCACCTTGGTTTTTGCGGTATTGATCTGTCCACGCAAATCGTAGGACTCAATGCTTTGCGCGTAATAGAACTCACCCTGGGCACGCTGGCGGGTGACATCCACCAGAATGAAGCCGCGGGATTTGGCTTCCACATAACGGATATGCGGATTGGCCACGGGAATCACCACGCCGGCAAGCTCTGCCACGCCTTCCGGAAAACCGGGGCTGGTCACCGCCGGGGTGACAAACTCCGCTGCTAACGCTTTATCAAAAAGATCACCCAACAGGGTGCCCGGATTGCGGTAAATTTCGCTGGCCCAGGAGGTGTGGATATCACCGGTGAGAATCACCACATTGTCGATATCGTTATCGTCGATGTGATTCAGGATTTTCAGCCGATCCGCCGCGTAGCCATCCCACTGATCCATGTTGATGGCAGACAGATTGCCGCGCAGTTGCGCATGGCGTTCGCTCAGCGAAGGAATCTCGGCAATATTGAGTTGTGCAAACATCACCTGCTGACCAATGAAACGCCACTGGCTGTTCGATTCACTCAAACTGTTGAGCAGAAAATCCATCTGCTGCTCGCTGATCAGGTGTCGATCTTCGTCGTTACGGCCCGGATCGGCGGGTATGGTCAACTGCTCATCGCGACCTTCCAGCCGGGTATCCAGCATGGTCAGATCAATCAGGTCACCGAAGGCAAAGTTGCGGTAGATCACGCTGTGATTACCCGGCTCACGGGGCCGGATCGGCAACCATTCGAAATAGGCCTGCTGGGAAATCTGTTTGCGGGCAGTCCAATCCCCTTCGGTCAGCGGGTCATGATTACCCGCCCCGTCGCGATAGCTGTTGTCGGTGGATTCGTGGTCATCCCAGACCGCAATCATCGGGAATTGCTGATGCACCGCTTGCAGATCTTCGTCGGTTTTATACTGCGCATGGCGTTGGCGATAATCCGCCAGGGTGATCATTTCATGGGGAGGCTGCGGATCGCGCTCGGGGAAATCACCGTACTCGCCGGCCCCGTACTCGTACAGGTAATCACCAAGGTGCAAGACAAAATCCAGATCCGCATGATTGGCCACGGCCCGGTAGACGGAGAAAAATCCGTAGGGATAGTTGGAGCAGGAAACCACCGCAAAACGGGCCCGGTCGATAAACGTTTCCGATGCGGGGAAGGTGCGTGTCCGGCCCACCGGCGAGCGCTGGTCACCCACCGAAAACTGATAGTAATACCAGCTGTCCGGTTGCAGACCGGTGGCATCCAGCTTCACGCAGTAGTCGCTGGACGCACTGGCGGTGGCGGTATAGCTGGACACAGTCTGCTGCATGGCCAGGTCGCGGGCCACCGTAACAGTGACGGCCACATCCTCACCGCTATCCCGATCCACAGTGACGCGGGTCCAGAGAATGACCCGGTCAGACAGTGGATCCCCGGATGCCACACCGTGCAGAAACGAAACGCCAGGCAAGGCGTCCGGCGTATCCGGTTCGTCCGGCTGACTGGGTGTAGGCGTATTGGCCGGCGGCGCAGCTGAAGAGCTGCCACCCCCACCACAACCCGCCAGTGACAGCGCGCCACTCGCGCCCAGCGCCTGCACCAGGGTACGTCGTTTGCGATCCATGAAGATTCCCCCTAACCATAAAGGCCATCGCCCTACGGCAACAGCACGTCAAGATTAGGCAGGAAATTGCACGGAAACAGTGGGCCTTGGGTAGTCGCACTGTAGTGCTATGTAGCCCCCTGTAACCGCCCAGTTAAAGATGACAAAACAGAGAAAAAGTCAGGAAATTTCGGTGATAGTGCCGGTCAGACCAGCGCAAACGCCCCCGGCAAATGCTGGCGCAGGGTGAGCAAATTTTCTTCCTGCACCGCCATCTCACCAAAACAATTGGCCATGGTGCCGGCGTACCGCAGGCCATCCTTTTCAATGGCCTCTGCGGTCAGCAAGGCGTGATTGATACACCCCAGCTTCATGCCAACAACCTGGATTACCGGCACGTCCAGCTCCTTTGCCAGCCCGGACAACATTTCCCGATCATTCAGCGGCACGCGCCAACCACCAGCCCCTTCAATCAATATCAGATCCGCCGGGTGGGCACTCAAGGCACCACGCACATATCCCGCAAGCCGGGAAAGGTTGATCGTTTTACCCTCCTGCTGCGCCGCGATATGCGGTGCGACCGGCGCCTTGAAGGGCACCGGGTTCACGGTTTCATAGGGCAGCTTCACCGAGCTGGCCGCCATCAACTGCAAGGCGTCTTCATTGCGCCAACCGTCAGGGGTTTCATCACAGCCCGCCGCAACCGGCTTGAGTCCATAGCAACTCAACCCGGCTTCCCGGGCCCGTTCCAACAAGCGACAGCTTACCCAGGTCTTGCCGACTTCGGTGTCGGTACCGGTGACAAAGAAGATACCCTTGAGGGCGGGGAGCGGTGGTTTTTGATCGGACATATCTGTTTTCGTCTTCTGGTTTCAGGGGCTTGATCTGGATTACGCCGAGTTTCGAGTTTCGAGTTTCGAGTTTCGAGTTTCGAGTTTCGAAAAGAATAAAACGGTTTTGCCTTTCGCAACTCGCTCCTAGCGACTCGTTACTGTGTTTTTTCCGCTTCCAGAAACAACACATTCCAGGTTAGCGGCAAACCCTGTTCTGTTCGCCGGGTTTCGTATTCTTTCACCATGGCCTGCCAGGCATTTTTGCCGGTAAGACCGGAGGCGCCGCTGACATGATCCGCGCCGGTGGCCTTCAGGCGGCGAGCGATGGCCTTGACCGAATCGTAATATTCCACCATCACCTGTTGCTGCAACTCAGCATCGACAAAGCCCGCCAGCAGGGCGGCGCTCTGCCAGTCGTCAAAACCCGGCAAGGCATTCACGTGGGGGCGGCGATTAACCGCCTGCCAGCTCTGCTGCAATTCCTGCAGGGAACCTGCCAACGGTACCGCCAGCAACAAGCGTCCGCCAGGGGACAACACCCGGCTAACCTCTTTCAGGACCGCATGGGGATCACACCATTGCAGGGCAAAGCAACTGAATACCAACCCCTGGGAGGTATCGCTTACTGGCAACTGTTCCGCATCCGCACAGAGAGGCTGATAGCGCTCATTAAACCGCCCACGTTCTGCAGCTTCGTGCAGCATGGCACGCGACAAGTCCACCGCCTGCCAATGAGCCTCAGGCAACACCTGCTGCTGGGCCCGCGCAAAAGGTGCCGTGGCGCATCCCAGGTCCAGCGCCGCATTCACCGGCAACTGTTGCGGCAACCGCTGCACCAGCGAACGCCCCACTGCCAGCTGCAAAATGGCATGCTCGTCATAGCTGCGTGCAGCACGACTGAAGTGCTGGCCAACCTGCTGCTTGTCTGCTGTCGCTTGAATGCTCGCGCTCCTTGAAAAATGTCTGACGTCTGAGGTCGGACGTCTAACGACAAAAAACAAACCGTCAAAACAAGATTTCTTTGCGTCCGACGTCAGACATCCGACGTCAGACCATATTCCCGCCAGAAATCATAAACCGCCTGGGTAAACGTCTCCGGTGCCGACAGGAAAGGCACATGAGCCACCTGCTCAATCAAGGCAGTGCGGCCGCTGTGAATCAGTGGTTCACTGGCGGCCATGGCCGCCGCCGGGACGATATGATCATTCTCGCCAAAGAGCATCAGCACCGGCATGGCCAGTTCCGGCAACACGGTTCGCATGTCTGCCTCGCGCAGAATGTCGAGACCGCTGCGCAAGGCTTTCGGCGCGGGCAATCCACAGAAATAAAGGATTTCCTTAAGCCGCGCCGTATCCTCGCGCATGGCCGCACTGCCCTTGCAATTTAATGCGAGAAAACGCACCAACGTGCCTTCATTATCTTCGTCGAACATTTCCGCAAACTTGCCAAGAATGTCTGGCCGCATGGCCGTATCCCAGCCCTCACCGGTCGTAAACCGCGGCGAGGTAGCCACCGTGACTACCGACTGCACCCTTTGCGCGGCTTTGTCGGCCATGGCCAACGCCACCAGCCCGCCCAGCGACCAGCCCAGCACATGGGCCCGCTCCGGCATGATCGCCAGCACTTCATCGGCGAGAAAATCCAGGGTGTAGTCCCCGTTGGGCATGGGGCTCTGCCCCATACCGGGCAGGTCCACCACGGTGACCCGGAACCGTTCCAGCAAGGCCGGCACAATGTCGTCAAAGACAATGGCATGCAGCCCCCAGCCATGAATCAGAACGATGTCCTGCGCCTCGTCATCATTCACACCCGTGGCTTTGTAGGTATTGTGAAAGGGAATCAGTTTGGGCATGGAAATTCCTTTGGTCATAGGTCTGACGTCGGTAGCCTGACGACAGAAACAAAACAGGCAGGCCTTTTGGGGCGTCAGACGTCCGGCTTTCGGCGTCCGACCTGATCCAGCGCCAGCAGCAGTGCATCCACATCCTTAAGCTCATGGGCGGCCGACAGTGTCACCCGCAAGCGCGCTTCGCCTTCCGGCACCGTGGGCGGACGAATGGCCGTGATCAACAGCCCCTTTTCCTGGAGCGCACCACTGAGCGCCATGGCCTCGGCATCACTGCCGATCAGTAGTGGCTGGATCGGTGTGCGCGACGGCATCAGGGTGTAGCCCAGCTCACTGGCACCGTGTCGAAAACGGGCAATCAGTTCTGCCAGCTTCTCCCTGCGCCAGTTTTCCTCACGGGATTTGTGGAGACTGACCCGTGTGGCCGCCGCCACCGCGGCCGGCATGGCGGAGGTATAGATAAACGTGCGGGCAAACTGTATCAGGGTTTCGATCAAATCATGGCTGCCAGCCACAAAAGCGCCGCCAGTACCCAGCCCCTTGCCAAGCGTACCCATTAGGATCTGGGTACGCGGGTTAACCCCCTGGGCAAACAAGGACCCGCGTCCCTGCGGGTCGAGCACGCCAAGGCCGTGGGCATCGTCCACCATCAGCCAGGCATCGTGAGCTTCGCAGGCATCGGCGTAGGCCGCCAGCGGCGCTTCATCACCATCCATGCTGAAGATGCCATCGGCCACCACCAGTTTGCGACGGGCATCGCTACGCTGCAGCTGACGGCTCAAGGCATTGGCATCATTGTGGGCAAAGCGCCGGAAGCGGGCCCCGCTGAGCAAGCCGCCGTCCAGTAGCGAAGCATGATTGAGGCGATCTTCGAATACGGCATCGCGCTTGCCCAGCAAGGCGGACATGACGCCCAGATTGGCCATGTAACCGGTGGAAAACAGCAGCGCGCGTTCACGGCCAGTGTGCTCGGCCAGCGCCTCTTCCAGATCCTGATGGGGACGCTGATGACCGCAAACCAGATGCGACGCACCGCTGCCTACGCCCCAGTCCCGTGCCCCCTGCCGGAACGCCTCGATAACATCCGCATCGTTGGCCAGGCCAAGGTAATCGTTACTGCAGAAATTCAGGTACTGCTGGCCGCCCACAAGCGCATGCCGGCCACAGGGGCCGTCCATGATTTGTGGCTGGCGATAGCGGTGCTGCTCCCGGCGGGCCGCCAGGTCGGCGGCCAGATCAAAGCCCACAGGCGAGCCTCAGTGCTCGGTGGCGGTGGGCCGACCGGTGTCCTTGTCCAGCACGTGCTTGGCGGCCCGCTTGCTGTCCAGGGCGTTATAGAAAAGCCCGGCTTCCTCCGCTTGTTGCTCGGACACCTGTGCCTGGATGGCTTCTTCATGGGCTTCGTCGGACGCTTCGTGACGCGGATCCAGCGGGTGAATCCCCAGACGCTTGAACAGGCGCTGGTCGTGGTTGGCTTCCGGGTTATCGGTGGTCAGCAGCCGTTCGCCATAGAAAATGGAGTTGGCACCGGCCATGAAACACAGGGCCTGGGCTTCGTCGTTCATTTCCTGACGACCCGCAGACAGCCGCACATAGGATTGCGGCATCAGGATCCGGGCCACCGCCACGGTGCGCACAAATTCGAAGGGGTCCAGATCGTCCACATCCGCCAGCGGCGTGCCTTCAATCTTTACCAGCATGTTGATGGGGACGGATTCCGGGTGGTGCGGCAGGTTAGCCAACTGCTGCAGCAGGCCCACCCGATCATTGCGCTCCTCGCCCATGCCGACGATACCGCCGCAGCACACCTTCATGCCCGCGTCGCGCACATTGGCCAGGGTGGACAGGCGATCATTGTAGGTGCGAGTGGTGATCACCTGGCCGTAGTATTCCGGCGAGGTGTCCAGATTGTGGTTGTAGTAATCCAGACCCGCCTCGGCCAGCGCCCCCGCCTGGCCTTCATTGAGCATACCCAGAGTCATGCAGGTCTCCATGCCCAGGTCTTTGACCTGACGGATCATGTCCAGCACATAGGGCATGTCCTTGTCGCGGGGGCTGCGCCAGGCGGCGCCCATGCAAAACCGGGACGCCCCGTTCTGCCGGGCAGCCTTGGCCTCTTCCACCACACGGGACACTTCCAGCAATTTCTCTTTTTCCAGCTCGGTGTTGTAGTGACCGGACTGGGAGCAGTATTTGCAGTCTTCCGGGCAGGCGCCGGTCTTGATCGACAGCAGGGTGCTCACCTGCACCGCATTGGGATCGAAATGGGCCCGGTGCAGCGCCGCCGCCTGGAAGATCAAATCGTTGAACGGCAAGGCAAACAGGGCGTCGATCTCACTGCGTTTCCAGTCATGGCGTACAGCCATATCCGTGGATGGCGATTGGGCGGTGCTGGCGATGGCGGGCATGCTTCATTCTCCTCAAGTAACGTCAGCAGGCTAAGGAGCCCCATGGCACCTGTCAACCTGAAAGCCGCAACAAAAGTTTACTGCAGTATACTTTTTGATCACATCAACCCCTCACCCTGCACTCTCTGCGGCCAATCAGACAGCGGTGGCTTGTGCGCTGACTGCCTGCCTCTGCTGCCCCGGGTTACAGAGCCCATCTGTCGCTGCGGGCTTCCCCACGGCGACGATTCCACCACCCTTGCAGACCCTGTGGCGCCCTTGTGTGGGCGCTGTGTTCGCCAGCCGCCGCCCTTTTCCGCCAGCCAGGCACCCCTGCAATATAATTTCCCGGTAGATGCCCTCATTACACGCTACAAGCACCGGGCCGACCTGACGGTGGAGCGAGCCATCAGCCCGCTATTGGCAGAAACTCCCCTGCCATGGGTGGATACCGATGCCCTGTGCCCACTGCCTGTCCACTGGCGACGGCGGTGGCGCCGCGGCTTCGACCAGGGCGCCCACCTTGCCCACCTGCTGGGACGATATTGGCAACGCCCTGTACTGCCGGCCCTGGTGCGCCAGCGGGCCACTCCCAGCCAGCAAGGGCTTACCCGCCGGCAAAGGCAACGCAACCTGCGCAAGGCCTTTGAGTGTCAGCGCCCAGTGAGCGGATTGCGCCTTATTCTGGTCGATGACGTAATGACCACCGGCAGCAGCGCCCGGGCGGCCGCGCAATGCCTTCTTGACCACGGCGCGGCCGATGTGCGCGTGTGGACCCTGGCTCGTACACTGGGCCACCGTCGCGACTAAACGCGCAATCGTTATCCGGAACCAGCCGGCAAGACTGAGCATGCAAGGAGTTTTTCAGCAGGCGGCTAGGCCCCATAGCCACCTTTAGGCATAATAACGGCTTGTTCACGGAGGGAATCACATGACAAGAATAATAATCGCACTGACCTTGCTGATACTGGGCTGCTCCAGTGTTCAGGCCGAAGACCGTTATAGCGGCGTCACCCTGATGCGCGGCACCGTGGTGTCCGTTGGCCGGGTCGATCCGACGGAAAATATCGGCACCGGTTTTTTTGTGGATGCCAATTACACCAGCGTGGCGCTGAATGCCGGCGTGGGCACCAAGAAGTTCGGTGACTCGCCGATTCGCCGCGATTCCGGCGACGACGATCTTTCCGCAGCAGACGGCGAGCGGGTCACCAATGGCTATGCCGGTGTGGGCTTTGGCCGCATTATCCAGATCCAGTATGGGTACGGCAGTGAAGGCGACCTGCTGCGTTACCGCTCCGACTTCAACTACCGTTCAGTGATCGATTTCTTCACCGGCAAGCGCACCCCCAAAGACCGCCTGACCCTGGGTGACCGCCTCACGTTCACCATTGCCGTTGAGCAATACCTGGACGACGAAGACGAAATTTTCGACAACGCAACCTGGGGCATCGGCCTGCTGTTCTGATCCGTTCACCGTGTCAGGCTCCGCACCGCCCCCCGGCAAGGAAGACCATGGACATACACATTGCCCAGGGGCACAACCCGCCACACAACATTCATGGCATTACCGTGGTGATCGACGTAATCCGCGCTTTCACCACCAGCCACCATGCCTTTCGCAAAGGCCTGCGCTGCATCTGGCCGGTGGCCAGTGCCGAGCAGGCTTTTGCCCTGCGCGACGAACACCTGCCTGAAGCACTGCTGGCCGGCGAGGTAGACGCCTTGCCGATTCCCGGTTTTGATTTTGGCAATTCCCCCTGGGAAATCGATCAGGCCGAGCTGCAGGACAAAGAACTGATTCTGCGCACCACCAACGGCGTCGCCGCCACCCTGCGTGCCCGCGACAGCCGTGAGGTGCTGGTGGCCGGGCTGGTCAATGCGGAGGCCACCGCCAACTATTTGCGCAAACAGAACCCGCCCACCGTGGTGCTGGTCGCCTCCCACCCCACTGGCGACGAAGATGTGGCCTGCGCCGAATACATCCGTCACCTGCTGGGCGGAGAGGGCATCACCTACCAGGCAGCCCGCGACCGCACCCTCAATGCCAGGGCGGCACAGAAATTTTTCGCCGGCACTCACCCTCGGCTACGCCCCCAGGATATTGAGGCCGCCGCCAGCAGCGAAGGCGCCAATGCGCTGACCATGCACGTGCGTTTTGACCCGCAACCCTGCATCACCGCCCAGCAGGCGCCCTGACACCCAGCGTCAATCATTCCGTTCTTTTTGATCAATGCGCCGTCACCATCGGGCTTGCTACTGTTGATTGAATTCTCACCCAACAGGACAGCCCGATGATCCAGTGGTCCGAACAACAGCAAATGATCCAGAAAATGGTGCGCGACTTTGTGGAAAAGGAAGTCGTGCCGCAGCTGGACGATATCGAATATAACGGCGTTCCTCCCTATGACATCCTGCGCAAGCTGATCAAAACCTTCGGCATGGATGTCATGGCCAAGCAATCATTCGACAAGCAGATTGCCCGCGAGAAAGCCCTCGCCGCCGGCGACGCCGTCGACGAGAAAAAGAAGAAGGACGGCCCCTCAGCCATGGCCGGCGAAGAAGCCGCCATGCGCATGATCCCGATTATTGAACTGTGCAAACACGCTCAGGGCCTGGTCACCGCCATGGGCGTCTCCATGGGGCTGGGTGGTGGGGCCATCATGAGCAAGGGCACCACCGAGCAGAAAGAACGCTGGGCCCTGCCCCTGCTGACCCTGGAAAAAGTGGGCGCCTGGGCCATTTCCGAACCCAATGCCGGTTCCGACGCCTTCGGCCAGATGAAGACCCTGGCCAAGCGCGACGGCAACGGCGGCTACATCATCAACGGCAGCAAGACCTGGATCACTAACGGCCCCTACGCCGACACCATCATCCTGATCTGTAAACTGGACGAAGAAGGGGTGCCCGCGGACCAGCGCAAAATTGTCTCCTTTATTCTCGACAGCGGCATGGAAGGCCTGGAGCAATCCAAACCCTTCAAGAAAATGGGCATTGGCTCTTCCCCCACCGGCGAACTGTTCCTCTCCGACGTGAAAGCCGGCCCGGAACGCCTGCTGGGCGGCAGCGAAGACGGCTACGGCCGCAGCGGCGCCAAAGGCACCTTCATGCAGGAGCGGGCCGGGGTAGCGGCCATGGCCCTGGGTATGGTGGAACGCGCCCTGCAGCTGAGCACCCAATACGCCAGCGACCGGGTGCAGTTCGGCCGCGCCATTGGCCAGAACCAGCTGATTCAGCTGAAACTGGCCAAGATGGAAGTAGCCCGCACCAACCTGCAGAACATGGTGTTTCGCTACATCGAGATGACCGCCGAAGGCGAGCAGATGACACTGGCGGAGGCCTCTGCCATGAAACTCTACGCCGCCCAGGCGGCCATGGAAGTGGCCACCGAAGCGGTGCAGATCCACGGCGGCTACGGCTACATGCGCGAATCCCGCGTGGAACAGCTGATGCGCGATGCCAAAATTCTGCAGATTTATGCCGGTACGGATGAAATGCAGATTATCGCCATCGCCCGGGACCTGCTGGGCCGCGTCTAACCTGCACAGAACCCCGGCTATGTAAGCAATTGACTACCACTTATGTAAGCATATTGACCATCGCGCCCAGCGCGATGGTTTTTGTGGTCTTCATCACACAATCTCCCCTGACTACACTCATTCATTATTCGTAGTAAGGTCCGCCAAACCGCCTTTTCAGAGTAGTACGGATGTACTACCTCTCAAAGACGCCGCCGGGCCCAGGGTGATTCTCATGGTAGTACGCTATAGAGCAGACCGGCTCGCCGTTGCTCTGGTGTTAGCGGTATTCAGCATCCAGCTTGGCCTGTTTTTCTTCAGCGAGGGGCTGGCCACCTGGCTGGGCATGCTTGCCCTGTTGCCGGTGCAGGTCTCCTGTGGCGCCATCTGCCACAACCACCACCACGTAAACACCTTCGTGAAGCGCCCGCTAAACCGGCTGTTCGAAATGGTCATGTACCTGCAGACCGGCACCAGCCCGCTGAGCTGGACGCTGCACCACAACATCGGCCACCACCAGCTCTATCTGGACCCGGACAACGACCCGTCCCCCTGGCAGCAGGCGGACGGCAACCTGATGCCACGCTGGCGCTATGTGCTGGTCAACACCCTGCGCATCTACCCGGAAATCCACCGCATCGGTCGCCAGCATCCGGCACTGTACCGTCGCTTCCTGCGTCTGCTGGTGCTCGCCAATATCCCGCTGGCCGCCGCCTTCATGCTGGACCCGCGCAACGCCTTTATCGTCTTCTTGATTCCCATGATCAGCATGCTGTTCATGTTGCTGGACAATACCTACGGGCAACACGCCGGCACCGGCTACGACGACCATTTCCACGCTTCGCGCAATGTGGAACTGAAACGCTACAACCTGCCCTCCTGGAACCTGGGCTACCACACGGCCCATCACATGCTGCCCGGCCTGCACTGGAGTGAACTGCCGGACCTGCACGCCAAAATCCGCCACCGGATTCCGGACCACCTGATCACCGAAAACGTGCTTTTGCAGTGGGAACCCGCCCGCCAGCAGCGCGAAGGAGAAGGACTCCCCTCATGATACGTGGCCTGATTCTTTGCCTGATCATGCTGTCTTGCGCCGCCGCCCGCGCCCAGGATTGCTACTACTACTGGGTACATCAGTGCATTGAGGTGGTGGACGCCAGCCAGCGCCAACTCAGGCAGTTTGTGCTGATTTCCCCGGCGGTGAACTACCTGAGTGTGGACGAAGGCAGCCAATGCAGCGCCGCCGTGAGCCGCCAGCAGGCCCCGCTCAACCCCCAGTTGCTGGCCGCGTTCAACGCCGCCGCCAAGCGGATTGATGCCTGTGAAGCCCCACTCTCCGAGCTTTCTGCCCGCGTCTTCGACAAGCCCCACAAGGCCACCTGGCACTACAACCGAAGCCGCAAGGCCAGCCCCCGGAAAGTGATCATCACGGTGGAAAACGCGCCGATCCTCTAAGGAACCTCTGAATAACCCCTTGCGTACTCAGTCTTTCAGGCTGGTTCGCAATCTAGGCGCGCTTTTGAAGGTGTATGTCCATCCATCGAAAAAGGGCAACAACGAGTGCGGGCCAGCCTGGAAGACCCGAAGGGCGCGGCCTGAAGCGCACATCTGCTGCGCCTTGCCTCTCGGAAAGGGAACCACCCTGGCCATCGAGACAAGACACAACAGCTGCACGCTTCAGGCCACGCTGAGCATGCAAGGGGTTATTCAGAGGTTCCCTAACAAAAGGTTAATCGCTGCACTATGCAACGGGTATGCTATGATCGGTGTGCTTTTTTATATCCGGGGCGAATAATGAAAATAATCAAAACTGCCGCGCTGTCCTTGAGTTTGCTCCTTGTTGCCTGTCAGGGCCTGCAAGGGGAACGCCAGGGCGATTACTACTTTTCACCGGCCGGCGCCTACATCCTTGATCTTGGCATCAACACTTTCCGTGGCGAAGTGGTGCTGGATGAACGCTGTGACCGTAGCGGGGGCTCCACCACCTTCTGGGACGGCAGCGGCCGCCTGTTTCGGGTGGACTACCTGAACGTGGAAAACCACCCGATGATCGAAGCCCCGCGCTTCGCATCAGACCTGACGCTGCTCAATCTCAGCCTTAACAGCTACCTGCGTGAAGTGGTCGCCAAAGCCCCCATGGTCACCAGCGCCGAAGCCTCCTACCGGGAATTCCTGGACGATGCAGACCCGAAGGCGCTGTTCGCCATCATCGGCATCAATGTCGATGCGGCCAAGGTGAAGGATGATGAGGTGGAAAGCGGCACCTACTACTACGGCTTTATGCTGTTCAAGCGTGGCGACCTGATCTACGTACTGCAACATCGCCAGCCGGTGTTGATGCCGGAAAAAATGAAGGCCGTGCTGCTTAATCTGGCCGACGGGATGGAAATTCCCGGCCGGGTGCGTGACGACACCGACATGGAAAAGCTGCGGCGCATTCTGAAAAAGATGGCCCCCGGCGGCACCAACGGTGACCCGGTGCGTTTGTGCGAACCCGCACAGGGCTGAATTGATAATGGCTGGCGGATCACTGACAATCAGAACAAGCGAGTCTGTCATCCACTAGCCAGATTGGATTGATTGCCATGAGCACCCTCAACACACAACAATGCGAGGCCTGCCGCGCCGATTCTCCCCTGGTCAGTGACCAGGACCGCAAAGAACTCCATCCGCAAGTACCCGACTGGATGCTGGTGGAAGAAGACGGCGTCGAGAAACTGCAACGGCACTTCAGCTTCAAGAACTTCGTCCAGGCACTGGATTTCACCCATCGGGTCGGCGATCTGGCGGAACAGGAAGGCCACCACCCCGCCATTCTTACCGAATACGGCAAGGTCACCGTCACCTGGTGGACCCACAAGATTCAGGGGCTGCACCGCAACGATTTTATCTGCGCTGCCAAGACGGACGCGCTCCTGCAAAACTGATTTTGCCTTACCCCTGACCATTTTCATCAACGTGCTGAACAAAACGGTTTGTGGGCATCCTCAGCGGCTTTGCTAGCATCACCGGCAACTGAGGAGATAACAGCATGGCCCTGAGCGAAGAACAGAAAACCATTATCAAAACAGCCAGCGACAAGACCTTTCCGTTTGTGGAACGCTGCGAAGTGCAGACACTGGAAGTGGAGCGCGGCTACTGCAAGATGCTGATGCCACTCAAGCCCAATCTTAACCACGTTGGCATCATGTACGCTGGTGCGCTCTACACCATTGCCGAGCTGCCTGGTGGCACCATCTACCTGACTTCATTCGACACCAAACGCTTCTATCCCATCGTCAAGGATATGTCGATTCGCTTCCGCCGCCCGGCCACCACCGACGTCACCGTGGAAGTCACCCTCAGCGAAGAGGAAATCTCCCGCATCGAGAGCACCACCGAAGAAACAGGAAAATGTGATTTCGAATGGGATGTGGAAATCAAGGATGCCAATGGCGAAGTGGTTGCCATTACCCACAACGTCTATCAGCTGAGAAAGATCGGCAGTTAAAAGCGGCGAGCGACAAGCTTCAAGCGGCAACGCGGGCTGGGATGGTGCCACACTGTGATCGTCTTGCCCGCGAAAGATCAGTTGAAAGTTCAAAGTGAAAAGTTGGAAAGGAAAATCCAGGGAACTTTTCCGGCCACCCCTCTCCATTTTGGAGTGCCCCCGATTTAGTAGACACCTAATGATTAAACGGTCGCAGCATAGGCACTGGGGGAAACTCCTCCCAGTGCCATGTGCCGACGCACATTGG
>NZ_NVWY01000010.1 GCF_002733835.1 Alcanivorax sp.
CCTAATGAAGCCTGTAGCACGTCTTATAAAAATATAACGAGAAACACGTTAAACCACATAACGACATAGGTACTGATAATGGCTAAAGCTCCTAATCACATGGTTTCCCTTGGGCCGGATATGCTCGAAGCGCCGGACGGTCGTATCTTCGTTGACGCAGGAACCTGCGAGGTAACAGACCTCACAGACTTTAAAATGGTGCATTTCGGTACTGACACCGTGCGCCAGCTTTACAGGGGCAGCATCAAGCCGGGCGTGCTTGATCTCTTTGAAAGCCGTGACATGGTCGAGTTTGCTGGTTATGACTGGATGCCGGGTAGAACCGGGCGCAGCTCCGGTTATCAGTTCCGCCTACAGAATGCAGACCTCGGCCTTATCCTGCTGATCAAGTCTTTTCACGTCGACCAAGATAACGAAGGGCCACACCTTAAAATTGAGGTCTCCCCCCACTGCATCAAGGCCCACACCCCTGCACAGTTACAGCAACTGCTGGATATTCTCGCCAGTGACGTGCTTTCTGATTCCGTAGCTTCTGGAACCGCTATTCACATCGCACTGGATTTTCAGGGTTGGGAACCCCCAGCGGATTTTGAAGCACGCCTGCACTGCCGCTCAAAGCGGGTCGCTTCTGTCCAGGGCATTCAGTCCCTTGATTGGGACTCTGAATCCGCTACCTACGGCCGTGGTCAATCTTGGCGTTTTGGTGCAGCCAATGGCCTGCAAATGGCCCTCTATAACAAGTCTCAGGAGGCCAAAGCCCATGACAAGCTGGATATGTGGCAGCACAATTGGGAGCAATCCGGCCAGTACGATCCAGAAAAGCCTGTCTGGCGTCTTGAGATGCGCTTCCACCATTCAGTGGTTCGCCAGTTTTCAGAAGGCACCGTTGACACTGAAACCGGTGAAGCCTTCGACTTCGATAGCTATTACGGCCTCGTAGACCATCGTGACGGCCTCTGGCGCTATGCCCTGCGCCAGTTCAAGTTCCTAGCCAGACCGGGCTGGTTCGATCCCGTATGGACCGTTCTAAGCCGTCAAAAGCTCTGTGACGATGAATACCAGGTCGACTACAAGCGGTATCACAAAACAGCGGCGGGATTCTCCGGTAAAAACGTTGAATTGCTCCTGGGCAACTTCATCAGCTGCGCCGCTAGAATGCGCCTGACCTTTGAACAAACGTGGCGTGCGCTCCATGCTCTCCCGGTTTATGACTTGATCCGTGACCACTATCTAAACAAAGGCAAAAGCAGCACTGAGATACAGGCCCACGTCCTAAAGCTCTTGAAGGAAAGGGTGGTCAGATACGGCAAAGCCGTATGATCAAACAGCTACCTGACGGGCGTTGGCTTGCGGATGTGGAACCGGTCAAAGGCTCTCGCTACCGTAAGCGTTTCGCAACCAAGGGCGAAGCCCGTCTATTTGAAGCACAAAAGCGTGCCGATCATTCAGATGGTGCAAAGCGCCCCAAGCGCGATAAACGGACCGTTACCGATCTAGCCGATCGCTGGCATCAACTCCACGGCCACACGTTAACCGATGGTGTCAGGCGTCTTGAGATAGTGAAGCTCCACGCCCAGGAACTGGGCAACCCGATCGCAAGCCAATTCACAGCCAAGTCATACCTGTTAACCCGTGGCCGACTCCTCAGCGACGGCATGGCAGGCAAGACACTCAATAACCGCCTTGGCTACCTGAAGGCCGTCTTCAATGCCCTGATTTCCTTCGATGACATTGCCTATAAAAACCCGCTCTCAAAGGTCAAGCCGCTGCGCCTTCAAGAGAATCCAGTCACTTTCCTTACAGCCGATCAGATAGAACGATTGCTTACGGCCGTACAGTCCACCAGCTCCCCTGAGGATCTGGATTGTGTTGTGAGGATCTGCCTTGCAACAGGTGCCCGATGGTCTGAGGCCCTAAGCCTGACAAAAGAGAGGGTGAAGGGTGGGGCGGTCGAGTTCGTCAATACGAAGAGCAAGCGAGTCAGGGCGGTGCCTGTTTCACCCGACCTCGAAAAGCGTGCCCAGGACCATTTGAAAACCAACGGCTACTTCTCCAACTGCATTCGCGGTTTTCACCATGCACTCACATCTGCTGAAATTGATTTACCAAAGGGACAGGCAACACACGTATTGCGCCACACCTTCGCGGCACACTTCGTCATGAATGGTGGGAACATACTCGTACTACAGAAGATTCTGGGTCACAGCACTATCAACATGACCATGCGCTATGCACACCTTGCGCCGGATCATCTGCGCGAAGCGGTGGCATTAAACCCGCTTTCGTCACTTTCTCGACACCAGAAATAAAAAAAGCCCGTAAAGGGCTGATTTTATTGAAGTATTTGGCGGTGAGGGAGGGATTCGAACCCTCGATACCTTGCGGTATACACACTTTCCAGGCGTGCTCCTTCGGCCACTCGGACACCTCACCAGATTGTCGTCAACAGCGCACTGGGCAACTCTTGAGGGCGCGTAGAGTACCGGAGGGGGCGGCGTGAGGCAAGCCTCATGCCGCCGGTTGTTCAGGGTTTGAACAGTGACAGCAATGTGCAGGCCTGGTCTACAGCCAGCCAGCTCACTAACGCCACTTGTACCAGAAAGAAACCGAAGCGAATCTGCACCAGCCAGTGGTTCACGCCGGCCAGATGGATAATGCTCTGGGCCACACGGGCGGCAACGATCCAGGGGAGCAGGCAGGCACTCAGTTCGGTGTTGCCGAGCCACAAAGCGGTGGCGCCGACGACAATCAGGATGCCGAGTAACTCCAGCGTGTTCAGATAGGCCCGATGCAGACGATTGAGGGGGCAGGCCGGGTTGTAGTGATATGGGGGAAAGCCGTCGGCTTTACTTTTGCCGCTCAACACGGCCAGGGAACGGGCGCTGATCAGCAGGATGAGCAAAAACAATGCCCAGCCCGCATAGGCCAGCAAATAGAAGTGAGTGGTAATGATGGTGCTGTCAGCTGTCATGGGGTCCGATCCTTCGCAAGATAAAGACCCTGATACTCGCAGACCTGCGCGCCGTTGGCACTGGTACCCTGCGCCAAAACCGTCAGCGTGGCTTTTCCCCGGCGCGTCAGGCGCTGCTGGAAGCGGCTGATGTCGTCGGTACTGGCGGTGGCGGTAATGTGGATATCGCTGTCCAGGGGCAGCTGATACTCAAGCCCGGTCTTGACGGCAACCACGTCCGCATCCACGCCTGCCTGGCGGGCCAGCAGGGTCGTCAGGCTCCAGCCGGCGAGTGTCAGCAGGGCCGACTGGCTGCCAGCAAAAAAGGTGCCTTTGTCGTTGTGGTTGACGGCCAATGGCGCGGTGAGTGTCAGCGCCTGGCCATCAAATGTTTCAAGCTGAAAGGCCAGATGCCGGGTCAGCGGAATGGCATTGCGGACCTGTTCTGCCAGAGCAGCCAGATCCATCATGGCAATTCGCGGAGGAAGTCAGCGGGGGCGTCGTTAGGCAGGGATTTCAGACTGCCCACGGGTTTACCCAGGTAAAGGTAGGCGACAACCTGATCCTTGGCCGCAAAGCCGAGCTTTTCCTTGGCCAGGGTAGAGTTTGCCATGGCCCCGGTGCGCCACATGGCACCGATGCCCTGTTCGTAAGCCGCGAGCATCATGTTCTGAACGGATGCGCCCACAGCGAGTACCTGCTCCCAGACCGGAATCTTGTGGCCCTCGGTCACTTCGGCCACGGCAATGATAATGGTGGGGGCACGCAGGGCCTTGCTGCGGGCAATCTCCTGAGCACGGTTGTCGGCGTCCGGTTGTGCTTCCAGCAGGTGGGCCACCATGATGTCGCCCAGACGTTCGCGCTGGCGGCCTTGCAGCACGATAAAGCGCCACGGGCGCAGCAGACCATGATCCGGGGCACGAATGGCTGCACGCAGCAACATGTCCAGTTGCTCATCGCTGGGGCCGGGAGCTTCCAGGCGCGGGGCGGATACACGGGTGGTCAGGGCGGTGAGGGTGTCCATTCAGGGCTCCTATTACAACGGCGCCATGGTAGCCCGAATCGCAGATGAGTCCCAGTTGCAGAGTGCGCCCGTTTTCCGGTGGCAGGGAATCGCCTACCTTTAGTCATCCCAGTCTTTTTTCTTAGAGACTAAACCGCTAAGCTTCGCAGAAATCGCGTGAAGCGGATCACATGACGACCTCCATGACGAAAAAGAAAGCTCGCCGCCCCCAGTTGGGTCCCATGGAGCGGGCGCGCCGTCAGGCAAACTACATACGGCTATTGGCCTTTCTGGTGGCCGCCATGATTCTGATGGCGGGCCTGAAGCTGAGCCTGTTCCCCGAGTTATACATGCTGGGGGTGGCGGGGCTGCTGATTTATCCCATGTCGGCCCAGGGGCTGCTGTTCCTGTTTGAAAAGCAGGACCGGCCCACCAAGCCAGTGCACAAATTACTGATGCAGGCTGACGCCATGGTGATTGGCCTGGTGTGTGCGTTGCTGCACTTTTCACTGGTGCCGGCCATGGTGCTGCTGATTATCGTGCACGCCAATTCTGTCAGCAGTGGCGGGCTGAAACCCTGGTTGCTGAATGTGTTGATGACCGGGGTTGGTGCTTTGCTGATGGGCTGGATGCTGGGCTTTCAGGTGCTGTCGCCGGAACAGACGCCGGTGTTGCTGTCGGTGATTTCCATGCTGGGGTTAGGGATCTATGTGGGTGCCTCCTCCGCGTTTGCCCACCTGCAGGCTCGTTACCTCAAGCAGGCACAGGAGTTGGTGCGGCGCCAGCAGAAGCAGGCGGTGGATATGTCCCGCAAGCTGGCCAAGTATTTGCCGCCCCAGGTATGGGGGTCGATTTTTTCCGGCAAACGTGACGCCAAGCTGGAAACCCGACGCAAGCGCCTGACCGTGTTCTTTTCCGACATCAAGGGATTCAGTGCCATCTCCGAAGAGCTGCCGCTGACCACGCTTACCAAAATGCTCAACACCTACCTGAGCGAGATGACGCGCATTGCCCTGCGTCACGGTGGCACCATCGATAAATTCATTGGTGATGCGGTGATGATCTTTTTTGGTGATCCGAAAAGCGAAGGCGCCCAGGAAGATGCCTACCGTTGTGTATTGATGGCCATTGAGATGCAGGAACAAATGAAGCTGCTGCGCCAGCGCTGGCAGCGCGAAGGCATCGACCACAAGCTGGAAATCCGTATTGGCATCAATACCGGTTACGCCACGGTGGGCAACTTTGGTACCGATTCGCGCATGGATTACACCATTCTGGGCACGGATGTGAACCTGGCCAGCCGTCTGGAATCCGCCTGCCGGCCAGGCGGCGTGCTGATCTCGGAGGCGACCCAGGCGCTGGTGAATAACCGGATTCAGTGCCGCAGCATGGGTGACATTCAGGTCAAGGGATTTAACCGGCCGATCCCCGTGTTCGAGGCGTTGGGTGCCAAACGGGATGCGGGGGCAAAGAACCGTTATGTGTCTGCGCAAACCGATGGCTTTGGCATCCACATCGATCTGGAGCGCATCCGTAATTTCGACAAGAACACCATCTTGCGCACCCTGGCCCGCTCCGCCACGGACCTGAAGCAGGACAAAACGGTGGCCGTGGACTACGAAGCGGAAGGCTTCAGTCTGCACGTGCAGAGCGACATCATGAGAAAACGCGACCGTGAAAAAGTCATTGAGATGATGGGGCGCGCTGCGAAAAAAGTGCAGGTCGAGGTGCGGGTCTGAGCGACAAGCTCAGACAGGGGAACCGGAAAAGCTCCCCCGGTTTTCCTTTTCAACTTTTCACTTTGAATTTTCAACTGATGTATCGCGGGCAGTCCCGCAGGTCGGCTTAGGCGTAGCCGTAAGCCGACATCAGAGGCTCCCTAATTCAACGGAAACGCCGTCCAGTTGTCGGCCCATGTCTGCGCGCTGCCCGGGCGCATGGCACCGAGATAATCCGCTGCTTCATCCCAGAACTCGCCCTGCGGAATCGCCGTGGCGCCATTGCGGGCAGGAGAGCGTGAGGTGGGGGCAAAGTCCGGATGGGAGGTGCTGGTCGCATCGCGGGTCAGCAGCGGGTCGGTGCCAAACTGGGCGCCCACGGAACGGCTCTGGAAATAACGACGCTCGTCGAAACCGTTATCGTCATCATTGTCCATGTTTTCTGCGTCGAAGAACGTCAGGCCACGGCTGCCCACTTTATGCACCATCATACTGTTGAAGGTGAGCTCGCCTTCCTGAATACGGCGCACGGTCTCGCCGCCTTTCAGGTCGATGGTTTCCCCGGAGAAACCGTCAATAATCATGTTGTTGAAATGCCCGCCGGTGCCCACCTTTAGGGTCATCGCCCGGTGGTATTTTTCATGGCTGCGCGGGCTGATCAAGGTCACGTTATACATGACCGGCGCGGAAATGGGTGTGGCATCCGGATTCGCCTTGAGATTATCGCCTTCAAACGCATTGTCGCCCACATTGGCATGTTGCTGTGCTACCAGAAACTGTACCCGGCCACGCCAGCCCATATCCCAGTCCAGCGAGTCGTCCGCAGCACCGGTAATAATGATGTGCTTGAGGTCCACTGTGCCACCGAACACTTCGATACCGTCGTCCAGTGCGCGATGGACCTGCACATTACGAATAATGGTGCTGCTGCCACAGCCGCCCAGGGTCAGGCCATTCAATTCGTTATTGGCGTAGACCTCGAAGCCGGCGAACTCCACGCGGGTGTATTCCATCACACCGCAGGAGCCGTCCGCATCGCTGCCGCCAAAGGCTCCCCGGGTATCGCCGTCGGGAATGCCTTCAATATGTGCGTTGGCCACGTTAACCGGTGCGCTGCCGAGCATGACCACACCGCCCCAGTCGCCGGCAGTACGGGTGCCTTCCGGCTGGGTGCTGGTAAAGACGATGGGTGCGTTTTCCTGGCCACGGGAGAACAGGGTGGCGTCCCGGGTAATTACCAGGGCGGAGCCGGGTTTGCCTTCAATGCGTGTGCCCGGTTCGATGGTCAGACTGCCGCCCGCTTCCACATAGACAATGCCATCGAGCACCCAGGTGGTGCCGGCATGCCAGGTGTTTTGTCCGAACAGGGAGCCCTTGATGGTTTGCTGCCCGGCGATCAACTGGCGCACCGGGTCATAGGCAAAATAGCCCGCCATGCACAGCACAACGACGGCCAGGGCAACCCAGGCATAGAGGCCTGAAGGTTTACCGCTGGAGGGGTGTCTGCTGCCCAGGGTTTCCGCGATATCCGGGTTGGTGAGTGGGGTCGGCAGGCTGGCGGTAGGGCGTTTGTGCAGCAATACGCCGTCCCGGTTGGCCTCCTGAAGCTTCAGCCCCAGCGCCCGGATTTTTCGGTTGTCACTTTGAATGGCGCGGGTAATGATTTCCGCTCGGTAGACCGGGTCGTTCAGCAGCGTGTTGAAATGAACAAATCGCAGACTGCTGTCATTTTCCTGATCAAAATTCTGTTTAAGCTGCCACAGCAATTCGACCAATTGTGCACGCGGTGATGAAACTGCATCGATCATACATCCCCCCAAACGGATATCACGCAATCACCAGAAGGGGGGCAGTGTGTAAAAAAAATATGACAGTAGGGTGAAACAAGCGAGGAGTTGCGCGCGACAACGTGATAGACAGTAAAGGCTGGAAACGTGCTCCAGATTTCGGGTTTTCCACGAAGCCGCTGTAGGCGTTCCTCTTGAGGGACGAACCCTAAGACCGGTCAGGCGTCCGGGTTCGACAGGTCAGAAAGAAAGTGCATCGGATGCCTCTGTTGCCTCGCTGCGCTCGGTTCGTTCCCTGGAAGGGAACGCCTGCCCATTCTTCGCGGGCGGGGCGGTTGCCGTGTGGCGTCCCGCCCCCCCCTGTCCTCAAACAGCGTTGCCGCTTGCCGCTGTGTTACGCGCCGAGAATCGCGTCAGCCGCTTTTTCGGCAATCATCACGGTCGGGGCATTGGTGTTACCACCAATCAGCGTCGGCATGATGGAAGCATCTACCACGCGCAGGCCTTCCAGGCCGTGTACGCGCAGGTCCGCGTCCACCACCGCCATGTCATCACTGCCCATTTTGCAGGTGCCCACGGGGTGATAGATGTTGTCGCACTTCTGGCGCAGGAACTCGCGGATCTCTTCATCACTCTGCGTGTCCTTGCCCGGGAACAGTTCTTCACCGCGCCAGTCATTCAGCGCCTGTTGCGCCAGGATTTTGCGAACGGCCTTCACACCGCGAACCATGCCTTCCATGTCGTCCGGGTGTTCCAGGAAGCGCGGGTCGATCAGGGCCGGTGAGCGCGGGTTGGCATCGCGCAGGGTAATATTGCCACGGCTTTTGGGTCGCAGGATGCAGACGTGGGCGGAATAGCCGTAGCCCATGCTGAACAAGGTGTTGAGGCCGTGATTGTCCAGCTTGGCCGCGGTCAGGTGCAGTTGCAGGTCCGGGATCGTCTCTTCCGGGCGGGATTTAATAAACCCGCCAGCTTCCGCCACGTTGGAGGTAAGCTGCCCATTGCGGCGGTAGAAGAAATTGAAGATGCCTTTCAGGCCAGTGGTGATCAGCGCGCCGGGCGCCAGGCTCAGAGTGTCCTTGCGCAGGCTCTTGTGTACCACCAGAGCATCGGGGTGATCCTGCAGGTTTTCGCCGACACCGGGCAGCTCATGGACCAGCGGGATGTTGTGCTCGGCCAGCTCGGCAGCCGGGCCTACCCCGGACAGTTTCAGTACCTGGGGAGAGTTGATCGCACCGCCGGACAGGATGACTTCGTTGTCGGCTTTCAGAGTGCGGATCTGGCCGTTGTGTTCCACTTCCACACCGATGGCGCGCTTGCCCTCGAACAGGATGCGATTTACCAGCGCATTGGTCATGATGGTCAGGTTGGGGCGGTCCATCACCGGGTGCAGGTAGGCCTTGGACACCCCGCAGCGTTCACCGTCCTTCTGGTTGACCTTGTACATGCCCACGCCTTCCTGGACATCATTGTTGAAGTCGTCGGTGGCGGGGTGGCCGGCTTCCACGCCGGCCTTGATGAAAGCATTGCTCACCGGGTGGGTGAAGCGCAGGTCTGCAATGTTCAGCTTGCCACCGGTGCCATGGAAGGGGCCTTCACCGCCTTCATAATGCTCCGAGCGTTTGAAAACAGGGAGCACGTCGTCAAAGCCCCAGCCTTTGTTACCCAGGGCGGCCCAGTGGTCGTAGTCCGATTGGTGGCCCCGGGTGTAGCACATGGCATTAACGGCGGAGGAGCCACCCAGGGTTTTCCCGCGGGGAATATAGATTTGGCGATTGTTCAGCGCCTTTTGCGGTACGGTGTAGTAACGCCAGTTCCGCGCGTTGGAGCGCATCATCAAAATGATGCCTGCTGGTATCCGAATGAACAGACTGTTATCGGCGGGGCCAGCTTCGAGCAGGCATACGCGATTATTCGGATTCTCGGAAAGGCGGTTGGCAAGTACGCAGCCGGCAGAACCGGCGCCGACAATGATGTAATCAAACTGCATGGTGTCTGCCTTCGGCTAATGGCACAGTAAACAGCGTATTTTAGGAATTCGGCCCATGAAAACGAGGTTTGTTTGTGACCGGAGAGTCCAATGTATACCACGCTGGGTGGCGCTGTCCTTGGCCCTAATGCCTGCTTTGGCGGTTTCGGATGTGCCGCAGGGCTGGCGGGAAGTGGAGTTCGCGGGGCATACGGAGTACCGGCAAGTGAACGGTTGCTGGCAAGCTCTTGCGAAAGGAACGGCCTCGGGCCTGGTGAGGGAGCAGGAGGTGGATCTCAACCAGACCCCCTGGCTGACCTGGCAGTGGCAGGGCGAAGTCATCCCTCCCTGGCCTGACACCTTGGAGCAAAGCAAGGCGGGGGATGATTTTCAGGCTCGCGTGTACGTGGTGAAAAAAGGCTGGTTGCCCTGGCAGACGCGGGCGATCAACTATGTCTGGTCCCGTGATGCCGAGCCCGGCGCTCACTGGCCCAACCCGTTTGCCAGCCAGGCAGAGATGGTCGTGGTGCAGGGGCCGGGTGGTGCCGGCTCCTGGCACCGGTTCTCGCGCAATGTGCAGGCCGATTTCAGGCGTTTTCATGGCATGGAGGTGAACGCAGTGGATGCGGTGGCGATCATGACGGATGGCGATAATACCGGCACGCGGGTAATGAGCTGTTACCGTTTGCCAGTGTTTCGTGCTGCTGCGCAGGATGAACCAGAGTGAAGAAACGGATAAGCGACGGATAAGCGAGGATAAAGAAAGTTGCGGCCATTACCGCGAGCTGTTTATTATTTATTCAATCCGGTGTCTGTGATTAGCCTGTCGTGGCAGGTTAATCAGAGATAACCGGGTAAAGGCGCTGCCATCGTGTTCATACACAGCCACAGGCAATCCACTTTCCTCCGCCGGTCCATGCCGGACGGTGCTCCTGCCTCTCCCCGCTCCTTGTCGCAGACCCTTGTGTCGCAGAATCGTCATTACTTTACGTTTATATTTGCGGAGCCTCTGGATAACTCCTTGCATACTCAGTCTTTCAGGGTGGCTCGCAATCTAGGCGCGATTTTGAAGGTGTATGTCCATCCATCGAAAAAGCGCAACAACGAGTGCGAGCCACCCTGAAAGACCCGCAGGGCGTGGCCTGAAGGGCACATCTGTTGCGCTTTATCGCTAGGAAAGGGAGCCCACCCTGTCCGTTGCGAAAAAACACAACAGCTGCACCCTTCAGGCCACGCTGAGCACGCAAGGAGTTATCCAGAGGCTCCGTGCCATGCCTGATCACATTGCCGAGGTTGCCCATGAGTGAACGCATTCTGCGCCTGGATAAAGCCGGCACGCCGGTTGAGTGGCTCGACTGGCAAATGGCCGCCACCCTTTATGCGCGTGGCTTGGTGACCTGGACGCTGGGAGATGTGATCTACCGGCTGCACGGCGGCACCAGTCGCCTTACCGGCACCCGTTCCTGCCTGTCTCTGCATTCGATCATCGCCTGCGATGGCGTTACCCATAACCACAAGCGCCCGGCACCACCTTTGACCAACCGGGCGTTGTTTCGTCGCGATCAGCATTTGTGTCTCTATTGCGGTAAACCGTTTCCCGAAAACGTGCTCACCCGTGACCATATCGTGCCCACTTCGCGCGGGGGAAAAGACCGTTGGCTGAATGTGGTATCGGCGTGTCGGCGCTGTAACCAGCGCAAGGGTAGCCATCGGCTTGACGAAATCGAGATGGAATTACTGGCGTTGCCCTATGTGCCTAATATGGCGGAGTATCTGGCGCTGATTAACAGCCACCGTATCCGTGGCGATCAAATGGAGTTCCTGCGCAGCCAGTTTGGTAAAGAAAGCCGGTTGTTGTAAAACGGAATGTAAAAAAATGCAGGCGCTGCTGCGTTTTTATTTACAACTCGCCGCTTCGCTCACCATATTTCACATTGCCTTGATGCGAATTCAGATACACTGAAATATCGCTCGCACCTTATTGTTCAGGGGAAAATCTATTCGTTACGTTATTTTCTCGTTCTGCTGCTTAATTGCTGTAGCCGCTGCCGCGGCACAGGGCGAGAGTGACTCCAAAACGGCGGCTTTTTATTACGGCCCGGATATTCCATGGTCGTCATTGGCGTCGTTTGATTTTCCTGTGGTGGAGCCGGATCAGGCCGACAGTTTGCCGCAGGCCTATCGGGACGAAACCTTCTATGCCTATGTGAGCCTGGGCGAGGTATTGTCCCAGCGGCATTATTTTACTGGCCTGGACAAGGCCTGGTTGCTGGGTAAAAACCCGGACTGGGGCTCGTTTATTCTTGATCAATCTTCCCCGGCGCTGCGCAGTTATTTTATCGATGCCGTGATCGAACCGCTCTGGGCCAAGGGCTACCGTGGCTTTTTCCTCGACACCCTGGACAGCTATCAGCTGGTTGCCAAAGACGAGGCCGCGCGTGAGCGTCAACGACAGGGGCTGGCGGCGTTAATTAATGCCATCGCCGAGCGCCATCCCCAGGCGGGGTTTATTTTTAATCGTGGTTTCGAACTGATGCCGCTGGTGCAGGCCCGGGTGGATGCGGTGGCGGCCGAGTCCCTCTACCAGCGGTGGTTGCCGGACAAGGACCAGTTTACCGCTGTCCCGGAGGAAGACAGGGCCTGGCTGCTGGGTCAGTTTGAACAGGTCCGTGAGCGTTATGGCGTCAGCACTATCGCCATTGATTATGCGCCTCCTGCGTCCCGTGATCAGGCGCGCAAGATCGCCAGCGACATTGCTCAACACAACGTCATTCCCTGGGTCACCAACCCGGCGCTGGACATGATGGGCGTGGGGGAGCTGGAAATTCTGCCCCGCCAGGTGCTGCTGGTGTACGGCGGCAGCGAGGAGCGCACCTGGGAATTGACCGATGCGGTGCGCTACGGGCTGATGCCCCTGCAGTTTCAGGGCCTGGTGCCGGATATTCGTGCGGTGGATGCGCCCATGCCGGCGGGCACGCTGGCCGGCCGTTATGCGGGCATTGTTATCTGGCTGGAAGATTCGGAAGTCGCCAGCGATGGCTTTGAAGACTGGCTGGCACAACAGAAAGAGGCCGGCGTGCCCATCCTGATGCTGGGTTATCCCGCCATTGACCCGCAGGGCCCCCATGCCCGGGACTTCGGTTTTGAGTCGCGCAACACGCCGGCAAGCCCGCCACAGATTGTCTCTCAGCACCCGGACATGGGGTTTGAAGTTACGTTACCGAAACTGCTGGAGTTGTCTGCGCCGGTGGATAACGACAACGCCACCCCCTGGTTAAAATTACGTAGTGAAAATCAGACCTTTACTCCGGTGGCGGTAACGCCCTGGGGTGGCTACGCCTTTCAGCCTTTCCTGATTCGTGCCGCACTACCAGGGGTGAAGACCGGCGCCGGGGATCGCTGGGTGCTTAATCCGCTCACCTTCACTCGTGACGCCCTGCAATTGCCGGCCATGCCGATCCCGGACGTGACCACGGAAAACGGGCGGCGATTGTTGTTTGCGCACATGGACGGCGATGGCTTCCCCAGCCTGGCGGAAGTGGAAGGGTACCGGGGGAAAGCGGATGCCCTGGTGCTGCTGGATGAAATTCTCGAGAAGTTTGATATCCCCACCACCATTTCCGTGATTGAAGGGGAAGTGTCCAGTGAGGGGCTGTACCCCAAAATGGCCCCCGAACTGCAGCGTATTGCCCGCGCCATGTTTGCCCTGCCCCATGTGGAAGCGGCAACGCACACTTACTCGCATCCCTTTTTCTGGTACGACGCCCAGGCAAACCCCGGGGAACTGTACGGGCCGGAAGGTCAGTTGCGGTTACCGATACAGGATTACCGCATGGACCCGGTCCGTGAAGTGGTGGGCTCGGCAAACTATATCGAACGCGAGCTGTTGCCGCCGGGCAAGAAGACCCGCATGGTGCTGTGGAGTGGTGACACCATTCCCACACCGGAAGCGCTGAAAGCGGCCCGTGAAGGCGGCCTGTTGAACATGAACGGCAGCGATACGACCATCACCAACAGCCAGCCCACCTGGACGCTGGTGAAGGGCATTGGTATCCCGAAAGGGGATGAATACCAGGTCTACGCGCCCAACCAGAATGAAAATATTTATACCAATGAGTGGACCGGGCCTTTCTATGGCTTTGAGCGGGTTATCGAAACCTTCAAGCTGACCGAAACGCCCTATCGTTTTAAACCGGTGGATATTTACTACCACACCTATATCGCCAGCAAGAATGCATCACTGGAGTCCCTGCGACGGGTATATCAATGGGCCAGTGAGCAGCCGTATTTTCCGCTGTTTGCATCGGACTACAGTCGCAAGGTGCTGGATTTCAACGATATGGTGATTGGCCGCCGTGGTGACGAATGGTGGATTCAGGGCAACGGTCAGCTACGTACGTTACGGCTGCCGGACGGGCTGGCGTTTCCCGCGTTGGCACACAGCAGCGGTGTGGCCGGCTACCGTGAAGACAAGCCCGGGCGCTATGTGCATTTGAGCGGTGCCAACGCCCATTGGCGAGGTCAATCATCCAGCGACGAGGACAGCAGGGTGCCGTATTTACAGCAGGCGAATGGCCGGCTGACGGCCTTTTCCCGCGACGGACGAAACTTGCGTTTTTCCCTGGAAGCGATGGCGCCACTGGATTTTACCCTGGGCAATGCCAGGGGCTGCACCTTGTCTCATCAGGGAACAACACTCAAACCTGCCGGCAGGGAAGGCCGGTTATATCACTACAGGAGTGCGGCGCGTGGGCTCAATGAGCTACGGCTACAATGTCCGCACTGAACGGCTGCGGGTTGTTGGGCTACCGGAATTATTCGCCTTTCTGATTCTTATCGGCGTGGTGTGCTGGATGCTGTTCCCGCGGGACTTGTCCTCATCCCTGCGTACTGCGCGTCTGGACGCGGTGACATTCAGCTATATGCAAGCCTGGCTGAAAGCCAAACCGGATGACCATGAGCTACGTTTGTTGATGGCACGGGAGTTGATTCTGCAAGGTAACTTTGTGGCGGCGGATGACCAGCTGCAAATCGTGGCTGCTGATACCAATGGCCGCTATGACACCCAGATCGCCTGGCTGGAATTGCGCCGGGATTTTACCCGTTTGATGGCCATAGACGCCGACAATCGCCGTGGCACCATGCTTGAACATGAAACCCTGACCCGTTTGCGCGCGATTGACTGGGCCGCCCTGAACAGTGAAAAACGCATCCGCTTCGCTGACATGGCCCTGGCCATGGGTAGCGTGGACCTGGCGGTGCAAGCCTATCGCCGGTTGGCGGATAGTGCGGCCAACCCCAGCCAGTGGCACGTCAAGGCGGCAAAAGTGCTGCTCGCCCACGGGCGCTATTCCGACTCTGCGGATGCCTACATTGCGGCCATGGACGCACGCGGAAATTACACGGTGCGCAAGCGCTATTTCCTGGCTGCACTCAACGCGCTGCAAGCGGGCAGCCTGCATGACAAGGCGCTGCGTTTAGCTCAGGCCCGTGAGCGCGCTTTCTATCACGACAAGGCCGTGTTGTATCGCTTGATGACCCTGGCCCAGGCGGGCGGCAACATGCCGGTGGCCGAGCACTACGCGGTGTTGTTGCTAAGCTTGCCGTCCGTGGAGGGTAGCCGATGACCCGCCGCCCGTGGATACGACAATGGCTCCATGCGGCGATCTTCCCCCTCGCACTGTTGTCTGCCGTGCCGCTTGCCCATGCGGACACGCCGGCGCCCTATGTGGAGCGTTATTACGACCGCAGTTACCAGGTGTTCGTGGGGTCGGGGAACCTGGTTCGGGCCAGGCAGGTGGCTGAAAACGCCCTTTACTGGCGCCCGGATGATGAACGCTGGTGGCGCCGATTGGCGGAGATATCCCGTTGGCAGGGGGATCCGGAAACCTCGCTGAAAGCCTGGCGACAGGTGGCCTTGCGCAGTAATGATCCGGAGGCCTGGAAGCAGGTGTTGGTGTTGGCACCGCTGACTTACAGCAACCGCCTCGCGCTGCGGGCCAACAAGGCGCTGTTGAGCGCCTCTCCCTACGATGCCGACATCATTGCCACCATCAGCCAGCAGTATGAGCTGCTGGGCCAACCGGATGAGGGCCTGCGCTTCTTCGCAGACTGGCGCCGGCGTTATCCCAGCAAGGCCGCATTGCGCGAAATGCAGCGGCTCGCCCTGAACCAGGGTGAGGATGTGCGGGCTGCGCGCTACTCCCGCGAATACATGGACCGCTTTGGCCCGGAGGAAGCCATGGCGGCCCAGGCGGCAGACCTGTTCTGGCTGGATGGCCAGCGCGAAAAAGCCTTGCAGGACCTGGACCGTGATGCCAGTGAATTGGCCTATTCGCCGGCACTGTCCCGGCGTATTGCGGTGATGGCCGCAGAGTTGGGCGAGTGGGATCTGGCGCTGGATCGTTACCAGCAATTGGTGGATCACGACGACGACCAGATTACCGATTTGTACCAATACATCACGCTGGCCCGTTATTACCGCCCGGATCGGGTGGCATCACTGATGGGTCGGGCCTGGCAGAAGAACCGCAATCCGCAATTTGCCCTGGGGGCGCTCTACCAGCTGAACGATCGCCGCGATGATGAGGCCATTGATGCTTTCCTGGCAGGGTTGAGTGAAGAGCAGTGGCAAACGCTGATGCAGACTCCGGAATTTCTGCGCTTCTACGCCAACCTGCAATTGCGTCGCGGTGACACGCAAGCCGCGCAGCACTGGCTGCAGAAAGCGTTAGCTTTGAACGCCAATGACCGGGAAACCCGGATCAGCTGGATGTGGCTACTGGTTGCCACCGGCCAGGACCGGGAGCTGCGACAAGCTCTGGTCACCTGGGAAGATGTGATCCGCAGTGACCGGCGCTACTGGGAAGTGCTGTCGGCGTCACACATGGCATTGGGCAATGCGGAACAGGCCCTGCGCTATGAAACCGAATTGCTGAAAACCGCACCCCAGAACTGGGAGCGCCAGTGGTATTACGCCCAGGCGTTGATTGCCGCCGGTCGAAACGGGCAGGCCTGGCCGGTGCTGCGGCACCTCAAGGAACAATTGCCCTTGACGGTCGAGCCGCAAAAGCAGGCCATTTACAGGGACATGCAATTGACGCTGAGTCTGTTGTTTGACGATGGCGATACCTCACTGAAGCTGGCCCGGGCACAAACGCAAGGCATGGACAGTGATCCAGTGGCCCGGGCCGAGTGGTTGGCGCAATGGGCGATCGGGCAGTCAGAGCCCTTGCTGGCCCAGAGTTGGTATTTGCGTAAACAGCAGGCGCAAGGGGCGCTCAAAGCCGGCTCGGCACTGGCTTTTGCCCTGGTGCAGGATGATCTGGACGCGGTGGCGCAGATCCGTGAGCAGTATCAGGGCCAGCTTACCCTGTCCGAGCAGCTGGAAGCCCAGGTGCGGCTGGATGAGCCGCGCCGTGCTGCCAGTACCTTCATGGCCATTCAGGCCGGGTCGCCGGAACTGGCCGGCAGCAATAACCTGCAGGAAAGCCTGCTATTGCCCACGGCCCGCTCGTCACAGTTTCATATTGAACAGCGCCGTTTGGGGGCGCTGGATATTCAGGATCTGCAGTTTGTGCAGTACCAGCCGCTCAGTGATTTCACCCAGCTGTCTGTGAAAGCCCGCCAGCGCAATTTCAGCAGCAATGATGACGAACTGCTGCAAATCAGTGATGACGAGCAGCGGCTGTCGATGGCGCTGGCTTACCAGCGCGAACGGTTCCGCAGCCGCCTGGAGCTGGGCCAGCGCAACCTGTTGGGCAACAGCGAAACCATGGCGGATCTGGAGCTGGGCGCGAACTGGACGCGGTACTGGTCCGGTAGCCTGAATTACCAATGGCGAATGCCGGCGGATGAGTCGTCCCTGCTGATTCTCGGTGCGTCGCGTACCGGTAGCCAGTGGTTGCTGAACTGGACGCCATCCTCTACCTGGCAAAGCAGCGTGGATTGGGCCAACTATGACTATCAGGATCTCAATGACAGTGATCTGGGCAGCGGCAGCATCATTAATGCCCAGAGTACCTGGCGCCCCTGGTTGTCGCGCTTCTCTCCCGGGGTGCGGGTGAGGCATACCCAGGCGGACTTTACCGCCGGCAACGACAGCATGGCCGAAGTACGTGCCTTGCTGCCGCCCGGCGCCCAGACGTTACCGCTGCCGCAGGACTATCACGAATCGGAAGTGGTGTTCCTGCTGGGCCAGCCGGATGTGCATATTCGTCCGCACCGTTTGCAGGGCTGGGCAGAAATTGGTTACAGCCATAACAGCCTCTCGGGAGCGGGTTTTACCGGCCGCTTCGGTGTGGAGGGGCCGCTGATCGGTCGGGATGAATGGAAGCTGTATGCAGAACAACAGCTCAATAGCGGGGGTAGTGGTGAAGACAGCTACCGCTTCGGGCTGCAATATAGAGTTTATTATTAGGAGTGAATCCAATGAGACTGAGCATTGTGCTACTGGGAACTTTGCTGTTAGCCACCGTGCTGGCCGGGTGTACCCATGTTCGTAGCAGCCAGGATGTGGAACTGTCCGGCGAGGGCACCTGGCTGGTGTTGCCGATGGTCAACCGCACTGCCACTCCCCAGGCGGGGTTGCGGGCGGCAGCCATTGTCGAATCCGTGCTGTATCGCCATGGCGTGAATAACGTAACCCGCTACCCGGAAAGCGATAATGAAGGGGTGCTGTTTGAAGGCACCTCGGCGGCCAACCGCAAGAACATGAATCAGTGGGTCGCCTCGCAATCGGCCCAATATGTGGTGAGCGGGGTAGTACACGAATGGCGCTATAAAACCGGTGTTGATGGTGAGCCCGCGGTGGGGGTAATGATCGAAATCCGTGAATTGCCGGAAGGGCGTATCGTCTATAGCGGCACGGGCTCACGGGCCGGCTGGGCACGCCAGTCGCTCAGCGAAACCGGGCAGAAAGTCATCGATAAATTGCTCGCCCCGGTGGTGCAGTAATGCTTGAGCGCATCAGTAACGGCAAGCTGGCGGGGCTATTCATGCCCCAGCCAAGAGTGCTGTGGTCGCTGTGCGAAGCAGTGATTCTGATGGCGCTGGCCGTTGTCATGGGGTTGTGGCTGCGCGAGGAGGATCCGCTGACACTCATCGGGACCTTCCGTTGGGTATTGCTGGTGCCGATACTACTGGCGTTGCGTTACGGTAGCTTGCTCGGGGTGTTCGGCATGCTGTGTCTGGTGGCCAGCTGGTTTTTGCTCACGTCTTTGGGTTTCTATTCAGGCATGGACTTTCCGGAAACCACCATGCTTGGTGGTTTCGTGATTATTCTTATTTGCGGTGAGTTTGCGGATATGTGGCGCGTCAAACTGATGCGCGCAGACAGCGCCGCCAGCTATGCACTGGAGCGTTTGCAGAATTTGACGCAGCGGTATGTGCTGTTGCGTCTTTCCCATGACCGGTTGGAAGAAAACCTGCTGATCAAGCCCTATACCGTGCGTGATGCGTTGGTGCGATTGCGCGATCTGACCCTGGATGAAAGTGACAGGGTTCGGCTTCCTGCAGCGGACGATCTGATTCACATGCTGGCGGAATATTGCCAGCTGCAGCGTGCCGCGCTTTATCGGGTGGTGGACGGCCATATCGACGATGAGCCCGCGGCCCAACTGGGTGAGATGCGCCCGCTGGAGCGCAACAATGCTTTGCTCCAGCATGCACTGGAAAACCAGCTGCTTGCCCATGTGCAGCAGCATGACCACGACAGTAACTACCATGGTCAGTATCTGGTTGCGGCCCCGATTATCAACAGTGGTGGCGCCTTGATCGGGGTGATGGTGATTGAGCGTTTGCCGTTCCTGTCCATCAATTATGAAAACCTGCAGCTGTTGTCTGTGCTGCTTAACTTCTATGCGGATGTGGTGCATGCCGGCGATGAAGTCGATGACATGTTGGACCGCTGGCCCACCATGCCATTCCGGATTGCCAGTGAGTTGGCTGCGCTGGTACGTCTGCGTGAGGGCGGCCGGGTGGATACCTCCCTCACCTTGTTTGTCGCGGATGACAGCGAACAGGCAGGGCTGATTCTTGATGCGCTGGCCCGCGGCCTGCGCAGCCTGGATCTTGCCTGGTGGCTGAATGACAACGTCTTGATGATCATGATGCCGATGACCGGGGAATCCAGTCTGGAAGGCTTTGTGCTGCGTACCGAGAAATGGCTGGCCGATGAGTATGCGTTCATGAGCCTGCGCCAGGCCGGGGTGCAGTTCTATTACCGCCACCTGGATCAGCGTGAGGCAATGGAGCAGGTGGCTGAGCTACTGGAGGCGGCGGGTGTCTAGTCTCAAGCTGCTTATCTATGCGATCAGTGCGGAGATCGCCTCCCTGCTGTTGCTGTTGAGCAGACAGGCTGACCTGTCGCTGTTCGTGCTGTACCTGTTCTCTCACGGGTTGGCGTCGGCGCTGTTGTCGTTTGTTGCCTGGGGATTGCTGCCGGCACGTTTCAGGACGCCAAAAATTCTGTCCTGGGTGCTGATTTTTTCTTTTGCGTTTTTTATCCCGGCGGTGGGGCTGATCACCATCCTGGGTGGGGTGGCATTGGGTATCTGGCTACCGGCGCTGTTTCGGGACAAACCCTTCGGATTGGTGGAGCAGCCTTATTTTTCTCCGGTACAGGTCAACAGCGCAGCGGGCTTTCGGCAAATCGATCTAAAAAACCTGCTGACTACATCCCGGGCGCCGAATGCCTTGCGGGTGCAGGGGATGCTGGTGCTCAAGGATATGCCGGCCAGGGTAACCGGCAATTTGTTGCGCCATACCCTGGGCGATTCCTTTGAAGACTTGCGGCTACTGGCTTACGGGATTCTCGATCAGAAAGAAAAGGAGATTACCCGGGATATCGAGCGGGCCCTGAATCTGCTGGAGCGGGCCACGGAGTCGCGCCGCTACCGTTTGGCCCGTCGTCTTTGTGAACTGTATTGGGAGCTGAACTATCAGGACCTGGTGCGCGGGGATATCCGTACCCTGACGCTGGAACGGGCCGCATTCTACGCCGACATGGGCTTGATGGAAGCGCCAGAGGATGCCGGTTTGTGGTTGCTGCGCGGGCGCATTCAGTTAGGCCAGGGAGAAATTGGTGAAGCGCATCAGTCCATGACCTTTGCCCGTCGTCTGGGGTTGTCTGCAGCGAAAGTGAATCCCTGGCTTGCGGAGATCGCCCTGCAGCGCCGGCAAATACCGCTGGTACGGTTGCTGATGCGTGAAATTACCGATGACAGCCAGTTCACCCAACTCAATAAATCCGTTGAATTCTGGAGGGGCTATGAGCCTGCCACGGGCGGATAGCGCCGATATCTGTTTATTACTGGAAGGCACTTTTCCCTATGTGAGTGGCGGCGTGTCCAGTTGGGTAAACCAGATTATTCGTGGTTTTCCCGAATATACCTTTGCCTGCTGTTTTGTGGGCAGCCGCCCGGAAGACTACGGCGAGATGAAATATGAATTGCCGGATAACGTGGTGCACCTGGAAGTGCATTACCTGCACAATTTTCAGCGGGGGCCACAAAAGCGTTCCTTAAAGGGCAATCGCAAGGCCTATGCCGACCTGCGGCGTTTCCATGAAATGGTGAAAGAGGGCGTTCACTCCAGAGAACGCAGCGAACTGTTCAGCCGCATCGTCACGCACCTGGGGGAAGGGGAGGATTATTCCGAAGAATCGTTCCTGCACAGCCGGGCCAGTTGGGATTACATTGCTGAAGCGTATCGCGAGTTCAGCCGGGATCCGTCCTTTGTGGATTATTTCTGGACTGTTCGCATCATGCATTCGCCCATCTGGGTGCTCAACGATATTGCCAACAACCTGCTACCGGCAAAGATGTACCACACCATTTCCACCGGTTATGCGGGCTTTCTGGGTGCCATGCTCAAGCGCCGCACCGGCAAGCCGTTGTTGCTGTCCGAGCATGGTATTTATACCAAGGAGCGCAAAATCGACTTGTTCCAGAGCGAATGGATCAGCGATAACCGCGGCCTGGTGGAAAAGAACAACGCGGAGATGGCCTATTTCCGCGAAAAATGGGTGAATTTTTTCACCGAGCTGGGGCGCGAGTGCTACCAGGCATCGGACCGGATCGTGGCGCTTTATGAGCGCAACCGGGAGCGGCAAATGGAAGACGGCGCGCCGCCAGAGCGCACCCTGAATATCCCCAATGGCATTGATCTACCGCGCATGCAGAAAGTGCGGGCGGCTCGGGGTGAATCGGTTCCCCCGGTGGCCTGTCTGATTGGCAGGGTTGTGCCCATCAAGGATGTGAAAACGTTTCTGCGTGCCATGCGGACCCTGGTCAATGTATTGCCAGAGGCGGAAGGCTGGATTGCCGGCCCGGAAGACGAAGACAAGGAATACGCCAGGGAGTGCCACGGCCTGGTGGCCAGTCTGGGGCTGGAAAAAAATGTGAAGTTTCTGGGGTTCCAGAAAATTGATGAGCTGCTACCCAAAGTGGGGGTGATCGTGCTCAGTTCCATCAGTGAGGCGTTACCGCTGGTGTTGCTGGAAGGCTTTGCCGCCGGGGTGCCGGCCGTTTCCACGGATGTGGGGTCTTGCCGTCAGCTGATTGAAGGCCTGGGCGAAGCCGATCGGGCCTATGGAAAAGCCGGCGAAGTGGTGGGCATTGCCGACCCGGAAGCGTTGGGCAATGCGGTTGCCTCGCTATTGAAAGATAGGGATGCCTGGCACCAGGCGCAGCAGGCAGGCATTCGCCGGGTGGAGAACCTGTACACCCAGGACATGATGTTTGGCGCCTACCGTGACCTGTACCAGTCGCTGGTGAGGGACACGGACGCAGCCAGCCCGCAAGAAAGCACCGACCGCTACCGGGAGGGACGCCACTAATGGCCGGCATCGGTTTTGAACTGCGTCGACTACTGCGCAAGGACACCCTGCTTGGTCTGATCCGGGCCTATGCCTATGCCGGTGTAATCAGTTCCGGCCCCTGGGTGTTATCGATTATCGGTATTCTGATTATCGGTATCTTCAGCCTGGGCATGGTGGTGCCGGATGCCTCGGTAACACAGTTCCAGATTACCGTGACCTATTTGATTGCCATCAGCCTGATTCTCACCGGCATTGTGCAGCTGGCCTTTACCCGCTTCTGTGCGGACCGTTCGTTTGAAAACCGTGAAGACCTGATTCTGCCCAATTTTGGTGGCGTTACGGTGCTGGTGACGGTTATCTCCGGTCTGCTGGCGTTGCCGGCGGCCATGTTCCTGTTTCCCGGGCAGAGTGTGCTGTTCCGGGTGCTGCTGATCGCCTGTTTTGTGGTGTTGAGCAATATCTGGATTGCCACCGTTTTTCTCTCCGGCATGAAGCAGTACAAGGCCATTTTGTTGCTCTACGCCCTGGGCTACACCATTACGGTGCTGGGTGCCCTGATGTTGCGGTTTCTGGACCTGGATGGCCTGCTGCTGGGGTTTCTGCTGGGGCAGGTGACCCTGCTGGCAGGGATGCTGGTACTGATTGTGCGAGGCTACCCGGCCGAGAGCATCGTCTCGTTCGACATGTTCGGTAAAAAATACCTGTACCCCAGCCTGATGCTGGTGGGCTTTTTCTATAATGCCGGGGTGTGGGCGGACAAGGCCATGTTCTGGTTTTACGACGGCACCGGTAGCGATGTGATCGGGCCGCTGCGGGCCTCGTTGATCTACGATATTCCCGTGTTCCTGTCCTACCTGTCACTGATCCCGGGCATGGCCGTATTTCTGGTGCGCATGGAGACCGATTTTGTAGAGTACTACTCCAACTTCTACGATGCGGTCCGTGAGGGCGGATCACTGTCCTATATCGAAGATATGCGCAACCAGATGGTGTTCGTCATTCGCCAGGGCATCTTCCAGATTCTCAAGATTCAGGCGATCTCGGCGCTGGTGATCATGGTGGCCGGCGCGCAGATCTTTAACGCTTTGGGCATTTCGGAGCTGTATCTGCCGTTGCTCAAGGTGCAACTGATCGCCACCGCCCTGCAGGTGGTCTTCCTCGCCATCATCAACGTGTTCTGTTATCTGGATCAGCGCCGCATGCTGGTGCTGCTGACCGGACTGTTCTTTGTGCTTAACGTGATTTTTACCGGCATCAGCCTGTACCTGGGGCCACAGTTCTTCGGCTTCGGTTTCCTGTTGGCGTTGGCGGTGTGTGTGCTGCTTGGCCTGTGGCTGGTGAGCCGCAAAATGGCGGAACTGGAATACTCCACCTTTATGCTTAATTGACCGGGACAGGATGTGCCCTTGGTCAAATTTCATGTTTGTAGGTCGAGTTAGGCGTAGCCGTAACCCGACACCTGGCCTTGTTGGTAGGGGTAAACGGTCAATGTCGGATTACGCCTTTCAGGCTCTCTGTGCCCTTGGGTGAATTCGACCTACCGGGCTGACCGGTTTTGGGGTTCGTACCTCAAGAGGTACGCCCACAGCGGTTTAATAGAAAGCGTGTTGCATGCTGCGTGCTGCGGCCGCCGAGCGGCAAAAAAAAACGGCGCCAAAAGGCGCCGTGAATAGTTTGGCTCGGGAGAGCTATCACGGAGTAAAACTCCGGAGCCGGTGAATGGGACTCACCGACACCCGGAAGTATGTGGACAACTGTTCTCGCAAGCATTCGCTTTGTAGACTTTTTGTTTAGCCTTCTAGGTCAATATTTGCACTATCGTCCAGTTTTTGCGCGCCACCGGGCATCAGGTCGCATTGCCGCAGGCGCTCCTGCCAGAGCGAGACATGGTGCTTGAGCGCCCGGTTTAACCGGGTTTGCAGGCCTTTATCAGAGAAATAATGCGCCAGCCATTGAGCAAAGGCGGGGGGCGTGGGGCTGAGCAGTTGATCTATCTTCGCCAGGGCGTTGGCCAGTTGCTGGCGTTGGCGTTGTGCCTCCGCCAGGGCCTGTTGTACCCGGCTGCCCCAGATATTGTCCAGCACATTGCGCAGTTTTCGGGCCCGCGGCGTGGGCCGTCCTTTGGGGCAAAGCGCCACCGGATCAATATTTTCGAGCAAGGCATTGCCGCGCTCCAGCTCTCGCAGAGCCAGTGCCAGCCGCCGCAGCAATTGCCCGCCCACCTGGCTGTGGGCGATTTGCTGTAACCGGGCTTCCAGGCCGAACAGTTGCTCCGGGCTTGGCATGGCCTCGTTCTCAACCGGCGACTGGGCCAGTTGCGTCAAGCTCAGCAGAGCGGCCTGGCTGTCTCCGGCCAGTGCGGATGGAGACTGGCTGAAAAACTGGCGGAATTCCTCACTGGCGACCAGTGCGTTCCAGTACAGGGCCGGTAGTGCCGCCTGCTTCTCCGCTACCACCTGTTCCAGCAGAGCCGTCAGCTCGGCATCATCCAGCTTGCCGTTTGCCAGACACAGGCGAGCACGTCGGATAAAGGTGACTTCATGTTTTAAACGCAGGGAGTCGGCCTGCAACTTGCCCAATATGCTATTGCGCTCGCTGATCAACGTCATCAGGTTGCAGTGGCGCAGCTCCAGGTACTCAAGCAGATTGACCCGCTGCTCCGGAATCGGTTGCTGGAGTTCCCGGTTACCCGGATAGACCAGCACCGGTAGCGGGGCCCGTTCCGGGACCGCTTGCCCTGACAATCGAGCCAGCCGTGACAGATAATCCTCCCAGCGGGCGTCATCGCTGTTGCCGGGTATCAGCCACCAGAGAGTGACAATCATCAGGGCAATAGTGATGATTATCAGGACTCCGTTTTTTGTTTTTATCACCGGATTCTTCCTTGAAACGGGGTTTATGGCTTGCGTCGCTCTTGCCGCCAGATTCAGCATGGAATGGTGACTGTTGCCGCACGACTGTCCCATGTCTGTGGTATGTTTCCCACGTTAATCATTTTGCCGTGGAAGAGTCTCATGCCAAGTCGGGGTTTGTCGTTTTTTCGTCTCTTGATGTTGTGGACTGTGCTGTTGATCGCAGCCTGTGATGATGCGGGTGATGCCAGCCGCAACGAGGAGGGCAACAGCGTTGCCGCTGAGCAAAACGACGCTGACCAGCAGGTATCTCCTCTGGATGATCGTTGGCAGACTCACCTGGCGGCCCTGCCGGCAGGCACCATCAGCGCCCGTGCGCCTTTGGTGGTGCGCTTTAATCATCCAGTAGCCACCCCTGATCAACTGGACAAGCCTCAATCCGGGGTGGTGCGGCTGTTACCGGAAAGGGCGGTGACGGCGGTGTTTACCGCCGAAGACCGGCTGGAAATTCGCCCCTCCGAACCTCTGCCCGGCGGAGAATCGCTGACGCTGGTGTTGTACGCCCAGGGGCTTGCCAACGTGGACGATGCCTTGAGCCCTGCCGAATTTTCCCTGCAGGTGCTGCGCCAGCAGATGAGCCTGACGGTGGCGTCTCTGTTGCCCACGGACGATGGCAGCGAGATGGTATTGCGCGGCAGCCTGGAGACCCGCGATCTGTCGGACCAGGCTCACGTAGAGGCGGTACTGGATGCCCGCCAGAACGACAAGACCCTGACGATTAACTGGCAGCATGACAGTGCCGGCCTGCGCCATGATTTTTCGGTGAGCGGGATTGTGCGCGAACAGCAGGCCAGTGATGTATCACTGCGCTGGGATGCGGCGCCCCTTGGCGTGAACAACCAGGGCAACCGTCACTACACGGTGCCGGCACTGAAAAACTTCGCGGTAACCAATGTGCGGGCGGTCAGTTATCCCAAACCCCACGTCCAGGTGAATTTTTCCGAGGCCCTGAAAGCGACCCAGAACCTGAAAGGGCTGGTCACGTTGAATGGCAAGGCGCCCCGCGTGGAAGTGGATGGCAGCACCCTGCGCATTTATCCGCAGGATGAGCTGGAAGACGATGTGAAGCTGGTGATTGACGGCAGCCTGCGCTCCGCCAGCCAGGGTCGTCTGACGGACAAGCTGGAAAAAACCGTTACCCTGATGACCAGCAAGCCAGGGGTGCGTTTTGTCGGCGACGGCACCATCCTGCCCGATGGCAAACAACTCAGCGTACCGTTTGAAGCGGTGGGCGTGCACTCGGTGAAAGTGCAGGCGTTCCGGGTATTCGATGACAACATCGGCCGGTATCTGCAAGGCAGCGAACTGAATGAAGCCGACATGGATTCACGCAGCGGCCGCTACCTGTGGCAGAAAACCCTGACCCTGCCGGGTAATAGTGATGGCTGGCAACGCTACCAGCTGGACCTTACCGAGCTGATGGCCAAGCATCCCAATGGTCTGGTGCATCTCTCCCTGATCATCGACGGCGACGATATCAGCTACAGTTGCCCCGATGGTGCCCTGAAGAAAAAAACCACCTTGCCGGACAGCTACGAAGGCCCAGGGCAGGATCAGGATCGTTCTGATGTTTATCAGAATTATTATGCCGACGCGGGCTACCTGAGCTGGTACGAAAAAGACAATCCCTGCTCCGACAGTTACTACCAGTACAACGACCTGGCCAGCAGTACCCGCGCTTTCCTGGCCTCCAACCTGGGTCTGATCGCCAAACGCGGCCAAAACGATACCCTGCTGGTGGTGGCCACCGAGCTGGACAGCAACACCCCCGCCGAAGACGTGGTGCTCAAGGCCTATAACTACCAGCTGCAGCAGGTCGGCATGGGGCTTACCGATGCCGAGGGCATGGCCAGCCTCTCACTGGACGGATCCGCGTATTACCTGGAAGCGGTCAAGGACCGGGACAACGGCTACCTGAAACTGGCCCGCAACCGGGCCCTGCCCACCAACCAGTTCAACACCGGTGGCCAGCAAGTACGCGATGGACTGAAAGGCTTCTTCTACGGCGAGCGGGACGTGTGGCGCCCCGGTGATGACATTCACCTGACCTTTATTCTGGAAGACCAGGACAACACCATCCCCGACGGCCACCCACTGATGCTGGACTGGTTTGATCCCCGTGGTAACAAGGTGAAGAGCTATACCCTGGACAAGCCGGTGGGCGATTTTTATGCCTTCACACTACACACAGAAGAGGACGCGCCCACCGGCAACTGGCGTGCGGTGGCCCGGCTGGGTCAGCGTTATTTTGATACCCCGATCCGGGTGGAAGCGATCAAGCCCAACCGGCTGAAAATCGAGCTGGATCTGCCGGAAACGCTCTACACCAACCAAGCCACCGACATCGGGCTATTTACCCAGTGGCTCAACGGTGCCACCGCCGCCAATTTGAAAGCCGATATGAAAGTGCGGGTGAGTGCGCGCACCACCCGTTTCGACGGCTACGACGCTTATCACTTCGACGATCCCACCCGCAAGCTCAGCAGTGAGCCGTTCACCGCCTTTGATGGCAACGTGGACGGGCAGGGCAACGCCACCGTGCCGCTCACGGTGAATGTGGAACAGACCCCGGGCATGCTGCGCGCCACCCTGACCACCCGCGTGTTTGAAAACAGCGGGGATTACAGTACCCAGATTCGCAGCGTGCCGGTGTACCCGTTCAAGCATTGGGTGGGCATGCGCATTCCCGAAGGCAGCGGCTGGGGCGGGGCGCTGTCCCGTGAAGGCCGGCATGCCATCGACCTGATCAGCCTGGACAGCGACGGCAAGCCCGACGCCAGCCGGCCGCTGGATATCAGTGTCTACCAGATTGATTGGCGCTGGTGGTGGGACCGGGCCGGAGATGACCTGAGCAACTACATTAGTGACCCCAACACCAAACGCGTAGCCGATGCACAGATCACCACCGACGCAGAAGGCCGCGCCCAGTGGAATCTGAACGGCGAAGACTACGATTGGGGTCGCCATCTGATTCGCATTTGTGACCGGCAAAGCGACCACTGCACCGCACAAACCGTGTACCTGGGCTGGAGCTGGGAGCAGGCCAGTGGCAGCCAGGATGCGGCCACACGGCTGTCCCTGTCCGCAGACCAGGACCGTTACGCCGTTGGCGACACGGCCCATATTCAATTACCCGCTGTCGCCAAGGGCCGCCTGCTGGTGAGCCTGGAAACCGGCTCACGGGTACTGGATCATTACTGGCTGCCCGCCAACGGTGAAGCGCAAACCCTGGATATCCCCATCACCGCCAATATGGCGCCTAATGTGTACGTGCATGTGGCGTTGCTACAGCCGCACAGTGGCCGCAACAACGACCGGCCCATTCGGCTCTATGGCCTGGTGCCGCTGTTGGTGGATGACCCGAATACTCGTCTTGCCCCGCAAGTGAGCGCCCCGGACAAGGTGAAACCGGAAGACACCTTTACCGTGAAGGTCAGTGAACAGCAGGGCAAATCGATGACCTACACCCTGGCGCTGGTGGATGAAGGCCTACTTGGCCTGACCAACTACCAGACCCCGGATCCCCACGACAGCTTCTATCGCCGCGAAGCCCTGGGGGTGCTGACCTGGGATCTGTTCGACATGGTAGTGGGCGCCTACGGGGCAGAACTGGATCAACTGCTGGCACTGGGCGGCTCCGACGGGGCCGACGATGGCCGGGAAAAGCAGCGTCGCCGTTTCCCGCCGGTGGTGAAGTTCCTGGGGCCGTTCACCCTGGAGGCCAATGAAACCGCCAATCACGAGATTACCTTGCCGCCGTACATGGGCCAGGTGCGGGCCATGGTGGTGGCCGGTGACAACGGCGCCTATGGCAAGGCCGAAAAGGACATTACCGTCACCCAGCCGCTGACGGTGCTGAGCACCTTGCCACGGGTGCTGGGGCCGGGGGAAAGCGTGTCGCTGCCGGTGACCGTGTTTGTCACCGACGACAGCCTGAAAAAAGTCACCCTGACCGTGGACGCCGATGAAGACCTGTTCGAGGTGGAGCAGGGCAACGCCACGCTGACCTTCACCGGCCCGTCCGATCAGATTGCCATGCTGAAAATCACTGCCAAACAGCAGGTGGGTACCGGTGACATCACCGTCACCGCCAAAGGCGGCAAACATCGCGCCTCGGAAACCGTGCACCTGCCGGTGCGCGCGGCTAACCCGCCCACCACCCGCGATACCCGTAAAGTGCTGGCGCCCGGTGAAATCTGGGCGCTGGAATCGCAGCCCCATGGCATGGCCGGCACCAATATCAGCACCATGGTGGTCAGTGCCTTGCCCGCCATGGGCCTGGAGCGCCGGTTGGACTACCTGCTGCGCTACCCGCATGGCTGCATCGAGCAGACCACCTCATCGGTGTTGCCGCAGCTGTACCTGAATCAACTACTGCAACTGGATGAGCAGCAAAAGCAGGAGGTGCAGGACAACGTCACCGCTGGCATCGAGCGCCTCAAGCGCTTCCAGCTGGCCGATGGCGGTTTCAGCTACTGGCCCGGCCTGGCCAATGCCAGCGACTGGGGCACCAGCTATGCGGGCCACTTCCTGCTGGAAGCCAAACGGCTTGGCTACGCGGTGCCGGCCACCATGCTGGATAACTGGACGGCCTATCAGGTCCGCCGCAGCCAGAGCCTGGGCGATCGCCCCTGGCAGTGGAGCGCGGAAGCCTACCGCCAGTACACCCTGGCCCTGGCCGGCAAACCGCAGGTCGGTGCCATGAACCGGCTGCGCGAGCGGCTGCAAATGGCCAAGCCGGATTACTCACGCAGTGCCAGTTATCACAGTGGCCGCTGGTTGCTGGCGGCCGCCTACCTGCAAATGGGCCTGGCCGATGTGGCGGCGGAGCTTACCGCCAACGCTGCCGCTGATCTGGAATACGATGGCGCCAGTTACACCTATGGTTCCTTGCTGCGCGATCAGGCTATCCGCCTCACCGTGGCCGATGCCCGTGGTGATACCGCCGCGGCCTGGACCCTGGCGCAGGACATTGCCAGCCAGCTGTCTGCCGATCACTGGTACAGCACCCAGACCACCGGCTGGTCACTGATGGCCATGGCCCGCTATGCGGGCAGCCAGAGCGATGAGCAGGGCTATCAGTTTGCGATCCGTGAAGGCAAGCAGTCTTGGCAGGAAATAGCCGTCACCTCACCGGTGTATCGCCAGGCACTGACCGATAGCGAATCTGCGCAAGCCTTCAGTGTTCGTAACGATAGCGAGCGCAAACTGTTTGTCACCCTGAGCCACACCGGCACGCCGTTGCCGGGTAACGAGCAGGCCAGCAGTGACGGGCTCAGTCTGACCACACGCTTCCTGGCCGATGGCAAACCGGTAAACCCGGCCAGCTTGCCCCAAGGGCAGGATTTTGTGGCCGAAGTCACCGTGACCAACACCGGTAACCGCACCCTGGAGAACCTGGCCCTGACCCAGATCCTGCCGTCCGGCTGGCAGATTACCAGCAGCCGGCTGGATGGCAGCGCCGACGACCAGGAGCGCGTCACGTACCAGGATCTGCGCGACGATCGTGTCATGCATTACTTCGACCTGAAGCCGGGCAACAAGCACAGCCTCACCGTGCGCGTGGCGCTCAATGCCTCCTTCGCCGGGCGCTTCTACCTGCCCGCCTGGAACGTGGAAGCCATGTACGACGGCACTCGCCAGGCCCGCAGCAAAGGGCAATGGATCGAGGTGAAACGCGATTAGACCCAAATGCTCAATGTCGGCTTACGCCTTTAGGCTAAGCCGACCTACGGGCAGTGACCAGGTGATATTTTGATGCCCTGTCGTAGGTCGTGTTAGGCGTAGCCGTAACCCGACATCCAGCCTCGTTGCTCGCAGCACATGCCAATGTCGGATTACGGCTTGCAGGCTCTCTGTGCCCTTGGGTGAATCCGCCGTACACGGCGATGGCATTGCTTACGCTGGGTTGCGCGCATCCCTTCTCGTTTACCTCCTTCATCGCGCCAATACTCGTCAATTCATGTACTGAAAAGACGGGGCTCACATGCATTACCGGCGCCATTACCTCCCCGGCGGCTGTTATTTCTTCACCGTGGTTACCCATCAACGCAAACCGGTTCTGACCGAGCAACCCACGATCAATGTGTTGCGCCATGCCTTCCAATGGGTGCAAAAACGCCACCCCTTGCGCATCAATGCCATCGTTATCCTGCCGGACCATCTTCACTGCATCTGGACCCTGCCGGAAACGGACCATGACTTTTCAACCCGCTGGCGTTTAATCAAGGGAATGGTCACAAAACATGGCCAAATCAACACGCCGATCTGGCAAAAACGTTTCTGGGAACATACCCTTCGAGACGAGCATGATTTGCAAGCCCATACCGATTACATCTACTACAACCCGGTAAAGCATGGTTACGTCCTTCAACCCGCCGATTGGCCCTACAGCAGTTTCCGCCGGGATGTGGCCCGTGGGTTGTATCCCGCTGATTGGGGAGGCAACCCGTTGTTGCCGGACAATCTCGGTAACGAGTAAGGTCGGATGTCGGACCGTAGGTCGAATTAGGCCGAAGGCCGTAATCCGACAGCCCAAGGTAGTGCCACGTCTAACCCTTGTGTCGGATTACGCCTTTAGGCTAATTCGACCTACATGCCGGCGCCTGACCGTAGGTCGTGTTAGGCGCAGCCGTAACCCGACAATGGGACTGGTTCCGGGCTCTCTCCTCCAATGAGTCTGCGGCACATCCTCCTGACCCTTCTAATCACCGCCGTGCCGGTGATGGCTGCACTGCAGTTCTGGCCGCTACCGGAGCGGCTCACGAACACCCCTTATGCCACCCTGATGCTGGATCGTAATGACCGCCTGCTCGGGGCCCGTATCGCGGCAGATGAACAATGGCGCTTTGTGCCGGTGGAAACTCTGCCGGACAAATATCGCCGTGCCTTGCTGAGCTACGAAGACAAACGCTTCTTCGCCCACCCGGGTGTGGACCCATTGGCCATTGCCCGTGCGGCCTGGCTTAATGCCCGCGCCGGGCGGGTGGTCAGTGGCGGCTCCACACTCACCATGCAGCTGGCCCGGTTGTTACGGGATGATCCGCCCAGAACCCTATCGGAAAAGGCCCGCGAAGCGGTGCTGGCCCTGCAGCTGGAGTGGCATTTCAGCAAGGATGAGGTACTGATCGAGTACGCCAGCCGGGCTCCTTTTGGCGGCAACATCGTTGGATTGCGGGCCGCCGCCTGGCGCTATTTTGGCCGTGAACCGGCGGCGCTCAGCTGGGCGGAAGCGGCGCTGCTGGCGGTGCTGCCCAATGCCCCCTCGCTGATTCACCCCGGGCGGAACCGGGAGCGGTTGCTGGCCAAACGCAACACTTTGCTGAACGCTCTGCACAGCCAGGGCGACCTGTCGACGACGGACCTGAAGCTGGCCTTGCTGGAGCCCTTGCCCGATGCCCCCAGACCGCTCCCCGGCAGTGCCGACCACTTGCTTACTTCCCTCAGTGCCAGCAGCCCGCAGCACCTGTTTCACACCACCCTGGATGCGGACCTGCAACATCGCGTGCGCGAACTGGCGCGCCAGCATGGGCAGCGGTTAGCGGGGGAGGGGGTGCATAACGTGGCGGTGGTGGTGATCGATCACATTGATTTGGCCACTCGCGCCTATGTGGGCAACATCACCCACGGCGATGCCCATGAGTATGGCGCCGCCGTGGATATCGCCAGCGCCCCGCGTTCCACCGGCAGTGTTCTCAAGCCCTTGTTGTACGGACTCATGCTTGATGACGGCTTGCTGCTGCCCGATACCCTGGTGCCGGATCTGCCCACCAACTACGGAGGCTTCAGCCCGGAAAATTTCGACCATGCCTACCGGGGGGCGGTCCCTGCTCACCAGGCGCTCAGCCAGTCGCTGAACATTCCCGCCGTGCGCATGTTGCGTGAATACGGGCTGGGCCGCTTTCACAGCCAGTTGCAACGCATGGGCATGGGCACCCTGTTTCGCAGCGCGGAAGACTACGGCTTGACGCTGGTGCTGGGCGGGGCGGAAGGCACGCTTAGCGAACTCACCGGCATTTACGCGCGCCTGTTTGCCAGCGCCCTGCAGGCCCCGCCCTACCCGGTGGCGGTGCTGCAATCCGCCATGGCCGACCGCCAGCCCGGCGTGCCGGTGCTCAGCCCCGGTGCCGCCTGGTTAACACTGGATGCCCTGCGGGACGTGGCCCGGCCCGGCACTGCACGGCAATGGCGGCTGTTCAGCTCCAGCCAGCCCATTGCCTGGAAAACCGGTACCAGCTATGGCCTGCGCGATGCCTGGGCCATCGGCAGTAACGGGCGCTATACCGTGGGGGTCTGGGCGGGCAACGGCAATGGCGAACCGGCACCCACGCTGGGCGGCGCCGCCACCGCTGCACCGCTGATGCTGGATGTATTTAGCCTGCTCGGGCCGGCCCGCTGGCCGGAACCGCCGTTGGCCGACCTGAAAACCGTGCGTGTATGCAGCGACGATGGTTATCTGGCCGGCGGACGTTGCCCCACGGTGGAGCGGCTGGCCCCACTGCACAGCCATTTTGAAACCGTGACGCCGTACCATGTGCGCGTGCATCTGGATAGCAACGGCCAGCGGGTGCATAGCCAGTGTGAGCCGGTCAGCGCCATGCGCCACCAGGACTGGTTTGTGCTGCCGCCAGGGCAGGCCTGGTTCTACCAGCGCCGCCACCCGCACTACCGGCCCTTGCCCGCCTGGCGGGATGATTGTCTGGCCGGCGCCAGGGCCATGAACAGCGAGCCGCCCATGGCGTTGATCTATCCCCATGCGGGCACGGCCATTTATATTCCGGTGGAACTGAATGGCCGCTTGGGGCGGGCGGTATTTCGTGCCGTCCATCAACGGGCTGACGCCACGCTGTACTGGCATCTGGATGCTGCTTATCTGGGCGAGACCCGGCATTTCCACGAATGGGCGCTCACCGCCGAGCCCGGCTGGCATACCCTGACACTGGTGGATGATCAGGGCTTTCGGTTAAAGCAGCGCTTCAAGGTGCTGGGTAAGTGAGATGCTTCACGCAGGCATGCTACACGCAATCACGCCGGCCAATCCTTTGCGCGCCGTAAAACCGCACATCCACCGCGCCTTTTTGCCGTGAATCTGATAAACAAGGACTCTCAACGCAACGAACGGGGCCAAGGATGAAGCACCTGCACTATCACACCTGCAATCTTTGCGAAGCCATGTGCGGTATCGAGATAGAGCACTGCGGCGATGACATACAAGCCATTCGCGGGGACAAGGCCGACCCGTTCAGCCGTGGTCATATTTGCCCCAAGGCGGTGGCCCTGCAGGATCTGCACAACGACCCGGACCGCCTGCGCCACCCGGTTAAACGTACCGCCGATGGCTGGGTGCCGATCAGTTGGGATGAGGCTCTGGACGAAACCGCCCAGCGACTCCACGCGATACAACAGGAGCACGGCAAGAATGCGGTGTCCCTGTACCTGGGGAATCCCACAGCCCACAATCACGGTGCCCTGTTTACCCTGTTGCCGTTTACCCAGGCGCTCAACACCCGCCAGCGTTACAGTGCCACCTCGGCAGACCAGCTGCCCCATCAACTTGCGACGTATCAGCTGTTCGGCCACCAAGCGCTGTTTCCCATCCCGGATATCGAGCGCACCGATTACTTCATGATTATTGGCGGCAATCCGCTGGCCTCCAACGGCTCCATCATGACGGTTCCCGACGTCAAGAACCGCATCAAGGCGTTGCAAAAGCGCGGCGGCAAACTGGTGGTGGTGGATCCGCGTCGCACCGAAACCGCCCGGGTGGCGGACGAGCATCATTTCGTGCGACCAGGCACCGATGTGTACCTGTTGTTGGCGCTGGTTCAGGTGATGTATACGGAATTGCTGGTGGCGCCGGGCCGCCTCGAGTCCCTGCTTGATGGCAAGAAAACCCTGGAAAAGCTGGTGGCGCCGTGGACCCCGGAAAAAGTGGCAACGGCAGTGGGGCTTTCTGCTGATCATATCCGCAAACTCGCCCGCGACATCGCCAATGCGCCCAGCGCGGCGGTCTATTCCCGGGTGGGCGTTACCACCAGTGCCCATGGCGCGCTCAGCGCCTGGCTGGTTTACGTGATCAATATCCTCACCGGCAACCTGGATCGGGAAGGGGGCGTGATGTTCACCAACCCGGCCTTTGATATTGTCGCCATGAGTGGCCTTAGCGGTGATACCGGCAGCTTCGACCGTTACCGCAGCCGGGTAAACGGTTACCCGGAATTTGGCGGTGAATTCCCGGTGACCGCCATGGCCGATGAAATGCTCACGCCGGGGTTGGGGCAAGTGAAGGCCTTTATCTCCCATGCGGGCAATCCGGTGTTGTCCTGCCCGGATGGCAGCAAGCTGGACCGGGCCCTGGCCGGGCTGGATTTCATGGTCAGTATTGATCTCTATATCAACGAGACCACCCGCCATGCCGACATTATTCTGCCGCCCACCGGGCAGCTGGAACATGGCCAGTTTGACCCCATTTTTCAGGCGGTGTCAGTGCGTAACGTGGTGAAATACACGCCACCTCTGGTGCCCCGCCCGGAGGGTATGTTGCACGATTGGGAAATCCTGCTCGGGCTTACTACGCGGTTGAATCGGCTTAAGGCACGCAGTCGACGCAGCCGCTTGAAGGTGGCGGCCACTGACCGCTTTGTCCGCAAATTGGGTGACACCGGCATCATTGATCTGGGCCTGCGTCTGGGGCCCTATGGCAGTGGCGGCAAGGTCATGGCCGATCTGAAAAAAAACGGCCTGCATACACTACCCAAAGTGGCCTGGCGCCTGCTGCGGGGAAAGAGCCGTGGGCTGACCTTCAAGAGCCTGCAAGCGGCTCCGCACGGCATTGATCTGGGGCCGCTGACGCCCATGTTGCCCCAGCGTCTGTTTACGCCCGATCAGCGCATCAATCTGGTGCCCGCGCTCTACCACCGGGCCTTGCAAGGTTTGCCGGTGCCTTCTGCTCCGGAAAAGGATCAGCTGCTGATGATTGGCCGGCGCCATATCCGCAGCAATAATTCCTGGATGCATAACAGCCAGCGCCTGATCAAAGGCAAGGGCCGCTTCACGGTGATTGTGCACCCGCAGGATGCCCAGCGGCTGGGTGTGGAAGAGGGGGCGGATGTGACCATCAGCGGCAGCGCCGGCAGCATCACGCTCCCGGCCAATATCAGTGACGACATCATGCCCGGGGTGATCAGTGTGCCCCATGGTTGGGGCCATGACCGTGACGGCGTGCAGCTGGAAATTGCCCGCTCTACCCAGGGCAGCAGTGTGAACGATGTGATTGGCACGGAAAGGGTGGAAGCGGTAACGGCCATGGCACAGCTCAATGGCATTCCCGTCACGCTGGCCCCTGCAACCTGCCCGTGAGAGTCGCTCCGTGGCGAGCGGCGGCATGTGTTGTCGGGTGTCTGTCTCTGCCTTGCGCGGCGGCAGTTACCGAAACCGATACCTTCATGGCGAATGTGGAGAAGGGCACTCACGGGCCCAACCTGGAAAAAGGCAACTGGGTAGTGGCGCCCATCCCCGTGTCGAACCCCACCATGGGTACAGGTCTGCAACTGGCGACCCTGTACCTGCACCCGTCCCGCGATGGCAATGGTGGCCCCAACCCCACCAGCGGCCTGGGCGCCATGTATACCGATACTGACAGCTGGGTGGTGGGGGCCTTTCATCAGGATTATTTGCTGGATGATCGTTTGCGGGTAACGGCGGCGGCCGGTACCGGTTCCCTGAAATTGAAATATTATGGTTTGGGGGGCGAGGGTTTCCTTGCCAATAATCCACTGGATTACACCATCGACATGGCCATGGGCTTTGCCCGTGCCCAGTGGCGCCTGCCGCAATCCGATCACTGGTTCCTGGGCCCGGCGCTGATCTACTCGGATGGGGATGTGGAGATGGAGTTCGATCAACGGGTCGCCGGGTTACCGGGCGTGAACAAGGATATCGCCGTTGGCGGTGCGGGCATGGTGTTGACCTACGATTCGCGGGACAACAATTATTTCCCCACCCAGGGCATCAATTTCAGTGCCTCCTATTTTGATTTTGGCGAAGCCATGGGCAGCGATTTTGATTACGGCAAAACCCGGCTGGACCTGAGCTATTACAAACAACTGTTCCCAGATCTGGTGCTCGCCACCAACGGCGCCTGGGAAAGCACCTCGGGCGGGCGCCGTTTTTCAATCAGGCGTCGGCAGGGGTGCGCGGGTATAACCGGGGCGAGTACATGGACGATGATGCACTGAAAGCCAGCATTGAAGGCCGCTATTCCGTTTTGCCGCGTTGGGTGTGGGTGGGGTTCTACGATTATGGCTGGGTCAACGGCAGTGATGAGCCTATCTTCAACGGCAAAACCGCCCACAGCATCGGTACCGGCTTGCGCTGGCAAACCACCCCGAGCAAGCCTCTGCACATTGGTGTGGATGTGGCCTTCACGGAAGACGATACCGTCTTCTTTATTCAGTTGGGCGAAAGTTTTTAACGCTTGAGCGGGCTTTCCGTTGCTTCGCCTGAATGTCAGGTTACGCCTTTCAGGCTAACCTGACCTACGACTTGAGCAAGGGCAGGTCACCACTCCTGGGGCACCTTTTGTAGTTTGTCCAGCGAGTAACCGCGCTCTCGGGCGATGCCCAGCAGGTGTTCGTAGGTCTTGGCATGCAGCTCCGGGCTGCGCGCCATGATCCACAGGTAGTCCCGTTTCTGCCGCCCCACGATGGTGGTCTGATAATTCGGGTCCACATACAGCACCCGGAAATCCGCTTTGAACGGCCAGAGAAACCGCATTCCCCAGATTGCCGGGTTCTCGTCGCTGACAAAGCCGGTGGGCGTCATGGTTTTCAGGTCCCCGTCGGGGGCATCCTTGCGGAAGGTGAAGGTGGTCGCAATTTCATTGGGGCCGGCCCGGCGGTAGGTTTCGGTGGCGTTATGGGCGCCTTTTTCGGGAAAGGTGGGGATATTGGCGATCACATACCACTGGCCCATAAAGCGATCCAGGTCGAACGGATCTGCCACTTCAATCGGTGCAGTCGGTGTGGTTTGGCAGGCGTTGAGCATAATCAGGCTCACTATCAACAACATTGGGCGCATAGGTCTCTCCATAACCCGGAGCATCGCATCAACCGGTGCAACACCAGGTGAAGCTGGGCGCCAGTCGTTTCCTTGCCACCCACACACCTCGCATTTCGCTCTTTTGTAGGTCGACTTTACCCGAGGGCACAGAGAGGCCGAAGGCCGTAAGCCGACATTCAATGTCGCCGCCGTCCCATGGGGCGAGTGTCGGATTACGTCTTTAAGACTAATCCGACCTACAGAGGCAGGTCCGTCCCCTTGAAAGTCCGGTGTGCCATCACAACACCTGTTAATACCCATCCGGAAAAGGAGAACCGCGTGAACGTTCTTATTGCAGGCGCAAACGGCAAAATTGGTCGTCGGCTGATTCCCCATCTGGCAGCGGACAATATTCATGTGACCGCCATGGTGCGCGATGCGGCCCAGGCTCAGTCCCTGAAAGAGCTGGGCGCTAACGGTGTGGTGGTGGCCGACCTGGAGGGCGACTGCCGTGAGGCGTTGAAAGGGCAGCACACGGTTATTTTCACGGCGGGCTCCGGTCCTCACACCGGCCCGGACAAAACCATCGACGTGGATCAGAATGGCGCCATCGCGCTGGTGGATCAGGCGAAAGAGCAGGGGGTAGCCCGATTTATCATGGTTAGCTCCATGCGGGCCGATGATCCGGACAGTGGCCCGGAAAAAATGCGTCATTACTTTGAAGCCAAAGGCAACGCAGACAATCACCTGCGCAGCAGTGGTCTGGACCATGTCATTGTCCGCCCAGGGCGTCTCACCGAGGAACCGCCGCTAGGGAAGATAAAACTGGAGCGCAAAATAAAGGATTTTGGGGAAATCTCCCGCGAAGATGTGGCCAAGGTGCTGGCGGAAGTCACCCGTATGGAGGTCCGCAACCAGGAGTTTGATGTTATCTCCGGTGAGAGCCCCATTCGGGATGCCCTGCAAGCTATTTGATCCCCGGGTTCAATGTCGGCTTAGGCTTAGGCTTAGGCTTAGCGCGTAGGTCGTGTTAGGCGAAGCCGTAACCCGACATCTGGCCTCGCCATGGAGGTAAACGGCAAATGTCGGCTTACGCCTTTAGGCTAAGCCGACCTACAAAACTACAAAACCAATACTTCCTCTTGAATTGTTAGACAAAAATACTCTGTCGCTATCATCCTAACCCCAAGTATTCAAAGGCCTGCGTCACCAATACGTATGAATTACGTAGGGTAAGTGCTGCAAACCATTCGCATTGCAGTAAACAAACTGTAAAATGCCGCAGCTTGTCATATGGATGACAAAAAAAAGTACGCATAATCCGCCCCTCGATATCAAAACAGCTGGATAGGATGTCCTTAGTGCAGTTTTCTTCACAGTTAACCCGTTGGAGTCTCGGGGGGCTGGCCTTTCTGTGTGCCACCAGCGCCCAGGCCGCTTCACCTTGGGTGCCCGCCGGGGATCTGTCCGCACGCCATCATATCGAGGCGCTGCAGTCCCAGGGGTGCCTTGATGGCGTGACTCTCAGCTGGCCTATCAGCTGGGCTGCCCTGATGAAAAGCTACCGCCTCGCCCGCCATAGCCTCCCGGAAGCCGACGCCAAACGCTGTGAAAACCAGCATGCCGCCTTCCTCGAAAAAGCTCTCCAGCAGGCCCAGCAAAGTACCCGTGGTGTTTCTATTGAACTGGGCGGTGCCAACCAGGAACCGCTCTACACCAGCTTCGACACCCAGGTAGAAGACGAATTTACCAGCCAGGTGGCACTTTACGGCATGGGCGAGCGCTGGGCCGGGCAATTGGCCATTGGCTATGTGGACGGCGAGCGCGACAGCCAATATGTGCGCCTGGACGACACCTACCTGGCCGGCATCATCGGCAACTGGCAGCTAGGTGTCGGTGCTGTCGATCGCTGGTGGGGCCCGGGCTGGCAAAGCTCCCTGGCCCTGTCCAATAATGCCCGCCCGGTGCCCGGGCTGTGGCTTTCCCGGCAAATGCCGCTGGCACCGGAAAGCCCCTGGCTCAGCTGGATCGGTCCCTGGGATTTGCAACTGATCGCTGGGCAGCTGGAACACGATCGTGCGATCCCCGATGCCCGCCTGCTGGGTGCCCGCTTTGTCTTCAAGCCCTTGGATTCCCTGCAAATCGGCCTGTCGCGCCTGGCGCAATGGGGCGGGGAAGGGCGTCCGCAGGGGATTGACTCGCTATGGAATGCAGTGATTGGTAAAGACAACGGCGAGTCAGATGGGTTTGATGAGGGAGAAGGGCCGAGTAATCAGATCGGAGGTGTAGATTTCCGTCTGTCCCTGAACCCCGGCGATGTGCCTCTTGGCATCTATGGCCAATTCATGGGTGAAGACGAAGCGGGTGGCTTGCCCTCCAAGCTGTCTTCCCTGGCCGGTATCGATATGGTGACGGGCTGGGGCAAGGGCTCCCAGCGCTTCTTTGTGGAAGCCACAGATACCGTGGCCGGCAGCTGGTTTAGTGATCGCCGGTACGATGTCATGTATGAACACAGTACCTACCAAAGCGGCTTCCGCGATCATGGCCGCAACCTGGCCAGCACCTGGGAAGGCGATGCACAGGCCGTTACCCTCGGCATTCAGCAGTTTTTCCGTAACGATGTGGCGGTGGCGCTTAGCCTCTCGCAAGCCACTTTGAATGAAGATGGCGGGACGCGCGCGGTGGTCACGGAAGATGGCGACGCTATCCTTCAGGCCGTTGACGAACAGGACATTACCCTGGCCGAACTTCGCGTCGGCCACCCCCTGCTGGGCGGCCGCCTGAATTGGCTACTTTCTGCTACGGATGAACCCGTAGTGACCTATGAAGAGCGGGAGCGGTTCACCGCCGGCCTTCAGTGGATCCGACACGTGAATTGGTAACAGAGTTTATGCAGGTATCTATGAATCCTTTCGGGAAATTTCTGGCTGTCGGCCTTCTGGCTTCACTGGCAGGCTGCACCGTTGTGCCGGGCTCCCACATTTCCACGTCGCCGGGCTGGTTCCTCGACGAAGACGAGAGTGCGGAAGAAGCCGAACCTCTGCCGGATGTGGTGCAGGTGCACACCATCACCACCAACGTCCTGCAGACCAAACCGGCAGAAAAAGCCAAGCCGGCCCCGGTCCTGCTCGAAGAACCGGAAGATTACGATTACGTGGTCGGGCTCGGTGATGTCTTGCAAATCACTGTTTGGGACCACCCGGAACTGACAATCCCGGCAGGCTCCATGCGTAGCCCGTCGGAATCCGGTAACTGGGTACACAACGACGGCACCATCTTTTACCCCTACGTTGGCAAGATCAAAGTCGTCGGCCTGCGTGTCACCGAAATCCGAGATCTGATCGCTCAGCGGATTGCGGAATACATCGAAGACCCGCAAGTGGATGTGACCATTGCGGCCTTCCGCAGCCAGCGTGTGTATGTGTCCGGTGCGGTTAAACAACCCGGCGCCTACCCGGTGACCAACGTGCCCCTGCGCCTGCTGGATGCGGTGAATTCGTCCGGCGGCTTGACCGAAATGGCCGACTGGAACGACGTCACCCTGACCCGTAACGGGCAGGAATATACCCTGTCGCTGAAGGCGGTTTACCAGGAAGGCAACCCGGCCTACAACGTGCTGCTGCGCCCCGGTGATGTGATCCATGTGGCCCGCAACGATGACAATAAAGTCTTTGTGCTGGGCGAAGTGGGTGAGAACCAGCCCGTGCCAATGACCCGTAACGGCCTGACGCTGGCAGAAGCCCTGTCGGCCTCCGGCGGTTACACCCAGGATACGGCGGATGCTCGTGGCATCTTCGTGCTGCGCCGTGCGCCCCAAGGAAGTGATCACCTGATTGACCTCTACCAGCTCAATGCCAAGGATGCCACCGCCTTGATCTTGGCTGATGGTTTCGATCTGCAAAGCCGCGACATTGTTTATGTCACCGCCGCGCCGCTGGCTCGCTGGAACCGCGTAATCAAAAATATTCTGCCGACCTTCCAGACCATCTACTACGGGGCACTGGCGGCAGACCGGGTAAGGGATCTGGACGAGTAATGTTTAATCGCATTCTGGTGGTCTGCGACGGCAACATCTGTCGCAGCCCCACCGTCGCCGCCATGCTGCGGGAGCTGAAGCCGGAAAAAGCCGTGTCTTCTGCGGGTCTGGTCGGGCTGGTGGGCCAGGACATGGAAGCGACCGCCCGCGCCGTGGCGGAAGAAAACGGCCTGGACTGCGGCAAGCATGTGGCTCGCAAGCTGGACAGTGAACTGTGCCGCGATAGCGATTTGATTCTCGTCATGGAAAGCCGCCAGAAAGAACGCCTGGGCAGAGCCTTCCCGGAAGCCAGCGGCAAGACATTCCTGCTAACTCACTGGAATGGCGGCCACGACATCCCCGACCCCTACAAACGCGGCCGGGATGCTTTCGAAAGAATCTACCCGCCCATGCGAGAAGCCACAAAAGCCTGGGCAGAAAAACTGTAGAGAGTTATGTAGGAGCACCTCTTGAGGTGCGAATCGTGCCCCCTTCTAGGGGGCACTGTAGGAGTTCCCTTCCAGGGGACGAACCAAGCGCCAGCGCGAAGATCACCCAAGGGTGATAAGAAACCGCCGGTACACGGGCACAGCTCAGCAAGAAACAGCACGGCTGTAGGAGTTCCCTTCCAGGGGACGAACCAAGCGACAGCACGAAGATCACCCAAAGGGGTGATAAGAAACAAGTGGCCCTTCCAGCGTGAAACGAAGGGTCGGTAGCCGGCGTTTACTCGCCAAGGCCCGGGTTCGCCCCCTGGAAGGGAACTCCTACAAGGGGCCCCGAAAAAACGCCCAACAGCAAAACAGACAGTAGAGCAATAAAACATGGCAGAAAACGCAACAAACACAGCACGGCAGCCTCAATCGTCTTCCAGCATGGCCGACGAGATAGATCTGCAACGTCTGTGGGGGCTACTGGTCGACCACCGCTGGCTGATTATTGGCACCACGTTTATCGCCCTGTGCCTGGGGGTGGCTTATGCTTTGCTGGCCACCCCCATTTATAAAGCCGATGCGTTACTGCAAGTGGAAGACAAACAGGGCGGCGTGCCCGGGTTTTCCGAACTGAACGAACTGTTTACGGAAGAATCCTCTGCTGATGCCGAGATCCAGATAATCCGTTCGCGGATGGTGCTGGGCGAAATCATTGACCAACTGCAATTGGATATACGCATAGCCCCGGATCGTGCGCCCTTCATTGGTGGTTTTGGTGCGCCTGACCCTGCGCCGGAGTTTGTCCCCAAACCCCTGTTTGCGGGCTACCGGGATAGCGAGACCTTCGTGACCATCAAATCTTTCCAGGTGCCGGAAAACCTGGAAGGCAAAGTGTTTACGCTGATCGAAGAAAACGGCCAGCCCGCGCTGTATCTCGAAGAGCAAAAAGTCGGCAGCGCCCCCCTCGGCACCCCAATCACCAGCGAAGACAAACGCATTGTGCTGGAGCTGGGCGAGTGGGAATACGGCGAAGAGCCGCTAACGCTGGTGCATCAAACCCGCGCCGATGCGGTCAATAAACTTCGTGGCCGTCTTTCCGTCAGCGAGCAAGGTAAAGCCACCGGCATCATTGGAATGTCCATCACCGGGCCTCACAAAGGCCGTATCCGTTCCATTCTGGATTCAATCAGCGAAACCTATCTACTGCAGAATATTAAACGTATGTCTGCAGAAGCGGAAAATAGCCTGGACTTCCTCGACGAGCAGCTTCCCGAAATCAAGGAAAAGCTCACCGGCGCGGAAGAAAAGCTGAATGCCTACCGCCTGAAAAGTGAATCGGTTGACCTGTCCCTGGAAACCCAGTCTGTATTGGAGCGGCTGGTTGCCATCGAAGCAAAAATCAATGAGCTGAAAATCAAGGAAAGTGAAGTTTCCGCCCGCTTTACCAGGGAGCACCCGGCTTATCGCACGCTGATTCAGCAGCGGGGCTCCCTGATTCAGGAAAAAGACGAGCTGAATAAACAAATCAAAGAACTGCCGGAAACCCAGCAGGAAGTGCTGCGGTTGATGCGCGACGTAGAAGTTAACCAGGAAATCTATGTGGGCCTGCTCAACAAGGTGCAGGAGCTACGCATCATGAAAGCCGGCACCGTCGGTAGCGTACGCATTATCGACAAGGCCCTGGTGCAACCTGAACCGGTCAAACCCAAGAAAGCGCTGATTGCCATTCTGGCTGCCATGCTGGGGGCCATGGGCTCTGTTGGTCTCGTTCTCCTCAAGGCGGCTTTTAACCGTGGAATCGAAAGCCCGGAGCAACTGGAAGAGCAGGGTATCTCCGTGTATGCCTCTATCCCGTTGTCTGAACACCAGCAAAAAGTGGACAGGGTGGAGGCCCTGAAGCGACGCCGCAAGCGCAAGAAAGACAAAGACCCTATCCCGTTGCTGAGCCTGTCCGACCCGAACGACCTGGCGGTTGAAGCCCTGCGGAGCCTGCGCACCAGCCTGCACTTCGCGATGATGGAGGCCAGCAACAAAGTGCTTATGGTCTCTGGCCCCAGTCCGGGGGTGGGCAAGTCTTTTGTCTCCGCTAACCTGGCAGCAGTGCTTGCTCAAACCGGGCAGAAAGTGGTGGTGGTCGATGGGGACATGCGCAAGGGCCACATGCACCGCTTTTTCGAAAACCGTAACGACGCAGGCTTGTCGGACTATCTGTCTGGTCAGGTTGAACAAAGCCTGATTGTACAGTCGACGCAAATGGAAAATTTGTCATTTATTTCCCGCGGGCAGGTGCCACCGAATCCGTCCGAGCTGTTGATGCATGACCGTTTTAAAGCGCTGATGGAGTCCCTGAGTGCTCAATACGACATCGTGCTGGTAGATACCCCGCCAATCCTCGCGGTAACCGATGCCGCCATCGTAGGTCAGCTGGCCGGCAGCAGCCTGATTGTGACCCGCTTTGGCGTTAACAGCGTTAAGGAAGTAGACATCACCCTGACACGTTTTGCGCAGAATAATGTGGAGATTAAAGGGGCGATTCTCAATTGCATGGAGAGACGGGCCTCCAACGAATACGGGTATTACAACTACGCATATGGAAATGATGCCTGAACAGGCATGTATTTCGCGGACTAACCAGACAGATTGAACAGGAGAAGGAAAAAATGCCGAGCCACAAGGATGCTCTAGTTGGGAAATTTGAGTCCAGAGATGCCGTTATCGGCATCGTGGGCCTGGGATATGTGGGGCTGCCCTTGATGCTTCGCTACAATGGTATTGGTTTCCGCGTCATCGGTATTGATATCGATAGCAGTAAAGTGGATACCCTGAATCAAGGGAAAAGCTACATTGAGCATATTTCCGGCGAGAGTGTTTCAAATGCCGTGGAAACAGGCTTCGAGGCGACGACCGATTTCTCCCGAGCGAAAGAGTGTGATGCCCTGATTCTCTGTGTGCCGACACCGCTGAATAAATACCGTGAACCGGATATGAGTTTTGTCATCAATACGGTTGATGCTTTGAAACCCTACTTTCGTTCCGGGCATTTGCTGTCTCTGGAGAGCACCACCTACCCAGGCACCACTGAAGAAGAGCTGTTGCCTCGTGCAGAAGAAGGGGGCTTGAAGGCCGGCGAGGATATTTTTCTGGTCTACTCGCCTGAACGAGAAGATCCGGGTAACCCTAATTTCGAAACCCGCACTATCCCCAAAGTCGTGGGAGGGCACACTGAGAATTGCCGTGCCGTTGGTGAGGCCCTCTATAAGCCAGCTATCGACCAGGTGGTGCTGGTGAGCAGTACCAAAGTGGCAGAAATGACCAAGCTGCTGGAGAACATTCACCGTGCCGTCAATATCGGCCTGGTGAATGAAATGAAAGTCGTGGCAGACCGTATGGGCATCGATATTTTCGAAGTGGTCGATGCAGCTGCCACCAAGCCCTTCGGTTTTACCCCTTACTACCCTGGGCCAGGCCTGGGTGGGCATTGTATCCCCATCGACCCGTTCTATCTAACCTGGAAGGCCCGTGAATACGGCCTTCACACCCGCTTTATCGAATTGTCCGGCGAGGTGAACCAGGCAATGCCCGATTACGTCGTATCCAAGACCATGGATGGGCTGAATGATCAGGGTAAAGCCTTGAAAGGCAGCAAAATTCTGGTGCTAGGGATCGCCTACAAGAAAAATGTAGACGACATGCGAGAGTCCCCCTCTGTGGAAATCATGGAGCTGCTGGAAGCCAAGGGCGCCGTGGTGGCCTACAGCGATCCCCATGTGCCGCATTTCCCGAAAATGCGTGAGCATCATTTCGAGTTGTCCAGCGAACCGCTGACGGCAGAGAACCTGGCCAGTTTTGATGCGGTAGTACTGGCAACGGACCATGACCGTTTTGATTATGAGCTGATTCTTGAGCATGCCCCCATCCTGGTGGATACCCGGGGAAAATATCGCGCAACGCTCAAGAATGTTATCAAGGCCTAATAGAGAAAAGATGGAAGGTATAACAATGAAGAATTTCGCACTGATTGGCGCGGCTGGCTATATCGCCCCTCGGCATATGAAGGCCATTAAGGAAACCGGGAACCATTTGGCTGTGGGGTATGACATCAACGACTCTGTCGGCATTATTGATTCCATTTCTCCCCAGAGCGAATTTTTTACCGAATTCGAGCGTTTTCAGGAACATGCTTGGCAACTGAAACGTAATCCGGAAACCGCACTGGATTATGTGGCCATTTGTTCCCCGAATTACCTGCATCATCCGCATATTGCAGCAGGCCTGCGCTTAGGCTGCGATGTGATTTGTGAAAAACCTTTGGTGCCCACCACCGAGCTGCTGGATGAACTGGCCCAAGTGGAAAAGGAAACGGGTAAAAAGGTCTATAACATCCTTCAGCTTCGGCACCATCAGGCGATCCTCGGCCTCAAGGATAAAGTGGCCCAGGAGAAAAAGGATGGTAAGTATGAGGTCGAACTTACTTACATCACCTCCCGGGGCAAGTGGTATATGGAAAGCTGGAAAGGTGATCCGCGCAAATCCTTTGGCGTGGCTACCAATATCGGCGTGCACTTCTTCGATATGCTGCACTTCGTATTCGGCAAGCTGCAGAAAAACGTGCTGCACTATGCAACCGAAAACAAGGCGGCAGGTTATCTGGAATACGAGAAGGCTCGTGTGCCGTGGTTCTTGTCCATCGATGCCAATGACCTGCCAGACAGCGTCAAAGGCAAGCAGCCCACTTACCGCTCCATCAGTGTGGACGGCGAAGAAATTGAGTTCTCCCAAGGCTTCACGGATCTGCACACCACCAGTTATGAAGAGGTTCTCAAAGGTAATGGCTACGGTATCGAAGATGCCCGCCATTGTGTTGAAACGGTGGAATACATTCGTACTGCCACTGCGGTAAAGGCAGAGGCCGGTGAAGGCCATCCCTTCCTGTCTCGTTTGCTCTAAAGGAGTCTGGTCCAATGGATTATCAGGTACACCCCAGCGCTATTGTCGATGACGGTGCCAAGATCGGTGCAGGCTCCCGGGTATGGCATTTTGTTCATGTGTGCGGCGGCGCCCGCGTCGGTAAGAACGTGTCCATGGGCCAGAACGTCTTTATCGGCAATAAGGTCACTATTGGCGATAACTGCAAAGTCCAGAACAACGTATCGGTCTACGATAATGTGCACTTGGAAGAAGGGGTCTTCTGTGGCCCGAGTATGGTGTTCACCAACGTTTATAACCCTCGCTCCCTGATAGAACGCAAGGATGAGTACCGCGATACCCTGGTAAAGAAAGGTGCCACCCTTGGCGCGAACTGCACCATCGTTTGCGGGGTAACCATCGGCGCTTATTCCTTTGTGGGGGCTGGCGCCGTGGTTAATAAGGATGTGCCCGACTATGCTTTGGTTGTCGGCGTGCCCGGCAAGCAAATCGGCTGGATGAGCCAATTCGGTGAGCAATTAGACTTGCCCGTCACCGGCGACGGAGAAACCCGTTGCCAACATACTGGAGCGATTTATCGACTCACCAATGGCCTTCTGGAAAAGGTAACAGCCTGATGCAGTTTATTGATCTCGCCGCACAGCAAGCGCGTATTAAGGACAAAGTTGATGCAGGCATCCAGCGTGTTCTGGCCCACGGTCAGTACATACTAGGCCCCGAAGTGGCAGAGCTGGAAGAAAAGCTGGCGGCATTTTCTGGCGCAAAACATTGTATTACTTGTGCTAATGGTACTGATGCACTGCAAATTGCTCAGATGGCTTTTGGCATTGGCCCTGGGGATGAAGTTATTACTCCCGGCTTCACCTATATCGCTACCGCAGAAACTGTAGCGGTGCTGGGCGCCAAACCGGTGTACGTGGATATTGATCCGAAGACGTACAATCTGGATCCGGAAAAACTTGAAGCGGCTATTACGCCGCGAACCAAAGCCATCATTCCGGTTTCCCTTTACGGGCAGTGTGCGGATTACGATGCCATTAATGCGATTGCCAATAAGCATGGCATTCCGGTGATTGAGGATGCTGCCCAAAGCTTTGGCGCTACTTACAAAGGCAAGCGCTCCTGCAATCTTAGCACCGTGGCAACTACCAGTTTTTTTCCGAGCAAGCCTCTGGGCTGCTATGGGGATGGTGGTGCTATCTTCACCAACAATGATGAGCTGGCCGTGACCCTGCGGCAAATTGCCCGTCACGGGCAAGATCGGCGTTATCACCACCTTCGCGTGGGCGTGAACAGCCGTCTGGATACCCTGCAAGCGGCTATTTTGCTGCCAAAACTGGAGATTTTTTCAGACGAGCTATCTCTTCGGCAGCAGGTTGCTAAAAATTATACCGAGAAGCTGAAAGCGGCAGGTATTGAAGTGCCTCACGTAGAAAGTCATAACACCAGTGCTTGGGCTCAGTACACCGTACGGGTGAATAACAGGGATATTGTACAGGCGTCATTAAAAGAGCTGGGTATTCCAACTGCCGTACATTATCCCATTCCTCTTAACTTGCAGCCGGCTGTTGAAGATAAGACTTTAACGCTGCGAGAGGGCGATAAAGCGGCAACAGAAGTTATGAGTTTACCAATGCACCCTTATATGAGTGAAGAGCAAGTCCAAAAGGTGACTCAAGAAATTGAAAAAGTGCTTTGTTAAAAAATGCTTTCTGAGCATCTTTATTTGCTTTGAAATGTTAAGAGGGGGCTCCGCGGTTAATTAATGATTGCGGTTCTGCCAAGAAGAGAGTTACAAGGAATAAAGTCGAACGAAAACCATATGAGTAAAACGATAAAGACGATGATCACCCGTAGTCGCATCACTCGAAATGTCCTGATGTTAATGAGTGGCACGGCAATGGCACAAATAATAGTTGTTGTTGCTATGCCGTTCGTCACGAGATTGTTTACTCCGGAAATGTTTGGGGCGCTTTCTTTGTATCAGTCCCTATCTCAGTTTTTTATTCCAGTCGTTGCTTGGCGGTATGAAGGGGCCCTATTAATATCTGAAGCAGAGGAAGAGTCGAGAGCCTTATTTTTTTTGGGGTTGATTATTGTGTTCTTCATGGCTTTCTTTGCTTCTATAGTTACTTATGGTTTTTTTGTTTTTGATTTTATGGGTTATGCTGAACTCCCTAGCTGGTCCCCATTATTCATGGCGATATCACTTGTTGGGACCGGTTATTTTGCGCTGTATAGGTCGTGGCTTCTTAGACAAGGTGCGGTTAAAGGGATTGGGTTGGCTGCTATTAGCCGTTCAGGCTCAAGTGCTGTGAGTAAAGTGTTGGCCGGTTTTTTTAGTTTGGGATCTTACGGCCTTCTTTTATCTGAAGTTGTGGGTGCGTGGGCAGCAGTGCTTAGTTTAAGAAAAAAATCGAAACGTTTATTCAAGGGAGAGGTGGGGCGCTGGAACTTGAGTAGCGCGAAAAGAATGGCGAAAAAGTATAAAAAATTCGCTGCATATGAAATGCCGTCAATGTTGTTAAACCAGGTTTCTGCAGTTGCGCCTGTACCTATTATCGCGTCGCTATACGGAATTAAAGCAGCAGGGATGTTTGGTGTGGCTAGGATGGTTTTTTCTATACCTAGCAGGCAAATTGGCAATGCAGCAGCAGATGTCTTTCAGATGGAGCTAGGACGATTGGTTAGAGTGAACAAGGTGGAGCAAGTGGAAAAGCTTTTTTATTCCTTCTCTGGAAAGCTAACAATTGTTGCTCTTGTTCTTTGTTTAGCTTTTGTTTTTCTTGCTCCTCTTTGTGTGCCGTATGTTTTTGGGGTTGAGTGGAGTGCCGCAGGGTTTATGTTAGCCGAGATGGCTCCATGGATTTGTGCCTCATTAGTTGTTAGCGCAATGAGTAGGGCGCTTTCTGTTATGGAAAAACAAGAGTGGAAAATTGTCTACGACATCTCGCTGTTAGGAATAATGGCTTTGGTTTATGGTTATAGTAAAAATCAAGAATTTTCATCGGTTGATTTTGTGGGTGTTTTATCTGTGGGGATGGCTTTGGCTTACGTCATATACTTTTTTGTAATTGCTGTGGTTGTGCATATAGATGTTAAGGCGAGGTGTGCTGAAAGTCATGGATGAAGTGCTGCTTTTTTTAATTTTCATTAGTCTTTGATGTGATGACTTTAATATGATGGTGAGCACGCTTTTTGTCTTGTTGTATTTTATGTCTCCCTTTTTTTTGTTCTGGCTGTACAGATTGTCGGGTTTTAACGTTCGCGAAGTGAATATAATAAATTTGGTTGTTTTTTCTTTTTTTGTTTTTGCTTATGTGGGTGTTTTGCCCTTGTATTTTTATTGGGATGAATACCGCTATGTGGTTGGGGTTGTGGATAGAGATATTATAATAAGTATTTTCTTTGCTTCCCTTTGGTCCTTTTTCGCAATAATTTTGATTTTTTCTCTTTGGGTTAGAGTGCTTTTTGTTCCTGCTCGAAGATGTGCGGGTGTGGATATGCGGCCATTTAATCATATGGAGTCGTTGGTCTGTGCCTTGGCTTATTTGATTTGTGGTATGGCCTTTTTGTTATATATGCGATCTGTTGATCAGGTGGCGCTTTTTGTGGCTCTCTTTGAGACACAGGAGGGCGTTGCTCGTGCCAGAAGTTCGATGACAAATGCGTTTGATGGGCGCTATCATTGGTACAGGTTATTGATAAGTGATTTTTCGGTTTTCTTATCTTATTGTTTTTATGCTAACTATTTGAAAGTGAAGAGTAGAATGTCACTCGGTGTTTTTTCTGTGACGTTCCTTCTTTGCTGTTTGTTCTTGCTTTCTTCAGCGCAGAAGGCGCCTGTCGTCTGGTATTTTTTGGGGCTCTATCTTGTTTATAGTGTTGTCGTTAATAAAGGAATTGTCAGTTTTAAGGGGGGGGTTTTTCTAGGGGTGTCAGGGCTGGGGGTCCTTGTCGTTCTATTTGTTGTTTTTATGGGGGTTGAGGATTTTTCTTTAGCAGTGGCCTCAGTATTTTCGCGACTTTTTACAGCAGGGATATCGGCTTCATATTTTTATATTAAGTTTTTTCCCGATGTGGAGGGCTTTCTTTGGGGGAGAAGTTTGCCCAACCCTGGTGGGATATTTCCATTTGATCCATACCCGCTAACAAAAAAGATTATGGATTGGAGGTTTGCAGGGAATATGGAGAGAGGCGTTGTAGGAAGCTCCCCTACAGTTTTTTGGGGTGAGGCATATGCTAATTTTTCATGGTTTGGGGTTTTCTTTATTCCTTTTTTAATTGGATCTGTGATTTATTTGTATCATTATTTTGTATCCTTTTTGGAGGATACGCCATTTAAGGTGGCCTTAACTGTTTGGCTTGCGCTTTTCTTTAAGGATGTTTCGGTGACGGGGTTTAGTGCATTTTTAATTAATGTGACTTTGTTTTCTTTTGTTTTTCTCGTTCTTTTCTTGGTGGTGTTGTCGAATAAGCTTTCATTTAAAATTATTCGATGAATTTTATTTTATGTAAGTTGTGGTGCAATGAAAAAAATAGCAAGTGTTGTTTTGAATGACTTCACTAATGATTCTCGTGTCTGGAAGATGTCACGTTCATTTGTTAAGCAGGGTTTTTCGCCAATAGTGGTGGCAATGTATTCTGACGGTTTGATGCTAAGGGAATCAGTTGATGGTGTGAGTGTTGAAAGAATCAAGTTGGCTTCCCGCCCTTGGCCTAAGTGGAAGCTGGTTCAGATATTTAAGTATATTGAGTTTCTTGTTCGTGCTTTCTGGCGTTTTCGTGGCGTCGACATTGTTCATTGCAATGATCTAAATGCACTTCCAGTTGGTGTTTTGATCAAATTTTTTGGGGGTGGGAAGGTCGTCTATGACTGTCATGAGTATGAAACAGAAACGAATGGGCTGAAAGGTTTGGAAAAAAAAGCCAAAAAATGGCTTGAGCGTATGCTTATCCCGTTTGCAGATAAAGTGTGCACGGTAAGTGACTCTATAGCTAATGAGTATGCCCGGATTTATAAAATCACCAAGCCAGCATTGGTTATGAATTGCCCTTCTTTTGTTGAAATAAAAAAACGAAATATTTTTCGAGAAACGTTGGGCATCCGCAGTGATCAGAAGATTTTTCTTTATCAGGGGAGTTTAAGTAAAGGAAGGGGCGTTGAGGTGCTGCTAGACGCATTTGCTGATTTTGAGTCGGATGAAGCTGTTTTGGTATGCATGGGATATGGTCCGTTGGAAGCTTTGGTTAGGGCGAAGTCGGAGGCGTCCAATACGGTTTTTATTCACCCCGCCGTTTCGCCTGATGTGTTGCTGGACTACACCTGCTCCGCAGACTATGGAGTCTCTTTTATAGAGGATGTGTGTTTGAGTCATCGCTACTGCCTCCCTAATAAAATGTTCGAATATATAATGGCGGGAATTCCAGTGTTGACTTCTGACCTTTTCGAAATGAAAAAAATTGTTGAGTCTGAGGGGGTTGGAATAGTGGCTGCTTCCAATACGGTTCAAGGGTTTCAGGGTGCTGTAAAAAAAATCCAATTTCAAAACTATTCTGATATGCAGAAGCGTGTGTTTTCCGCTCGTGGGAAATACTGCTGGGAAGAGCAAGAAGTTATATTAAAAGAGATTTACAATGCAATATAAAATGCGTGTTGCCCATCTTACCTCTGCTCATCCGCGCTTGGATGCACGTATTTTTCTCAAGGAATGCGTGTCTTTAGCCAAGCATGGGTATGCTACTTATTTAGTGGTGGCAGACGGTAAAGGCGATGAACAAAAGAATAATGTTTCTGTTTGTGATGTCGGTTCGAGTAATGGTCGTTTGGATCGTATAAGGAATGCGCCCGCTCGAGTGCTAGTGAAGGCATTGGCTCTTGATGCTGATATTTATCATATCCACGATCCTGAACTGCTTCCAATTGCTCTTAAGCTTAAGAAATATGGGAAAGTTGTTTTTTTTGATGCGCATGAGGATGTCCCGAAACAGTTGCTCGGAAAGCCATACCTTAACAGGCCAATTAGACTTTTTTTATCTCGAATTTTTGAAATATACGAGCGTTATGCTTGTGGTAAAATGGATGCAGTAGTTGCCGCGACTCCTTATATCAAAGATAAGTTCATGTCCATGGGCTTGCGATCCGTTGATATTAATAACTTTCCCCTGCTTGGAGAGCTCTCTTGTGATTTTGTGGGCTGGTCAAACAAAAAAGCACAAATAGCATATGTTGGTAGCTTGGGAGAGGTGCGTGGGATTCGCGAAATGGTTCAGGCAATCGGTTTGTCTCAATCTTCAGTTAAGCTGGCTATTGGAGGTGCTTTCTCACAGAAAAGTTTTGAGCTGCAAGTAAGAAATGAGCCTGGTTGGAGTAAGGTGGATTTTAAAGGCTGGTTGGATAGAGGTGGCGTAAAAGAAATATTAAATGAATCGTTGGCTGGTTTGGTGACGCTTCAGCCGATAATAAATTACCTAGATTCGCTTCCAGTAAAAATGTTTGAGTATATGGCGGCTGGTTTGCCTGTGATCGCTTCTGACTTTCCGCTTTGGAGGTCCATTCTCGAAGATAGTCAGTGTGGCCTTTGTGTCGATCCACTAAATCCGCAGGCTATTGCAGATGCTGTTGATTATTTGGTCCATCATCCTGATGAGGCTATGAAAATGGGGGTTAATGGACAAAAAGCTGTTGTTGAAAAATACAACTGGTCAATTGAAGAGAAGAAGCTAATTGAGCTTTACCGCTCATTCTCCAAGTAGACTGCAATCCGTTATTTGGTGGCGTTAGCGGATGAATCTGGGTTGATGAATTTTGAGCTCTAATTTTATTAGGCTGTAGATATTACGTGACGGTACTGCTGGTAACCTAAGTGCTTATTGATGATGTTAACGAAGCCTTGATGTCTGGTGGAAAAACTTCTGCTGTATGTCAGGCTCTTATTGATTTAGTTAGAGAGTTTTGAATGACGAAGGTCGTTTGGATTATTAATCAATATGCCTCTACCCCTGAAACCGGAATGGGAGGCCGTCACTATTATCTTTCTAGATCTTTGGCCAAGCAGGGATACACGGTTTTTTTGATTGCATCGAGTTTTGGACACAAGATGAGGAGGCCGCCATGTGTGACGGATAGATTCACTGTTAGTGAACAGGGCGGCTTTAATATGGTTTGGATAAAGATGCCAAGATACTCTGGCTCTGGAAGCCCTGTCCGTATTTTGAACTGGTTTCTTTTTTCTTTTATGTTGCGCTTTTTGCCTGGGTTTTTAAAGAGCAAGCCTGATGTTGTCTATTATTCGTCACCATCGCTGATTGGTTATTTGGGTGCCGAGCGGTTGGCAAGAACGACCGGTGCACGGTTGTTCTTTGAAATTAGAGATATATGGCCTTTGACTCTGCAGAAGCTCGGTGGATATACGAATAATAACCCTTTGATCCGTTTTATGTATTGGGTGGAAAAACGTGCCTATAAGAGTGCTGATGTTCTGCTCTCAAATCTCAAGGGAGCTGGCAGATATATTAAACAAGTGGCGGGTAGTTGTGATCAGTTTTTTTGGGTTCCTAACGGTATCTTGTTGGATGAGGTTTCAAACCCCGATCCACTGCCTGATGGTGATATAGGTAAAATAAGAACTAACCACTTTGTTGTCGGCTATGCAGGGGCGGTTGGAAAAGTTAATGCTATCAATGTTCTTGTTGATGCGGCGGAACTGCTTAAAGAGTCGCACCCTGAAATTTCTTTTGTTGTGGTTGGAGAAGGTGAACAGAAGAAACGACTTGTTTCTCAAGTTGTTGAAGGTGGAGGGACAAATGTTACTTTTATAGGAGCAGTCCCAAAATCTCAGGTGCAAAGCGTGTTGTCTCAGTTTGATGCCCTGTATCTCGGATGGCTGAATGAGGATCTTTACGATTTTGGCATTGGAGCTAATAAAATACCTGAATATCTCTATGCGCAGAAGCCTGTGATTCATTCCTATTCTGGAGGATGTGATCCCATTGCGGAGTCTGGTGCCGGTGTGACTATTCCGGCTGAGGATTCTGAAAAATTGGCTCAAGCCATTGTTGATATTTATGAAATGTCATGTGAAGAGCGCTCGTATATGGGGGGCTTGGGGAAAAGTTATGCTGTTGAAAATTACGACTTCGAAAGGCTATCCCGTAAAGTCGCTTCGTTGATTGATTCTTGAAAGGGAAAGGTATGGAGAGCGTTATTATTATTGGGGCGCCACGTTCTGGCACCAATATGCTTAGAGATGTTTTGACCTCTTTTGAAGGTGTGGCTAGTTGGCCTTGTGATGAAATTAATTACATTTGGCGACATGGTAACGTTCGTTACCCTTCTGATGAAATTCCGGCTGACAATGCCTTTCCAGCCGTAAGCCATTATATTCGTGGTCGATTTAAATTTATCGGCCGGCAGACTGGTGCCGATGTACTAATCGAAAAAACTTGCGCCAATTCACTGCGTGTCCCTTTTGTCGATGCTGTTATCCCTGAAGCAAAATATCTTTTTATTTATAGGGATGGCATTGATGCTACTGGTTCTGCCAAGTTGCGATGGACGGCCAAACTGGATATCCCTTATATTCTAGAAAAAGTCCGTTTTGTGCCTAAGATGGACTTGCCTTATTACGGATTACGCTATTTGTGGTCTCGTTTTTATCGTTTCTTCTCCAAGGAAAAGCGCCTCGCGTTTTGGGGGCCGGCTTTGGATGATATGCAAGAGATTCTTCAAAAACATGATCTGGATGAAGTTTGTGCACTCCAGTGGCAAAAGTGCGTAGAGCAATCAGAGAATGCCTTCTCCACTATGCCGGAGGGTAAAGTGCTCCGTATTCGTTACGAGGATTTTGTCCGGGCTCCGAAGGAAGAACTAAAGCGGATTCTCGACTTTATGGGAAGAGAGGTATCCGACGATTCGATATCCAGTGCTGTGGCAGGGGTTTCCGCCAAAAGCCTTGGGAAAGGGCGGCAATCCCTGGGAGAGGAGAAAGTGAAGCAACTCGAAGAGCTGGTAGGGGGCACCCTGAGGCGTTATGACTATCTCTAAACTTGCGTTGTCACCGGTGCAGTCGTTTCTGAAGCGCTCGTTTGATTTTCTGGTTGCGTTTGCCGGTCTGATAGCGGTCTGGTGGCTAATTCTTATTGCCTACATTGCTGCCACGCTGGATACCCGCAGCAGCGGTTTTTTTATCCAGACCAGGGTGGGCAAAGATGGAAGGGTCTTCAGGGTGGTGAAGATCAAAACCATGCGGCCTGATGATAAGACGACGACTACGGTAACACAGTCTGGCGATCCCAGAATTACCCCTCTGGGTGCTTTCTTTAGGAAGACAAAAATTGATGAATTACCCCAGCTTTGGAATGTTCTGCTGGGGCAGATGAGCTTTGTTGGACCGCGACCGGATGTTCCAGGATATGCAGATAGGTTGGAAGGTGAAGACCGGGCGGTCCTTTCCCTTCGCCCTGGTATTACTGGGCCTGCGACCCTGAAATATCGGGATGAGGAGGAAATCCTGGCTGCACAGGATGATCCTGAACGTTATAACCGTGAGGTCATTTATCCCGATAAAGTACAAATTAATCTCCAGTATATTCGGGACTGGTCTTTCTCCGGTGATCTGCGTTACATCCTTGCAACGGTTCTGGGCTGATCGCTCAGCGCTCTAATGGCTTTATAAGAGTACGATTTATGCTAAACGGCCCGTTTTCTCCTTGGCCTTCCTTCACCCCGGAAGAGGCCGATGCAGTTTCCCGTGTGTTACTTTCCAACAAGGTGAATTACTGGACCGGCCAGGAAGGGCGTGAGTTCGAGCGCGAATTCGCGGCCTTTGCCGGTACTGAGTATGCCATTGCTGTCGCCAACGGTACCTTGGCGCTGGATCTGGCTCTGCATGGGTTGGGTATTGGTGCTGGTGATGAAGTGGTAGTGACGCCGCGTACTTTCCTGGCGTCGGCAACGGCGGTGATTAACGCGGGGGCGACTCCGGTGTTTGCCGATGTGGACCCGGACACCCAGAACATCACCCCAGAGACGGTTGCCGCTGTGCTAACCCCGAAAACCCGGGCGGTAGTGTGCGTGCATCTGGCCGGTTGGCCTTGTGACATGGGTGGCATGATGGCGCTGGCCGAACAGCACGGGCTGTTTGTGATTGAGGACTGCGCGCAGGCTCACGGGGCAACTTACAAGGGTAAGCCGGTGGGTGGCCTTGGACATGTGGGTTGCTGGTCTTTCTGTCAGGACAAGATCATGAGCACCGGCGGTGAGGGCGGCATGGTCACGGTGAATGATCGTGACTTGTGGTCCCGGATGTGGAGTTTCAAGGACCATGGCAAAAGCTGGAACGCTGTTTATGAGCGTGAGCACCCGCCGGGTTTTCGTTGGCTGCATGAATCGGTGGGCACTAACTGGCGGTTGACGGAAATGCAGTCAGTTATCGGTCGAATTCAGCTGCAACGCATGCGGGATTGGACTATCGCACGCCAGGCCAATTGCCGGGCAATCTGGGAAACAGCGGCATCACTGCCCGGGTTACGCGTGCCGGTGGTGCCGGAAGATATCGGTCATGCGGGTTACAAGTGTTATGTGTTTGTGGATGAGGCTGTTGTTAATGAGCCCGTTGCGGATGTGCGTGACCGGATTATGAATGCAATTGTGGCGGAAGGTGTGCCCTGTTTCTCCGGATCTTGCTCAGAGGTGTACCTGGAGAAGGCATTTACGGATCTTGGGTTGGGGCCGCAAGAGCGGTTGCCGGTTGCAAGGGCCCTGGGGGAGAGTTCGCTGATGTTTTTGGTGCACCCGACATTGACCGAGGCCGAGATTGATAAAACTTGTGAGGTGTTGCGCAAGGTAATGGGTTCGGATGTCGGGTTACGGCCTTAGGCCTCTCTGTGCCCTTGGGTAAACACGACCTGCGAGCGACTGGTTCGTGTTTGTGATTTGTAGGTCGCATTAGCCTAAAGGCGTAATCCGACAATGGACTTGGCCTGTGATTGTGTCGTGTCATTGCTACGCTCGGCTTGATTCACGGATGAATGAGTGTCGGATTACGTCCTTCGGACTAATTCGACCTACCGATGAGGTGGGTTTTTGATTCGATTCTGCCGATTCTCCGCTAGCATTCTGTTGTTTTCCTTTCTTGCCTTTCTGCTGGTGTTTCAGTCTGCCTATGCGGTGTTACCTGTGTTGGCGGTTGTCGCGGCGTTGTTGTGCTTGGTGGAGTTTCAGCGAGGGCATGCTCGATTGGCGGGGGATGATCTCGCCATGCTCTTGGTGTTGTTGTGCTTTTCCCTGGTGTGGCTTGCGGATGTCTGGCGTGCCGGGCAATGGCCGATGGGGACCGAAGGTGAAGGGCGATGGTTGCCGGTGTGGCCTCTGTTGTCTGCTCTGGTTCTGCTGGCTTGGCGGTACGTACCACCGGCGGCCTCGGCCTGGTGGTGGGGCGTGGTTGTGGGGGCGCTCTGTGCCGGCGGCATTGCGGCCCATGAGCACTTCTGGTTGGGGCGATGGCGCCCGGATAATGGCATGAATGCGATTCCGTTCGGCAATATTGCGCTGTTGCTTGGCTCGCTGTCTTTGGTTCCCTTGGTGTCTTTGCGAGGGGCATTGGCTCCCCGGTTTGGTGTATGGTTGAGCGCGGCACTGGTTCTGGCTGCATTCGCCGGGCTGCTGGCTTCGGTGTTATCCGGTACGCGTGGTGGATGGGTGGTGTTTCCTGCACTAGCGCTTTTGTTATGTGCCGCTGCACTGACTTCCTTGTCCCGTGGGCGGGTGGTTGCGTTGGTAGTGGTGTTGATGACGGCATTGCTGGCCATGGCGTTTCTGCCGCGGGCGTCGGTGTCTGCCCGGGTGGGAGAGGGTGTGGAAAACCTTCAGGAGTACGCCCAGGGCGATGCAGGTTCGTCGCTGGGCGTACGATTGGAAATGTGGCGGGCCGGTTGGCATTTGGTTCAGCAAAAACCCTTGCTGGGTTGGGGCGAAGGCAAGCTGGAAGCCCAGCGAGACGAATGGGTGGCTGAAGGCCGCTTTAATCGGGGTATTAGCCAGTATGATCAGCTGCACAGCGATACTGTGGATACTCTGGCCCGGCGAGGCATTGTTGGGGGGCTATCGCTGTTTGCCTTGTATTTGGTGCCTTTGGGGCTGTTCTGGCGCTATTGGCGCCGGGCTGGCCATGCCGGGAATGAGGCGGTACAGCGCGAGATGAGAGCCTTTGCGCTGTGCGGTGCCCTGGTTGTGGTGGCGTTTATGGGCTTCGGGCTGAGCCAGTCGATGTTGCGGGACCCCCGTGGTCTGGCTGGGTTTCTGGGGTTGCTGGTGGCGTGCTGGTGCTTGCTCAAACAGGCGGCTGAGTGTCAGGCCGATGTCGGGTTACGGCCTTCGGCTTAACACGACCTACGAGTGGATGGTGTGTTTTGTGGTTTGTAGGTCGAATTAGCCTGAAAGGCGTAATCCGACAGGGGCCCGGCACGTGGAGTGCATCTTGTCATGGCTGTGTTTGATTTGGTCTATGGATGGATGTCGGATTACGTCCTTCGGACTATTTCGACCTACCGGGCTGGTGGGTTGTAGTGTAGCGCTCGTTTGCAACAGATTGAAAAAGATGAGTGATTGCGAGTGAATTATCACAGACCTCAGTATCCGTTTGTCGCCTAATTGTCACGGTTCATGACTAGATTGCCTCGAAATTAGTGCTTTTTACCCGTTGGATATCCTGGAGAACGGCTTATAATGCTCCCCCGGCTAAGTAGTGTGACGAAAATCACAGTCTTATGGCTAAGAGGGACTTTGCCGTGTTAGTCGGCCCTGTGGTCGCATGGATGGACCTGTTATGACGAACAAATATCTCTATTCCCCTGTACATCGGATGGTGTCGCTCTCGCGCGCGGCCAAGCGCCTGATCATGCTTGGTGCGGATGCGCTTGCTGTGCCGCTGCTGCTGTGGCTGGCTTACGCGTTGCGCCTGAATTCCCCCAGTCCTGAGATTGACGATCTTTGGTTGTTGGTGGCGGCGCCTCTGTTGTTGTTGCCTGCCCTGTACGTGTTTGGTTTTTACCGCTCGATCGTGCGCTATCTCGGCGCGGAGGTGGCTTGGTCGATCCTGGCGGGTGTCACCATTACGGTGGTGTTGCTGGCGGCGTCCTCTTACATGGTGTCGGCCTCTACGCCGCGCTCAGTGTTTCTGATTTTCTGGGCGGTGCTGGTGCTCTACTTGGGCGGCAGCCGCTTCATGATGCGCCGCTTCCTCTATAACGTGCTGGGCAAGCGTATTGCCCGTGAAGCGGTGGCGGTGTTTGGTGCCGGTGGTGCCGGTGCCCAGCTGGTTTCGGGCCTGCTTTCTACGGCCGAGCTGCACCCGTTGATGATCGTGGACGACGCGCCCGGTAAGCAGGGTACGCTGCTCTGTGGTGTGCCGGTAGTGGGCCGCCGAGCCCTGGAAAAAGCGGTGGAGCGTGGGGCGATTCGTACTGTGTTGCTGGCGCTGCCTTCAGAAAGCCGGGCCACCCGTATGGCGGTGGTACGCTGGCTGGAAACGCTGAATGTGCATGTGCAGACGGTACCGTCATTTGCGGATATTGCCAGTGGCAAAGCGCGCCTTGAAGAAATCAAGGAAGTGTCCATTGAAGACCTGCTGGGCCGTGACGCTGTCCCGCCCCGGGCGGATCTGCTGACGCGCTGTATCAGTGGCAAGCATGTGCTGGTAACCGGTGCGGGTGGTTCCATTGGCAGCGAGTTGTGCCGGCAAATTCTCAAGTTGCACCCCTCCAAACTGGTGTTGCTGGAGCAGAGCGAGTTCGGGCTGTATGCCATCGAGAAGGAGCTGCGGGCGCTGGCGGGGGCGCGCAGCAAGGATATCGAGATCGAGGCGGTGTTGGGTTCGGTGGTGAACCGGGGCCTGATGGAGCGGCTGTGCCGTGAGCATCGGGTGGATACCGTCTATCACGCGGCCGCGTACAAACATGTGCCGATTGTTGAGGCCAACCCTTCTGCCGGCGTACGGAATAATATTATCGGGACGCTGGAAGCCGCACAGGGGGCCGAAGCGGCCCATGTGAAGCACTTTATTCTGGTGTCCACTGACAAGGCGGTTCGCCCGACTAATGTAATGGGCGCCACCAAGCGTTTTGCCGAGTTGGTGCTCCAGGCTATTGCTGCGCGGGGTTCGGAGACGGTGTTCTCCATGGTGCGTTTTGGCAATGTGCTGGGTTCGTCCGGTTCGGTGGTGCCCCTGTTCCGTGACCAGATTCAAAAGGGTGGGCCGGTGACGGTGACCCACCCGGATGTGATTCGTTATTTCATGACGATTCCGGAGGCTTCCCAGCTGGTGATCCAGGCGGGTGCCATGGCCCAGGGCGGCGAGGTGTTCGTGCTGGATATGGGCGAGCCGGTGCGCATTGTGGACCTGGCGCGGACCATGGTGCATTTGATGGGCATGTCCGTGCGGGATGAGAAGAGCCCGGATGGTGATATCGAGATTGCCTTTTCCGGCCTGCGCCCGGGTGAGAAGCTCTATGAAGAGCTGCTGATCGGTGACTGCAGTACGCGTACCGAACACGAGATGATTATGCAGGCCCATGAAGAAAAGCTGGAATGGGATGAAATCTCTTTCGCTCTGGAAGCCTTCCGCAAGGCGTTGAACCGCGCTGACCAGGATGCCCTGCGGGCTTTGCTGCGTAGCTATGTGAATGGGTACGAGCCGAGCGGAGTGAGCGTAGAGGCGCCCAAAAGCGCGCCCAGCCGTGAATTACCGGCGATGGTGGCGAAAACCGCCAGCGCGGTGGAATAGCTTTTCCTGATAATGTCGGATTACGCCTTTCAGGCTAATCCGACCTACAAGATCCACTCACCCGTAGTTTCGTAGGTCGAATTAGGCGCAGCCGTAATCCGACATTATGCTGTGGGTGTTGGTTTTTGCTTATATTAAATTTGACTAAGCTCTCCCTTTTTATATTCCCTTTGCCCTGTAAAATGCCCTTTTTGCTGCGCGGTTTGTCGCGCGGCTTGGGTTCTGTCTGGTTCATCTGATGACGCTGGAAATACTGATAACACTGCTGATTGTGTTGGCTGTGCTGGGGGCGCTGGCTAGCAACCGTGTGCCTGCGGATATGACCATGATGGCGGCGCTGGTACTGGTGCTGGTCACGGGTATCATTTCCCCGGGCGAGGCGCTGTCCGGTTTTGCCAACCCTGGCTTGATGACCATTGCGGCGCTGTACGTGGTGGCGGCTGCCTTGCGGGATACTGGCGCCATTTACTGGGTAGCGCACCGGTTGCTGGGCCAGCCCAAGTCCGTACTTTCCAGCCAATTTCGGTTGATCGCGCCGGCGTCCATTCTGAGTGCCTTCCTGAACAACACCACGGTTGTGGCGATGATGATTCCTGCGGTGCAGGAATGGGCGCAACGCTTGCGGTTGTCTGCCTCTAAACTGCTGTTGCCGTTGAGTTATGCGGCTATTCTCGGCGGTACCTGTACGCTGATTGGCACTAGCACCAATCTGGTGGTGGATGGCCTGGTACAGGAGAAAGGCCTGCCGGCGTTCGGCATTTTCGATGTGGCCTGGGTGGGCGTGCCGGTGTTGCTCGGCGGTGCGGCCTTCATGTTGCTGGTCAGCCGCTTCTTGTTGCCGAACCGGGCGAGTATGGCGTCCCAGTGGGAAGATGCCCGTGAGTACCACGTTGAGATGCTGGTGGCGAAAGGCAGCCCGCTGGCAGGGCGTACCATTCAGGATGCTGGGCTGCGCAATCTGACCTATGGCTTTTTGACCGATATTCAGCGCGACGAACGCTTGTTTACGGCGGTTGGCCCGGAAATGACGCTGCAGGAAGGTGATCTGCTGGCGTTTGTCGGGGTGCCGGAGTGTGCGCGGGAGCTACAACGTATCAACGGTTTGCAGGCCGCCCATGGTGGGGCTCACAAATTGGGCTTGAATAACCACCAACGCCACCTCGTGGAAGTGGTACTGAGCCCGGAGTTCCCTGGCATTGGCCGTTCGGTGAAGGAAACTGGCTTTCGTACCCGCTACCAGGCGGCAATTTTGAGTATTAGCCGTAACGGGAAGCGAGTGCCTGGCAAGGTGGGCGAGCAGAGTTTGAAGGTAGGGGACACCCTGCTGCTGGAAACCAGCCAGCAGTTTGTCGAGCAATATCAGTATCGTCGCGATTTCATGCTGGTCAGCCCGTTGAAGGATTCCACCCCCCCGGACTTTCGTCGGGCGCCGCTGGCCGTTGCGGTGCTGGTGGCCATGGTGATGGCGAATGTGTTGGGGCTGGCCTCGACCCTGGAGGCGGCCATGTTTGCTGCAGGGCTGATGATCGCCCTGCGCTGTGTCACCGTGAACCGCTCGCGGATGAATGTAAGCGTCAACCTGCCGGTACTGGTGGTGATTGGTGCGTCGTTTGCGCTGGGTAAAGCCATGGAGTCCAGCGGCGCGGCTGCCTGGATTGTAGAGCAGGTGATTCCGGAGGGCGGTCTGTCGCCCTTTATGGCGCTGGTGATCATTTATTTGCTCACGGCCGTGTTTACCGAAATGATCACCAACAATGCTGCCGCCGTGCTGGTTTTTCCTATTGCCATTGGCGTTGCTGAACAGCTGGGCGTCAGCCCCATGCCCTTTATCGTTGCCGTCATGTTCGCCGCTTCCGCGAGCTTCATGACTCCGCTGGGTTACCAGACCAACCTTATGGTAATGGGGCCGGGAGGCTACACGTTCCGGGATTACCTGAAAATCGGGTTTCCGATGAGTGTGGTGGTGGCGGTGATCAGCCTTAGCGTTATTCCGATGGTTTGGGGGTTTTGAAAGTTTCGAGCTACGAGCTACGAGCTACGAGCTACGAGCTACGAGCTACGAGCTACGAGCTACGAGCTACGAGCTACGAGCTACGAGCTACGAGCTACGAAAAAATAGATAGGAAAAACCAAAAAAGTTCCCAAGGATGGGAGTGACCATAAATATGGAGGGAGCAAGGATGCGCCTAGAGAATTTGGATATTTGGCGTCGGTCAGTGGATTTAAGTGTTGAGATCTATCAACACTTTGCTGGGCACCGTGACTTCGGGTTTAGGGATCAGATAACCCGATCCTCGCTGTCCTTGCCTTCGAATATTGCAGAGGGCTTCGAGAGAGCTTCTGACAAAGAGAAAGCGTTGTTTCTGAACTATGCCAAGGGTTCGGCGGGTGAATTGAAGACTCAGCTAATTGTTGGCAGCAGGATCGGCTATATCCCTGATGCGATGAGCAAAAGGTGGGGCGATGAAGTTGAGCAGTTATCGAAAATGCTGTTCGCGATCATGCGCAAGTTGAAGTGATTTTATGGTGCTGGGCCAAAGGCCCGGTTGTGTTTTTCTAGCAGCTAGAAGCTCGCAGCTAGCCGCTGCTCTTCGAACAAAGTGAGGTATCTATGTCTTCTCCATACCAGGAAAAAGCAAACGAATCCAAAGCCCATGTCGTATGGCATGAGTCCAATGTGTCCAAGGCAGACCGCGCCAAGGTTAAAGGGCAGAAACCGAAGTGTATCTGGCTGACAGGCCTCTCCGGTTCCGGTAAGTCCACGCTGGCGAATGCGTTGGAAGTGGCGTTGACCGAACAGGGTAACCATACCTACCTGCTGGATGGCGACAATGTACGCCACGGCCTGAACAAGAACCTGGGCATGAGCGATGAAGACCGTACCGAGAATATCCGCCGGGTGTCTGAAGTGGCCAAGTTGATGGTGGATGCGGGTTTGATTGTGGTGACGGCCTTTATTAGCCCGTTCCGCGCAGACCGTGATGCAGCCCGTGAGTTGTTTGAAGATGGCGAGTTCGTGGAAGTGTTTGTGGACGCGCCGCTGGAAGAGTGTGAGAAGCGTGACCCGAAAGGCCTGTACCAGAAAGCGCGCCAGGGCATTATCAAGGAATTTACCGGTATCGATAGCCCCTACGAAGCGCCCGCCAAGCCAGAGCTGGTGATCAACACCGCTGAGAACGATATCGAAGCCTGTGTAAAACAACTGATCGCTGCGATCGTTTAAGGTTTATTGGCTAAGCAGGATGTCGGGCTGCGCTTTTTAGGCTGATTCGGCCTGCAAAACAAGACTATTCGGCTAGCTGGTTTTACGTAGGTCGGATTAGGCGTAGCCGTAATCCGACACAGTACAGTGGTTGAGTTTGCCCTCAGGCCAAGGATGGCCTGTCGCTCATCCCTGTCAGGAAACCACAAAACCGTCTTCATATCCGCGCCTGAGCGGACTCCCTCATAGTTATCACTACGGCGCGGTGTGATCGGTTCTGCCCATGAGTGGGTGGTAAGCGATAGCGTTTCGGCACTCATCGATTGTGGTTTGTTCCAGGAACGCGGTCATTCAACGCTGGTAAGCATGGGGTATACGGTAATTCGGCCATCGGTATGTCGGTCCTCGACAGCAATCCTTACATCCTCGTAGCCAAACGCATCAGCCAGTTGCCGGGCGTGTTCCCAGCTATTGGCCGGGTAGGGGTGTGAGGTCAGCTCAACGGTATCCCCGGTGCTGAAGGTATGGCGGAAACTGGAGCGATAAAATGGCATAGTAGGCCTATCTGTCGTGGTTATCGTTTGTGGCGGAGGCGGCACTGAATGTTCTGGGTTGCCGCAGGTCCAATAGCCACCTTATGTGGTTGAATGATTCCGGTGTGTCATCCACAAACCACTGTTTGAGTAAGACAAGTCTGAGGCGGAGGCCGACGACTCGGAGGCGTAAGCGATGAAAAGTATCCTGGTAACGGGCGGTGCGGGTTATATCGGGTCTCATACCGTTTTGTTGTTGCTGGAAGCTGGGCATCAGGTGGTGGTGTTGGATAATCTAAGCAACAGTAGTCGGGAGAGCCTGGTCCGTGTGGAACGGCTTACCGGCAAATCCGTAACCTTTGTACAGGGCGATATTCGTGATACCAGCGGCCTGGATGCCCTGTTCTCAGCCCATGATATTGCGGCAGTAATCCATTTTGCTGGCCTCAAGGCGGTGGGAGAATCTGTCGCCATGCCGCTTGCCTACTACGACTGCAACGTGACGGGAAGCCTCCGGTTACTTGAGGCGATGGAGCGTGCCGGCGTACGCACCATGGTCTTCAGTTCTTCAGCGACGGTCTATGGCGATCCTGCAACGGTCCCGATCCGGGAAGACTTCCCACTTAGTGCGACGAACCCCTACGGTGCGACCAAGCTGCATATTGAGGACATGCTCCGTGGTCTCTACGCTAGTGATAACCGATGGCAGATAGCTCTTCTACGCTACTTCAACCCCGTAGGGGCCCATGAAAGCGGTCAGATTGGTGAAGATCCCAACGGCATACCTAACAACCTGATGCCCTTTATTGCCCAGGTGGCTGTAGGTCAACGGGATAAATTGAGTGTCTTTGGCGATGACTATCCCACTCCGGACGGTACTGGGGTGAGAGACTATATACATGTCATGGATTTGGCGCAGGGGCATTTGGCGGCAGTGCAAACCCTGCAGGACAAAGGGGGGTTGATTACCACCAATCTCGGTACTGGCCAGGGCTACAGTGTGCTGGAAATGGTGAAGGCGTTTGCAGAAGCTTCTGGAAGGCAGGTCCCCTACGAAATTGTCGGCCGGCGGCCTGGAGATGTGGCGCAGTGCTATGCTGACCCGTCTCATGCCTTTTCGGTGCTTGGCTGGAGGGCGGCGCGAAATATTGATGATATGTGTTGCGATCATTGGCGTTGGCAGAAAAATAACCCAGCTGGATATGCTGGCTGACTACGCATTGATATAGATAGCCGGTAGAATGCTTGGTCAGCCGCCCATGAGGGGGGCTTGCAATGAAGGTATGCCCTTGGGGGTGTGTCGTCATTCCCTCCACTAAAACACAGCACAGAGCATTAACCCCGTTATAGGTACAGTTATGATTCAAGGAAAAACGATCTTTATTACCGGTGGCGCCGGGTTTATTGCAAGCATGTTGATCTCCCGTCTGGCTGATAACAATAAAATAGTGGCGTACGACAACTACACTCGAAACACCTTGAAAGACACGCCGTATGCTTCTCACCCCAATGTTCGACAGATAAAAGGCGATGTGCTGGATTTGCCAGCGCTTAAAGCTGCGATGGCAGGGTCGGATCTGGTCGTACATGCAGCAGCAATTGCTGGCATCGAGTCCACCGTGCGTAGCCCGGTGACCACCATGCAGGTGAACATGCTGGGGACAGCTAATGCTTTGCAAGCGGCAAAGGAAGTTGGAGGAATTGAGCGTTTTGTTGAGTTCTCTACTTCGGAGGTGTTTGGCTCGTACGCGTTCAAAGTGGATGAGCTTCAACAAACTGTTACCGGGGCTGTAGGCGAAGCCCGTTGGACCTACGCGGTCAGCAAGCTGGCTGGTGAGCATCTCGCTCACGCTTACTACAAGGAGTTCGGACTGCCGACGGTGACTGTTAGACCGTTTAATGTGTATGGGCCAGGGCAGACTGGTGAAGGTGCGATTTCTATTTTTGTCCGTAAAGCTCTTAATAATCAGGATATTACCATTTTTGGGGATGGTGCCCAGATCCGTGCCTGGTGCTATGTTGACGATATGGTAGACGGTGTCCTGGCTGGCCTTGAGCACCCGAATGCTGTGGGAGAATCATTTAATATTGGTAACTCTCGGGCCGTGACCACCATTTATGGTTTGGCTCAGGCCGTATGTCATGTCACTGGCAGTCAGTCAAAGATTGTTTTCAAGGATGCATTATCGGCGGATATTGAATTGCGAATCCCTAAGGTCGGAAAAGCCAAAGAGTTGATTGATTTTGAGGCCAAGGTCGATCTGGAGGAGGGGCTGCGTAACACTGCGGCCTGGATTGCTGAGAACGAGAATGTTCTGCCGGAACTCTCGGATCTGTTCAAGAGTTGATCATGCTGAAACTTTCGCAACCTAATATAAGCGAGGAAGCCATTGCCGGCGTTGTTGACGTGCTGCGTAGTGGCTATCTGGTTCATGGACCGGAGAGCGAGGCTTTTGAGGTTGCCCTTGCAGAATATCTGGGCTGCCATAGTGTGATTCTGGTGTCCTCCGGCACGGCGGCTTTGCATGTCTCGCTGCTGGCCATGGATATCGGCCCAGGTGATGCGGTGCTGGTTCCTGATTTCACTTTTCCGGCCTCAGCAAATGCGATCGCACTGACTGGTGCTCGTCCGGTCATTGTAGATGTGGAGCCGAGTAGTTACACGATATCGGTTGCTGCATTGGAAGATACTATCCGATGCTGGGATGGCCCAGAGATGCTCAAAGGAATAATGCCGGTCCATGAGTTTGGTGCTGTTGCTGACATGGGAAAAATAAGAGCCCTAGCCAGTCAATATAGCCTACGTATTATTGAAGATGCTGCCTGTGCTCTGGGAGCAAGGGGTGCTGATGGAAAAGTAGGAAAAACTGGTGAGGCTGCCTGTTTTTCGTTTCATCCACGTAAAACCCTAACCACCGGTGAAGGGGGCGCCATTGCGACAAGTAGCCCCGAGCTTGCGGACAGAATGCGCCGTTTGCGGAACCATGGAATGGAGCGAACCGCTGCTGGTATGCGGTTCATGGAGCCGGCAACGAATTATCGTATGACCAATTTTCAGGCAGCTCTGGGACTGCGACAGCTTCCCCATTTGGATGAATGGATCGGAAAGCGCCATCGTCTGTATCAGAGTTACCAAAATGGTTTGGCGCTTTTGGTCGCTGAAGGTAAGTTGTTTGTTCCAAAGATTGAGACAGGGCACAGTCTGCAAACGTTTATGGTTGTTCTTGCCTCGCGGTTTGATAGAGCAGAGGTGATCCATGCACTGAGAGAACGCGGTATTGAGAGCAATCTCGGGGCACAGAGTCTTAGTGCCATTGGCTTATATGGTAAACCAATTCTGCCCTCTATTAACGGTGGTGTTCTGGCAGATAAAGGCTTGGCACTCCCCATGTTCGAGCAACTGGATGAGAATGACATATCCGTTGTCTGTGCTGCTATGGCCGCTGTTCTGGCCGATTAAGGGGCACGACCATGACGCTTCTGGATGAAATCAAAGCTCTTTGGATAAAGCAGCGTGAGTCTCTGAATCAGCGGTTTCATCGGACTTTGCCATTCGCCGATTATTTTGTTGATCGTTGGGAAAAGGCCAGATTTCTGGGCTTTGGTGAAGGGACGTCGGTGTACGACAGCTGCCTGGTCTTTGGTGATGTCACTGTGGGTGAGCATACTTGGGTTGGCCCTTTCACGATTCTGGATGGCTCTGGCGGCGGGCTGATAATTGGCTCTCATTGTTCCATCTCTGCTGGCGTGCAGATTTATACTCACGATACGGTTAGTCGCTCTCTCAGTGGTGGCAAGGCGCCGATCGAGGCCTCGCCTACAAAAATCGGCTCGAATTGCTATATCGGCCCGAATAGTGTGATCGCCATGGGGGTGACAATAGGGGACGGAGTGGTCATAGGGGCGAACAGTTTAGTTATGCAGGATGTGCCTGCCGGAATGAAGGCCTATGGAACGCCTTGCCGGGTCGTTGGCGAAGCATGATGAGAGTGCCAAGAAAACCCGAAGTTTTTATCGGTCCCATGGAAATTGCGGGAATAGCGTCTGGGCTTGAGAATGGGTTTCACCAACTTGGTGTTTCAGCAAGAGTGTGTCTGGCCTATCCGCACCCATACGGATACTCGTCTTCCTCCCCAAAAGGTATTTTGGCAGCTTGGCAGAAGGCCGGCAGTAAGGTTCTGAAATATCGGAGCAAAAGGACCCCGGTTGCTGCATTCTGGTTGCTCTGGCACAAATTGCTGTCTTGGCCTGTATTGTTCTTTTCCTTATTCCGTTTTAATACCTTCATTTTTCTGTTTGCGCAGACAATTACTAATACAGAGTTCGAGCTCTGGATATTGAAGCGTTTGAGAAAAACTGTTGTTTTCATATATTCAGGGACAGAGTCAAGGCCTCCTTACATTAATGGTGGTTTTTTTCCGGCAGGGGGTGATGCTCCAGATCTTCTCCTTGCGTTAAAAATGACACGCAAGGTCAAAAGAGTAGTTCGCCGAAATGAGCGGTATGCGGATTACACTATTAACTCCCCATCGACTGCCCAGTTCCAAGAAAAGCCGTTTATTAACTGGTTTTCGATTGGGATCCCAAAGACGATTCCTGTAGTTAAAGCGTATGAAAAGAAAGAGGGTAAAAGGTCTATAAAAATTGTTCACAGCCCCTCGCACCCTGTTTTGAAGGGGTCGGCATTGATTGAGGAGTGTGTTGGGCGCATGCGAGCAAAAGGCTATCAGATTGATTTTGTTCGATTGGAGGGAGTGTCAAACGATGAAGTGCTGGATGCACTCACATCTTGTGATTTTGTGATTGACCAACTTTACTCCGATACTCCTATGGCTGTGCTGGCCACTGAAGCGGCATTTTTCGCGAAACCTTCTGTTGTGGGAGGGTACTTTTCCCAGGACGTTAGCGAGATGTTGGCGGAAGAAGATTTGCCCCCATCGTGTTTTGTGATGCCTGAAGCACTTGATGCCGCAGTAGAGCGGCTTATCGTTGATAATGATTATCGGCAACAGCTTGGGATGGCTGCACAGAGTTTTGTGCTTAAAAAATGGAATAGTCTCGCGGTTGCTGAGCGGTATTTGCAGCTGATTAGCGGCGATGTTCCTGCTGATTGGTGGTTTGACCCGATTAATGTTCGCTATAGCGCTGGTTGTGGTATGCCAGATTACCAGGCTGCGAGAATGATAGGTTTGATGGTTGATCGATTTGGCACTGAGGCGTTGCAGTTAGAGGACAAGCCGAGATTACGTGATCTGTTTCTGGCTATGTCGAAACGGCGGCAGGGTTGAGATGTATAGAGGGGTAATAAGGGATAGCCTGGTTTATGGGGTTGCATCCTTGCTCACGCGTGGCCTCGCTATTCTTCTTCTCCCCATTTATACCCGAGTTTTAAGTACTAGTGAGTACGGGGCTTATGACCTCATTGTTAGTTTGGGGGGGCTGGCGAATGTTACCGTCGCTCTTGAAGTGACACAGGGTTATGCTCGCTTGCAGGCAGATGCGAATGAGGAAAGGCGCAAAGAGTTAGGAAGTACTGCGTTGCTATTTGTTTTAGTAATGTACTCGGCTTTTCTTTCCCTGTGTTTGTATTTTGATGTAACACTTACCCGCCTTTTACTTGGCGATACTGAATTTGTTTCGGCCTTTCGTTGGGGGATGCTATTTGTTACCGCCAACGGCATTTATATGTTTATGCTTAATCAGCTTCGGTGGGACCTTAAAAGCAAACAATATGCGCTGGCCAGTTTACTGTATGCTCTGACGACTTTATTGGTGTCTTTTTTCTTGTGCCTTGTTATGGAGTATGGGCTTACAGGTGTCGTAATTGCCCAATTCTCTGCTGCGGTGATTGGTGCTCTTTGTTGTTTGTTCTTCTCCTATGGTAATTATCTTGCAGGCAGGAGCCTTGGTTTACTCAAGGGTATGCTGCGTTTCTCTATCCCTCTGGTTCCTGCTAGCCTTGCCGTTTTTATCAACCTCTATGCCAGCAGGATAGCATTAAAACATTTTTCAAGCCTGGATGATGTTGGCTTGTATGCCATTGCGAGTCGGCTTGGGGGGGCTTCATTGTTAATGGTCGTAGGTGTTCAGGCTGCATTGACTCCGCTTATTTATCGTCAGTATCAAGCCCCAGAAACACCTGGCAGAATCGCGACCCTTTTTCATGGATTTCTTGCAATCGCGTTGCCAGGGTGTCTTGTGCTATCAGTGTTCGCTGAGGAACTTATTGCAATTTTCTCTACTCATGAATTTCATAAGGCGGCCCCGCTGGTTTCTATCCTTGCTCCGGCGATGTTGGCTTCGCAGCTGTATGTCTTTGCGCCGGGTATTGCTATTCGAAAGAAGACCCATTGGCAACTGTTGGTAACTATTGCGGCCGCAGTGGTAAGCATCGCTGGAAACCTGATTCTTGTGCCTCTGTATGGTGCGTATGGTGCTGCTATTACCTTGGTGCTTTCTACTGCCGCGTTCCTTGTGATATGGGTGCTTTTTAGTCAGTCCTTTTATCATGTTCCCTTCCAGTGGGGGCGTGTTCTAGGATGTTTAGGGGTGTATGCACTGCTGGCTTTTTGGGGAGCAAGGGTCGATTCTGGAGAGTGGGGCGCGATAGCCGTGATGGGTGTTAAGTTATTGTTAATATTAGGAATGATAGCGGCTGTTCTTGTTTGCGGGTTCATCGACAAAAAGTATCTAGGTATATTGATAAGAAAGGTTCGTCGCTTTACCAGTGAGAAGTAGCTAGTCCGGGTGGCCGGTCTGATAGTGAATATTTAAGTTGCTGATTAATGAAAATAGTGCATTTAACGGTTGTTCGAGAGTTGCCAGGTGGTATCAAAAAACAGCTATTGTGTGAGTATCAGTCTGCGCGTGATACGCAGAGTTATGTCTGGGAGACGCTTGCCTGGCATGACTACCCTGCTGAAAGCCCATTTGTACATCAAGTTCCAAAGTGTTTCCGCTTCATCTTTCTTCGGCAGTTTTTCGCTTGGTTTCTTATTCTGAAGTTGTCACGTCAGTGTGATTATATTCTGGTAAGGCATATGCCTTTTGATATCTTCAGTCTCTTTTTTTCTCCTTTTTTTAGAAATCGAATTACGGTTCATCATACCAAGGAAGTCGAAGAAATGGTGCTGGTGAGGCCGGGCTGGAAAGGTAGAATGGCGTCTCTTCTTGAGAATTATGCTGGTCGTTTTGCTCTTAAGCGAAATTTTGCCATTGCTGGGGTTACACAGGAAATAGTTGACTATCAATGTCTACGAGCTGGTGGCCTGGTGCCTGGTTTTGTGTATCCAAATGGCATTGACACTAATTCAGTAGCCCTGCTTGATGATTATCGTTCAGGTGGGACGTTTAACCTTGCGTTCATTTGCACAGAATTTTCATCTTGGCATGGTTTGGAACGCTTGTTTGATAGCGTACAGGTGAGCATGGATGCAGATTGCGCAATCACGATTAAGGTGCACCTTATCGGCAGGCTGTCTGAGCACCAGAGAGAGATCATCAATGGGAGTGACGTCTTGACCAGCGTTTTCGTGGAGCATGGTGTCTTATCAGAGAATGAATATAGAGCGGTGATGAATATCTGCGATGCGGGTATAGGCTCTCTTGCATTGGAGGAAAAGGGTCTTCGAGAAGCTTCAACGCTAAAGGTTAGAGAGATGTTGGCGATGGGGTTGCCCGTGGTGTCAGGCCATGTGGACTCATCATTGCCTGAGGATTTTCCTTTTTATGAGGTTTACCCAGAAGGGAATGTAGATCTGAAGAAGGCGGCCAGGTTGTTCGGCGGAAGGAAGTTTGATCGTCAGGAAGTTCGGATGGCGGCAGAACCTTTCATTACCAAGGCAAATGCGATGAAAGGTGTTGTTGATTTTCTAGTCTCTTAGACTAGATTATCGTGCCCCAAACCCGGTAAGGACCGTTCTGATAGTCTTGATAATTATCAGAAGGTCGAGCCACAGCGACAGGTGCTTGATGTAGTAAAAGTCATGCTCGACTTTTTCACGGGTGCTTTCGGTGCAGGTGGCATATCCCTGCATTACTTGCGCCCAGCCTGTAATGCCGGGTTTTACGGTGTGCCGGTAACTGTAGAAGGGGACCTCCTCTTCGAATTTTTCAACGAAACCTGGCTGTTCGGGTCTGGGCCCAATAAGGCTCATATGACCAGTGAAGACGTTGATGAACTGAGGAAGTTCGTCCAGCCGTAGCTTTCTAATGATAGCGCCCACTCGGGTAATTCGGTGCTGGTCCATGTCGGCAAATCGTGGAGTTTGATCGTCACAGATTCGCATCGAGCGAAATTTGTACATTTTGAAGGTCTTGTTTTTCTGACCGACTCTTTCCTGAATAAACATTGCTGGGCCTTTTGATTCAAGGCGAATCACTAAGGCGAGAATGATGCAGGCTGGTGTGATGAGTGGGAGTATCAGTATTGTAATTAGTAGATCCATCGCTCGTTTGACGAGTTGGTATCCCTGGCTTGGGTGGAACGAGTCCATATCATGGATGTTTAGTTTGTTTAGGCTGACCTTTCCTGAGAGTGCCTCGATAAAGGATTTCGTTGCAATCACAGGAAGGCCGGTGGAGCTGTGTTTGGCGATAAAACGAAGCCATTCGTTCGATAGTTCCTGATCCACATCGACGATGATTCCATCGTATCGTGTGGTTTCAAGGTCTGGTTTTTCCAGCGCCCTGATGACGACATTGGTGTCGTTGAATGTGGGAATAGATTCTCCGTAAGGAATCCAGGCAAATTTTAGATTTCGATAATGCCGGCTGATCAGGAAATTTGCCGCTTGCGCAATGATTATCAAGGCAAAACCGCTAAACAGTGTACTGCGTGAATAGCCAAACCGAAGAGCAAGAATGACCAGAATGCTGAGTCCCATGAGTGAAAGGCTGATCGAGAGGCTGTAAGGGATGCTGCGTCCGCCGGGAAAGCGGATGAGTTTGCGACTCAGAAGTGCGTAGCCTAAATAGATGAGCGCCAGTGTGATTTGGGAATTGATGACGTTGGGATCATACTCAAGGGTTATTTTGCCAAAAGTGAAAATCTGACTTCCCAGTAGAATAAAGAGTAGCCCTGCGACATGGCCAATAACCGGGTTCAGCAGGAGGCGCTCATGTAAGCGGGTATGTCGAGCTGGATTGATAGGCAGTTTTTCAGTGGTCACTGGTGGTCTCTGTTGGTTTGAGGCAAATAGGCGGCCAGATATGACTCCTTGAGAGGTTCGAGCCAGGCATCCTTTGCGGTGTCTTGGGCGTTGTCCAGGTATTCATTTTGCGAGGTTATGAGTGCCTGTATGGCCTTGATAATCGCATCTTGGTCGTTGCTGCAAAGGAGCCCATTTGGCTTTTCAGGCCTTATGAGTTCTCCGCACCCTCCCACGTCACTCATTAACAAAGGAATGCCTGCGGCTTTGGCCTCCAGAGCGGACATGGGAAGCCCTTCGCTGTCTGATATCAGGCACAGAGCGTGATGTTCATGATAGTGATTGAAGTCTCTAATCTCACCCATGAAATGAATGTTGCCGGATTTCAGTAGTTCAAGCTTATTTCGTTGCGGGCCGTCGCCGATTACCGTTAGCTGCACTTCCTCTGAGGAAAAGCTACGGACCGCTGTGATAAGCAGATCTGGCCGCTTGGGGTGCGCAAGCCTTCCCAGGTAAAGTAGCCGCAGTGGTCTGGCTGGGGGAGGGGGAAGGGGGCCGGTTGGGCGAGGCGTTCGGTTAAGGATTGTGATTTGTTTCTTGGCAGGTATTCGAATGTGCTCGGTGCTTTTTGTTTCATCCGCTTTTGAGACGTTAAGGATTAGGTCGGTCAATCTACTGAGTGAACGCTCTATCAAAGCGTAGAGCTTGGCGAGTTTGCCGCCGTTGTAGATAGCAGACCATCCATGAGAAACGTATATGACCCTTAGCTTTGGCAATAGTAACTTGACGAGCCGTGCATAAATACCGGCGTTGGCCGAGCTGGCGACTAGAGTCTGGATGTTATGCGATGCCAGATAATCTTTCAGCTGCAGAAGGCCAGAGAGGGATGGGAGTCGCTTTTGCATAGCGTTGAGAACCATGCTTTCGCCTGTGTGGGTGTCAGTCAGCCAGCCGCTGTCACCACAGATCAGGTGTGGGGTCAGATCGCCTTGAAGGAGTCGGATTTGATCCAGTGTCCAGCGCTGTGCGCCGCCTACTTCGGCTTTGGTAATTATGAAGCCGACATGAGGCCGGTTTTTCATTGTCTGGGCTCGTCCCTAAGTAAAGCTGGCTATTGTCCCATTTTCATTGGTGAAGGGAAATTGCTGTCAGGGACCTCGGAAACGCTGGAGGAGCGACCGATCAGTACACAAAGAAAAAGTCCGGCACCTTGCGATACCGGACTTTCCTTATTTGGCTCCGCCTGCTGGGCTCGAACCAGCGACCCAATGATTAACAGTCATTTGCTCTACCAACTGAGCTAAGGCGGAATGTCTTGAGGCGCGTATATTAGTGACGCCTCCCGGGGTCGTCAACACCCCGGGGGTGCGTTTGTTGCTTATTTAGCCAATGCCTGCTCAATCCGGCGGATAGCTTCTTTCAGGGTGTCCATGCCGACGGCGAAAGACAGGCGCATGCAGCCCGGTGCGCCGAAGGCGGAGCCGGGCACCAGCGCTACTTCTGCCGTTTCCAGCAGCAGGGTGGCCAGGTCGGTGTCGGATTCCACTCCATCCATGTTGGCAATGGCCTCGGAGAAGTCCGGGAAGGCGTAGAAGGTGCCGTCACCCTGGGCGCATTTCACGCCGGGCAGGGCATCCAGAGCCGCGGTCAGGTAGTCGTGACGCTCCTTGAAGTGCTTGACCATCTCGTCCACGCAGCCCTGATCGCCTGCCAGCGCCGCTTCAGCGGCGGCCTGGCTGATGGAGGCCGGGTTGGAGGTGGACTGGGACTGGACCTTCTTCATGGCCGCAATCAGCTTCTGCGGGCCGGCTGCGTAGCCGATGCGCCAGCCGGTCATGGAGTAGGCCTTGGAGACGCCATTCATGACCACGGTGCGGTCGTACAGCTCCGGGGTAGCATTGACGATGTTGATGAACGGCTTGCCGGTCCACAGGATGTGCTCGTACATGTCGTCGGTGGCGACGATGATGTTCGGGTGTTTCTTCAATACTTCACCCAGTGCGGCCAGCTCTTCCAGGGAATAGGCCATGCCGGACGGGTTGGACGGGCTGTTGATCACGAACAGGCGGGTTTTCGGCGTAATCGCCGCTTCCAGCTGTTCCGGGGTGATCTTGAAGCGGCTGTTTACGTCCGTTTCGAGGATTTTTGGTACGCCGCCGGCAACCAGCACCATGTCCGGGTAGCTTACCCAGTAAGGCGCGGGGATGATGGCTTCGTCACCGTCATTCAGCAGGGCCAGGGCCATGTTGAAGAAGCTCTGCTTGCCACCGCTGGAGACCAGCACCTGGCCGGGCTCGTAGGACAGGCCGTTATCGCGCTGGAACTTGTCGATAATGGCTTTTTTCAGGCCGGGAGTGCCGTCTACCGGGGTATATTTGGTTTTGCCGGCTTTGATTGCTTCAATGGCGGCGTCTTTAATATGATCCGGCGTATCGAAATCCGGCTCACCGGCACCCAGCCCAATAATGTCTTTACCCTGTGCGCGCAATTCACCGGCTTTGGCGGTGATGGCAAGGGTGGGAGACGGCTTGATGCGTTGTACGCGGTCGGAAAGGCTGATATCGGACATGCACTCCTCGTTCATCTAGAGAGTCGAATGGTTGCGCTTTTGACGCAGGATCGACGCAGAAAGGGGCGTGCATTTTACCGGATCAGGCAGTGAATGTCCCGTATTTCCTTGAGGGTTGGGCTGGAGGTATCGCGGTCGGACGACCGCTCCCACAGGTGAGTCGGAGCCATCACGCCTTTGCCATGCCGGCTCTGCTACACTATGTGCCGATTTTGAATCGTTCGATTTTGCTGTCTGCCCAAACGGGTGGGCGGATATCAGGAAGCCCTAATGTCCGAAAGCCTGTTCAAGCTCCATTCCGATTACCAGCCTGCCGGTGACCAGCCCACGGCCATTGCACAGCTGATTGAGGGTATCGATGACGGCTTGGGTCATCAGACGCTGCTGGGGGTCACCGGGTCGGGCAAGACTTTCACCATGGCCAATGTGATCCAGCAGACCGGCCGGCCCACTATCATCATGGCCCCCAACAAGACGCTGGCAGCCCAGTTGTATGGGGAATTCCGGGAGTTCTTCCCGGAAAACGCGGTGGAGTACTTCGTTTCCTATTACGACTACTACCAGCCGGAAGCCTACGTGCCGAGTTCTGATACCTTCATTGAGAAGGATGCCTCGGTGAATGAGCAGATCGAGCAGATGCGGCTGTCGGCCACCAAGGCCATCCTGGAGCGCCCGGACACCATTATCGTGGCCACGGTTTCCGCCATTTACGGTCTGGGTGACCCGGCCAGTTACCACGCCATGGTGCTGCATCTGGTGCGGGGCGATCATATTGATCAGCGTGAGCTGCTGCGGCGTTTGGCAGAGCTGCAGTACACCCGCAACGAAATGGATTTCCGCCGTGCCACCTACCGGGTGCGCGGGGATGTGATCGATATCTTTCCGGCGGAAGAAGAAAAAGAGGCGGTACGTATCGAGTTGTTCGATGACGAAGTGGAGTCCATCAGCATCTTTGATCCGCTCACTGGCGAGGTAAACCGCCGCATCGGGCGCACCACCATCTACCCCAAGAGCCATTACGTCACGCCCCGGGAAACGGTGCTCAAGGCGGTGGAGATGATTAAGGAAGAGCTCACCGAGCGGCTGGCGGAGCTCAAGGAACAGAACAAGCTGGTGGAAGCCCAGCGGCTGGAGCAGCGCACCCGGTTCGATATCGAGATGCTGCAGGAGCTGGGTTACTGCAACGGGGTGGAAAACTATTCCCGGCTGTTCTCCGGCCGGGCACCGGGTGATGCCCCGCCGACCCTGTTTGACTACCTGCCAGACAATGCGCTGCTGATTGCCGATGAGTCCCATGTGACCATCCCGCAGCTGGGCGCCATGTACAAAGGCGACCGCTCTCGTAAGGAAACCCTGGTGAGTTTCGGGTTCCGCTTACCTTCGGCCATGGATAACCGACCGCTGAAATTCGAGGAATGGGAGCAACTGGCGCCGCAAATGGTGTTTGTGTCTGCCACGCCGGGACCCTACGAGCAGAAATATGCGGGGCAGGTGGTGGAGCAGGTGGTGCGTCCCACCGGCCTGGTGGACCCGAAGATCGAGATCCGCCCGGCGACCACTCAGGTGGACGATCTGCTGGGTGAAGCCAAGGAATGCATTGCCAAAGAGCAGCGAGTGCTGGTTACCACGCTGACCAAACGCATGGCGGAAGACCTCACCGAATACCTCAATGAGCACGGCATCCGCGTGCGTTACCTACATTCCGATATCGATACGGTGGAGCGGGTGGAAATTATCCGCGATTTGCGTTTGGGCAAGTTCGATGTGCTGGTGGGGATCAACCTGCTGCGTGAAGGCCTGGATATGCCGGAAGTGGCGCTGGTGGCGATTCTGGATGCGGACAAGGAGGGCTTTCTGCGCTCCGACCGTTCATTGATCCAGACCATTGGCCGGGCGGCACGGAACGTGGATGGCCGTGCGATTCTCTACGCGGACAAAATGACCGGTTCCATGGAGCGGGCCATTGACGAAACGGACCGTCGCCGCGAGAAGCAGGAAGCCTTCAACAAGGCCAACGGCATCACCCCGCAGGCCCTTAACAAGAAAATCCGCGACATCATGGATGACAGCGGCGGCAGCCGTTTCGATCGCAAGTACAAGGGCGAGAAGAAGGTGGCAGAGTCCGCCGCCGATTATCTGGAGGCCCGCTCACCGGCGCAGGTGGCCAAGGAAATCAAGGAACTGGAAGCGAAGATGATGGAGCATGCCAAGAACCTGGAATTCGAGGACGCCGCAGCCACTCGCGACAAAATTCACCAGCTCAGAGAGCTTGGATTTATGCGGTAAACGTTTCTACAAGGCCGCTGTAGGAACGTAGCGGAGCGGAGTAACGCACGCTGGGCGGCCCCGGAAGGGGGGAGCGAAGCGAATAACGCCGCTTGGGGCGCGAACCTTGCGCAGCAAGGAAATTGCCCGCAGGGTGATCAGGAATATACCTAATCGCCAACCCCTCTAGAAAGATCGGGTGCATCCGCCCCCATTTCCTCGCCTAGGCTCGGATTCGCGCCTCGAGAGGCGCTCCTACAGCGGCCTTGTAGAGAGTTAGATGGGGGCCTTCTGATCCTGCGGTTGCGGTGCCAGCTGCTCCACCCAGATCAGCGTTCCGGCAATCACCGCCACCGGCATGATGAACAGGTTCACCAGCGGGACCATGGTCAGAGCCATGACGATGGCACCGAAGGTGAGTACCAGCCAGCGTTTTTCTTTCAGCCGTTCCAGCATCACTTCAAAGGGCACTTGACGGTTGTCGGCGCCGAAATCGATGTACTGCATGCCCAGCAGCCAGCCGGACCACAGGAACCAGATAGCGGATGCCAGCACGTTGATCACCGGGATAAAGTAAATCACCCCGACCACAAACAGGATCAGGACAGCGCGCCACAGCCAGTACCAGGTTTTACGCAGTTCGCGCTTGAAGGTGCGCACGATCATGGCGGGGATGGATTCGTCGTTCATGGGGTGGCCGGTAATCTGGATATCCACTTTCTCGGCCAGAAAGCCCATGAACGGTGCGGCAATCAGCTGCACGCCAATGGAAAACACGCTGGCGAACAGGCCCAGCAGCAGAATCCACACCAGCACCACCGCCGCATCGACCAGGAAGTGCAGGGCGCCATTGAGGAAGCTCCAGAACCCGGTCAGTGCCCAGTCTGCGGTGGCGGCGGTGATCCAGCCGGCAATCCAGCTGCCGCTGAGCCAGTACAGGCCACCAAATACCAGGATATTGAAGATCAGCGGGATGATCACATAGCGCCGCAGCTCCGGGCTGCGGGCCAGTTTCAGGCTGCGGGTCAGGTAGGTAATGGCATCGGCGATCTGGGACACGGGCAATCCTTTTAAAAGAGACGCTTCATGCAACATGCTGCACGCAGCAACACGAACACAGGTTGTGCTGAATGTTACCTGTGGTGCTTCGCGCTGCACAGGGTGCAGACACGTTGCGAGCTGCAGCCCTCTGCGGCACGGGAAAGCGAGAGATGTTGGGAGGTTTTGCCGTAGACGTTCCGAATCCGAGCCTCGGCGGGGAAAGGGCGTTTCAGGCAGGAGCAAGACCGCAACCCGCGCCGTTGCCGAGGCCCTGAAAACATCAAATGCCGTAAAACGTGTCCGGGTTGGCGGCGTGTTGCTTGCCGCATGAAGCGTGCCGCGGCCTTAATCGGTATTGTGCCTGATGAATTCGACTGCGGTTGTCGCTAGACTTAGCCCTTTTAGTGCCCAGGTGCGCCGTAATCGCTTCAGGGGGCGGTGAAAACCCTTGTTTTTGCCCAATTTTTGGCCTGTTGGCCCGAGTTAAGCAGACACTATGCGACTGAAATCCATAAAACTGGCCGGGTTCAAGTCCTTCGTGGACCCTACCACCACCAATTTCCCGGAAAACCTCACCGCTGTGGTGGGGCCCAACGGGTGTGGGAAGTCCAATATCATTGATGCGGTTCGCTGGGTGATGGGGGAGTCCTCCGCCAAGCACCTGCGTGGCGAGTCCATGGCTGACGTCATCTTCAATGGCTCCAATGCGCGCAAGCCGGTGGCCCAGGCCTCCATTGAGCTGGTTTTCGATAACTCCGACGCCACCGTGACCGGGGAATACGGCAAATTCAACGAAATCTCCGTGAAGCGCCAGGTGACCCGGGACGGTCAGTCCAATTATTTTCTGAACAGCACCAAATGCCGCCGTAAGGATATCGCCGACATCTTCCTGGGCACCGGCCTGGGGCCGCGCAGCTACGCCATTATTGAGCAGGGCATGATTTCCCGGCTGATTGAAGCCAAGCCGGAAGAGCTGCGGGTATATATCGAAGAAGCGGCAGGGATCTCCAAGTACAAGGCCCGTCGCCGCGAGACCGAGAACCGCATTCGACGTACCCGTGAAAACCTGGAGCGACTGACCGATATCCGCGATGAGCTGACACGTCAGCTGGAGCGTTTGAGCCGACAGGCCAGTGCGGCGGAGAAATACAAGCAGTACAAAGAGGAAGAGCGTCTGAAAGGCGCGCAGCTCAAGGCATTGCGCTGGAAAGGGCTGGATGTGCAGGTTAAGCAGCTGGACCATGTGATTGGCGAACTGGACGTGTCCATGGAAGCGAAAGTGGCGGAACAGCGCCACGTGGACGCGGAAGTAGAGCGTTTGCGCGAGAAGCACCATGAAGTGCAGGAGCGCTTTAACGAAGTCCAGCAGCATTTTTACGCCCTGGGGGCGGAAGTGGCACGTCTGGAGCAGAGCATCCAGCATCAGCGCGAGCGCAAGCAGCAGCTGTACGAAGAGCTGGATCAGGTGCGCGCCAGCTGGAAAGAAGGCGACGAACACCTGCGTATCGACAGCGAGAAAGTGGCAGAACTGGAGGCCATTCTGGCCGAGCGCGAGCCAGAACTGGAAATGGTCTCCGAGCAGCAGGAAGCCTCCAGCGAAGCGCTGGCGCTGGCCGAAGAGACCATGCAGAACTGGCAGCAGGCGTGGGAAGAGTTCAACGGCAAGTCCGGGGAATCACGCCGTCAGGCCGAGGTGGAGCAGTCCCGCATTCAGCATCTGGACAAGTCCCAGGAGCGACTTCGCGACCGTATCGACCGCCTGAAGAAAGAACAGGAATCCCTGGATGCCGGCCCGCTGGCCCAGGAAATGCGCGAGCTGGAAGAGCAGGTAGAGCAATATCGCGGGCAGTCGGAAGAAAACGAACTGCGCAGCGAGTCCCTGCAGGAAGAGATCAATCAGCTCCGCCGCGATAACGGCGACCGGGGCCGTCAGCTGGATGAGGCCCGCGAGAAGCTGCAAAGCCTGAAGGGCCGTCGCACCTCTCTGGAAGCCCTGCAGAAAGCGGCCATGGGCGACGATGGCGCGGTCAGCGACTGGTTGACCCGGCATGAGCTGGATGACGAACCGCGTCTGGCCGACCAGCTGCAAGTGGCGGAAGGCTGGGAAAAAGCCCTGGAAGCGGTGCTGGGCGACAGCATTCAGGCCGTCGCCGTAAACGGCTTTGAGCAGCTGGGCGAATGGCTGGATGACCTGTCCCATGGCCGGGTGGCGCTGGTTAGCCCCAGCGCCACGACGGCGGCGGGCAGCAAATCCACGCTACTGCGTGAACACGTTCAGGGGCAGGCTCCGGAAGGTCTGCTGGCCGGGGTGTACGTGGCCGATAATCTGGATGCGGCGTTGACCCTGCGTGGCCAGCTGGAGGCCCACGAGTCCGTGGTGACCCGTGACGGTATCTGGCTGGGCCCGGACTGGCTGAAAGTGGCCAAAGAGGAAGATCAGGAAGCCGGCATCCTCGAGCGCCGCCGTGAGCTGGAGACTCTGGAAGGTGACATTGACACCCTCCAGGCCACCGTGGATAGCCTGAAAGAGCAGCTGGAAAGCACCCGCGAACAGATTTCCGAGCTGGAAGAAGAGCGCGAGGAAGTGCAGCGCCAGGCGAGCCGTATCAACCGTGAGCTGGGCGAGATCAATGCCCAGGTCAGCGCCCGGCAGGTGCGCCTGGAGCAGATCACCATGCGCCGTGAGCGTCTCAGCCGGGAAATGGACGAGACCAACGAGCAGCTGGAGCAGGAACAGGAACACCTGAAAGAAGCCCGGGCGGTGCTGGCGGAAGCGCTGGACGCCATGGAAACCGACAGCGGCGAGCGCGAAACCTTGCTATCCCGCCGGGATGAGCTGCGCCTGCGGCTGGACGAGTCCCGTCAGAAAGCGCGCCACGACCGTGATCAGTCCCACCAGTTGGCCATGGAAGTGCAGGGCGCCCGCACCCAGGCAGACTCGCTGCGCCAGAACCTGAGCCGCCTGGAAACCCAGGTGCAGATGATGGCGGAGCGCAAGGCGCTGCTGGAAGAGCAGACCAATGAGGGCGACGAGCCGGGTACGGAACTGCAAATGCAGCTGGAAGAAAAGCTGGAAGTGCGTCTGGAAGCCGAGCACAAGCTCGCCGAAGCCCGCCGTGAACTGGAAACGGTGGACCATGAAATGCGTAACCTGGAAGGGCAGCGTGGCCAGTTTGAGCGTCAGGCTCAGGAAGTGCGCAGCACCATGGACCAGAAACGCATGCAGTGGCAGGACCTGAGCACCCGCCGGCAGACCGTGGCCGAGCAGCTTTCTGAACAGAATTTTGATCTGGATACCGTGCTGCAAAACCTGCCGGACGAAGCCGATGAGCAGCAGTGGGCCCAAGAGATGGACATGATCGGCCAGCGGATTTCCCGCCTGGGGCAGATCAACCTGGCGGCTATCGACGAGTACCAGCAGCAATCCGAGCGAAAGAACTACCTGGACAGCCAGAACGAAGACCTGGAAGACGCCCTCGGCACCCTGGAAAACGCCATCCGCAAGATCGACCGGGAAACCCGGGCGCGCTTCAAGGAATACTTTGATCGTATCAACCGTGGTCTGCAGGAGTTGTTCCCGAAAGTCTTCGGTGGTGGTCATGCGTACCTGGAGCTCACCGGAGACGACCTGCTCGATACCGGCGTAACCATCATGGCGCGTCCGCCGGGCAAGCGAAACAGCACCATTCACCTGCTCTCTGGTGGGGAAAAAGCGCTGACAGCCTTGTCACTGGTGTTCAGTATCTTCCAGCTTAACCCGGCGCCATTCTGTCTGCTCGATGAGGTGGATGCGCCGCTGGACGATGCGAATGTGGGGCGTTTCTGTAACCTGGTGTCGGAAATGTCTGCAAAAGTGCAATTTATCTACATCACTCATAACAAGATTGCGATGGAGATGGCTGCTACCCTGATGGGGGTCACCATGCATGAACCCGGTGTATCCCGTCTGGTATCGGTGGATGTGGAAGAAGCGGCCGAAATGGCGGCGATGTGAGGAATCGGTGCCGCTGTAACAGCGGCACTTCAGCACAAGCAAGGAAGAAGAGGCAATGGGCCTGAACCTGGAAACATTGATTGGTATTCTGGTTATTCTGATTCTGCTGATTCTGGCCGACGGTGTGCGGCGGATGATCAGGGAGCGGCATGGGCGACTGCGCATGCGCATCGACCCGCGCTACCGCGATCAGGCAGAGGAAGAAGAGGGCAGCGGTTATAACCCGGAGCTGATTGGCTCTGCACGGGTTATCCGCCGGGCCATGGAAGACGCAGAGCAGGACGAGCGCCCGCCCATGGTGATGGAGCCTGATGAAGCGGCGGCGCAAGCGCGTACCGCAGAGCAGCAAAGCCTGTTCGACGGTGAGCAGGAACCAGAGCCCCAGCCAGAGCGCACGGCGGAGCCTGATGTCGAGCCCGCCCCGGTGCCGACACAACCGGTAGCGGAAAAACCGCCTGAACCGAAACCCGAGCCCGAACCGGCCCCTCGGGTTTCGCCGCGTCAGGCGCCTCGCCAGGAAGCGCGGGTAGAAGCCCGGCCCGCACCCAAGGCGCCCAGTGAGCCCCAGCCCGTGCTGGAAGTGATTGTGGTACACCTGATTGCGCACCGTGGCGCGCCGTTCGATGGCAGCGCGCTGTTGCGCATGCTGCTGGAAGCGGGGCTGCGTTACGGCCGGATGAATATTTTCCACCGGCATGTGAGTGTGCAAGGTGCTGATGAGCTGCAATTCTCCATGGCCAACGCGGTTGAGCCGGGCACCTTCGATCTGGATACCATGGAAGACAAGACCTTTGCCGGTGTCACTTTCTTCTTGAAGCTGCCGGGGCCGACGGATGCTATGGGCGCACTGGACAAGATGCTGTCCATTTGTCAGCGCCTGGCCGCTGAGCTGGACGGTGAACTCAAGGATGAACAACACAGCGTGCTGACGCCGCAGACCATGGAACACCTGCGCCAGCGTGTGCAGGAATTCGAGCGGCGTCAGCGGGTGCCCAGCGCGTAAAAGCAGTTGCGAGTGACGAGTTTCGAGAAGCGAAATACAAAAGGTTTTCGTACCTCGTTACTCGTACCTCGAGACTCCTAGCATCTGCAGGATGCGCCCTACGTTTAAGATGACACTGTAGGAGCGCCACTTGAGGCGCGAAGCGGTAGAAAAGCAACATCGGGATTCGCGCCTCAAGTGGCGCTCCTACAGAGCGAGTCGTTCGCTATCCATTATTCACTTTCATCATTAGCTGCTGCTACCGTGCCTAATCCAGACATCATCCAGAAAGCCCAACACCTCCGTGACCAGCTCAACGACTGGTCTTACCGCTATTACGTGCAGGACGATCCGGCAGTGCCCGATGCGGAGTACGACCGGGCGTTTCGTGCTCTCAAAGACCTGGAAACCCAGTACCCGGATTTGATTAGCGCCGATTCGCCGACCCAGCGGGTCGGGGACGTGCCGCTGGATGCGTTTGAACAGGTGCAACACGAAGTCCCCATGCTGAGCCTGGATAACGCCTTCGATGATGATGACCTGCACGCCTTTGACAAACGGATTCGCGAACGTCTGGATGTGAACGAAACGGTGGATTACGTGGCCGAGCCCAAGCTGGATGGGCTGGCGATTTCCCTGTTGTACCTGAACGGGGAGCTGGTGCGGGCGGCCACCCGTGGGGACGGTCAGACCGGCGAGAACATCACCGTTAATGCCCGAACTATTCGTTCGGTGCCCCTGACACTGCGCGGCGACGCGCTACCGTCGCGACTGGAAGTGCGTGGTGAAGTAGTAATGCCCCACGGTGGTTTTGCGGCGCTGAATGCTCGCCAGGAAGAGGCCGGTCAGAAGGTATTCGCCAATCCCCGCAATGCGGCGGCCGGCAGTCTGCGCCAGCTGGACCCCCGCATCACCGCCAGCCGGCCGCTGGAATTTTATGCCTATTCCATGGCCCAGCTGGAGGGTGTCAGCGAGCCGGCTACCCACGCTGACATGCTCGATGCCCTGCGCAGCTGGGGGCTGCGGGTCAACCCGGAGGTGCGGGTGTGTGCGGGTGTTGATGCACTACTGGCGTTCTACCAGGGCATTCTGGAAAAGCGCGATCGACTGGATTACGACATCGATGGCGTGGTTTACAAGGTCAACCGTTTCGACTGGCAGCAGGATCTGGGGTTTGTCAGCCGCGCCCCACGCTGGGCCATTGCCCACAAGTTCCCCGCCCAGGAAGAGCTTACTGTGCTGAACGGCGTGGACTGGCAGGTGGGCCGCACCGGCGCACTGACACCGGTGGCACGGCTGGAGCCGGTGCATGTGGGGGGCGTGATCGTCAGTAACGCCACGCTGCACAATATCGATGAAATTCAGCGCCTGGATATCCGTATTGGCGACACCGTGGTGGTGTACCGGGCCGGGGATGTGATTCCCAAGGTGGTGCGGGCGCTGCCAGAGCGCCGCCCGGCGGACGCCCGGGATATTGCCTTGCCGCCCTCCTGCCCGGTGTGCGGTAGCGACATTCTGCGCGGCGATGATCAGGTGGTGGCCCGTTGTACCGGTGGGCTGATCTGTGGCGCTCAACAGCGTGAAGCCATCAAGCATTTTGCGTCCCGACGGGCCATGGATATCGATGGCCTGGGCGACAAGCTGGTGGATGCGCTGGTGGATCAGCAACTGATTGCCACCGTTGCCGACCTGTACCGCTTGAAAGCCGAGCAGGTGGCGGGCCTTGAGCGCATGGGCGAGAAGTCCGCGGATAACCTGATTGCCGCACTGGAGACGTCCAAGACCGTGGGGCTGGGCCGTTTCCTGTTTGCTCTGGGCATTTTGCAGATCGGTGAAGAGACCGCCAAGAATCTGGCGGACTGTTTTGGTGATCTGGAGGGCATCCGCCGCGCTCCCTTGCTGTTGCTGCTGGCGGTGCCGGATGTGGGCATGGAAGTGGTCAAGGCCATTGGTGCCTTCTTTGCGGAAGCGGATAACGAGGCAGTGATCGACGGCTTGCTGGCGGAAGGGGTGAACCCGCAGGCCAGCGGGGTGCCCTCGGCAGCCTTTGTGAACAGCCTGACGCTGGCGCAGTTGCTGAAAGCCGCCAAGCGGTTGGGCATGAATCTTGAGGGCATTGGTGACAAGTCCTTGGAAACCCTCGGTGGGCACTTCCGCACCGTGGCGCAATTGAGCGCGGCGGCGGCTGAAGGCGCGGGCGCCGAGCCCAAGGGCGTGCGCTCCGGGGTTATGACGCAGCTGGCCAGGGCGCTGGCGGAGAACGGTTGGCAAGCCCGCTTGCAGGAGGCAGAGGATCAGGTTGCCGCTCTGGCTACCCGCGCCCCGGCCCAGGCCGAAAGTCGGCCGTTGGAAGGGCAAACCTGGGTGCTTACCGGCACCCTGGAGCAGCTTACCCGTGACCAGGCCAAGCAGGCGTTGCAGCAGTTGGGAGCAAAAGTGGCGGGGTCGGTGTCCAAAAACACCAGTACGGTGGTGGCGGGCGCGTCGGCCGGTTCCAAACTGGCGAAAGCGGAATCCTTGGGCGTTGAGGTGTGCGACGAAGCTGCGCTACTGTCCATGTTGACCCAGCACGGCATTGACCCGGGAGCGTTATGAAAATCTGGCTACCCCTGCTGTTGGCGGCACTGACCCTGAGTGGCTGTGCCGGCACACCGACCAACACGGACAATGTCTGCGCGGTGTTCGATCAGCGGGGTGGCTGGTTCAATAACTGGTACAAGTACGCCAAGAACACCGAGAAGGAATACGGTGTGCCGGTACCGGTATTGATGGCAACCATCTACAAGGAATCGGGTTTCAACGCCAAGGCCAGGCCGCCCCGGACCAAGCTGCTGGGTTTCATTCCCTGGAAACGCCCGTCGTCGGCCTATGGGTATCCCCAGGCGCTGGATGGCACCTGGGACTGGTACAAGGATGCCACCGGTCGCCGTGGCGCGGACCGGGATGACTTCAAGGATGCGGTGCAGTTTGTCGGCTGGTATCACTACCAGAGCTACAAAAAAAACGGCGTGGCTCGTAACGACACCTACAATCTCTATCTCAACTACTACGCCGGCCACGGCGGCTATGCCCGCGGTACCTGGAAAAACAACAAGTGGATGAAAGGCGCGGCCCAACGCACGGCATCCATGGCAAACCGTTATCAGCAACAGATGCAGGGATGTGGCAGGGGGTAGCTACGAGCTACGAGCTACGAGCTACGAGCTACGAGCTACGAGCTACGAGCTACGAGCTACGAGCTACGCGGATAAATGCGCTTTTACCTGAACCTGTAGCACCTACAACTAAATGGTGAATGTTAGGCAGCGTCGGGTCTACTCTGCTCAGTGCTTTCTGTCGTAGTTTCACCTTCGATTACCTCTTTTTGGTTAATGTGAATGTCAGCAATGATTCGCGGTGCGAACATACCAACGCTAACAGCGAGAAGTGCCCACGCTGGCGATAGCTCTGTATCTGGGGTTGCGCGGTCAACGGCCTTTGATAGCTTTTTAAGTTCTTCTGGTGTTACTCGCCAGTGGTCGCCACGTCTATCGGCTAAATACTCAGCACCGAATGTAACCGCGATTGCGACCATATCACCCGCCCCCATCGTTTCRKTKRRCKYATCGTCTGTATCTGCTATTTCTTCAGCTATTGTGGGTTCGTCATCATCAATTAACTTTGAAAAATCAGGTTTCCCCAAATCAAGCGTTTCACTTTCGGGGGTTAAATTATCRTTAGCTTTCGTCATCGTCATCACTCACTAGAAAATCAAGAAACCCTTTCTTTTTCTGGGTTTTAACTTGCTCTGTTTTAGCGTCCTCTGCTGCTTCTATTGCCGCGTCTTCACTCTCAATTGAGTTCAGTTCGCGCATGTTTTTGGTAATAAATACTTGCCCGCKTGCACCAGTACATTGAATTGTTCCGCAACCATCACCAAATGATTCACCCGTACATCGAAAGTACAGCTTTCTTTTGCGGTCTTTTTGTCTATGCACCGTTGCGTCATCRTTGCCGCAAAGCGGGCAAGTAATTTTTGCTATGGTCGGGTTCATGCTGTTTTAAGCTCCAATTGCTTAACTGTGTCGGTAACTTCACTAAGCTTTTGAGCWARCATGATGCTTAGSTTTTTCTGCGCCTTRGCAAGTGCYARYGCTGCRYTTTTAAGCTCAAACGCRCTYGCCTTTTCAACGCGCTTTTCAAGAACGYTTACTTKCTCKATTTGTGAATAAATWTTTTCATCCATAGTTRATGRACTCCTGWGTTAATTGKTTATTTTTGACTTTGAAGCAAGTRATTGTTTTAAGTGCTTCGTCTGTTTCGTAGTAAGTTGCYCCACGTAAAACGCTGGGGCGTATTTCTGTRGGTATTAAAGCAATGGGATTTAACCTATCACCCGCGCCTATTTGCCAATCATTGGCGGGGTGGTTACAGTTATTTTCAGTGCTCCAAGTAGCGCCGCTGTCGCGGCTTTTAAGAGAAAAACGCGTTTCACGCGTTTGTAAAACTCGCCCTGTGCAATTATCTTGAATACCTAAGACGCGCTTTTTTTGCTCCCCGTACTCGTTAAGCCCATCACCCACACGGGAAACTTGAAAAGGCCGCTCAGAGCGCTTTGCAAACGCACCACCAAGCAAATTAATAAACTCCGCAAACTGTGAGCTGTCAGCAGCCTTAAAAACATTAACTGCTGTCGTTGAGAGTCGGCTAATTCCGTCAGACTTTGCACGTCTAAACTCACGCCACAAACTAACACTCGCACCACCAACAAACTGAAACTGACGAATGCGCCAACGAGAAGCCCAAGCACCCACGTTAAGCACAAGGCCATTTTCACTA
>NZ_NVWY01000011.1 GCF_002733835.1 Alcanivorax sp.
CGAAGTCTTCTCCGCCATCTTCCTCAACAACAAACACAAGGTGCTCAGTTTCGAGACCCTGTTCACCGGCACCATTGATGGCGCGGCGGTGTATCCCCGTGTGGTGGTACAGCAGGCCCTGGCCTGCAATGCCGCCGCCGTGATCTTTGCCCATAACCACCCCTCCGGATGCTGTGAGCCCTCACGGGCAGATCAGCAGATCACCAAGCGTCTGTCTGATGCCCTTGCACTGATTGATGTGCGGGTACTCGATCACTTTGTGGTGTCCCGTTCCGAGTGGGTCAGCCTGGCAGAGCGCGGCATGGTTTAACCCCTTCCTTTCTCATCACCCTCTCATTATTCATTGGAGATTCACCATGGCACATCTTGTCGAAAACATGGCCTATGTGGGCCGTACACCTTGGCATGGGCTGGGCAACCAGCTTGCCGCCCAACAACCCCTCAATGTCTGGATGCGGGAAGCCGGCATGGATTGGGAGATCCGTGAGACCCCGGTTCGCTTTATCAGTAGCGAAGCAGGTGCTCTCGGGCAGATCTCCTCCTTCCCGGATCAGAAGGTGCTGTTCCGTTCTGACAATCAGGAGCCTCTTTCGGTAGTGAGCAACCGCTTCAAGGTGGTTCAGCCCCGAGAGGTGCTGGAGTTCTACCGGGATCTCACCGAGCAGTCCGGCTTTGAGCTGGAGACCGCTGGCGTCCTGAAAGGGGGTCGCAAACTGTGGGCGCTGGCGCGTACCGGGCAAACCGGCTCCTTGGCTGGCAATGATCAGACCAATGGCTACGTGCTGCTTGCCACGGCCTGTGATGGCACCCTGGCTACCACGGCGCAGTTCACCAGTATTCGGGTAGTGTGCAATAACACCCTCGCGGTCGCGCTTAATGGCAATACCCATGCGGTGAAGGTGCGCCACAGCACCACCTTTGATCCGCAAGCGGTGAAACAGCAGCTGGGGATTTCGGTCTCTGCCTGGGATGACTTCATGTACCGCCTGAAAGCCCTGAGCAAACGGCGCATCACCCGCAAGACCGCCGAGAAGGTCATGCAGACCATTTTCACAGATACCGGCTATCAGCCACCCGGTATGCCGGTGAAGGCCAACGAGCAGGCCATGAAGAAAGCCATGGCTCTGTATGACGGTGCAGGTCGCGGATCAGAGTTAGCGTCCGCCAAGAACACGGCCTATGGCCTGCTCAATGCGGTCACCGAGTTCGTGGACCACGAGCGCCGCGCTCGCAGTACAGACAACCGGCTGGACTCTGCCTGGTTCGGCAAGGGTGCCCAGATCAAGCAACGGGCTCTGGAGCAAACCTCTCTTCTGGTCGCCTGATGCACTCTGACCGCTCCCCCCCCTCTCTCTACCTCCTTTTAAAAGAAAACCTGGAGAACACCATGAATCTGAAATGGCTCTACCGCCTGTTGGCGGTATGGGACTGTCGCCCTATGCCTGCTGAATTGTCAGCGGTGTGGGGCGCGTTTCTACATGAAGGCTTGATGTGCCATCCCGGCGATCCGGGCCGGACTCGTCGTATCCTGGAGACCTGGGACAGCGGTTGCATCGAGTTGATCATCGCCACCTGCGAGTACCTGGAACCGCTCTGGCAGACGGTCTCCCACATCTGGTTCGAACCCCGTGGTCGTCCTGGCGTCTTCGAGTACGAAGTGGTCAGCGAACTTGGCGAGTGGCTGGGTGAGCAATTACTGACTCACGGCCACCTGCCCAGCAATAAAGAAGCGGAGCGTTACATTGAGGCGTTGGTGAATGACTTCTTCGAGATTGGCGAGGAAGGCCCTTCCTCTTCAGGTCGAGCCGCATAATGCCATTTCACCATCACCCTCATTTACCTTTCATTCCTTACCCCTAGCCCCGGCCACTGTGCCGGGGCTTTTCTTTGTCTGGAGCATTCTCATGGCACAACCGAAAAGCACGACACCCGGCCAGCGCCCAGCCCTGCGCCTGGTGTCGACCAAACGCATGAACCGCGAAGACTGGCTGAAGATCCGTAAGCAGGGCATCGGTGCCAGTGATGCCGCTGCGGCGGTAGGTATCAGCCCGTACCAGTCCCCTCTGGAACTGTGGATGATCAAAACCGGACGGGATGGTCTGTTACCCGCCCCTGATCCTGATGACATTCAATCCCCCCTGTACTGGGGCACCCTGTTGGAGCCGAAGGTGGCCGAGGCTTACGCCAAGATCACCGGCAACAAGGTACGGCGGGTGAATGCCGTGCTACAGCACCCAGATGACGACAAGCCCTGGATGCTCGCCAACCTGGATTACGCTGTGGTCGGTAATGACGATGTGCAGATACTCGAATGCAAGACCACAGGGCAATACGGAGCCAAGCTGTGGGCGGACGGTGTTCCCGAGTACATCCAGTGCCAAGTGCAGCATCAGCTGGCCGTCACCGGCAAGCGGGCTGCCGATGTGGCCGTGCTGATCTGTGGGCAGGAGTTGCAGATTCATCGCATCGAGCGGGATGAAGCGCTGATCGCGCACCTGTACGAGCTGGAGCGAGAGTTCTGGCAAAGGGTAGAAGCGGATACCCCACCGGATCCGGATGGCTCTGACTCTGCCGGGAACGCTCTGCAAGCCCTCTACCCCCAGGATAAAGGGGAAACCGTGGATCTCACGGATAACCCGGCCATGGAAGGCGACTTCAATGAACTGCTGGATCTGCGGGACACCTTGGGCCGACTGACCGACCGGGAATCCACGCTCAAGCAACGTATCCAGCAGACCATGGGGCTGGCCAGCAAGGCCACCTTCACCGAGGGCTCCGTGACCTGGAAGCGTAGCAAGGACTCCACCAGCCTGGACAGTAAAGCTCTGCTGCAGGATCAGCCGGATCTGCTCAAGCACTACCCCAAGCATAAGGCAGGCAGTCGCCGGTTCCTGGTGCGCCCCAACCCCTAACCCAACCCTTAATCGGCATAACAGCCGGGCCAAGCCCGGCTACATGTTTGTGTCTGCTATCAGGAGAATCTCATGATCAAAGGACTCGCGATTACCCCTCCCGTGATCGGCCGTATCAGTATTGGCCGGGTGGTGGAAAAGAACGGCAAGCGTCTGCCGGAGAAAGACGATCAATTCACCATCACCACCCAGATCCAAACTAAAGAAGGATGGCTACCTCACCCGCTCGATGAGGCCATGCGCAAGGAAACCCAGGGTAGCAAGCTGCGCAGCATTCCCATTACCCTGCCCTTCAATGACCCGGACCTGAACCTAAGGGCCGAGTACACCTTCTTCGAGCGCAAAAGTGGCAGACCGCTGTGTGCCGGAGATGGGGAGGCCTGCCGCCGGCATACCGACAAGGGTCTGGAGTCCCTGCCCTGTCCGTCACCCGATTTGTGTGACTACGGCAGCCATGGGCTGTGTAAGCCCTATGGCCGGTTGTACGTCCAGATCGGCGATGATGATGAGCTGGGCTGTTTTGTGTTCCGCACCACCGGCTACAACAGCATCCGCACCCTCGCCGCTCGCCTGCGTTACTTCCACGCCATCAGTGGCGGCAACCTGGCCACGCTACCGCTGGAGCTCAAGCTGCGGGGCAAGAGCACCACCCAGAGCCATCGGGCACCGATCTACTATGTGGATCTCACCCTCAGAGCGGATCAGGACATGAAAGAGGCCGTCACCCATGCTCGGGAAGAAGCGAAGGGGCGCGGGACTCTAGGAATCAGCCAAGCCGAGCTGGATAAGGTCGCTCAGGCGGGTCTGATGAATGCTCAGTTCGAGTATGCGGAAGATGAGGGGCTGCAGGTAGTGGAGGAGTTCATCCCAGAGGAGAAACCCGCAGTGTCTGGCAATGCTGTTGATCCCTCTAACCTGAGATCCAGATTAGCCAAGCAATGAAGTGGGATTAGGGTTCTTACCTGTCTACTGAGCTGCTAGGTAAATCCTTTCCGCTGACAACCATAAATCCGACGGCATGCACTTGAGCGCTTGAGCAAGTTTCCAGACAGAGGCTGTAGAAGCATTGGACTCACCCCGCTCAACTCCGGAAACAAAAGAGCGTGCCAATGTGGACGCATCTGCCAGTTCCTCTTGGCTTAAATCCAATTCCGTCCGACGCAGCTTAACCGCCTTACCAAATGCCTTCTGGATATCCACTCGCATGCCCCTCCGATATACACCGGAGAGAGTGGCTACTCAGGGGTTGACCATCCACGCACCATACAAGACACTTCGACCTGTATAAAGGTTATTTATACCTTTGTGCAACCCATAAGAACCTACAAACCAGCCTGCCATGCTTCTTTAAGTGTTGGCCACCCATGGCAAATGGGGAGACTTGCCTTAATCGCTCCCCAGCAAGATCAAACCCAATAAGGAGAAAGACCGTGGAAAACTTTGAAGGGCACAACCATTCCGAAGAACCAGAAGGAACCAGCGGCGTATATAAATCCGCCATTGGGTGGGGGATCGTCTCGCTAGTCATCGTATTCGTTCTACTCAGCAACAACCGCACACCTGAGATTGCTGCTGCTGGGATGGGCCTAAAACTTCTCGCCACTATTACAGGGCTTATCGGTGGCATAACGGGCGCCATGCTGGGTGACGCCATCAGACGCTTCGCCAGGCCCGACATGATGTTCACCAGCGGCGGCTTCGGAGCACTCCTCAAGACAAAGCTTTTCTGGATGATTGGGCCTCAATCCATCGGGGTATTCCTAGGAACAGCCTTGGGGGCAGGCCTTGTTCTATAACCCCAGACGCAGGATAAGCGCCTTGCTGCCGTTGGCTTTCCTCTCAAGCGTCACCTTACTACCCGCCTGCTCCGACAGTCAGCCAAACCAGGCAAGAGACGAGTTCATGCTTGGGTGCACGCAAAATGCCCCGGAAGACATGTGTGCATGCGCTTACGACAAACTCGCCCAGCAATATTCACCTCAAGAGCTGGCAGCGTTCAGCAAAGGCAAAGGTGACATTAACCGTTTCTACACCAGCGTCGCAGAAGCAGCCATGGCTTGCCGACGGTAACCCCTCAACAGGCCCAACCCTAAAACGGGGCCAGGGCCTTTCATTCCAAAACACGAAGAAGGTAATCAAATGTACAAACTAGCCAGACTGGGCCTGTTTATCATGGTCATTTCCACGCTATCAGGCTGCGGCGAAACCACATTCGACGCCGACAACCATGTTGATAGCTTTATTGAGCTCGCCAATAACGCACCCCCTGAAACTGATACGCAGCTCCTTTTCGAGCTCTGGGATGTTTATCTGAGAGGCTATGTGGACCATGACGGGAATGTCATAGAGCCTGACTTTGCCAAACTGGACGGCATGAACGCCGAGGAAATACTCCAAGAACTCAAGAACCACATTGATTTTGTGCAGTTCGAAGGGTTTGAGATGGCGACCATTGATGATGATGGCAACTATGTCGACCCTGCAATATACGGCAACGGTGGTTCTCCGGGTTCAGGCCACCCCTCGGTGGATATCAGACTAAACGGACGTACGGTCTATCTTACTGCCAAGGAAGACGAAGTGACCGTGCATGACGTTGTATTCAACCGAGGTAATTGCGGACATGGATCTTTCAAGGCTGGCCGTGAACTCACACTGAAAGAAACAAAGATGGTTGATCTGGGAAAACTGAATATAAATATGGTGTACAACCCCGCCACCGAAACCTTCCATGAAGGAGCCAGTTTGTTTCCAGCATCGGCCAAGTTTGGGCAAAAACTAACAGCGAAAGCAGAACCTGGCTGCAATATCATCGAGGTGTCTGTCACTGATGATAACGGCACTTGGACATGGGAGTTTCAGTAGCTTATCTCTCTTGAGTGAAGTTGCTATCTACACAATATAGAGCCTGTGCATTCTATTGCTTAGATGCACAGGCCTTCTTTTTTCTTACATGGCCCCCCGCCTGCGTCATCATCAGGAATGACCTCATCGCGGAAAACGCCTATTTTCTCTCCTCTCTCAGTTTTTCATCCCTCTGAGCAATCTTCTCGATCACCCACTCCTCCACTTCATCCAGCACCCAACCTGATGAACGCCCTCCCAGGCTCACCGGCTTCGGGAACGAGCCATCCTGGGCGTACTTGTAGATGGAAGACCGGCCTAGGCCAGTGGTTGCCATGACGTCTTTCAAACGAATGATTCTCATGAGGTATCTCCTTCTGCTCATGAGATGAGCCATGGCTGTAAAAAATGAGCAGGTGTACTTGGCGCTACCTACCTCCGACTACAACCAAAATTGTTCTTTCCACTACCAAAGACTTTGGTCCTAGCTTTCGCAAAATAACTAAGCCGTTTAAATAACCCAGAATACGACCCCCACAAGGACGGAGAGTTTGCATCAACCCTGTATATCCCACGCCTCGTGTAGTTGACGAGCCCCTGACTCTCCTCCCAAGAGTAACCAAGCGCGCTCGCCCAGGCACTACGTATTCTGTTAGCCATGTTCCTAGTTGATTCTTGCTCTTCCTGCTTGATGAATGAACCCAAATGACGGTAGGCGTCCCCGTTCAGGAATAGGCAGCAATGATAGTGCCGGTGATGCGCGGTATTTCTCTCTCGGACCCAGATATATCTGAGCTCACAGGAATGAACTCTCTGTTCGAACCTCGCCTTACGAAGCTGGTGAGCATTGATCTTGGCTTGCAGAGAGGCAAAGAAACGGGAAATCACATCAGAATCTGGAGTAATGGAATCGACAGGTATTCGTAGGTCTATCCGTAATGCGGTCGTTCTTCGGTAACGATCAACAGACCTTCTCATGGTTTCAAGAATTTGCTCTAGATACTGCTCAATGTATGGGGAGTGTTTTCGAAGCAGGGGAAGACCGTTCCATTCGGTCCCTTCAATCAAAGTCAGGTTAGGGTTGTGAGGATGTCGCTTTTGCATGTCCATGTCCTATGTGTCGTTGAACACAAGAACAGGCATGTATGTAATTTCTTACTGGGTATTTAGCCCTCTTAGGGATGGATCAATAAACCCTATATATCTATAACCGACAGTTAAATCGGTCCTTTTTCATCCCCCAGGCCACTGTTTTCAAAGAAAAGTATGGTGGGAAATATCTCTTTCCACTCTGGAAAAATATTATGCATTCCCGGTTGGATATTTGTGCCCTCGCAATCTCAAGCCATAGCTTATCTGCTCTTCCTCACTCAGGTCTTGCTCACTGGGGTATCGATTGACTATGTGCCTAGGTGCCCGTTTCGGGAATGATGTCGTTACGTCCTCATAGGCATTCACTACATCCGGTTGCGAATCGTGACCTGGCATATCAATAACCCAGCAGCTCCCGTCTCCGGGGCCTATTTTTTCTTTTGTAGAAATCTGCAAGGTAAGTGCATGCTGACCCCCCAATACCGCTTCCATTGGGAGAATGAGGTACTCGGCCCCCTTCTCCTCCAACTCGCTTACCAGGCATCTATCGACTCCCTTCACCAGATCTATCATGCCTCTAGCAGATTTGACCTGCTGCCAAACAGCGGTCAGAAATGCTTTCAGCGCTGGCTCAACCCCACTCCGCTCTGGCGAAACAAGCTCGCCACGGATTGAATCTTCTAACTTCACTCGATAGTCATCCGAGATAGTATTTTCGAAATCCCCATTGGTTAACAGCAATGATGCATAGTGATTGATTCTCATCTGCAGATATGAGGCCGCTTGTGAAGGCTGCAACTCCTGAAAGTACCCATCGAGTTGCAGCTTAGGCAGCACTTTTGACGCCTTACCATCCCACTGATTTCTGCAGCCTTCATTCCATCGAGACTCAAACGAGATAGCGCTCTTAATGGCGGGATAGTGAGATGGAGGGTAATCAGCCAAAAGCGAGCTATCATTCCGGTATTTTCTTAGGTCGCGATGAACATCCCATGAATCTCGATATAGCTCGACAGCCTGACCAAACCCCGGAAAGCACTGAATGATCGTTATTTGACCACCCTCGCCTCCTCCCAGATCTACGTGCCTCAAATTAAGAAAGACATATCCCGCCACTCGGCCAAACAAGCACCTCCCAGAGAAGCCCGAAACCCTCGCCCTCAGATACCCTTCAGCAGCCAGCTTCGTGAATTGAGACTTGAGCTGATCTTCACTGAGACCTGCGACCCTCCCAAGCTTGCCCATCCCAATCTGAACTGCTCCATTCTTATCCGCACTCAAAAGCAATACCGCCAAAAGAACACGATTCGCCGGACTCAACCGAGTCCTCCGCTCACCCTTTCTGGGAGGGAATCTATCAGTGAACACACGTTCAATTTTTAGTTCATGAAGGGGATCCTCATTAGCCGCTGATGCCCTCAATTCCCCCAAAAAATCTTGCGATACACTTAAACGCAGCGAAGGCCGCCCCACCCCACTTTTCGTTCTCTTCTCAAGTAAGATCCCAGCGCCGACCAGCTCCTCAATCGCCCGACTCACAGATCGGTCGGACTGATAGAAATCCCGAGAATAGTCCTCCTTTTGCCTTAGAGCTTCTTCCTCATCTCCATGGCCCTTAAGGAACCTACATAAGAAATAACGGGTCGCTGCACTAAGTCGATCCAGAGAATACTGCTTACGAAATTTGCTGGATTCCTGACTGGATGCCTGAAGAGGAACCAACCATATCCCCATAAATTCACTCAAATCCTATTAGTTTTTCGCAATAGTACCCCCCTCATTTTTCTAGCGCCAACTTCAAATAGTACCTTTTAATGTTAATTTTAACGTTAAAATGTACTCTTAACCGGTTACAATCATTTCGATTCAAGGCCGATGAAGAAGCGAACATAGAAACGGGAGGGAGCATGGCCAGGCAACCACAGTCCATTGAAGAATGGCTGAAAGGACATAAAGAGAGGCAGGACTGGATTGATCAGGAATTGCACAATGAGGGGCTACGACGATTTACCGAAGTTGGGCAGAGCCGAGTTGATTCACTCATTTCAGATCTTAATCAGGCCCTTCCGGAAGGAGCCGACCGAGCAGAAGCTATCCGTAGATTGAAACTGCGTTGGAGAGTCTTTAAATGCACCCAAAAGAACGAGACCTCCACACTTTCAGTCAGCGTGAACAAACGCACTCGCGAGTCGCTCAAAAAGCTGGCCAACGCCAGGGGGGAAACGCTAAAAGCCACGCTGGAGAAGCTCATCGAAGAAGGGCTTCAAACGGAAGATGACAAGAAAGCAGCTGTCGAGAAGGCCGTCCAGCAAGCTGAGGAGCTCATGAGCAACAAGAAGTCGCCGACAACATGGCGACCTCTCGATCTCTCAACCACCACGAACTTTGAAACCCTCAAGGAGGAAATATTCAATAAAGACAAGGAAATTCATAAACTTAAAGAGAGAATAGCCAATCTTACATCGACAAAACATCAAGACAAAGAGCCCCTCAGAACGGACCAGCCAACCTCAGATGTGCCCCTGGAGCCACCAGAACATACCAACAGATTAATGGGATCTCCCAGTCGCTACGGGCTTACTGAGCTGCTCAAAAAAAACACACTGAAGTGAAACACCACAACCCAGCATCAATCAAATTAGGCCGGCTCAGCTCAGTTCTGAGATATGATCCGCCCACCGCTGAAGCCAATGCCGGCACTCAGCCTCATAGCTGTGCAAGTCATAAGTACCCTCAATTCCCTTGCGAGAATGACCCAGCACTGCTTCAGCTACCTCACTGGGACAGCCCATACGCGCCAATCCAGTACGCACCGTGCGCCGGAGATCATGAGGCGACCAGTCTGGGATGGAGTCGAGCCAGAGCTGGGCAGGAGTATAACTCCGACCATATTTGACCTTTTCCGGGTTCTTTAGGTGCCATTTGGTCTCCGTTAGCGACTTTTGCTGGATCGGTTTCTTGGTACGGGTTGATGGAAACAGGTACTCATCCGTACTCAGCTTCAAATTCCTCAGAAACTCTACAGCCTGCCTAGACAGCTGCACATAGCGCTCGGCACCGTTCTTTGAATCCTTCAGGTGCCAGGTTCCCGCCTCAAGATCCACGTCTTTCCACTCGGCATTGCACACCTCCCCCGTCCTGCAGCCCGTCCAGAGAGCAAATCTCATTACGCTCTTCTGCGTTGGGGAGTAGCCCGACCCCGGCAACCAGGCCAGGACAGCGGCCAGCTCTTTATCGGAAAGCACCCGTTTACCCTTATTCGGGCTCATGCGGACCCGTGCCGTCTTCAAACTCGCCTTGGCCAACCATGCAGGGTTGGGGAAGTCGTCAGGCAGGCGCTCCAACCCAATCGCGTACTCATAGGCAGCAATAAACTCCCTGAGCACATTTCCAGCCTGGACCCTGGCCCCTCGATCCAGGATCTCCTTGATCAGGTCGACCACATCCTTGCGCTTCACCTCCGCCGCCGGTCTCTCCCCAAGCACCCGGACGACATCGTTGTGCAGGGTTCTGCGGACCTCCCACTGTCCCTTTGGATTTCTGGCGCCCGGTACCCGCTTTTTCTCACCGGTTCTGGGATCAGTCACCGAACGGTCCTCGATCACCTCTGTCAGATACTGCTCAACCAGATCCGTCACTGTATAGGCAGCAACGGCCTCAGCCTCCGCCTGTGCAGCCTTGGCTTCCTTCTCCGCCTGAAGCTGACGATCCCGCTCAGCTTTGGGGCAAATCCCTTTTGCCCTGAGCTCCTTCATTTTGGAAAGCTCAAGGCGAGCTTCGGCAAGCTTCACCCCAGGGAAGTTACCTATCTTGACCTGAACCAACTTTCCCGTCTCAGGGCTTAGATAACGATAAGTGAAGGTTTTCAGACCCGACGAGCCGCAGCTGACCCGCAGTCCCGCGTTCTCAGCACCATCCGTTTTAACCTTGTCACCAGGCCGCATTGCCTCAATGGCACGGACCGATAGTTGCTTACTGCCTTGTTTGCTATGCTCCATCGCTTTGATCCACCAACACTAACGGTTTCAAGCAAATCCCCGCATCGCAGGCTCCGTCTGGCCTGCAAAGGATTTGGTGTAGGTTTTGAGAAGTATATCACCGGGGAGTCGGCCCGGCACGAAAACCTACACTAAAACCTACACTTATTTTGCGGATTGGGGTGGATTTCCGTGGACAACCACGGACACTACCGGAAATCACACATTTCGCTAACAATTTGAATTTATAGCGAAATAAAAGGAAAAAACAGGCTGAAACGCAGAGATGACGCACAACGATTTATCCGCACACACACCTATGATGCAGCAATACCTGGCGATCAAGGCCGAGCACCCGGACCAGCTGGTGTTCTACCGCATGGGGGATTTCTACGAATTGTTTTTTGGGGATGCGCAAAAAGCGGCGCGGTTGCTGGACATTACCCTGACCCAACGCGGCCAGAGTGCCGGCAAGCCGATTCCCATGGCAGGGATCCCCTATCATGCGGCTGAGAACTACCTGGCGCGGCTGGTGAAGCTGGGTGAATCGGTAGCTATTGCCGAGCAGATTGGTGACCCCGCCCTGGCCAAGGGGCCGGTGGAACGCAAGGTGGTGCGCATTGTTACCCCAGGCACCGTGAGTGACGAGGCGCTTCTGGAAGAGCGCCGCGACAATCTTCTGTGCGCGGTTTTTGATCACAATAATCAGTACGGCTGCGCCAGCCTGGACCTGGCCGCCGGGCGATTTGTGGTCACCCAGGTAGAAGGTGCCGAACAACTGCAGGCTCTGTTGGAGCGGTGGTCACCTGCTGAGCTGCTGCTCAGCGAGGAACACGGCCTGCCAGGCCGCTGGGCCGAGCGCCCGGGCACCCGCAAACGCCCCGGCTGGGAGTTTGACGAAGACGCCGCCCGCCGTCAGTTGTGTCAGCAATTTCAGGTACAGGATCTGGCCGGTTTCGGTGAGCCAACCGCCGTGGCGGTCGCCGCTGCCGGCGCCCTGCTTGGCTATGCCAAGGAGACCCAGCGCGGTGAGCTGCCGCACATTACCGGCCTTGCCGTGGAAAGCTTTGACGACGCGGTGGCCATGGACGCGGCCACCCGCCGAAATCTGGAATTGACCGAAACCCTGGATGGCCAGGAACAACACACCTTGGCCTGGGTACTCGACAGCACCCAAACCGCCATGGGCGCGCGCCTGCTCAAACGCTGGGTACACCAGCCTTTGCGTAACCGCACCACCCTCACCCAGCGACAGGACCAGATCGACGCTCTGCGCCAGGGCTGGTGTTTCGAATCTGCCCGCGATGTGCTTAATGACATCGGCGACATGGAGCGGATCCTCGGCCGGGTGGCCCTGCGCTCCGCTCGTCCCCGTGACCTGACTCGCTTGCATGCCAGCCTCAAGGCGCTACCGCCGTTGATTGGCACTTTGCCCGCCGCCGACTGCTTCTACGAATTGATCGAGCGTATCGGCCAGTTTCCGAATCAGGTGGAATTACTGGGCACTGCGGTGATTGAAAACCCGCCCATGCTGATTCGAGACGGCGGCGTGATTGCCCCCGGCTACAGCGCAGAGCTGGATGAGCTGCGCTCCATCAGCGAAAACGCCGGCGCTATTCTCGTGGATATTGAAACCCGCGAGCGCGAGCGCACCCAGCTTTCCACCCTGCGGGTGAAGTACAACCGCGTGCACGGCTATTACATCGAACTGTCACGCCGGGAATCCGACCAGGCGCCGGCGGACTATCAACGCCGCCAAACCCTGAAAAATGCCGAGCGCTTTATTACCCCGGAGCTGAAGGAATTCGAAGACAAGGCCCTGTCCGCGTCCAGCAAGGCGCTGGCTCTGGAGAAGCGTCTCTACGAAGCATTGCTGGAAAAAGTCGCCGCCGACCTGCATGCCCTGCAGCGCAGCGCCGCCGCCGTGGCCGAGCTGGATGTGCTGACCTCACTGGCCGAGCGCGCCGAAGCGCTGAACTGGGTGCGCCCGCAACTGGTCGATGAAGAAGCCATCATCGAGATCGTGGATGGCCGCCATCCGGTGGTGGAGCAGGTATTGGACGATGCCTTTGTGCCCAATAGTCTGCACCTGGACGATGCCCGCCGCATGGTGATCATCACCGGCCCGAACATGGGCGGTAAATCCACCTATATGCGCCAAACCGCGCTGATTGCCCTGCTCGCCCACCTGGGCAGCTGCGTACCGGCGGCCAGTGCCCGCATCGGCAGCCTGGACCGCATCTTTACCCGTATCGGCTCCTCCGATGACCTGGCCGGTGGCCGCTCTACCTTTATGGTGGAGATGTCCGAAACCGCCAACATCCTCAACAACGCCACCGCCCAGAGCCTGGTGCTGATGGACGAAATCGGCCGAGGCACCAGTACCTTTGATGGCCTGAGCCTGGCCTGGGCGGCGGCCGAGCACCTGGCCCGCAACCTGAAGGCCTTTACCCTGTTTGCCACTCACTATTTCGAGCTGACTCAACTGCCGGAGCAACTGCCAGGGATTTACAACGCCCACCTGACTGCCAGCGAACACGATAACCGCATTGTGTTCCTGCACCGGGTACAGGAAGGCCCGGCCAGCCGCAGTTACGGCCTGCAGGTGGCCCAGCTGGCCGGGGTGCCGGCGGGGGTGATCCAGCAGGCCGGCGAGAAGCTGCGCGAGCTGGAAGCCGGGCAAAACCTGACGGTGAACGATGCACCGCCCACGGTCATCCCCACCGCCCGCACCCCGACAACGATGCCGGCCCAGGCCAGCCTGTTCAGTGAGCCCAGTGCCGTGGAGCACGCCCTCAAGGAACTGGACCCGGATGATTTGACGCCGAAGCAGGCGCTGGAGGCACTCTACAAGCTGAGAGGACTGCTTTAGCGCTGCAGGAACAGCGCTGGGTTGGTGGCACGACAAGCCCGGTGACGAGAAGCGAAAACCGTCAGACTTTACCCTGTTTTCGGGTTTGCCTTTCGAAACTCGCTTCTCGCAACTCGACCGGCACTCGGGGGTTCGCACCTCGAGAAGTGCTCCTGCAGGTGCTCCATCCCCCCGCCCGTGTCCTCTTCTGACTGCATGCGCTATATCCTTATATCAACGCTGCGTTTGCCTGCCTCTGGGCATATCGCTAGACTAGCGCCACCCCAAGCGAGACCGTGCCTGTTGCTGCTATAATCAGCTCTTGGCGCTGTACAAAATGAAGACACCTGGCGAGGACAGGATATGACGTTCGTAGTAGGTGAGAACTGCATTAACTGCAAACACACCGATTGTGTGGAAGTGTGCCCGGTAGACTGTTTCTACGAAGGCGAAAATTTTCTGGTCATCCACCCGGACGAGTGTATCGACTGTGCACTGTGTGAACCGGAGTGCCCGGTTAACGCGATCTTCTCGGAAGACGAACTGCCGGACGACCAGCAGGAGTTCCTGGAGATCAACGCGGATCTGGCAGAGAAGTGGCCGAACATTACCGAAATGAAAGATGCGCCGGACGACGCTGAAGAGTGGGACGGTGTGCCGAACAAGCGGGAGAAGCTGATCCGATAAGCGCGGATCACTTTTCTCCAGGCAAAATAAAAGGGCGGCATCCTGCCGCCCTTTTTGCGTCGAGTCATCCTGACCCTTTTGCGCTCACCGCAACATCCCTGTACTGCATTCCTTGCAAATCCTTGTGCTCAATTCCCTGAAGCACGGAAACACTATATCAACCGTATTTTGCTCTGTGGGTAAAATAAATATTAAAAGTCTGGGTGAAAACCACACAAACCCCAAAAAACTCAAATATAACAATGAGTTAATATTCTGATGCTCGCTTTTAAGGGTCAAAAACAGCGAAAAAACACTGTTTTTTCCTACAGCCTTGTAAGAGATCTCTTACAAGCTCGCGCCACCGCACCAGCCCCCTGCCCCCAGAGGGCTACATCCCGACGCTAAAAGGCGCCCAATCTTTTACATTTCCTCACTGCTTTTTACAGCACGGCGTCACACTTCTGGGTAGCATTAATTCTATGGAAAACGTGGTGTTACGCACACCGCCTAGCCAACCAGTATCCCCCCAAGGCGCTAGCAATAGCGCTCACAACCCCCCTCTTCCACCCCAATTTCGGAAGAGGGTTTTTTTTGCCTGAAATTCGCCCTTGGCCAGCCCCATTTCACGCCAACGTGGCGTTTAACGCCGCACAGGCCTGCAGGAAATGCTCTTTCAGGGAATGAATCAAGGGCGGCGCACTGGCAAGGTCACCGCTGGAGGCCAGCGTTTCCAGATCCATGCACAGACCTGCAACATATGTTGCCCCCAGATTGCTGCTGCTGCCCTTGAAACTGTGTGCCTGGCTGCGCAGGGTATTCGCATCACCCTGCGCGAACGCCTGATCCAGCGCGGCCAGGCGTTGTTCGCCATCGCGTTGGAACGATTCGACCAGCATCTGGAAATCCTGGCCCATAATATCCTGCAATTCGGAAACGACCTCGACATCGAGGACCGATCTATCGTGCATCAACCTGCTCCGTCATCCTTTACGGCGGCTACCATAGCAGCTACAGAAAGCCTGTTTGTGTTACAGGGTAGAAATTTAAGCAACCACAGCCCGTCATGGCACCCGTCAAATCAGGAAAAAGTGACGGGCGGTAAAAGTCCGGATGAGCGGGCCCGCGCCACATCCTCCGGCTCATCCACGTCCCACAGGGGTGGCAAAACCCTGGTCTGCTCCGGGGTAAAACAGGATCGGCTGTCCTGTAACGCGTGGGGGCCACCAAACCGCACACCGCTGAAGCGGCCAGCGGACCAGAGCGATGCCTGGCTGCTTCCCAGCAGTACATAGCCACCGTCTTCACTGGCCCCGAACACCACGGGGGTGTGATCCAGCACATTCAGCGCCTGTTCAAAATAAGACTGATCCAGCAACAGGCAATCACTTCCGATGAGTAAAGCCCGGGAAGTGAGCGACAGGCCACGCGATAATGCCCCGGCCATCCGTTCACCCAGATCCTCACCCTCCTGCAAAAAACAGGACCAGCCCCGTGCCGCCGCCTCCTGCTGCAACTGCGCATCCGGCTTGTCGAGCCACAGCTGCACATCACCGGGAAACGCCTCAGCGGCAGCAAACGTCTGCCAGAGTAACTGCTGATAAATCTGCAAGGCACCATCGGCACCGAAACCAGGGATCAAACGGGTTTTAACCTGGCCTGGGTGAAGGGCACGGGCGAAAACAATCAGCAATGGCGTGGCGGTCACCTGGCATCTCCCCCGTAATAGTCGCGGTGCAGCGACTCCGGGCTGGCTCCGCGCCAGTAGCGAAAGCGCAGGCTCCACATCAACCAGATGGTTCGCCAGGGACCGTTGGCCTCCCAGCGGCGGCTGCTGGTGGTCAAGGGCGGGCGCAGGCACACCGGGCGCGCCAGCGCACGCAACCGGCGCGACAGGGCAATATCTTCCATCAATGGCTGCTCGGGAAACCCGCCCTGTTCACGAAACACATCACGGCGCACAAACAGGGCCTGGTCGCCGGTGGCGATCCCGGTAACACGGGAGCGCCAGTTCATCATCAAGGCGATAACACGAAACAGCGGCCGCGGCCGACTGAGGCGTACATCGAACCGCCCCCACACAGCGGTGCTGGCCACCCCATTCAGGGCGTCGCGATGCCGCGAGTCGAGCACGGTATCAGCATGAACAAACCAGAGCCACACACCGCTGGCACACACCGCCCCGGTATTCATCTGGATGCTGCGCCCCTGCTCGCTGGCCAGCACCGTGTCCGCTAGCTGCCGGGCGATATCCATGCTGGAGTCGCTACTGCCGCCATCCGCCACGATCAATTCGTCACCGTCACGCAGCGCAGCGCGCAGTCGTGCCAGTGACCCGGCCAGGGTATCCGCCTCGTTCAGCACCGGTACGATGACACTAATGCGGCTCATTCCAGCGAACCACCACAGCTACTTCCCGCCCCTGCCGTGCAACCGAAACAGTGGTCGGCCACATAAATCGGCTCGCCCTCAATATCGTCTTTCAGCAAGCTCGACAGATGCTGGTGACCTTCGTGGTGGCCTTGCGGCATGTCCAGCATCTGGTTGAAGTCACAATCGTAGAGATAGCCCTGGTAATCCACGCTCACCATGGAGCGGCACATCAAGGCCGGCAGGGTGTCGCGATTGTAGCTGTCACGCAGCAGCTGCATGTAGTCGTTGAACTGATCATGGGCCAGCAACACCGCACCGAAACGACTGATAGGCATGTTGGTAATCGTCAGCAAATGATTGAAACGCAAACCGAAATGCGTCATCAATTCACGCTTGTAGTCAGCTTCGAGGGCAGCCTGTGGAGGCGGCAACGTCGCGCCGGTGGGGTTATAGACAAGGTCCAGCACCTTGTCGTCCCCGTAGCCTTTCTCGTTCAGGCGGCGAATGGCTTCAAGGCTGCCCTGAAACACGCCCTTGCCCCGTTGCTTGTTCACGTTTTCTTCGGAATAGCACGGCAGGGAGGCCACCACATGCACGTCGTGGTCAGCCAAAAACTGAGGCAAATCTTCGTAGCCCGGCTCGAGCAGAATGGTGAGATTACAGCGGTCGATGACCTCCACACCGAATGCATGGCATTCGCGCACCAGGTAACGAAAGTGGGGGTTCATCTCCGGCGCGCCGCCGGTCAGGTCGATCACCTTGATATCCCGCTTGCGAATGACCTGAAGAATCAGATCGATGGTGGCCTTGTCCATCAGCTCGGTGCGGGTGGGGCCGGCATTCACATGGCAGTGCACACAACTCAGGTTGCACAGATAACCCAGGTTTACCTGCAACACGGAAGTGGCATGGCGACGCAGTGGCGGAAAATCCGTGCTGCTTCGCACCAATAAATCGTGGGTGTCCTGCATATTTCACCTGTTTCAATTTCCTTAATGCTATCAATTGGATGCAGGCTTGTCGCAAACGTTACGTGAAGGGGGGAATCGAGCTACGAGCTACGAGTTTCGACAAGATTGTGCCCCCGAGACGATAACAAGCATGAAGTGGTCCTGGTGGAGCCTGCAGGAGACTCAACTGACGGAACGACTGCTTATCGCCTCTCGCATAAAAAACAACCACCCGTTTCCTGAAAACTGGCGCCACCGCTGAAAGTCCTTACAATCAGCAGCCATGCCCCGGTAGCTCAGTTGGATAGAGCAAGCGCCTCCTAAGCGCTAGGTCGGACGTTCGAATCGTCTCCGGGGCACCATCTTTCCCTTATTGCCTGCATCACCTTTTTGCATCAATCCGATCAACTAACTGCTCTGGCTCCCTTTTTCCCTTTGCCGGACACTATCTCGCCGCGCACGGATACCAGGATTCAGCATGACCCACGACACGCGCTCCTCTTCGCCACTCAGCCCGCTTCTCGTGTTGCTGATGGCGACCACTACCGGTCTGGTGGTCGCCAGCAACTATTACGCCCAGCCGCTGCTACATACCATCGCAGATCAACTCAGCCTGAGTTATGCCAAGGCCGGCATCATCGTGACCACCGCCCAGGCCAGCTATGCAGTGGGGCTGATCCTGCTGGTGCCACTCGGCGATCTGGTCGAGCGCCGCCGCTTGATTGTGATCATGATGCTGCTGGCCATGGTCGGCTTGCTGGTCAGCGCCAGCGCCCGTTCGTTGCCGATGCTGTTGGCAGGCACCGCCATGACCGGGGCGTTTTCCGTGGTTGCGCAGGTGCTGGTTCCTTTTGCGGCCACACTGGCGCCCCTGGAAACCCGCGGCAAGGTGGTGGGCACGGTGATGAGCGGGCTGTTGTTGGGCATTCTGCTGGCACGCACCGTGGCGGGAGCGCTGTCCACCCTGGGCGACTGGCATACCGTTTACTGGGTTGCCGCTGCGCTGATGTTACTCAACACCCTGGCACTGTGGCGCTTGCTGCCCCGCTACCATCAACCCGCTTCGCTCCATTATGGCCAGCTGATTACCTCCATCATCGGGCTGTTTGCGCGGCACAAGGTGTACCGCCAACGTTCCGTGCTCGGCTTTCTGGGCTTTGCCATGTTCAGCGTGCTGTGGACGTCGCTGGCATTCCTGCTGTCCGCTGAACCCTGGTCCTTCAATGATGCCACCATCGGCCTGTTCGGCCTGGCGGGGGCGGCCGGCGCCTTGTCTGCTCGCCACGCCGGCGTACTGGCCGACCGGGGTCACGGCCACCGGCTGACGATCGCCGGTATTGTCATCCTGCTGCTGTCCTGGGGATTGCTGGGGCTGGGCGGCACGTCGCTCATCGCCCTGCTCGCCGGTATTGTGCTGCTGGACCTGGCCTTGCAAGCGGTTCACATTACCAATATGAACATGGTGTTTTCGCTGGATGAAAGCGCCCGCAACCGGCTCAACTCCGGGTACATGTTCCTGTATTTCCTGGGCGGCGCCTTCGGCTCACTGGCCTCTGCCGCCGCCTACGATGAACACGGCTGGTCCGGCGTTGTCATGCTGGGGGCCGGCCTGGCTGTGGTGGCTCTGCTCTATAGCGGCTTGATGCTGGCCGAGGCACGCCGCCAGCACAGCCGTCACCCGGAAAGTTGACCGGGTTTTACACCCCGGTGATTTACCGCTTCGCCCAAGTCCTCTAGATTAAGGTCTCGCGTCGGATAAAAAGGGAATTTCGATGAAATTACTGGGACTGTTACAACTGGCCGTGGCGATCTACGCCATCGTAATGATTATCCAGTCATCCGCAGAAACCGGCGCCAAGGTGCTGTGGGTGCTGCTGGTGCTGATTGTGCCGCTGATCGGCCTGATTATCTGGGCGCTGATGGGCCCGGGTTCACCCCTGAAGCGCTAGCCTTGGCTTCACCGGAGGCATCGGCCAGCTCGCGAACCTCAGCGGATTGCTGCCAGGCGCCCGGCGTCTGGTAGTAGCCGTGGGCAATGCCCTGAAAGCGGGGCTGATTGATCACGCGCTGCAAACGGCGCAGTGAGAAATAGGGAATATCCCGAAGAATGATATTGGCCAACCAGGCCGGCAAGGCTCCACCCGGATCCAGCACCACCTCAATGGTAACTTTCACCCTCCCCGGTTCGCCCGGCGAAAAGCGGTAATAGCCCTCCATCTGCGGCATACGCACGTAGCCGGCCTGCTCCGGATAAGCACCTGAATGCAAGGCGAAGGGCATTACCAGATCCAGCGTGTCCGGCTCCTGGTAGAAGGTCACCCGCAGGGGAGCATCACGGTCTTTCACCGGCCACGGCAAGCGGGTAGTTACGTAGACGTCGCGTTGATAGGGGGAATTGCGCTTCAGGTCGCGAATTTCCGACACCATGTGCATAAACGAAGCAACGGCGTCGTAATCATCCAGCAAAGCACCGATGGCATTGAAGTCATTCACCCGCAAATCGGCCACGCCCCGGAAAGTTTTCAGGCGTGAGGTATCATCGTCCTGGCGAAACACCTGAATCGCGTCCCGATCGGTGACCAGCACCCACTCCCCCTCTTCGCCCAACGCCGGCAAGGCGACCAGTGATAACACCAGCAGGATTGTCAGTTTTTTTATCATCATCATCCTGACCAATATGGCGCACGACCTTCCCGGTATTGCGCTATCTTTACCGCTCTGTCTTTATTGTTTTTTCTACAGGCGCTCTTCGCTGTACTGGAACTATCTCGCTGCGCCAAGATATTAAACAGCCTGTTTAAGCGGCTACTTTATAACCAAGAGAGTAACGATTGTATCCCGGCAAACAGGCAGTTCGTGATCAAGGCCACACAAATAATGGCATTTTGCCATAGCCGCCTCTCCTCTGGGCAACCAAGCAGCGAGCCGCTATAAATAGGGCTCCATCATATGAGCCAGTGCATTGCGCACCCGCCGCCAAGGCGCCATTTGTCGAAAGCCGGCCTGATCAAGCCGCTGTGACAGCGCGATCCGCTGATCCAGCGCGTCATCAATCTGCTCCGCCAGCTCCTCCCCATAACATTCCAGATCAAACTCGAAGTTCAATCTCAGACTGCGGGCATCCCAGTTCCCGGACCCCAACATGACCCAGTGCTGATCCACCGTCATCACCTTGCTGTGGTCGAAAGGCGGTGGCGACAGGTACAACTCAGCCCCCTCCGATACCAGCCAGTGCAAGGCATGCAGACTGGCCCAATGAACCAGCCGCAGGTTGTTTTTGCGAGGAATCACAATTTGTACCCGCACCCCTTTCAGCAACGCCAGTTGCAATGTCGCCAGCAAGGTCAGGTCGGGTACAAAATACGGGGTGACGATGCGAATACGGGATTCGGCGCTGCCAATAGCCGCCAGCAGCGTCATGCGGCGCTTGTCGAAATCCGCGTCCGGCCCGGCGCTGATGCCCCGCGACTGCACATTGCCCAGCCAGGCCGGACCACGGTAACTGGTGTCCAGCAACTCGCCACTGGTGAAATACCAGTCTGCGGCAAAGCTGCGCAATAACTGCCCTACCACCGGCCCTTCAATACGGGCATGTAAATCGGTAATTTTCGGCGGCTGCTGTATATAACCGGCCCGGATGTTCATGCCACCGGTAAAGCCATAACGGCGGTCAACCACCATGAATTTGCGGTGATTGCGCAGATTCAGATACGGCATGCGCCAAGGGGCCAGGGAATACAGAAAACGTTCCACCGGCACCTTGCCACGGCGCAGGCGCCAGACCACCGATGGCAGGGAATACAGAGCGCCGACGCCGTCCACCAACACCCGTACCTTGACGCCGCGAGCCACTGCTGCGCAGAGCGCATCAGCCAGCGGTTTGCCGGCGGCATCGTTGCCGAAAATATAGCTCGCCAGATAAATGCTTTCATTGGCATTGTCGATGGCATCTAACATGGACTGGTAGGCGCTGGGGGCATCCAGCAGGGTAATACGGTTGCCATCGGTGAGTGGCAAGTGGGTCAACCGCCCCACCAGGCGGCTGAGAATTTTCAGGTGTTTCAGGTCCGGTTCCGGCTCGGCCGCGATGCGCCAGCCATCATTGCTGTCAATCAGGCCACCGGTAAGCTGGCGTGCCCGCCGGCGAATGCGATTGACCCCCAGCATGTAATAGAGCAGCGCGCCCAACACCGGCACCAGCCAGACCAGCCCGGTCCAGGCCGCTGCGGCACGGGCATCGCGTTTATTCTGAGCGACATGCACCGTCACCGTCACCGCCAAACCGATACTGATAGCCGCCGCCACATAGGGCCAATAAGGGTCCAGCATCGTCAATAATGCGTCGATTTCAGCGGTCCAGTAAGTGACATCTAAAGGCATTCAGCTCCGTCCCTGAAACGGGTATCCGCCCAACGATAGCATAACCGGCGGGCCCCGCGTCCGCCGGGCTTTGCGCTTTGCGCGCCGCTTCCCTAGAATACGCTCTCTTTTGGAACACTGGTCGGCTGGCGCCTATTAAACAGCGTGCAGAAAATGACCACTCTCCTCCCCGATCAGGCTGGGGGGCGATCCGTTCCAAGTCCTCTGCGTCGCCTCGCCGACGCACGTTAAACGGGCCAAACAGGTCCAACTCAGCGCCAGCCGCCGCTGGCCATCAGTAGTAACGACTAATTCCGCTGGTTTAGGCAACCAGTGTACCGGTGTTGACGGCGTTATCGTCATGCCGGCGCATGATGAGGAGCGATACCATGCCCGAAACCAATACGGTTATTCCGCTGCACCAGGACACTCGCGAGAGCACCGACAAGCTGGCTCAATCTTTTGAACATGGTTACGACGAACCCCGCCGGTTCAAGGTCTACACGGCCCGCCAGCTCGACAAGATCGAGCCGCTCAAACGCCTGGACGACGAGACCCGCTTTGCCATGGATGTGGTCGCCAATGTGCTGCCGTTTCGGGTCAATGAGTACGTCATCAATGAGTTGATCAACTGGGACAACGTACCCAACGATCCCATCTACCAGCTCACCTTCCCGCAGAAAGGCATGCTGGCCCCGGAACACTTCGACAAGGTGGCCGAGGCCATGCGCGGCGGCGACAAGGCCGAGATCAAGGCCGCCATCGCCGAGGTCCGTGACGCCCTGAACCCGCACCCCGCCGGGCAGATGGAACACAACATGCCGGAAGTGGACGGCGAGAAGATCGATGGCGTTCAGCACAAGTACAATGAGACCGTGCTGTTTTTCCCCAGCCAGGGTCAAGTGTGTCACAGCTACTGCACCTTCTGCTTCCGCTGGGCCCAATTCATCGGTGACAACGATCTGAAAATCGCCACCAAGGAAGCCGGCCAGCTCAAGAAGTACATCCAGGCCCACCCGGAAATCACCGATGTGCTGATCACCGGCGGCGACCCGCTGGTCATGAAGACCAAGAACCTGCGCGCCCACATCGAACCGCTGCTGGAACTGGAACAGATCCGCACCATCCGCATCGGCTCCAAGGCACTCACCTTCTGGCCACAACGCGTGGTGTCCGATGCCGACGCCCAGGACCTGCTGGACCTGTTCGAGGAAGTGATCGCCAGCGGCAAACACCTGGCACTGATGGCGCACTACAACCACTGGCAGGAACTGGAAACGGACATCGCCCGGGAAGCCGTACGCCGGGTACGCGCCACCGGCGCCGTGATCCGCGCCCAGGGCCCGCTGCTGGCACACATCAACGACAACGCCGACGACTGGGCGCGCCTGTGGCAGACCCAGGTCGAGCTGGGCATCATCCCCTACTACATGTTTGTGGAGCGTGACACCGGCGCCCGCCATTACTTTGAAGTGCCCCTGGCCAAGGCCTGGGAAATCTACCGCGACGCCATGAAACAGGTCTCCGGCATCGCCCGCACCGCGCGAGGCCCGAGCATGTCCAGCCACCCGGGCAAGGTGGAAATCCAGGGCGTGACCGAAATCAACGGCGAGAAAGTCTTCGCCCTGCGTTTCATCCAGGGCCGTAACCACGACTGGGTACAGCGCCCCTTCTTCGCCAAGTACAACGAGGAAGCCACCTGGCTCAACCATCTGGAACCGGCCTTCGGCGAAGACAAGTTTTTCTTTGAAGACGAGCTGGCGGAGATGGAAAGCGAGTAAATCTAGTTAATAATTAATAGTGAATAGTTAATAACGGCGCGAGAGCGCGTTGTTGATTTTGAAATGCAAGAGGCCGCGCCCGGAGTCCGGGCGCGGCCTCTGCGTTTACAACAGCACGACACTCCAACCGCGTCGTTATTAACTATTAATTATTCACTATTCAGTGCTCTGCTTCCCCTTACCGCTGAATGACAGCAATAATGAATTCACCCAACTCAAGGAGAGTCCGATGAAGAAAATTCTCGCCAGTGCATCTGCTGCCGCTCTGCTGACCGGTTGTCTTGGTCAGAACGCCCTGTTCGATACCGTCCAGGACTGGAATGCCACCGCCACCAACAACAAATTCGTCAACCAGGGCATCTCTTTTGTGTTCTGGTGGGTGCCGGTTTACGGCCTGTCGTTGCTGGGCGACATCATCATTTTTAACTCCATCGAGTTCTGGACTGGCACCAACCCGATCAGCAAGGAAGGCGCCAAGGTCGCAGGGACAACCGAAACCGTGACCGACGGGTTGGGCAATGAAGCCGAACTGACCTACCACGCAGACGGCTCCATCACCGTGGTGGCCGCTGAGGAAAGCTACACCCTGATCAAACAGGACGGGAAGGTCATCAAAGTGCAGGACGACAAGCGCGAAGTGCTTGGCTCGGTGATGATGTAAGCCAAGCCCAAGCGACATCGCCGAGGGCATAAAAACCTTGGTCGCGAGTTGCGAGTTGAAAAAAAGCGAAATGCAAAACCAGTTTTAGCTTCTCGTAGCTCGTAGCTCGTAGCTCGTAGCTCGTAGCTCGTAGCTAAAAGCAACCTTCCATTCCGCCGCTACAACAACCGCGACAGCCTCACCAGCGCCTGCTCCACCCGGTTATCCCACTTCACGGCACAATTGAGCCGCAGGCAATTGGCGAATTTTCCGGAGGCGGAAAATAACGAGCCGGGCGCAAAACTCACCCCGGCTTCCAGAGCCTTTTCCATCAGCTCGGTGGTATCCACCTCACCCGGCAATTCCACCCACAACACGAACCCTCCCGCAGGCCGGCTCACCCGGGTCTGTTGCGGAAACAACTGCGTCACCCGCTCGGTCATTCTTGCCACACCCCGCGCATGCTCACCGCACAGCTGGCGCAGAAACCGGTCGTAATGGCCGCGTTCCAGATAGCGTGCCAGCACCAGCTGTGAGGGTGTGGCCACCGATACCGTATTGATGAATTGCAGATGCTGGGCCTTTTCCCGATGACGCTCCGGCGCCACCAGCCACCCCACCCGCAAACCTGCAGAGAGGGTTTTTGACGAAGACGAACAGTAATACACCAAACCATTTTTGTCCCAGCTCTTCACCGGGCGGGGCCGGGGGCCGCTTAGCGGCAGATCCCCGTAGATATCATCTTCCACCAGCGGCACCTTGTGCTTCGACAACAGCGCCAACAGGGCCTGTTTGCGTGCGTCGGAAAGCCTCACCCCAAGCGGATTGGAAAAATTCGACACCACCACACAGGCCGATACCTTCCAACGCTCCAACGCCAGGGTCAGGGCTTCCAGGGAAATCCCCTCCACCGGGTCGGTGGGAATTTCCAGTGCCTTCAGGCCCAGCGAATCGATCACCTGCAACAGGCCATAATAGGTGGGCGATTCAATCGCCACGGTGTCGCCAGGTTGGGTCGTCAGCTTGAGCGCAATGGCCACGGATTCCTGGCAGCTATTGGTAATCAGCACATCCTCCGGGCTCACCTCGCACTGCAACCCCGCCAGCCGCCGGGCAACCTGGGTACACAGTTCCGGCGCCCCGGGCGGAAAGGCATAGCCCACACAGCGACGTCGCTCCTCACGCAGCACGCTGTGAAACATCCTTTCCATGGTAGCCACCGGCATATATTCCGGCGCCGGCACCGCCGCTCCCAGGTTCACCACCGACGGGTTATTCACACTCTGCAATATCTGCAGCACCCGCTCCTGACCGGTAATTCGGCGGGGCCGCCGACTTGCCGTGGTCACCCGGGGGCCTCGCGCACCACCGGCGGCTGGCGCACGTAGTAACCGGATCGCGGACGGGCTTCCAGCACACCACGCTGCTCCAGCTCCCGGCAGGCATTCACCGCCGTGGACACACTGACCTGTTGCTGCTCCGCCAGCACCCGCACCCCGGGCAGGCGACTGCCCACCGGGTACACCTGATCCCGGATCAGGACCTGCAGACGATCCGCCAGGCTTTGATACAACGTCATGAGATAAATACCCGATACAGTTTTTCGCATAATAACCAGTACAGATTACTATTCTTACAATCTGTACCGCTTCAATATTATTTTCTTATATCTGTATTGGCATGCGTTGTCCATCTAGTCTGTTGAACCATCTTCAGAAAAGAAGGATCGCGTCATGTCGACGGAACAGTTAGTGGCACTTATCGGCTTTGTCGCCGTGATGACCGGCACCCCCGGCCCCAACAACCTGATGCTCATGGCATCCGGTGCCAACGCAGGCTTCCGCCGTTCCTTGCCGCACATTCTGGGCATTGCCATCGGCTGTCAGGTAATACTGATGTGCGTGGCGCTGGGGCTCGGTCAGCTACTAACCCGCTTCCCGCAGGCCGTTACCGCACTGCGTGTGGGCGGTGCCTTGTACCTGTTGTATCTGGCCTGGCAGCTAGTGCGCACCCGCGAGCTGAAAAGTGATGGCGACAACGCCAAACCGCTCACCTTCATGCAGGCCGCCCTGTTCCAGTGGGTCAATCCCAAAGCCTGGATGATGATTCTCACCGGAGTAGCCACCTTTACCCAACCGCAGGACTTTACCTTGAGCGTGGCCATTGTGGCCGGCACCTTCCTGATCGTCGGATTACCGCTGATCAGCAGCTGGAACCTGTTTGGCGCGGTGCTGAAAAACTGGCTGCACCGGGGCCGGCGCCTGCGCGCCTTTAATCAGGCCATGGCGGTGCTGCTGGTAGCATCGCTCTATCCCACTTTTGGCATCAAGCCCAGTCAGGCCAGTGAAGCCGATACCCCGCCAGCGCAAGAAAGACAGGAAACACCGCAACCGCAAAAGCGTGAACGACTAAACTGGTGGATGAGCGTGCTGTAGCGATTCAGTAGCGGGTGACGAGGAGCGAGTTGCGAAAGTCAAAACCTTCAACCGAAGAATGGTTTTTGCTTTTCGAGACTCGAAACTCGTTACTCGCCCCTGCCACCCAATTATTTCCCCACAACACAATCTGGCCGCCCCCTCCTTTAGCATCCTCTCCTTTGCACCACATGTGGCTAGCTGTTGTAGCACGGCAAGCGCTTCTCCCTTAGGCTAGACCCTTTCGCACAAACGCAATTTCGCGCAAGGAATGTCCATGCAAAACGGGCTGATGGTGCTGCACGGCAACCGTCTGGAAACCCTCACCGAGCTGGTGGCCGACTGGCTGCAGCGTGAGCCGCTGTCACCGCTGGAAACGGAAACCTTCCTGGTGCAATCCAATGGCATGGCCCAGTGGCTGAAACTGCAACTGGCGGATGCCCTGGGAATCAGCGCCGGCTTCCAGTTTCAGATGCCCGCCCGTTTTTTGTGGAGCGCCTATCGCACCGTGCTCGGCGAAAGCCAGGTGCCGCGCACCTCCCCCTTCGATAAATCCCGCTTGCTATGGCGGCTCTACCGTCTGCTGCCTACCTTGCTGAATAACGACCACTTCGGCCCATTGCGGCACTTTCTCGCCGACGATGTGGACGGTCGCAAACGCCATCAGCTGGCCGAGCGGCTGGCGGATCTGTTCGATGCCTATCAGGTCTATCGGGCGGACTGGCTGGCGGACTGGGAAAACGGCAACGACCGTCTGCGCACGGCCCAGGATCGCGACGCTTTTGATGAGTTTCCCAGCAGCCAGCTGTGGCAGGCGCATCTGTGGCGCGCCCTGCTGGCGGACATGGATGACAGCAAACAGGGCCTCAGCCGCAGCGCCATCCACCGGGATTTTATCGCCACACTCACTCAACAACAGCTACAGGGCACGCCACCGCCGGGCCTGCCCCGCCGCCTGATCATCTTCGGTATCAGCGCCCTGCCCCAGCAGGCCCTGGAAGCCCTGGCCGCGCTGAGTCAGCACTGCCAAATCCTGATGCTGGTACAGAACCCCTGCCAGCATTACTGGGCAGATATTGTCGAAGACAAACAACTGCTGCGCCGCCAACTGGACAACCGCAAACGCCACCTGACCGCCCTGCCGGAAAACCGCGTTAATCCGCTGCTGGCCGCCTGGGGCAAACAGGGCCGGGACTTTATCGGCCTGCTCTACGATCACGACGATCCGGACAGTTATCGCAGCGACTTCCAGAACCAGATCGATCTGTTTGAAAACCGCGAACCGCAAACCCTGTTGCAACACCTGCAGCAGGACATTCTTGATCTGGAACCCCTGCCGGCGCCGGACCAACGTCCACCCCTGGAAGTGGACAGCTCCCTGCATTTCCGCATCGGTCACAGCGCCCAGCGGGAAGTGGAAATTCTGCAGGATGAATTACTGGATCGGTTCAGCAACGACCCGAACCTGCAGCCCCGGGACGTAATCGTGATGGTGCCGGACATCGAAGCCTATGCACCGCACATTGATGCGGTGTTCGGCCGACTGGACCGGGACGATCCCCGCTATCTGCCCTACACCCTCAGCGACCGTAGTGCCGGTGCCGCGTCCCCTCTGGCCCAGGCGGTGGAATCCCTGCTGCACCTTCCCCAGTGGCGTTTCACTGCCACCGACATACTCGATCTGCTGGATGTGCCCGCCGTGCGCGAACGCTTCGGCATCGACGAAGGCGACCTGCCGCAACTGGCCCGCTGGATCGACCAGGCGCGCATTCGCTGGGGCCTGAACAGCCAGCAACGCAAGACCCTGGACGTGCCCGGCTTCGAACAGAACAGCTGGGCCTTCGGCCTGAAACGGATGCTGGCCGGCTACCTGCTCGGCGACGGCCCGGCCTGGATGGACATCGAGCCCCTGGACGAAGTGGCCGGCCTGGGCGCGGAGCTGGCCGGGCGCCTGTCGCGGCTGCTCGATACCCTGGAACACCACTGGCAACAGTCCCGTCAGGACGCCAGCGCCCGGGAGTGGCAACAACGCTTCACCCGGTTACTGGACGACCTGTTCGCCCCGGTGGACGAAACCGACCAGACCCTGGATGCGGGCCTGCGCGACGCCCTCAACGATTGGCTGGCCGCCTGCGCCGAAGCCGATTTCGACAGCTCCCTGCCACTTACCGTGGCCCGCCGCCCCCTGCTCGATGCCCTCAACGCGGAAAGCCTGTCGCAACGATTCATGGCCGGGCGCATCAACGTCTGCACCCTGATGCCCATGCGCGCCATTCCCTTTCGCCATGTCTGCCTGCTGGGCATGAAGGACGGTGACTACCCCCGTCAACAGCAGCCCATGGATTTCGATCTGATGCGGCAATGGGGTAACTATCGCCCGGGGGATCGTTCCCGCCGGGACGACGACCGCTACCTGTTTCTGGAAGCCCTGCTCAGCGCCCGCGACAGCCTCTACATCAGCTGGACCGGCCGCAACGTGCGCGACAACAGCGAGCGCCCACCCTCGGTGCTGGTGGCGCAACTGCGTGACCACATTAACCAGCGCTGGCACACCGACGAGGGCGAACCGGTGGATGCGCTCACCGTGGCCCATCCGCTGCAACCGTTCAGCGCCCGCTACTTCTTCCACACCCACCAGGATGCGGCCAGCGATTCGCTACACACCTATGCCAACGAATGGCGCGCCCTCCACGATGGCCAGGCGCCCGCTGTCAGCAACGACCAACCGCTACCGCCACTGGACAGCGACGAGCCAATTACCTGCGCCGCCCTGGGCCGTTTTCTCAAGCAACCGGTGGCGCACTTTTTCGAGCAACGGCTGAAGGCCCGCCTGAAACAGCAACGCCAGGTACTGGACGACAGCGAGCCCTTTTCCTTCGATGGCCTGCAACGTTTCCAGCTGCAGGACCAGTTGCTCAGCGACGCCCTGCGCGCTGGCCCGGAACATGCTGGCGAGGCCATGACCGAGGCCATGGATCGTCTGGCCGGCAGCGGCGATCTGCCCCTGGCCCCCTTCGATGAAGGCAGCCGTGACAGCCTGCTGATGCCCCTGTCGCAGCCACTGGAACACTATTTTGCCCTGCTGGCCGAGAGCGGCGCGCCGCAACCGCAACAGGAAATTCGCCTCAGCGCCGGCCCCCTGCAGATCGAAGACTGGCTTACGGATGTGCGCGGCTCTGCAGCGAATAGCCAGCGTCTGGTCCTGCACACCGGCAAGCTGAAAGAGCGCTTCGACAAACTCACCCGGGACTGGACCCTGCACTTGGCCGCCTGCGCCGCCGGGCATCCGCTGACCACCCACATTCAAGGGCAGGATGGCCGCATCACCCTGCCGCCCCTGAACCGCAGCGACGCCCAGTACTGCCTGGATCAACTGGGCCATGCCTGGCAACAGGCCCTGTGCGAACCGTTACCCATCGCCTGCGCCACCGCCTTTGCCTGGCTGAAAGGGGAAGAAAAAGACAACGGCGACAACGAGGCCCGCAAGGTGTTCGAATCCGGATTCATGCACACCGGCGAACAGGACAAGGAACCGGCCATTGCCCGGGCCTGGGCCGACTTCGACACTATGTTGGCTGTCCGCCATGGCGACAATAGCGCCTTCGCCCACTGGACCGAGCAACTCTATGCCCCGCTCTATCAACATGTACAGTGGCAAGAGCCAGGAGACGACGTATGAGCACTGAACGTCCTCTCCCGATTACCTTCCCACTGCACGGCACCCGGCTGATCGAGGCCAGTGCTGGCACCGGCAAGACGTTTACCCTGGCCGCTCTCTACCTGCGTCTGGTACTTGGCCACGGCGAAGAGAATGCTTTTTCGCGCCCGCTGTTGCCGCCGGAAATTCTGGTGGTGACTTTCACCGAAGCGGCCACGGAAGAACTGCGTGAACGGATCCGCGACCGCCTGGCCGATGCCGCGCGTATCTTTGCCGATGCCAATGCAGAAGCCGACGACCCGGTGCTGGCTGAATTGCTCAATGACTATAGCGACCCGGACGACCGGGCCCGTTGCGCCCAGCGTCTGGATGCCGCCGCCCAGTGGATGGACGAAGCCGCCATCTACACCATCCACGGCTTCTGTAATCGCATGCTCAAACAGCATGCCTTCGATTCCGGCAGCCTGTTCAGCCTGGAATTGCAGGAAGACGCCAGCGACGAACAGCAGATGGCAGCGCGGGATTACTGGCGCTCGGTGATTGCCGATTTCCCGGTGAGCGCCGCCAATGCCCTGCAAAGCGACAACCTGGGCAACCCGGATGCCCTGCTGGACGCCTGCCGTCCCCTGCTCGGCCTGAAAGAAGCTGACCCGGAAGCGTTACCGCAAAGCGTCACACACTGGCTCACGCAAACCGGCCCCCAGGCGGACAAGGATCAACACGCCCGCCGGCAACTGGCCGCCGAACTGCCGGACTTTCTCGAATGGGTGCGCGCCGCCCGCGATAACAAATGGCTCAACGGCAACAGCTACCGCACCACCAGCCTGCCCGGCATGCTGCAAACCCTGCAGCGCTACGCCAATGGCGAACGGCTTAACGACAAGGCCTACGACACCCTGGCAAAGTTTTCCCATGAAGGCATGAAACTCACCAAGGCCGGCCAGGCGCATCGGCCGGACTTTGCCTTCTGCCAGCAGCTGGACGCGGTCATGGAAGGGCGGGCAAATACACAGTTGCCCCGCACCGACCTGCTCGCCCATGCCGCCGCCTGGATCGACCGACGGGTGGATCAGGTCCGTCGCCAGACCGCCACCATGGGCTTCGACGACATGCTCAGCCGCCTGCACGATGCCTTGAAAGGCGGCAACGGCGAACGCCTGGCCCAGGTTATCCGCGACCAGTTTCCGGTGGCACTGATCGACGAATTCCAGGATACCGACCCGACCCAGTACGGCATTTTTTCCGCGCTTTATGAAGGGCAGGAAGGCACCGGCTGGTTCATGATCGGCGATCCCAAGCAGGCCATCTATGCGTTCCGCGGTGCCGACGTCTTTACCTACCTGAAAGCCCGCCGGGCCACCGCCGGCAACCACTACACCCTGGATAAAAACTTCCGCAGCGCCGACGCCATGGTCAGCGCGGTGAACCATCTGTTCGGCTACAGCCAGAATACCTTTGGCGATGTGTTCATGATGGACAACGCCATTCCCTTTGAAGCAGTAAAGGCCAACGGTCGCAAAGACGTTCTGTTAGTCGACAGCAACGAAAAATCCGGCATTACCCTGTGGGTAGACGAGCAGGAAAAACCAGTCAGCGCCGGCCAATACCGGGACGAGCAGGCCGCACGCTGCGCCAGCGAAATTGCCCATCTGCTTAACGGTGCCGTTAAAGGCGTTACCGGCTTCCAGAAAGGCGACAGCTTCCGGCCCCTGCATCCCAACGACATTGCCATCCTGGTACGCGATCGCACCGAGGCCAAAGCCATCCGCGATGCGCTGATGGAACGGCAGGTGCGCAGCGTCTATCTGTCTGACCAGGATTCCGTGTTTGCCCAGCCGGAAGCCCATGACCTGCTGCTGATATTGCACGCCTGCGCCACCCCGGAATCCGACACCCGGGTGCGCAGCGCCCTGGCCTGCGCAGTGCTGGATCTGGCCTACGCGGAACTGGATGCCCTCAATCAGGATGAAGTGCGCTGGGAAGAAACCGTGGAGCAGTTTCACGGCTATCGCCATCAATGGCAGAGCCAGGGCGTGCTGCCCATGCTGCGCAGCCTGCTGATGGATTTTCATGTGCCCGCCCGGCTCAGCCAGAGCCTGGACGGCGAACGGGCCCTGACCAACCTGCTGCATCTGGCAGAGCTGCTGCAGCAGGCCGCCACCCAGCTGGACGGCGAACAATCATTGATTCGTTATCTGGAAGACACAGTTGAAGAAGGCCGTGGCAGCAGCAAGGAAAGTATCCTGCGACTGGAAAGTGACGACGACCGGGTCAAGGTGATCACCATCCACAAGTCCAAGGGCCTGGAATACCCGCTGGTGTATCTGCCCTTTATCTGCAGCTTCCGCCCGGCGGACAAGAACAAGCCGCCGCTGCGCTACCATGAAAACGATCATCTCAATGTGTCGCTGGAACCGGACGACACGGTGGAAAACAAGGCGGACCACGAACGACTCGCCGAAGACATGCGTCTGCTCTACGTGGCCCTGACGCGTGCCTGCCACACCTGCACCCTGGGGATCGCGCCCTACATCAAGGGCCGCGGCAAACAGAATCAACTGGAGAAAAGCGCCATCGGCCGTTTGCTGTTCGGTAACGGCGTGGCCAACGACGGCCTGCGTGCCGCGCTGGCACCGGTAGCCCATGATGCGGTCACCATTATCAACGCGCCGGACAGCAACCCGGAATGCTATCAACCCAAAGCGGAATCACGGACCCTGCGCACGCCGCTGATTCCTGCGGCACGACAACGGCAACCCTGGTGGATTGCCAGCTACAGTGCCCTCAAACAGGTACAGGAAACCCTGGCCCCGGCCGACCCGCGCGGCGATCAACTGGCCGAGCAGCAGGACGACACCCTCGTCGATGATGCGGAACCGTTAGCGGATACCATCCACGCCTTCCCCCGTGGTGCCGCACCGGGCACCCTGCTCCACGACATTCTCGAACAGGCGGCCAACCAGGGCTTCGAACAGACCCTGGCTGACCCGGCCGAGTTTGAAACCAGCGTGGAAGAAAAACTGCAGGCCCGGGGCTGGCAGGATTTCATGGCCGTGATCCGTCACTGGTGGAAGCAGGCAGTCACCACCGCCCTGCCGCTTGAGAGCGACAAGATCGCCCTCAACACCTTGCACACCTATGTGCCGGAACTGGAATTTGTATTCCCCGCCCACCAGGTGAAAGTGGCCGAGATGGACACCCTGATCCGCCAGCACATCCACCCGCAGCACCCGCGCCCGCGACTGGAAGCCGATACCCTGAACGGCATGCTCAAGGGCTTTATCGATCTGGTGTTCGAACACGACGGCAAGTACTACGTGCTCGACTACAAATCCAACTGGCTGGGCGTGGATGACAGCGCCTACACCCTGGACGCCATGACCGACGCCGTGCTGGAAAAACGCTACGAAGTGCAATACGTACTCTACCTGCTGGCCCTGCACCGCCTGCTGAAAAGCCGCCTGCAGGATTACGATCCTGACCAGCACCTTGGCGGCGCCGTCTATGTGTTCCTGCGGGGCTTGCAAGGCCCGGCGGCAGGCACCGTGTTTGATCGACCGGCGACCGGGTTGATTGAAGCGCTGGATGCGATGTTTGGGGGAAAGATATGAGCTATGAGCTGCGAGCGACTAGCTACGAGACGCGAGATAGGCAATCTTTAGGGGGACGGTCGTGCTCGCGAAACAACATTGTTGAATCACTGCAACACGCTTTGTTGTATGCCCCCTGTTTTCTCAGGTTTTCATCTAGCAGCTCGCAGCTAGTAGCTCGTAGCTGCTCTTCCCGGAGGGCTACCCATGCAAACTGACCTGTTCTCCGCCCTCACCTGGGAAGACGCTCTTCTCCTACTGCGCGACAACAATTTGCTGCGCGATCTGGACGTGGCCATTGCCCGCTTTCTTAACCAGCAATGCCCGCAGGCAAGCTACGAAGTGCTGCTGCTCGCTGCTTTCACCAGCAATCAACAAGCCAGCGGCCATCTCTGTCTGGATCTGAAAAACCGGGAGCTGGCCACCCAGCTGTGGGGTACCAGCCCACCGCCGGAACTGGTGACCCTGCTGCCCGGCAAGCCGGACGACTGGTTGCATGACCTGCAACAAAGTCCACTGGTGAGCCAGAACGGCAGCACGCCGCTAGTGCTGGACGGCAGCCGCCTTTACCTGCGTCGCAACTGGGCCCGGGAGGTGTCTGTCGCCGAGGCCATCAGCCAGCGACTGGCCACGGTCAGCCCCTTGCCTGCCGAGCGTCTGCGCGACGCCCTGGCCCGATTATTCCCGAACGCCGGCGACCAAACCGACTGGCAACAAGTGGCCTGCGCCCTGGCCAGCCGCAGCGGTATCGGCATCATCACCGGCGGCCCCGGTACCGGCAAAACCACCACCGTGGTACGCCTGCTGGGGCTGCTGCAAAGCCTGGCCATGGCGGACAACCAGCGACTGCGAATTCGCCTCGCTGCGCCCACCGGCAAGGCGGCGGCGCGGCTCACCGAGTCCATCGGCGAACAGGTGCAACAACTGGACGTGGACGTCGCGGTACGCGACGCCATTCCCACAGACGTCACCACCCTGCACCGCCTGCTCGGCACCCGCCCGGACAGCCGCCACTTCCGTCACCATGCTGATAATCCGCTGCACGCGGATCTGGTGGTGGTGGACGAAGCCAGCATGATCGACATGGACATGATGGCCAGCCTGCTGGAAGCCCTGAGCCCCCACACCCGGCTGATCCTGCTGGGCGACAAGGACCAGCTGGCCAGCGTGGAAGCCGGCGCGGTGATGGGCGACCTCTGTCGCCATGCCCACCAGGGCCGCTATCAACAAAGCACCATCGATTTCGTCAAGGACACCTGTGGCGCCGACATCAGCGACCATCAGGAAACCGACCAGGCACCGGGCAACGCCCTGGCCCAGCAGACCGCCATGCTGCGCACCAATTGGCGCTCCAAGGACAGCCCCGGCATCGGCGAACTGGCACGGGCCGTGAACGAGGAAAACCTGCCCCTGGTACGTAAGGCCTTTCAACACTATGGCGACAGCCTGCATCGCCATCCACTGCGCAGCGATGACCGGCAACTGGAAAACCTGCTGCTCAACGGCAGCGGCAATCAGGAAGGTCTGCGAGCGCTGTTTCAGGCGGTGGCGACACCGCCATCGGAACGGCAGGACTTCGATGCCTGGGCGGCCGCCTTGCTCAAGCAACTGACCCACCAGCAACTGCTCAGCGGTTTGCGCAGCGGGCCGTTTGGGGTCGAGCAACTGAATCAGCGCATCACCCGCCACCTGCAACAACAGGACCTGGCCCCGGAACGGGAATGGTATCCGGGCCGCCCGGTGATGATGACGCGCAACGATTATCAGCTGGGGTTGATGAACGGCGATGTGGGGCTGACCCTGCCATTACTTGAGGAAAAACACGGCAAGACGGAGCGGTTGTTAAGAGTGGCCTTCCAATTACCAGACGGTCGCATCAAATGGGTCCTACCCAGCCGCCTGGACGGGGTGGAAACCGTCTATGCCATGACGGTGCACAAATCCCAGGGGTCGGAATTCCGGCATACCCTGCTGGTACTGCCTGATGCTCCCCACCCGCTACTCACCCGGGAATTGATCTACACCGCCGTCACCCGTGCCCGTGATCGTTTCACCTTGCTGGAATTCGGCAAACCGGCGGTACTGGACAGTGCGGTGAAAAAACGCACCTGGCGGGCGTCGGGGTTGGCAGAGCGGCTGAGTTGAAAGTTCAAAGTTTAAAAGCGCGGGGAAGCTCTGGAGTCATGCGACACAATCCTGACCCGCGCCGCCCTAGAATTGAAACCCCATACAAGAGAATCGCGGCAATCAACGTTGATCGTTTGGCTGCACGCTATGCTATCCCGCACTTTTAAACTTTGAACTTTACACTTTTAACTAAAAAAACGGGATGCCGAAGCATCCCGTTTTTTGTTTCACCATCTTGCGTTTATTTGAACTGCGCTTCTTTCTCTTCAGTTTCCACAATGATGTCCGCACGACGGTTCTTGGCACGACCGTCAGCAGTGCTGTTGTCGGCCACCGGCTTGCTCTCACCGAAACCTTCCGTGGTGATCTTGTCGGCACCAACCGAGAAGTCTTTCATCAGGCGATCTTTCACTGATTGAGCACGGCGCTCGGACAGGCCCTGGTTGTAGTCTGCCGGGCCAGTGCTGTCAGCATGGCCTTCCACACGGATGCGCCCTTGCTCACCGGCATTCAAGCGATCCGCCACACCTTTGATTTCATCGCTGAACTGACCCTGAATGGTGTCGCGATCAAAGCCGAAGTAAATCACCGAGGTTTCCCGATTCTGCATGGACTCGTAGACCTGACAGCCGTCCGCATCCACTACTGCACCAGAAGCAGTGTTCGGGCAACGGTCCTTGTCGTCGTTAACACCATCGCCATCGCTGTCACCAGTCACCACTTCCGCGGGGGTTGCAGCAACCACTTCATCGTCACTGCTGCCACCGTCGTCATCGCTGATACCAAAGGCCAGATTCACGCCGGCATAAACCTGGCCTTCCCAGTATTCCCGATCCTGGCTGTAAGCCTGACGGGTACCCAGATCCAGAATCACATGCTTGAAGAACGCGCGCTGCACACCCAGCTCCACACCGGTCATCAGCTCGTCGTTATCGTCACTGTTGGGATTATTCAGGCTTTCAATCAGCTGCTCACCCACATTGATGCCGGCATAGGGTTCGAAACCCAACAGGCCGTGATCATCAAAGTGGTAACGCCCACTGACATAATAGTTTTTCATGTCCAGGCGGCGACCGGAGTTGTACTTGCTCTCCGCGTCACCGTCCACTTCTTCATACCAGCCCTGAACGGACCAGTTGGGGGCAAAGCGCCAACCGAGCTGAGCACCATAAAACGGCACATCATCCAGGCCATCGCCACCGTTACCAATCACATCATTGTCGTAAAAAGTGTAGTAGCTGGCGTGCCCACCAATGTAGCCGTATTGGTCTGGAACATTTTCTCCAGCGAAAGCAAAAGGACTCATCAGCAGCGGCACCGCGGCCGTCATACGCAAAAATGTTTTCATGGCAGATTCCTTTCCCGTTGTTTCTGAATTTCTTCAGGAATTTAAACACCGGAAAGGAAAACAAGCAGCCACTTAAACAGGTATCAGGGGGTTAATTTACTTAAATTTAACCCCTATACTATCAATGGTTTACATAAATATAGCCCGAAATAATGAGTTGGAACTTCCATCCCAATACTTTGGTAGAAAAAATATTTTTACAGCATTATTTTTCCACCCACTGACCATCAGGTGTTTTCACATATTGCCCGGTCGCGGTCTTGTCGATGGCTTTTTGCCCGGCCAGTCTGGCCACCTGATCAAGCGTGATACCGTTTTGTTTGGCAATACGCTCATAGGCATCGCGACGCTTCTGATTAATCTCTGCTGCAAGCTCAACGGCGGCAGGTGTTGCCTTCACAACGCCCAGGTAGCCATCAGTCTGCTCACCGACCAGCCCCTGGCTTTTCGCCGCATCCAGATCCAGCGCAAACGCCGCCATGCTCAGCAGCAGGGTCAGGGTGGCAATCATGGTCTTTACAATTTTCATTGTCCCTACTCCTTAAAACAGGTCGCTTTCTTCACTGAATAATTGATCGATATCCTTTTCCACTTTCAAACGGATTTCATGATCGATCTTCACGTTCAGATTAATGGTGATGGGTTCTTCCGGTGCTTTCAGGGCCACCGTGGGCGTGCAAGCCGCCAACAGCCACCCGGCCAGCAACACCGTGCCCAGCCCGAGTTGTTTCATCATCGATTCTCCGTACGCAGTTGTTCGGTGATTTCATCGCCAATGCGCAAGCTACGCATCAACGCCAACACGTTTTCCCGGTGTGTGTAGTTAAACACTACCGGCAGATTTTTTCTTTGCGGGTTTATCCCTTTAATGGTGATCGCCGCATCCAGCCAACCCACTTTATCCATGGCCATGCGCGCCTGGAAATCACTTATCAACAGGGAGCTGAGGCTGTCGAGCGCCAACTTCACTGCCTGATTGGAGTCGGCCATGGCCTGCACGCTGGACGACGCAGGAATAATCAAGGATAGCGGCTCTTCGTTGGCCAGCCGCCCTTCTTCAATCGTCAGGAAATCCGCGCCCAGCTGTAGCGGTACATAACCGCCGATTCGACCGGACAGCGAGACCGGAGGAGGATTCTGTAGCGCCGCGACCTGAGCCAGATCAATGCGGCTTATCACCACAGGTTGAGGCCGAGCGGAGGGCCAGTCCAGTGCCGGAGAGCGCAAGTAGCCACCCAGCAAATCGGCACGGACATCGGTAAATTGCCATTGCGACAGGTCGCTATTCACGGTGAGCGTCAGATCAGTGATCGGCGTGCCGATATCCAGGGTGTCCACGGTCACGGGTCCGGTGCTGCTGAGCTGCACGTCGCCGTTATTGTATTCACCATGGATCACCCCGGCAGCGCCACGGGCCGTCACGCTGCCCCAGTCCAGGTCCGCACCGGTAAGCGTGATATCGCCTGAGGCTTTAAGCGTCTGCCGCCATTGCCAGCGGCCTTTGCCTTCCAGCTGACCTTGCCGTGGAGTGGCATCCAGGCCCACCCCCATGGCAGGCACCAGCGCGCTGCGCATGGTCAGAGTGCCACTCGCCCCACCGTTTTTTCCAAGCGCACCATTGGCCCGCAATTCGCTTTGCCACTCGCTGACGGTTAACCGACCCTGAACCTGTTCACCTTTCATCGTCGCCGTTCCCGAAATCGGCGGCAGGCGCCAGCGGGCGGCCAGCAAGCCACCGCCATGAATGGCCACAGTGCCGGTAATGCCCTGTCCATTGATTTGCAACGGACCCGTTGCACGCAGCGATACCGGCCGGATCAGGGCCTGCCCGATAAGCCCCTCGGAAATTGACGCCTGACTCCCTGCCGCCATGCTGACCGTGCCATCCGCCAACGACCAGGGCGCCTTTACCGTTACCTGCCCGCCACGCTCAAACTGCGGCAAGGTGGTGCTCGCCTGGAGCGTACCGGCCCAGCCGACGTCGGACTGGGCAAAAGCCAGGGTGCCGTCGAGTGGGTAACCGGACATGTTGCCAGTCACCTTGGCCTCGGCACCATACGGGGCCTGCTGCAAGGTACTTACCGGCATCAGGAAAGCCAGCCGATCATTCCCTTGCCGCGCCGTGAGCCTAATGGGGTCCCCCTCCAGCCCATGGCTGCCGACAGCGCCCTGCCACTCCCCTTGCACTTGGTAGCCCTGCCATTGCCCGCGCAGCACCAGATCACCGGCCCACTGCCAATCAACCTGACTCGCGCCTTCGGCCGCCGCCAGCTGCCACCGAACCTGGCTGGAACCGGTTTTTATATTTAAACCGTCGTAGCCCAACCGCAGCGGCAGATCGGTCCGGCCGGAACGGGCCATGGGTATCTGCAGTGGCTCCTGCCACTGCGCGGTGAGATTTTGCGGCAAGCTCAGCGACGCCGGCTCAAGCACCAGCACACGATCCTGCCAATGAAAGTCCACCTGACCGCCCAGGCTGTCGCCCTGCAACCGCAACGTCCCCCGGCCCTGTTCAAGCCCTGCCGGGATTGTTGCCTCGCTGTCGCTGTGAGCCTGCAATGTCACCTTGCCCGGCGGGCCTGCCAATTGCAGCGCGGCACTGGCCTGAACCAATGCCACGCCGCTGCCCGCCACAGCGAGGGGCTCTGCGGCGGTCAGTTGCCAGTCATTGTTCAGCGCCAATGGTTGTGCCAGATCCGCCTGCAGCTGCCAATCGGCTCCCTGAAAATGGGCTTGCGCGGTCAGGTCCGCCCGTTGCGATTGCGTAGCCGGTCCCGCCGAGAGCATATCCAGCCGTATCTTCCCGTCTGGCTCTCCTTGCCAGCTCCCCTCGCCATGCAGTTGCCACTGGCCCTGCCAATCCGGCAATACCGTGCTCAGCGCCCCTTCACTATTGATCATCCAGTGCCCCTGGGCTCGCTGATATTGTGCCTGGAGCGCCGCCTGCGGCGCAGACGCTTGCAGCTGCCAGTGCTGCTCCTGTTGATGAAGCTGCATCGCCATGACGGGAAGGGGGCTATCAATCAATCCTGACAGGTCCAGTTCGGCGACCTGCAGATCAAAGGGCGGGGTCCAGGGAAGCCCGTCGGGGAAGCTCTCACTGGATGACTCCGGGGCGTTCCCGGCTCTGCAATCGTAGACGGCAAGCAGCCGCTGCTTGATCTTGAGCGGCCAGACGTCCTCGAGCGTCAGGTCCGTGCCACGGACGGCCACACAGTTGTCGCGTATCAGGCGCCACTGACCCAGTGTCAGGCCTTGCTGCCAACCCGGTTCACTGACGCGCACGCCTGCACCATAGGCCCACCCCACCGCCACCAGAATCAGTAGCAGCATGGTGGCCAGCAGTAACAGCAAGCCATATGCCCAGCGGCGAAGCATGCGTGGGGAGAATCGAGCCATAAACGTTAGAGGGCCGGCAGCGTCAATGGTTCGATAGTGAGACGTGAGGACGGCTTTGGGAAGGGCGGGATTCAGTCTGTGGCCGGTTCTGCCTGCGAGGCCATGACGTGTTGATGAAGCAACAGGGCCATGGCCGCCACGCGGCTGACGGCATCCACCGACAGGGTGGCTCCGGTAATGCCATCCACCTCACGGGACAGGCTCAGGTCATCCTGCAGGGTCATCCCGACAAATTGCTGACGGAAAAATGCCTGGTGCACTTCGCCGCCTCGGGGTTCGCGGTATACCAACACGTTCAGGTGAGTAATGCCGGCCGCCCCCACCGCCACGGCCAGCGTCATTGGCATGTCCTTGCTTTTTTCGTCGATGATCCAGGTCGTCACGCCTCCCTGCTGCCAGTAACGCAATCGCAAGCCGCGATACCGGTGTCCCAGTGCCGTTTCTACCCGGTCACGCAGATCGCCACGTAACGGCAGCAAGGACATTCCCGGCAATGGCTCGCCATAGACCTGGGACAAAAAAGTATCCACCGTCATAAACTCGGTTTCGTCATAGCCGCTGATCGCCTGCGCCGGGGCGCTCATGACGCACCACAGCGCCACCATCAACAGGACAACCCCACGCACCATCAATTCACCAACCGTTCCTTATCGAAGAAGGCTTCAATCAACCACTGGTTATAACCGCCCAGCCGCTCGCCTGCCAGGCGCGCCTGTGCTTCATGATAAATCGGGTGATGCTCCATGCTCTTGGGCATCAACACCTGGGCGGTCCAGGTGGCGCCACGAATCCAGCCATAGTTGAACTTCTGCCACCAGCCATACTTCATGTCGTACTGATCCCGAATACGTGGTGGCAGCTCTGCGGCGGTGATGATTTTCTGCCCCCAGAGTGGTGCGATCATCCAGATGGATTTGGCGTCAAACAGGTCTTCCTTCAATTGCATGGCATTGGGAGTCACCGTCAGCTGCGGGCTTTCCCACATGGCGCGGTTATAGTCCATGAACGCGTCCCAGTCGGTGGGCAAGGCGCTTTCCGGAATCCCGAACAACATGGCAAACAGTTTGGTTTCTTCGTAGAACTGGTTTTTCTCTTCCAGGGTCAGGTCATCTTCCAGTTTCCCGTACATGTGAACGATGGTTTCCCACAGTGTTGCATGCACCCAGATCATGGCGTTGATTTCGTTGGCCCGGTATTCGGAACCCCGATGGAAAGCACCGGCCTCTTCGGTCATTTCACCGTCAATTTCCTCATGGATATCCCGCACCTGGTTCGCCGAAGCCATCGCCTGGGGCATGCTGCCAAACACCATGCTGGAGATATGATAGAAAGTGCGGCGGGCCCGCCCCATGGGGTCATTACGCACTTGCGAGTGCTGATCAATACCTGCGGTTACCCAGGGATGAGCCACCTGCAGCAACAGTGCACGACCGGCACCAAAGGCGGGTGGCGCGCTCAAACCATCCAGTTTCCACATCATGGAATCCGGGCCAAAAAGCCCCTCCCGGGGATTGGGCATTGTGTTGTTATGGACCTTGGCCAGCTGTTTGCAGAAGTTGGCTTCATCAATCCACAGCGGCAACGGCGCACTGCCATCTTCGGGCACCAACCGTTTCACCGCATCATCGCTGGCATAGTCATAGGCACCGTCAGGATTACCCGTTTCCAGGTCATCAGCGATGCCCTGATCACAGGGGTTGGTGAGAAACCCGGTTTCCGCTCGTACCAGTTCCAGATCCAGAGATGCGGCCTCGGATTTCATTTCCATATCTGCAGGCAAGCGATACCCCCCCCTGCACGGACATGTAATCCTGATACGCAATGTTCCAGCCTTTTTCTTCGATAGAATCCGGAACGTACATATTTTCCTGATAGATCACCGCATTGGCCGTGGCAGGCAGCCCGCGCACCCAATAGGACAAATCGCCGGCCTGGAGCTGGGCGTGCAGGTGCTCAGCCACCTTCTTGGCCTCCACCCCGCCCATCACATCCAGGGGTTCTTCTTGCGGCGCATAGACATTGCCACTGATCACCGCCTTGGGGACGCCCACCGGGTCATCCATCAATACGGCCAGCTGATAATTTTCCCCCAGCTGCTTGAAGTAAAAATAACTTTTGCTTTTTACACCCTCCGCACGGAGCACAAACCTGCCTTCCACCATCCATTCACTCAGTGTTTCCGGGGAGGTGGGCACATAGCTCGACTCTTGCAGAGAAGAGCAGCCCTGCAGCGCAAGCAGCAGGACCACCAGCAGCTTTTTACCCTGTTCAAGCAGCAAGGAAATCATCATTCACCTGATTGTTGTTGGTATTCGGACTGCTTTTATGCGCTTTGACGCAAGGTTTTCTTGTCGATCTTGCCCACGGAGGTAAGAGGAATGGCATCAATGAAGAACACCTCTCTGGGTACCTTGTAAGGCGACATATTGGCTTTGCAGAACGTGGACAACTCGGCTTTAAGGTCTGACTCGGACGACTGATTGTCCGGCATGCGCTGGATATAGAGCTGCACCACATCATTGCCCGGCCGGTCATGATCCGGGCGGCCAACAACCGCGCACATGGCAACCCATGGCAGACTCTGAACCTTGCCCTCCACTTCCACGGAAAACACCTTGTAGCCACCGACAATCAGCATGTCCTTGCTGCGATCACAAACACGGATAAAACCCTCTTCATCCATCACACCGATGTCGCCGGTATGCATCCACGTCTGGCCATCCATCACCCGCAGTGCTTTCCGGGTCGCTTCCGGCATCGCCAGATACCCCTGCATCACCTGCGGGCCGGAAGCGATGATCTCCCCGGCTTCGCCCTGTGGCATGGGGCGTGTGCCGTCTTCAGCATCGACGATGCGCACATCCGTGCCCGGCAGCGGAATCCCCACGTGGGCTTCCTTGAAGTGTGACGCCGGATTCAGCGTGATCACCGGGCTGGTTTCAGTCATGCCGTACACTTCACAAAACTTGCCGGCACCGACCACACTTTCCAGTTTCTGCACCTCTTCTTTGGCAAACGGTGCGGCACCGGAAATAGCCATACGCAAGCCGCTGAAATCCAGTGATTTGAAGGTGTCGTTAGCGCACAGCATTTGGTACAACGCCGGCACCGCAGCCAGCACCGTCGGTGTGCGCTTGTGCATTTCACCAACAAAATGATCAATGTCCCGGGGATCCGGGATCAACAGGAAGGTGGACGCTGTACGCAGGGCATTGAACAACACGGCCGCCCCGCCGATATGAAACAGCGGGAACGCCGAGGCCACCGTTTCTTCACCGGTGCGGTAGCCGTAAAACACATTGGCCTGCAGGTTATTCATGAACAGATTGGATGAGCTAAGCCGGGCCCCTTTCGGCATACCAGTGGTGCCGCCGGTGTACTGCAGATACAGCACTTCATCCATGGCTACCTTTGTGTTAACTGGATCCGCGCTGGCCGGCAGGTGATCATGTAGCGACATCACATTCACACCGTCACGGGATTCCTCCACGCTTTCCCCCTGACCGGAGACCAGGTCCATTGGGCCGGACACAATCACGGTCTGCAGGCTTTCAACCTTGCCCAAAACCGGTGGAATGGAAGTCTGCCAAAACGGCATCAGTGTCATCAGAATTTTCACTCTGGCATCGCTGGCCTGGTGAATAATTTCCGGCGGCGTCATTAAAGGCGAAATGCTGGTGCTGACCATGCCCAGACGCGCCGCCGCGATGAAAGCCACCACATACTGCGGGGTGTTTGGCATCTGCAGGCCCAGGACGTCGCCGGCCTGGGCGCCCTGCGCGACAAACAACGCCGCCATGCGATCGGCCATCTCATCCAGTTGCCGGTAGCTCATGGCCTGGCCCAGGAACACCTGGGCTTCACGATCCGGAAACTGCTCCGCATACCCCCGCACATAGTCAGACAGGGTCTTATCGGGCAGCTCTGGCAGGCTGTGCCAGTCATGGCCCATTGATTCGTAGATAGACAGCCAGGGGCGGGTATCCGACTTCATAAAAAACACCTTCAGTTATTGCTGTTATAGGCTTCAGGGTGGCGCTGCGCATCCGAGTAGGCCTTGCGGGCCAGTGGAATCAGTCGCCACTTTTTCGGTGTCAGGGCGTGCATGGCACGGTAAGTGCCACACCACAGACGGCAAAGGCGTTCATCTCTGGTGGTCCAGGGGATCTGGAATTTTTCACGGAACGCAACGGGCAGTGTTGCGCGCAGATTGAATCGCATGAAGCGCCCCATCACGGCAAGGATCATGCGCCAGGCGGCATCGGGTATCTTGCTGTTTGGGGGCTTGGGAATTTCCAGATAATGCTCGGGGCGCATCAGATCCTGCACCACGTCTCCCCACTCCAGTTTGTCGCGAATCATGCCATGGAAGTAATCCCAGTATTCACTCTCCGTGGCGGGCAAGTCCTGGTCACGGATGCCCATCAGCTTTCCCAGTTGCCGCCATTCGGCAAACATCGCATGGCGCTGCCGGGTGGTAGGCGACGTGCCGAAGAACTCATGCATACGAATGGTGGCATCGTAGCCGGTGATGTGTACCCAGCTGTAGGCTTCCGGGTCCAGCGCGAAGTACTTTTTTCCCTGCTTGTCGACCCCCTTGATGGAGCGATGCAGGTCATACAGTTTCACACCCATCTCGATAGCACGCTGGGGCCGCGCATACACAATGGGCCAGAGCAATTCGGTAGACCGTTTGGCGCGGCCCCAGGGGTCGGTTTTATAGACCGAGTGTTCTCCCACGCCCGCATCGATAATCGGATGCGCCACCTGCAGCACAAAAGCCTGCGGCAGCATCATGTGAAAACGCCAGGAACCGAAGTCCTGCCAGGTCAGGGAGTCAGGTCCCAACGGTTGAAGGTCCAGGTGTCGTTCTGTCTGTTCAGCGGTCTGTGTCATGGGGGAGCTCGATAACTGGCTATGAGACAAATACAAAAATACGTCTCACTCATACCGAGAGGCAACCCATGCATACAGCTTTCACTGTTATGTTTAGGACAAAATGATCAATTACCCGTCACATTGGGTCAGGAGGGTCAGGAAGACAATCAAGGTGTCAGGAGCGGGCGCAGGTAGTCTTCCGCCACCCGGCGTACGCTGTCAGCATCGGCCGGGTTCAATACGCCATCAGGGGACAGCACCATGGACTGCATAAGCCGTAACATCAGTTCCGCCATGGGCTCCATGGGCTGCTGACGAATAGCACCGCTATCCTGCTCCTCCTGCAACAACCCCGCCAGATAGATACGGAAGAACCCCATCATTTGCCACAGGCGTTGCGTCAGTAGCGGCAAAATGGTCTCCGGTTCGGAAGTCAGCAGCCGCTTCAGCAACGGATGCCGGTGGGCCCGGGTCACCGCCAGCACGAAGGATTCAAGAACACGTTCAAGACCGCTGTCCAGCTTCTCCAGTTCATCTTCGATCATCGCCAGTTGTCGCTGGCATTCGCGCAGAATCACCACCTGAATCAACTGGTCCTTATCCGCAAAACGACGATAGGCCGTCGCCCGACCAATGCCCGCACGGGTGGCCACATCTTCCATGGTGGTACGTCGCAAACCGAATTCCACGAACAATGCCAACCCGGCATCAAGAATTTTCTCGTAGGTTCTATCGCCCTGGGGAACCTGAAGATTCTTGAGCAGCGCCGCCGACGCGATATTTTTGCGAGACATTCCAACTCCCTGTGATATGAACCGGATACGCGATCAACCTGCGCGAATACCCTTATCAAGGGTATATACCCCATGGCTTCCCAGCCCGCAAATTCCGTTTCATCGCAATGCCTCCATGACCAAGCAACAAGCCCCGCCATAGTATCGGCTCAAGCGGCTTGCACCATCGCCCTTAAATGCATATCCGCATTACCAAACAGTCCATCCGCTGCCGTCAACCGCTTGACGAAATGGCCCACACCCAATTCATCGGTCATGCCCATGCCACCATGGATCTGGATGGCTTCCTGGCCGATCTTGCGTCCGGCACGGCCCAACTGGGCCTTCATGGCATACACCGCCTTATCCGCATCCTCGTGGCCTTCCACGTATTTCAGTGTGGACGCCAGCAACAGGGAGCGGGTCTGTTCCATAGCGATGAACATATCCGCCATGCGGAACTGCAGCACCTGGAATTTACCGATAGCCAAGCCGAACTGTTTGCGGGTCTTGGTGTATTCCACCGTATCGTTAAGTAACACGGACATGCTTCCCACACTCTCTGCTGACAAGGCCAACAGCCCCTCATGCAGCACGGCTTTGGCCACATCATAGCCTTTGTTCAGCTCACCGATGCGAGCCGCACCAGGCACCGTCACGTCTGAGAAGCGAATTTCTGCCCCCTGGCGGCCATCCACCATGCGATGGGGCACACGCGCGATTCCTTCGGCATTGGCATCTACCAGAAACAAAGACAAACCATCCTTATCACCCGGCTGCCCAGCGGTACGGGCCAGCACCACCAACAGGTCCGCCTGGTCACCATTCATCACCGATGCCTTGGTGCCATTCAACACCACATTATCGCCTTTCACTGTGGCCTGAAGGGCGGTGTTTTCCAGGCTAAAAACCCGTTCGTACTCTTCAGCGGCAAACGCCAGCTGCAAGCGTCCCTCGATTAATGCGGGAATGGTTTCCGCCTGTTGAGCCGCCTCGGCCCGGCGCAGAAACCCGCCCCCCAACACCACGGTGGCGATATACGGTGACATGATCAGGCCTTCACCCAGCGCCTCGAGCAGCACCATGGTTTCCAGCGGGCCCATGCCCATGCCCCCGTGTTCTTCCTCAAACGGCACCGCCAACCAACCCAGTTCAGCCAGCTTCTGCCAGGTGGCTGTATCCAGGGGCATCAGTTTTTTATTCTGCCGATGGGTTTCGACATCACTGTTGTCGCGCACAAACCGCTTGGCGCTATCCGCCAGCATTTGCTGTTCTTCACTCAACTGAAAATTCATCGTTGTTCTCCATTCCCGGGTAGCTGCCGGCTTTCACCGTTCCAGCCTTCACCATGCGAGCATGGTTTCCCACAAAACCTGACACCGCCGAGAGCCCCTGTGGGAAGTCATGCTCGCATGACGAATCCCGGCCCTCAGTCACCCTCAAAGCCCCAACACCGCCTTGGCGATAATCCCGCGCTGCACCTCATTGGAGCCGCCGTAAATGGAGCAGGCTCGGGAATTGAGATAATGGGGCATGGCGGTGAGCGCATATTCCGGCCCGGTAATCGGCTGATCGTCGCCGGGCACGAGCGCCTGGGGCTGCCAGATCGTCGCCTGCGCCCCCAGGGTTTCGATGCGCAGTTCCGTCACTTTCTGCAGTAGCTCGGTACCCAGAATCTTGGTCATGGACGACAGCGCCCCCGGATCCTTCCCGGCTGACAGCGCCGACTTGATACGCATTTCCGTAAACTCCAGGGCCAGCACATCCGCCTCCAGCTGGGCCAGCTTGTGCTGCCATACCGGATCGTCCAGCAAGGCACCAAACGCGGTCTGCTGTTTGGATGCCATCACCTTGATCTTTTCCAACTGCACATGAAGGCCGGGAGCATACTCCTGGCCACCGCGTTCGAACGTGAGCAGGTATTTGGCCACCGTCCAGCCATCGTTTTCCTCACCAACACGGTTCTTCTGCGGTACGCGGACATTGTCGAAAAACACCTGGCACTGCTCGGTCACTTCATCCAGACCAACGATGGGTTCAATGGAAATACCCGGCAGGTCCATATCCAGCAACAGGAAGGTGATGCCCTGTTGCGGTTTGCCGTCTTTGCGGGTGCGCACCAACGCGAACATCTTGTTGGCGTAATGGGCGTAGGTGGTCCAGATCTTGGTGCCATTGATGATGTAGTCATCACCGTCTTTCTCAGCGAAGGTTTTCAACGATGCCAGATCGGAGCCAGCACCCGGCTCGGAGTAACCCTGGCACCAGAAATGTTCACCGCTGAGGATCTTTGGCAGGTATGCCTTCTGCTGCTCTTCAGTGCCACAACCAATCAGGCAGGGCCCGCACATGTGCAAGCCCATGGGCACCAGTGGCGGGGTTTCCGCACGCACCAGCTCTTCGGCGAAAATGGCCCGTTGGGTCACGCTCCAGCCGGTACCACCGAACTCTTTTGGCCAGTGCGGGGCCGCCCAGCCCTTGTTGTTCAGGATCGTCTGCCAGGCCATGGCCTCTTTCACCGGTGAAAACACCGATGTCACCATCTTGCCCGCCTCGCGAATTTCATCGGTGAGGCTTTCTTCCAGGAAGGTTCGCACCTCATCCCGAAATGATGCTTCCTGTTCCGGCACCTGCAGATCCATGACGTACTCCACTATATATAGACTCAATCAGCCCAGTGTACGGGAGGCGACTTGAGACAATAATGACGATTCGTTTCACCCGGATGGCCAAAACCGTCAAAACAGGCAGAGCCCTTACCCTGCCTGCGCCAGTCAGCCCGCAACACTCCCCCGCCCACCTGGTTTATACTCCCCACCACACTCAATCGATACGACACGGCGTCCCCATGAGCATCAACTGGTTCCCCGGCCACATGAACAAGGCCATCCGCGAAATCCGCGACATTCTTCCCAAGGTGGACCTGATCATCGAGGTGGTGGACGCGCGCCTGCCCTACAGCAGCGCCAACCCGGTGATCGAACAATTTCGGGCCGACAAGCCCTGCCTGAAACTGCTCAGCAAAAGCGACCTGGCCGACCCGGCCGTCACCCGGCAGTGGCTTGATCACCTGGAGCAGGACCCGAAAGTCCGTGCTCTGGCCATCACCACCGACAAACCGGAACAGATCCGCAAACTGGTGGACACCGCCCTGAAAATGGCCGGCAAGCGGACCGACCGAGCCACCAGCGTTACCGCCCTTATCACCGGCATTCCCAACGTGGGCAAATCCACCCTGATCAACAACCTGGCCAGCCGCATCATCGCCAAAGCCGGTAACGAACCCGCCGTCACCCAGCGCCAGCAACGCATCGACCTGCGCAACGGCCTGGTGCTCATCGACACCCCCGGCATCCTCTGGCCGAAAATCGAAAACCCGGACAGCGGTTACCGCCTGGCTCTCTCCGGCGCCATCAAGGCCACCGCCATGCAGGAAGACGACGTGGCCCTGTACGCCGCCGAATACTTCATGCAGGCCTACCCCCAACAGATGAAAGAACGCTTCAAACGCGACGACCTGCCCGAAGACGGCATCCCCTTCCTGGAAACCATCGGCAAGCAGCGCGGCTGCCTGGGCAGCGGCGGCCACGTGGACTTCGACCGCGCCGCCACCCTGCTGATCAGCGAATACCGCGGCGGCAGACTGGGCCAGCTCACCCTGGAAACCCCGGCCATGGCGGAGCAAGAGCATGTGAAGGTGGCGGAGATACGCAGGTTGAAAGAGGAGGAGAAGGAGGCGAAGAAGAAGGCCAGGAAGGCGGCGTATAAGGCGAAGGGGCAGAAATAGGTTATCCCAGCGAAAATGGCTAGAGATTATCGCTGTCGGGAATGAAAACGTACCGCTTCTTCTTTCGAAGAAAACCGTGGTTCAGACGCCTTTTCGGGAACATCAAAACCTTCCAGCCTCAAGCCCGCTGCATAATTGCGACGGCGAACGCTGGCGAAGTATGCCATTTTGGTTTTTAAAGAGGGAGAAATCATCACGTCACCTCGGTCAAATTCATTATGCTGTTGAGTGACTTTTACAACACAACCATCACATGCCCATGCCGCTTCAGCCACTCCCGGCATTCTTCATAATCGGGCAGCACCCTGCCCACCTCACCCCAGAACTGCGGCGAGTGATCATGGCGAATCAAATGACATAACTCGTGGACAACCACGTAATCCACCATACGGTTCGGGGCCATCATGATCTGCCAGTTGAATTGCAGCTCACCTTTCGCGGTGCAGCTTCCCCAGCGGGATTTAAAGGTTTTGATAGACACATTGGGGACAGTGACGCCCACCTGCGGCGCCCAGCGGGCGACTTTATCTTTTAGTTTCGTTTCGGCCTGGCGCTTGTACCAGCGAATCAGGGCATTGCGGATCATGTGGGGTTGTTCCGCGCCCTGGGGCACGGACACCAGCAAACGCCCCTGCACCAATTTCACCGGAGCGAAGAGGCCTTTTTCCACTTTCAGCCGGTAGTTGCGGCCAAGGTAGGAGAAGGACTCTCCGGAGACGTAGCGCTTGCTGCTGGGCGGGGTCATCTCCTGATGAAGCGCGATCTTTTCCTTGATCCAGCGGCGTTTGGCCGCCAGCAATTCGCCAATACGCTCCAAAGAAACGTCCGCCGGCACCACCACCGACACCGCCCCTTCTTCCACCCGGATATCGGCAGACTTGCGGCGACTGGTGCGGATCACTTCGGCAATAAAGCCGTTGCCGTCGATAAATTCAGGATGCTTCAAGCTATAGCTCTCTGATCCAGTCCAGCGTTTCCGGGTGGCGCTGAATCAGGCGCATCAGGGTGGTCGAGCCCTGGTCCGGTTTACCACGGTCCTGCTCCCAGCGCTCAAGCGTGCGCACACTCATGCGTAGCATGTTGGCGAAGATCGGGCGGGACACTTTCAGGCTTTCGCGCAGCGAACGAATTTCTGCAGCGGTAATTTCCAGCGGGTCTTTCAGTTCCAGCTCAGTGGTCTGCAGGGTTTGCTTGCCCTCCCGGGCATCCTGCAACGCCTCAAAGCCTTCGGTCAGTTCGCCGAAGATATCGCGCTTGTTGTCAGTCTTCTTTGCCATGGCTTCTCGCCTCCACCTCGCGCGCCAGCAGCGCCTTGAGGGCTTTCTTCTGGTCAGCGGTCAAATCGGTTGCCTCATCCTTGTCATACAGGGTGAACAACCAGAACTGTGCGCCACCGGCGTACCAGTAATAGATAATCCGCACCCCACCGCGCTTGCCCTTGCCGCGCCGCTTGTCCACCCAGCGCACCTTGCGCAGCCCGCCCGTGCCCTGAATCACATCCCCCATGTGGGGCGATTCCAGCAACATGGCCTGGAGCAACCGGTATTCCTCGTCTTTCAGGTAGTCCGCCCGGTGGCGGCTGAAGGGCGGCAGCTCGACAAACAGCGCCTTCATGGGGTGCTCGACCCAAAGTATACGCGATTCGCGTATGACGGCAAGCCTGTGACTGTCAGCGACAGCCCATCAGCATACAAAGCCATCCTTGGCTCCTTGTATTTCAATCAGTTAGCCAGACCTTCCTTGTAGGAGCGGTGGTTCCACCGCGATGCACCAGATCCATCTGTGCTTGCAGCCTCCTTGAAACCCAAAATCGCGGTGGAACCACCGCTCCCACAGGGTGAGATTGCATCCCCAACCGAGTTCAGCACTGACCTCTCATTCCACCACATTCGCCCCTCAAGTGGGGCTTGTATGTTTGAATGCTCTTCCTGCAACCATGCAGGACTTGCCGGGGTGGAGGGACCAAAGGAGCATCTGACCCAAGGGTACAGACGGTAGGAGATTTGGCCCCACCCCGCACCTATTCATACGCCGATAAAGAATCCATCGGCTGAGTTGCACCTCAGACCGACGATACCTAGCAAGCCAGCGTTCAGGTGCGCCCCGACAAGCATGTGTAACCTAGCGCAAGGGGCTGTTCAGTGGCAATGCAAGTAGAACCCTCCATTATCGGCATCGACGTGGCCAAGGCCGAGTTGGTCATCTATTTCCTGGGCCAGACCTATTCCATTGAGAACACACCCCAAGCCATTCGGGCTTGGCTCAAGGATCTGCCTTCCCTCTGCGAGATAGCCATCGAGGCCACTGGCACTTATCACATGGATGTCATTGAGCTGGCCCACCGTAAAGGCCACCACATCTACGTGATTGATGGTTCTCGCCTCCACCATTACCGCAAGGGCACAGGGGGTCGCGCAAAAACGGACGCCTCTGATGCGCAGCTACTTGCCCGCCATCTGCAAAATGAAAAAGGGGCCTTGCGCCGCTGGAGTCCGCCACCCAAGGCGTATCGGACGCTGCAGACCCTGCTGCGCCGCCGTGCGGCACTGGTCAAGGCGCGAACCATTATCCAGCAAAGCCTGGGTGCAGAGCCGCTACTCAAAGCGGGCTTGAAGAGGTTGATCTCTCAGATCAACACGCTGGATGCACAGATCCAGAAACACCTTCGCGACACGGTAAGAGACGCTGGGCTCAGCGAACAGGTGCAACGGTGCAAGGCCCTGGAGGGCGTGGGCGATCTGACCGCCTACGCTCTGGTCATGGCCTTCTTAAGGGGCGACTTCAGGAACAGTGATGCCTTCGTGGCCTTCCTGGGGATGGACGTTCACGTGAGAGACTCAGGCACCAAAACCGGCAAGCGAAAACTGACCAAGAAAGGGGACTCAGAAGCTCGCAGGCTGCTTTACTGCGCGGCCATGGCCGCTCGCCGGAGCAAGCGTTGGGCAGGGGTCTATCAGGCTTATCTGGATCGAGGGCTGGCAACTACCCAAGCGTTAGTCATCCTGGCGCGCAAACTCGTTCGTATCGCCTTCGCGCTCATGAAAAATGGCACCGACTATCAGCCGGCCCCTGCCTCATGAAGACTGGGGTGGACAACATAGAATCTCCTACAAGTGCCAGGTGGCCATCGGGAAACGAGAGAGCCTTTGCTGCCATCGGGAACCCACAGGGCTATAGTACGTCGAAGACGCAACCCCTCGACGGAGCCACACTTTGCCGCTGACGCTACAAACCCTCACTGAAAAGCTCTATCAGATTCGCCATGTCTGGGCGCTGATCAGCTTTTCGCTGGGCCTGAGCAGCTATTTTCTGGTGGAGCGCCAACCGTGGTTAGCGGCGGTGCTGACCGGGTTGCTGGTGTTCAGCTGGCTCTTGCTGCTCACCGAGGGGATCTGGCAGAACAAGGTGATCGGTACCCGCTTTGATGGCCTGCCCCAGGGCATGCTCAAGTTGCTGTTGCAGGCGGTGCATCAAGAGGCGTTCTTTTTCAGCCTGCCGTTCGTGCTGCTGCAATGGTCCGGTGGCGCGGAATATATTTTCTTCACCACCCTGGTAGTCAGTGCGGCGGCCATCAGCATCATCGACCCGGTTTATTTCTGGCTGGCCCGACACCGGGCACTGTATTTCGGCTTTCACGCCTGGGCGTTATTTGTGGCGTTGCTGGTGCTGTTGCCGCTGATCTTCCACTGGAGCACGGATTCGGCACTGGCTTGGGCGGGCTGGCTCACGGCCCTGTTTGCGTTGCCCAGCTTCTGGCGATTTGGCGGGCCGCGAAAATGGTTTCGCTGGCTCGGGCTGATTCTGGTCTCGTGCCTGATCGCGTTGTCCCCGCGCTGGCTGGCCCCGCTGGTGCCACCGCTGACCCTTTCGCTGCAGGAACGCGCCGTGGCTTTGTCATTCAATCGCGCCGAGCGCAAGCCGCTGGTCAGCGGTGAAGTATTCAGTGCCGACGAAGTGGCAGGCGGCTTGTATGCCTACACCGCCATCAAGGCGCCATTAGGGTTGGGGCAGGAGGTCTACCATTACTGGTTTCGTGATGGCGAACAGGTGGACCGCATTCCCTTGAAGGTCTTTGGTGGCCGCGAATCCGGGTTTCGCACCTGGTCTCACAAGCGCCATATTCCTGTGCCATCAGAGGGGCGCTGGCGGGTAGAAGTGCGTACCGGGGATAACCAGATCATCGGCGTGATGCGCTTCACCATCACACCCTGAGCCCCACGGCTCCCCAGCCGCCCCTTACCCCCAAGCCCTCCATCGCCTCAACCCTCGTTGGAGCCTTGCTTGCAAGGCGAAGGAGCTGAAGTCACTGCCGTGCTCAACAGAACGAGCCATATGTTTGTAGGATATGGCTTACAGAAAATGCTAAATGGTTGATATAGAGTGAGTTTCGGAACGGGGTGATATCGGGGAAGTCAGGAAATAGGCCGCTTCTTCGAGTTTTTTCAGACGAGAAGAGTTCTTGTTTTCACTGTAAGAGCCTGACTGTCTTGCGAATTTCTGTGTTTTCCCCGAAATTCATAAAAGAATTATGTCGAAGAAAGATATGTCGAACCGTTCGATTGAATACGCTGTTAAATGGCTCTGCTTTATTTATGGCGGAGCGAGATTCTGAGCCGGTACCACCATCAAAATTTACGGTGCCGTTAGAAAAATAAGAGGGTGTGGTTCGGCTTTCCCGTTTGTTGTGGGCGGCCACATTCCAGGTTGGGGGTGTCTTCAAGGCTTGAGTCCTTGCGGGTGCCATAAATGTAGTCTGGTTCGCAGGCTCACATCGTGGTCTTTGGTTAGGCTGGTGTGTCGCCAATTAACCAGGCAAGGCAGCAGACGCAAAAAGCCGCGCTGCTGCTCGCGGCGTTATGTTTTGTAGTTCCCCCCTTTTAGCGGACACCTTCTTCTTGATCAAAACCCTAAAACCGCACCTTCCCCAACGGCACCAACAACACCGCCGCTCCAATCAGCGCCGCCGCCGCCCCCAGCAACCCGGGCGCAAAACTCCCGCTGCTTTCCAGTAACCGCGCCGTCACCACGGGTCCCAGTATCTGCCCGACCCCATAGCATGCCGTCAGTGCGCCCAGGGCCGCGCTGGCCGCGTGGGGGGCGAGTTGGCGGCCGCAGTACATGCTCAGTGCGACCACGGCGGTGAAGGTGGCGCCCACCAGCAGGCCGCTGACGACCAGCCCGGTGAGGCCGGGTAGCCAGGCGGGGGCGCTGACGCCCACTGCTTGTACCACCAGGGCGGCCATGAGCGCGTTGCGTTCGCTGACATGGCTGGCGAGCTTGCCCCACAGCAGGTTGGCGGGCACGGCGGCCAGGCCCACGGCCAGCCAGGTATAGAACGCGGCGCTGTCCAGGCCTGGCAGCTGCGCTTTGGCGATTACTGGCAGGTAGGTGGTGCTGGTGATGTAGCCGAAGCCGGCCAAAGTGTAGCTGGCGATCAGAAAACCCAGGGCCGAGCGGTTCACCGGCGCCCGTTCGTGCTGATTGTGCTTGGCGTGGGGCAGGGCGGGTATGCGGCGCAGCAGTGGCAGCAGGATCAGCGCCAGTGCACCACAGGCCAGCCACATGGTGGCATAGCTGCCGTGCAGGGTTTCAATAAAGGCCACGGTGAGGGCGGCGATGCTGATGCCCAGGCCAATGCCGGCATAGTGGATATTGCCCAGCCGGGCACGCAGATGGTTGGGCATGGCGCCCAGTACCAGCGCGGAGCCGTTGACCATAATGATGGCGCTGGCCACACCGGCGAGGAACCGGTTGATGGCCCAGGGCGTGAAGGTCTCGCTTAACCCCATCAGGCCGCTGCTGATAACACTCACCCATAAGGCCAACCAGAAAGCCGTGCGTGCCCGGTGGGCGGGAACCAGCATGGCGAGCATTGCGCCGGCCAGGTAGCCCCCATAATTGATCGCTGCCAGGTAGCCGCCGCTAATGGCGGTGAGGCTGGTCTCGGCAATCATGTCGGGCAAGGCTGGGGTAAACAGAAAGCGGCCAATGCCCAAGGCAATAACCAGGCTGAATGCGCCAGCGATGGCGATGCGCAGAGAATCTGAATCAGAGTGGGTCACAGTGACTCCAGTGGGGCGCCAAGGGGCAGAATCAATAAAAGAACGCAAGCCTAACAGGCTGGCCGCGTTGCGGCTGTAGTCTTCGAATGATGTTCACTATTCGCGGGAATGATAATTCCCCATTGGTCGTAGACAGTGCGCGCTATCCCGGTGCCACTGGACCATCTGAGGGCACCTGCAGGTAGTTGCCTTGGCCTGTTTTATTCCCCGGCGGGCTGTTTCCTTCGCATTTCAGGAATTGGCATGGCGCTTGCCTAACGTAAGCACATTAGCAGGATGATTCGTCACGCTATCCTGCTAGCGATCAATGGTGATCGCGAAAGAATCTGAGCAAAGACGCTCATGGAATGTCGTCAACGGCGGCGTTGTTCCATGGGCGTTTTTTTATGCCTGGGATAAAGGGGGCAGGCGTGAGCACACCGCCTTCAAAGATAGGCGTTTTCCGAAACGAGAGCGATAAAACACACTAAGGTGAGGAAGAAAACCATGAAACATTCTGCCATCGCCGCCGGCGTCATTCTCTCCACGCTGGGCTTTACGGGAACCGCCAACGCGGAAGACGATGCATTCATTACGGCGCTGAAAGACGGCACACCGCTGCTGAACATGCGCCTGCGTTATGAAGAAGTGAACAGTGATGCCTTCACTGAAGACGGCCAGGCGCTGACCCTGCGTACCCGCCTGGGTTACCAGAGCGGAAAGCTCCACGGTTTTGATGTGATGGGGGAGTTTGAAGATACCCGCATCGTGGGGCAGGTGGACAACTACGCGCCGGAGCAGGCCGGTTACCCGGTGATCGCGGATCCGGAAGTGACCGAGCTCAACCGCGCCGCGATTCGCTATACCGGTAGCAACGCCCTGGAAGGCCTGGTGGCGACTTACGGTCGCCAGCGGATCATTTACGACAATGCCCGTTTTGTGGGGAACGTGGGCTGGCGCCAGGATGAACAGACCTTTGATGGTGCGCGGATCGATTACGGCATCAGTGATTTCAGTGTCTCTGCGGCCCATCTCACCCAGGTGAACGGCATTACGCCGGGGTTTGATGCCAACGTGACCAACAATCTTTTCAATGCCAGCTGGGCGGGCATGCCGGGTGGCTCGCTAACCGCGTACGCCTACCTACTGGAAACCGATAACGTGACCGACTCGCAGAACGACACCTACGGTGTGCGTTATGCCGGTGCTTTCGATCTGGATGCGGTAAAGCTGTTGCTCACGCTGGAAGGGGCCCAGCAGGAGGTGGAAGCCGGTGACACCGACTACTACTTTGCCGAGCTGGGCGCTGAGGTGGCCGGGGTGACGGTAAAAGTGGCACAGGAAGTGCTTGGTTCAGATGACGGCATGGTGGCTTTCCAGACGCCGTTGGCGACCAAGCATGCCTTCAACGGGTGGGCGGACCAGTTCCTGGCTACACCGGCTGATGGCCTGGAAGACACCTTCGTAACCGTGGGCGGCAAACTGGCCGGGTTCAAACTGGCGGCGGTTTACCACGACTTTCAGTCCAACGAAGGCAGCACGGATTACGGCACGGAAACCGACCTGCTGGTGGCTCGCCCCATCGGTAAGCACTACGTGGTTGGCCTGAAGTATGCGCAGTACAGCGCCGACGACTTCAAGGATGACACCAGCAAGTACTGGGCCTGGGGCGAGATTAAATTCTGATGACATTTTGGTGCCGAAAAGTGCGTCGCCTTGGTGCACTTTTTCGGTGCTGGATCAGAGGGAAACTAAATACATTGAAAATCATCAGGTTAGGGATGTGATGACTGGCACAACCGTTGCAAAACAACCCGTAACGACAACGATTCCGGACGCGCCTGACATGATAGTTCTGAAAATAAGATGGCTCTGAAAATCATGCTGGTGGATGACCAGCCACCCCGTGCTGCGATTCTCGAGCGGGCCCTCATTGATGAGGGCCACGAGATCCTGTGCCGCCTGACCAGCGCCGCCGGTTTGGCGGAGAAGGTGCGCAGCAGTAATCCGGATGTGGTGATTGTCGACATGGATGCGCCCGACCGGGACACCCTGGAAAGCATGGCTCTGGTTCAGCGGGATATCCCACGGCCCATGGTCATGTTCTGCAACCAGGACGATGAAGAGCTGGTGGTGGCGGCGCTGCGCGCGGGCGTCAGTGCCTATGTGGCTGGAGAAACCGACCTGACCCGGGTACGCGGTGTCATGCGCGTGGCGACGGCCCGTTTCCGGGAATACCAGGCGTTGCGTGAAGAGCTGGAAGAAACCCGTGAGGCCCTGGCTGAGCGGAAAATCATTGAGCGTGCGAAAGGGTTGCTGATGCAGCGTCGCCGGCTCAATGAACAGGATGCCTACAGCACTCTGCGTCGCCAGGCCATGAACAGCGGGCAGCCGTTGATTCAGGTGGCCCGGTCGGTGCTGGATTATGCCGAAATGCTCAAGGCGCAAGGCTGAAGAACGCCAGACGCTGGACGCCGGAAGCCTGACGCAAAAAACAGGAGACAAGATGCGACGAGTGATGCCATTGATGAAGGCGCGCAGCCTGATCGAGACACCGGAAAAAACGATGAGCCGTGCACCTGCCGTAGACGGCGTCAGGCCGGTTCGTCGTCAGGCGTCCACTATCCGGCGTCCGGCATTCACGGAGCAAACCTCATGAAGGTGCGTATCGGCTATATGCCGCTAACAGACAGCTTGCCGCTGGCAGTGGCCCAGGAGGCAGGCTTCTTCGCCGCCGAAGGGCTGGATGTGGAGCTGCAGCCGGAGTGGAGTTGGGCCAGCCTGCGCGATCGGCTATTGGTGGGGCAGCTGGATGCGGCGCCGATGCTGGCGCCGATGCTGTTGTCCACGTCGCTGGGGCTGGGATGCATCAAGAAGCCCCTCGCCACGGCGTTTTCCATGGGCCTGAACGGTAATGGCGTGACCGTTTCGCCGATGCTGTTTCAGGGATTGTGCGCCTTGTCGGAAGGGCCGACACCCAACGACATCGCCGCCGCCATGAACAAGCTGGTGGCCGCGCGTGCTTCCAGCGGAGAAGATCCGCTGGTGCTCGCGGTGGTCTTTCCGTTTTCCTGCCATGCCTATCAATTACGCCACTGGCTGAGTGTGGCCGGGCTGGACCCGGATCATGATGTGAAGCTGGTGGTGCTGCCGCCTTCGCAAATGGTGGATCACCTGCGCATGGGCCACATTGATGGCTTTTGTGTGGGTGAACCGTGGAATAGCCTGGCCGCACTGACCGGTGCCGGGCACTGTATTTTGTCCGGTTATCAGATTTGGGAAAATGCCCCGGAGAAGGTGTTGGCGGTATCCCGTGACTGGGTGTCACGTCATCCGGATACCCATCGCGCGTTGCTGCGGGCGTTGTACAAGGCGGCCTGCCATGCGGATGAGAATCTGGTGGAGAGTCTGTCGTTACTGGCCCATCCCGCGTGGCTGGATGTACCGGCAGAAATCATTCGTGCACCGTTCAGCCAGCGCTTGCCCGCTGGCCTGACGGGCCAGCCGTTTCCGGCTCATCATTTCCATGTGTTCGCCGGATTCCACGCCAACTTTCCGTGGCGCTCCGACGCTGCCTTTTTACTGCAGGAAATGCAGCGTTGGCGACAGTGTTCGCTGGAAGAGACCAAAACCTTTGCGGCCCAGTGCTACCGTACAGACCTGTTCCGCGATGCGGTGGCCGACCTTACCAGCATGCCGTTAATGGACAGCAAACCCGATGAACGCCACGCCGGCCACTGGCAATTACCCGGTGAACCCGGGCCCCTGGAGCTGGGGCCGGATCGTCTGCTGAGAGTGATTGAAGATCAGGCAGAAAGCTGAGGGGGGGGGCCGAGAAGCGAGTTTCGAGTTGCGAAAACCTTTAAACATTACGGGTGGCAGGTTGTTGAATTTCGCAACTCGTAACTCGCCACTTGTAACTGAGCATTGCAATCATTGCCATGCAAACGTCCCCACGATATCAGTAATGCATAGCGTCCCCCGTGCGCATCAAACAAGAAAACTCACCCCCACGCACAGCAGCAACAGGGCGAACAGACGCTTTAGCAGGCGCGGCGACAGTTTGTGTGCCAGGCGCGCGCCAAAACGGGCGAAGAACATGCTGGTAAAGGCGATACCCACCATGGCAGGAAGATATACGTACCCCAGGCTCCACTCGGGTAATTGTGGCTGACTCCAGCCAATCAGCATGAAGCTCAAAGCGCTGGCGGCGGCAATGGGCAGCCCACACGCGGAGGAGGTCGCCACCGCCTGTTGCATGGGCAGGCTGCGCCAGGTGAGAAAAGGCACATTCAGGGTGCCGCCGCCGATGCCAAAGATCGCCGAGGCCCAGCCAATGACCCCGCCTGCGGCCGTTAGCCCCAGCTTGCCAGGCACCGCACGGCTGGCTCTGGGTTTCAGGTCCAGCGCCATTTGAATGGCAATAACGATGGCAAATACACCAATGATCTTCTGCAGCATCGGGCCCTGAATTGACGCAGCAGTCAGCGAGCCAAGCCCCGCGCCAAGCAGGATGCCTAGCGTCATCCAGGCGAAAATGGGCCATTGCACCGCCCCTTTGCGGTGATGCTCCATCACCGAGTTGATGGACGTGAAGATGATAGTGGCCAGTGATGTGCCAACGGCCAGATGGGTCAATACTTGCGGGTCCACGCCTTGGGCGGTAAAGCTCAGAACCAGTACCGGCACGATGATGATGCCGCCGCCGACCCCAAACAGACCGGCCAATACCCCGGCGGCCGCACCCAGAACCAAATAAAGCAAAAATTCCATACTAAAACCCTGGCAAGCCAAAAATGTTGGCGATGTAGTAACAGAAAAATGGGATGGCGTGAGTCTGCCGTTGCCTGCGCAGGTTCATGCCCGGTGATCATTTTCCCATGCGAAATACCCCGCTAAAGCCATGCTGGGTTCGGGGGTGACTGGGCGTAAAGGGCGCTCAGGTGGTAACCGAGGCGTCCAGATTGCAGTATTGCCCTTTGAAGTACAGCAGGGGCTGTGTTGTGGTGGTTGGCTGCAGGCTCAGTGCCCGTACTTCACCAATCACGATCAGGTGATCGCCGGCCTCGTATTCGGCATGAATGTCACAGTCCAGCCAGTGCAGGCTGCCACCAATCACCGGGTTGCCCAGAGGCGACGTTGCCCAATCGGTTTCTTTCCACTTGTCTGCGCCCTGTTGCGCAAAGAGGTTGGATACCGCTGCCTGTTCGTCAGAGAGGATGTTCACCGCAAACCGGCCCGCACGACGGATCTTGGGGTAGCTGAAAGAATCGCGCTTCACACTGAATGACACCAGCGGCGGGGCTGTCGATACGCTGTAGAACGACTGACAGGTAAAGCCGATGGGCTCGTCATCGATGTGCGAGGTAATCACAGTGAGCCCGGAGGCGAAATGGCCGAGCGCTTTGCGAAAGTGCAGAGGGTCGATGGCCGTGGTGGTCAGTGACATAGTGATTCCAGAATAGGGGATAACGCAAACGGGTAGCTCAGGGAAGAGACGGCGCGATCTGGCGCTCGCTCTTCCCACAGGATTCAGGCAAGTTCATTGCGCACGATCTCGGCACCGGCACTCAATGCGCGCAGCTTGCCTCTGGCAACCTGGCGAGGCAGCGGCGCCATGCCGCAGTTGGTGCACGGGTACAGCTTGTCGGCATCCACGAACTGCAGCGCCTGGCGCAAGGTGTTGGCAACTTCCTCGGGGCTTTCAATGGTGTGGGTCGCCACATCGATGGCGCCCACCATCACTTTCTTGCCGCGAATCAACTCAATCAGATCCATGGGGACATGGGAGTTGTGGCATTCCAGAGAAACCATGTCGATGCTGGAAGCCTGCAGCCTGGGGAAAGCTTCTTCATATTGCCGCCACTCCGAGCCCAGCGTTTTTTTCCAGTCGGTGTTGGCTTGGATGCCGTAGCCATAACAGATATGCACGGCGGTCTCGCACTTGAGCCCTTCAATGGCTTTTTCCAGTGTAGCCACGCCCCAGTCATTCACCTCATCGAAGAACACATTAAAGGCGGGCTCGTCGAATTGAATAATGTCGACACCCGCTGCCTCCAGCTCTCGGGCTTCCTGATTGAGAATTTTCGCGAATTCCCAGGCCAGTTTTTCCCGGCTTTTGTAATGGGCATCGTAAAGCGTATCGATCATGGTCATGGGGCCGGGCAGGGCCCACTTGATCGGTTGTCGGGTCTGCTCCCGCAGAAATCGGGCATCGTCCACAAACACCGGCTTTTGACGGCTAACCGCCCCCACGACTGTGGGCACACTGGCATCGTAGCGATCGCGGATTTTGACCGTTTCCCGTTTCTCGAAATCCACCCCGTCCAGATGCTCGATAAAGGTGGTGACGAAGTGCTGACGGGTCTGTTCGCCATCGCTGACGATGTCGACGCCGGCCAGCTGCTGTTCGTGCAAGCTTAGCCGCAGGGCATCCTGTTTGCCGTCGATGAGTTCATCGCCCTGCAACTTCCAGGGAGACCAGAGCGTTTCGGGCTCGGCCAGCCAGCTAGGCTTGGGCAAGCTGCCCGCCGTGGATGTGGGTAACAATCGTTTCATCATTTGTTCTGCCGTGTATGAGTTAAATACCGTAATTCGCAGACCACTGATTAAGCACCGTCCGGTAAGGCTCGATCAGGTTCTCTTCAGTGAATTTGCCTTGCTTGACGGCCAATTGACTGCGCTCTTCCCGGTCGTAATGAATGCGGGTAAGTGAGTAGTCCGAGTTTTTCAGACTGGGTTGGTAGCGGTTGCCCGCTTCGGAATTGGCGTTGTAAATCTCCGGGCGATAAATGCGCTGGAACGTCTCCATGGTGCTGATGGTGCTGATCAGCTCCAGGTTGGTGTAATCGTTCACCAGGTCCCCGAAGAAGAAAAACGCCAGCGGCGCCACGCTGTGGGGCGGCATGAAGTAGCGCACGCTCAACCCCATTTTCTTGAAGTAGCTCTCGGTCAGTGACGATTCATTGGGCAGGTACTCAAAGCCCAGCACCGGGTGGTGGTTCTCGGTGCGGGTGTACACCTTGTTATCCGAGACGCTGATGCAGATCACCGGCAGCTTGCTGAAGTTTTCCTGGTAAGCACTTGAGTTCACAAAATGCTGGAACAGCTTGCCGTGCAGATCACCAAAATCCTCAGGGATGCTGAAGTGTGGCTGGTCCTTGTTATGGTTCTGCAGGGCGATGCTGAAGTCATAGTCCCGCACGTAAGAGGAAAAATTGTTCCCGACCACCCCTTCAATCTGTTTGTTGGTGTGCCGGTCAAAGATGGTGGTTTTCAGGATTTCGATGGTCGGGAAGGTTTCGCCATTGCCTTCAATATCGATATCCACGGACACAATGTCGTGCTGCACAACGTACCGGTCACCATTGGGGTTGTCCCAGTGAGCCAGCGCATTAAACCGGTTATTGATCATGGTCAGAGTGTCGCGCAGGTTTTCCTTGCGCCGTTCTCCCCGCGCCAGGTTGGCAAAGTTGGTGGTAATCCGCGTGCTGTCGGCTGGACGGTAATCCTCATCGAAACAAATGCGCTTGATGCTGAAGGTAAATTCATTGCTCATGGTGCCAGGGCGTCCGCGTCAAAATGGGTCGTGGCCTGCGTCGCGCTGGGTAACTAACGCGACGAAGCGTGATATGCGGCCATTATGCTCAATACCTTTAATGAGTAAAATTGGTATTATTTCATCGCTATATGAGTTCTACTCATCTTTGCGCTATGGCGGGAGCAGGCATTCGACCGCCCTGGCTTTTGCATTCAGAGCAAGATCGCGGTGGTGCCACCGCACTTACAATGGCATGCGTTGGAGAATCAAATGCTGGAATTACGACATCTCGCCACCCTTCGGGCGATTGATGAGGCGGGGTCAATGGTGGAAGCGGCGGAACGGCTACATGTTACCCAGTCGGCCCTGTCGCATCAGTTGAAAGACCTGGAACACCGGTTGGGGGTAGAACTGGTGGTGCGGCGCTCTCGCCCGGTGCGCTTCACCACGGCCGGGTTGCGGTTGCTGGCGCTGGGGCAGGACGTGCTGCCCAGGGTGCGGCAGGCAGAGCGGGAGCTGAAACGATTGGCTGAGGGACAATCAGGCCGGCTACACATCGCGATTGATTGCCACTCCTGCTTTCAGTGGCTGATGCCGGCGCTGGATGCTTTCCGTGAGCACTGGCCAGAAGTGGAGCTGGATTTGTCAGCGGCCTTCAGTTTTGCGCCGTTACCGGCACTGTTGCGCGGTGACCTGGACATGGCAATTACCTCTGATCCCGTCGAGGATACGGCGGTACATTTCCTGCCGCTTTTTCGCTATGAGCTGGTGTTGGCGGTCTCCGGACGTTCACCACTGGCGGGGCGAAAGTGGATTGAACCAGAGGATATCGCCGACCAGACCCTGATTACTTACCCGGTAGAACGCGAACGTCTGGATGTATTTACCGTCTTTCTCGACCCCGCCGGTGCGGAGCCTGCCTCTGTTCGAACGGCTGAATTGACTCCCATGACCGCACAATTGGTGGCCGCAGGCCGTGGCGTGGCAGCGCTACCGAACTGGGCGCTGACCGAATACACCGAGCATGACTTGCTGAAAACCGTGCGGCTTGGGGAGAAAGGGGTGTGGAGAACGCTCTATGCGGCGGTGCGCGCGGAGGATGAACAAACCCCCTATGTTCAGGAGTTCCTGAGTACGGCGAAGGAAATGTGTTTCAAAACCCTGTCCGGGGTCCGAGTGGCCCGTTAGTGACGGGGATGTGTATATTAATCAGGGCCTGCAAGCCTGCTTTTCCAGGGAAGGAACATTCAGCGATGAGCAAAAACGTTTTTTTTATAATTTTGGTGTCGGTGCTTAGCCATGCCGCTCATGCGGATCTATATCAGTGGAAAGATGAAAACGGCAAGTTGCATTTTTCGGATAGAGCATCCAATGAGCAAGCAAAAACGGTCACGGTGACGCGGCCGAATAGCTACAGTGGTGCAGATAGTAAGGCCGTGCATGACAAGGCGCGTCAAAGCACCCGTCAGCCGGAAAAGCGGTCACGTTTTGCGGTGCCTCCTTACCAGCAGGCGCCACAGAACCAGGTTAGCCAACAAGAGATTCAGGAAAGAGTGGCGGATTGCGAACGACGGCGGATTGTCGGTTGTGGTGACGCACGGGCTAGACGAGAAATTGCGGACGAGGCGTATAGGAATACGCCTGGAGGACGACGACAGCAGGAGCAGATTCGCGATCGGAAAATGCGGGAGTGGATGCAGCAGCGATAGCTGCTGGTTTCAGGTCGGCTGGACTGGCCCCTTTTTCAGGGTTAACAGCTTCATAGGCGGCTATTTAGATCCACCAATAGCTCGGTCTTTACATGGCTGCCCCACACCCAGGCCTTTTCTTTGAATTGACGATGCCGTGCGTCCACCGGGTTATCCGAATCCGCCATGACTTGCTGCGATTTCTCGATGGAGTCTGCCCGCATATAGCAGAGCAGGTAGTCTTTGCCTCCCAGTGTCAGTGAAAACCAGGATTCTACGCTGACACCTTCAGCCCGCAGGCTTTCCAGTGCCTGTTCACGATGGTCTTCGATAAAAGCTGTCCAGTCTCTTACTTCCTCGTCGCTGTTCGGCTTTAGCTCGATCAGGCCGGCGATAACGTCCATGTGTTTTCTCGATATCCTGTCAGGATCGCTGATTTTGCGTTTGCGGGCCCTGGCCTGCAAGTGGCAGCGTTTTCAGTTGTGCCAGAGACAACATCAACGTGGTCGCCAGTAGTAACAGCGACATGGGCTGCCAAAACTCGGTATGTCCGGCCAGGAAAAAACCGCTATGGATTGCCACCGTTAGTATCCCCAGGCTGGCGAGAAACCGGTGGCACAGGCGTTGATGTGGGCTGTGGGTGGCAACGTGCAGAAAAGCCAGTAATACCAGGGCGATGATGGGGAGATTCAATATCAGGTTGAGCTGATTGCCACCGGGTAAGTGGAAGAGGTTCCACTCGTGCCAGTAGGCTGCATCGATCTGGTGGGTGAACAGCACGGTGCTGTTTAGCAGGAAAAGGATTTGGGGCAGGTCGGGCTTCATGGCATGTCTCCGTTATCACTGCCATGAAACCCGTTTTGCTGGGGTAATGCCATTACCTCACAGGTAAGCGCTTATTCCCCGTCACGATACTGAATCTGCAAACCCTTGAGAAAGTTGCGCAGAATCTGGTCCTTGCACTCGCGATAATGCTTGTGGCCGGGTTTGCGGAAGAAGGCGCTGAGTTCGTGTTTGCTCATGCGGAAGTTGGCCAGCTCAAGCACCGCCAGCACGTCTTCGGCCTGCAGGTTCAGGGCGATTTTCAGTTTCATGAAAATCATGTTGTTGGTGAGGCGGCTTTCCGGTTCCGGTTGTGGCCCGGGCTTTTTTCCGCGCAGTGCATTGATCAGGCCGTTGAGAAAAATCGCCAGGGTGCGATCGGTGCATTTTTGAAAGGCCGGGTCGTCGTCCTTTTTCAGCCAGTCGCTGACCTGTTCCCGGGTGACGGTTTCGCCGGCTTCGGCGAACACGCCGATCATGCGGGTGTCGTCGAAATCGAAGATGTACCGGGCGCGGCGAAGGACGTCGTTATTGAGCATGCGGGACCTGTGGTGAGGGAAACGAAAGGGCGTGACCGCCATGATTCACGGGTAATAGTACAGGGAACCGGTGGCGGGAACACGCCTGCATGTTTGTCGACGTTTCAGGGAGTAAAGATTTTCAGCCCCACAATGCCGGCCAGAATCAGCCCGAGACACAGTAACCGCGGGGCGTTAACCGCATCCTGGAACAGCACAATGCCCAGTAGCACGGTGCCGATGGTGCCGATGCCGGTCCACACCGCGTAGGCGGTGCCCACGGGCAAGGTCTGCATGGCTTTTGCCAATAGCCAGAAGCTGGCGATCATGCCGATGAGAGTAAGCAGTGAGGGAAGCGGGCGGGTAAAGCCGTGGCTGGCTTTCAGTCCCAGCGCCCAGCCAGTTTCAATAATGCCTGCAAGAATAACCAGGGCCCATGCCATGACGTGTCTCCTGTCATGGGGTCGTCCCCGTTATGTGATTGATGCGATGGCGGTGAATGCCGGGGTCGTCCCTGGCATCCATTGGTGTCCAGTATAGCTCCTCAGACCCATGGGCGGAATCAGGGTTCCTGTGGGGCGAGAATTTTCTCGATGTGCTCGGGGTCGTGGCAGAGCGTGAGCAGGGCGTCCTGGAAGGGGCGCTGTGCTTCCTCGTCGAAATGTTGCTGTATCCACTGCCTGAGCTGCTGCTGGTAATGGAAGTAGGGGCAGTTTTGCACCGGTGTGGTTTTTATATGGGCGAACAGCGGTACGGTGATTTCCCGGTGCTGTTCACCGGTTGGAGGTGCGATGGTGCGGGTTTCGGCCACGGCGTCGGGGTAGTCCGGGTGGCGGACTGTCCACTTGTCCGAGGCCAGATAGCTGGCCGGCATGGCCATATGGAAACCGATGTGGGAGTCGCCGGGGAGGGTAAATTCCCCTTGCGCATTGCTGGTGGCAGTGCGCGGTGGTTCAGGGTCATCGGGGGAAACAATCAGGCTGATGGTGGCGCCGCTGATCGGGGCGCCTGTGTCGCCATCGATGACTGTGCCGCTGACGGGCTGGGCGTCCCACATCCGTTGAATCGTGGGAATGCAGCCGGTCAGTAGCAGGGCAAGCGCTGCTCCAGCCAGCGGGTAGACGAGTGCCTTCTTTGTGGATGACCTGATCATGGCACGGTCTCTATCAGACTGGAGAGAAAGGTATCCGTTTGTTCTGGAAAATAACCGCTGGCCAGGCCCAGCAGAATGAGCGCCCACAGGCTGATGCCCAGCAAGATCCAGATACCGTTGGCGAGCGTCAGTCGATTATTGAGCAGGCCCTGTTCATCCCCCTGGGACAGGTTGATGGCTTTTTGTGCCTTGAACAGGACGGCCCAGGTGACGGGCAGAAGCGCCAGTGAAATCAGGTCCAGAATGCCAAAGGTTTCCATGTTGGCGGCGGCCCGGTCAGACACGGTGCTGATCAGGTAGGAGAGAATATACAGGGTCGCCATGGTGGCGACCGGTAACGGTTTTGCCTTTCCTTCGCTTTCGTCATTGATGGTTTTCACCAGCGAGCCAAAGAAAAATACGCTGAACAGGGCACGTGCTATGGGCTGCACTTTTTTCTGCCGGATGTCTTTTTGGTTCTGCCAGTTCCGGAAATTCCAGTAGACGTCATAGATGCCCAGGGTCGCCCAGAAAAGCAGATTGAACTTCCAGGGAGCGACAACATAGAGCGCTAACCCCGAGGTGTCTGATTCCGGTGTGATGATCTCGCTGTCCGGTGCCTGGTAAAGGTTGGATTCCATTCGCTGTTCCCCCGCATTCGCGCTTGCCGATGGTATTGTTGGATAACGCTGGCTGTGATTACGGCCAGTTCTTGTAGGGTGTGGTGCTTAGGGCGCTGTTGTAATAACGGCTGTCGCCGGTGACCTCTTCCCCCAGCCAGGCAGGTTTTTCAAAAGACGTGCCTTCACTGGGCAGTTCGATTTCTGCCACGATCAGCCCGTCGTTGTCGCCGTGAAACACATCAATCTCCCAGCACAGGTCGCCTTGTGGCAACCGGTAACGGGTCTTATCAATGACGCCGGCGCCGCACAGCTCGGTGAGCATCTGGCGGGCATCCGCCAGCGGAATGGGGTATTCGAATTCACTGCGGGTGGCGCCCACGGTTTTGCCCTTGATGGTCAGCCAGGCGGTGTCGCCGGTGGTGCGAATTCGTACGGTGGCGTTTTTGTCGTGGCTCAGGTAGCCCTGGGTGAGCCGTTCCCCGGGCAGGGTATCGATAATGCTTATGTCACTGACTTTAAACTTGCGCTCAATTTCCGTTGCCATGGTTGTCTGCCTGAATGTTTCATCGAATGCATGGCAAGCGTAACACTCTCCGATAGGGTTTCCTCATAAGTGTGCTGCCAGTGAGCAGTCTACGAGGGCTGTGCCGAATGATTCAGGTCTATGCCCAGTTGGTCAAAGCTGATGTCAAAACCCAGTGCCTTGTAGCCGTCGATGATTTCATCAGGCAGATAAAACGTCGGGTCGTCCATAAAGAAGTACTGTGACACCCCGATGCCGTAACGATAGTGTGTTTCCCACAGGCTGTTATTCGGGTCGGGATTATCCGCGTTGGGGTTGTCCAGGACAGACAGTTGCGGCGCCAGGCGCTGCAGCTTGTAGAGCAGCTTTTCAAAATGATCCCGGTGGCTGGCGGTGTGATCCAGCTGGCTGGAGAGAATCCAGCGATTTTCCTGGCGCAGGGCCTCGGGGACCGCATCGCTGTAGCTCTCGCCTTCGCGCCAGTAGTCGTCCGCACTTTGTCCCAGCAGCAGGTCCAGCTGCTGAGGATCGTGGTCAAAGCCGAAGACGGCGAAATAGACGTGATGTTCCATTATGGCTTACCCGGGCGCAGGGTGCGGTTGCGTTCCAGCTGATCTACCGGAAAGCCCTTGTCCTCGGCCACCTGCACCAGTGCCTGGTACTGGTCATCGTTGAGCTCCGGCTGGCGCGCCAGTATCCACAGATATTCGCGGCTGGGTTCGCCGATCACCACCGTCTGGTAGTCCTTATCCAGGGCGATTATCCAGTAGTTGCCTTCGGTAATGGTGGGAATCAGTTTCGATACCCAGTTATCAAAGCGCACTTTCAGCTTGGCATTGCCGGAATCAGGGACAATGCGCGCGGTGCCTTCGGCTTCACTGGGTTCGTCGCCTTCGCGCTGGCAACGGTTCACCACCTTGATAGAGCCATCGTCATTGGGGCTGTAGGTGGCGGTGGAGTCGTAGCAGCCGCGCTGAAACCATTGCGGCAGGCGGGCGATTTCATACCAGGTGCCGGCATAGCGTTGCAGGTCCACCTGATCTACCGTGGCCAGAGGTTTGTCGCCGCCACAGGCGGCCAGTACCCCGCTGATCAGCACGATAGACAGGAATCGGGTGGTACGGGCAGTGTGGGTCACGAACATGAATGTCTCCTTTTGGGCGGCAACGCCTACAGGCTATCGGCTTCTTGCTGGCGATCAAGCCCGTTTTGAACTGTCGTGCTATACTTCGGCGCTGTTTTAGGGAGCCCGATTTGAGCCAGCCATCCACCCATTCTGATGCCGAAACCGCCCCCCGGCTTGTGCTGGAGCAGCTTAGCTGTGAGCGCGATGACCGGCTGTTGTTCAGCGGTTTGAGCTTGACCGCATCGGCCGGTGAAATCTGGCAGATCACCGGTGCCAACGGTGCCGGCAAAACCACGTTGTTACGCATTCTGGTGGGGCTGCACGGCTTCTATGAAGGCGTATGCCAATGGTGGCAACCTCAATGGCAACAGGAATTACTCTACCTGGGTCACCAGCCAGGGGTACGTGAAGAGCTCAATCCACTGGAGAACCTGCGTTACGCCTGCGCGTTAAGCGAGCAGGGAGGCGACCCCATGGCGGCGCTGGCGGCGGTGGGTTTGCAAGGTTTTGAAGATGTGCCGGCGGCGCACTTGTCCGCCGGGCAAAAGCGCCGTATTGCGCTGGCGCGCCTGTGGCTGGAGCACAAGGCCGTGTGGGTGCTGGATGAGCCTTATACCGCCATCGACCAGGATGGGGTGGCGGCGCTGGACCAGCAGATCCAGCAGGCGGCGCAGGCCGGCGCGTTGGTGATCTATACCTCCCACCATCAGGTGGGCGATGGCGTGCGGCGGCTGCACTTGGCCCACGGGCAGGCAGACGTGTTGGCAGGAGGGCTGGCATGAGCGTGTTTCGTGCGGCCCTGTCCCGGGAGTTATTGGTGCTGTGGCGCAGCCCGGCAGAAATCATCAATCCGCTGTTTTTCTTTGTGATGGTGATCAGCCTGTTTCCGTTGGCGATTTCGCCGAAACCGGAACTGCTGGCGCTGGTGGCTCCCGGCGTACTCTGGGTGGCGGCGTTGCTGGCGGTGATGCTGTCGCTGGATGGCCTGTTCCGGCGCGACCAGGAAAGCGGTGTGCTGGAATTGCTGCTCACCGCGCCGGTGATGGCGGTGGTGCCAGTGAGTGCCAAACTGCTGGCGCACTGGCTGCTGACCGGTTTGCCGCTGGTGCTGATCTCCCCGGTGCTGGCGCATATGCTGCAGCTGCCTGATGGGGTGCTGGGTACAGTGATGCTGAGTTTGCTGTTGGGGACCCCGGCGCTGACCATTATCGGCGCCATCGGAGCGGCGCTCACCGTGGGCCTGAATCGGGGGGGGATTCTGTTGGCGGTGTTGGTGTTGCCGCTGTACATTCCGGTGCTGATTTTTGGCGCCGGGGCGGTCAGTGCCGCAGTCGATGGCGGTGCGGTGAATGGCATCCTGGCTATCCTTGGGGCTTTGCTGGCCCTGACGGTGAGCCTGGGGCCGTTGGCGGTGGCCGCTGGCCTGAAGATCAGTTCCGGGAATTAAGCGCGCTTTTTTCCGGTGGGAAAGAGGGCGGTATTGAAAGTACGTAGGTGGAGATAGGTGTCTGAATGGTTTGGCAAACGATAAAACGCTGGTACCACATGCTCGGTTCGCCGCGTTACTTCTATACGTTCAGTTCTGCGTTACTGCCGTGGCTGACGCCCATCGCGTTGTTGGTGTTTACCGTGGGCATCGTTTGGGGGCTGGCGTTTGCCCCCAGTGATTATCAGCAGGGCAACAGTTACCGGATCATCTTTATTCATGTGCCGGCGTCCAGCGGTGCGCTGATGGGCTACGTGGCCATGGGCGTGGCGGGTCTGGTGGCTGTGGTCTGGCGAATGAAAATGGCCGAAGTGATGATGAAGGCCATTGCGCCTTTCGGGGCGGCGCTGGCTGCCATTTCCCTGGCCACTGGTGCGCTGTGGGGCAAGCCCACCTGGGGCACCTACTGGCAATGGGATGCCCGTATGACCTCTATGCTGATTCTGCTGTTCATGTACGTGGGTGTGATTGCCCTGCAAAACGTGATCCGCGACCCGCGCCAGGCGGCCCGTGCCGCCGGTTTGCTGGCCATGGTGGGGGTGATCAATGTGATCATCGTGAAATATTCGGTGGAATGGGTGCAGACCCTGCATCAGGGGTCGACTCTGAAACTGGTGGGAGAATCCACCATCAACCCCGCCATGAAATACCCGCTGTTGATCAGCATGCTGGGAACCTGGCTGCTGTATGCGGTCAATGTACTGGTACGCGCACGCACTGAAGTGGTGTGGCGTGAGCGGCGCAGCAAGTGGGTGCGCAAGCTGGTGAAGGGTGGGGGGCAATAGCATGTACTTTGACAGCTTTGCCGATTTTCTGGCCATGGGAAAACACGGTTTTTATGTCTGGAGCGCCTACGGAATCAGCGCGCTCCTGATTGGTGCCAGCATGGTGCTGGCAATACGCGGACAGGGACAGGTGCGCCAAACGCTGGCGCGGCAGTGGCGACTTGAGGCGATGGCAAAACAACAGGCTCAAGAGAAGCAACGCCGCCAGCAACACACTGAGCATAAACCTGAGGTAGATGATGAATCCGGTACGTAAGCAGCGTCTTTTGGTGGTACTCGCCGTTCTGATCGGGCTGGGCATTGCCTGCGGCCTGATGTTTTATGCGCTGCGTCAGAACATCAATCTGTTCTACACCCCCCAGCAGATTGCCGCAGGGGAAGCCCCGCTGGATGCCCAGATGCGTGTGGGTGGCCTGGTGGAGCCCGGTACGGTCATCCGTAACCCGGAAACCCTGGACGTTACCTTCGGGCTTACCGATGGCAAGGGGCGTTTCACCGTGCATTATCAGGGCATCCTGCCGGACCTGTTTCGCGAAGGGCAGGGCATTGTGGCCAATGGCACGCTGGTGAGCCGGACTCGCTTTGAAGCCGAGGAAGTGCTGGCCAAGCATGATGAAACCTACATGCCGCCGGAAGTGCAGGAGGCTCTGGAAAAAGCCGGCCACCCGGGCGCCAGCAAGGCTGACCCTAAGGGCGGCGAGAAGGAATATACTCCTTCCGGGTATTAAACCCCTGACCGGGTTTCGCGCCGCGAAGCCCGGTATCTCACGGTCGTCACGTCTGTTTGCCGATCCCCTCGTTTCACCCCGTAATTTTTTCTTGCTGACAACCCGGTTCCGGCCCTACATTTGCGCTTATCAGGCCCCGCTTCGGGTGCCGTCTTTGTTCAGGGCTTTTCATGAGTCAGGTCATCATTCTGGTAGACGATCCCGCCGACTGGGCTGCCTACTATCCCGCCCGCCATTTGTTGTCTGCCAAGGACTACCTGCAAGCGCAGCAGCCGGTCTGTACCGACAAGAAAGTGCAGGTGATCAACCTGTGCCGCAGCTATAAATACCTGAGCCCGGGCTACTATTGCTCGTTGCTGGCAGAGGCTCGGGGTCAGCGTGTGTTGCCTTCTGTGCGCACGGTGAATGATCTGAGCCGCAAGGCGCTCTATGGCCTGCATTTCGGCCAGTTCGAAGCGGCGCTGGACAAGGCCATGAAACGCAAGGGGGGTAGCAGTGACCATTTCAGCCTGCTGCTGTTCTTTGGGCATACCGAGCAGGAGGGCCTGGCCGACCTGGGGCGGCAGATTTTTGACCAGCTGCCATGCCCGTTGCTGAAGGTGGATTTCCGCCGCCGTGAGCAATGGGGTATTGAGGCGCTGAAACCGCTGACCCTGAAACAGCTGAAAGGGGCCGAGGAGGACGCGTTTGCCCGGGCGTTGGAACAGTTCAATGCCCGGGTGTGGCGTAACCCGCGCCGGCGTCGTGGTGACCGCTACGAGCTGGCCATGCTGGTCAACGACGAAGAGGCGTTGCCACCCAGCAACAAGACCGCCCTGAAGCGTTTTATCCGTGCAGGACGGCAGCTGGGCATCAAGGTGGATCTGGTGGGTCGCGATGCCTATACGCGCCTTGGCGAATACGACGGCCTGTTTATCCGTGAGACCACCGCGCTGGATCATCACACCTATCAGTTTGCCCGCAAGGCGGAGCAGGAAGGCATGGTGGTGATCGACGATCCGGGCTCCATTTTGCGCTGCACCAACAAGATTTATCTGGCCGAGTTGATGCAGGCCAACAAGGTGCCGGTGCCGCCGACCGCGTTTGTGTTCAGCGACGATGATGCCCAGATCGACCGGCTGGTTGAGGAGCTGAAACTGCCCATGGTGCTGAAAATTCCGGATGGCAGTTTTTCCCGGGGGATCAGCAAGGTGGCCACCCGTGAAGCACTGGCTGAGGCGTTGCGTGGCTACCTGAAACAGTCTTCTGTGGTGCTGGCGCAGGCGTTCATGTACACCGATTACGACTGGCGCATCGGGGTGCTGAACCACCGCCCGTTGTTTGCCTGTCAGTATTTCATGAGCAAGGGGCACTGGCAGATTTACCATCATCAGAGTGGCGGTAAAACCGAGACTGGCAACAGCCGTACCTTGCCGGTACAGGAAGTGCCGCCCAAGGTGCTCAAGGCCGCTCTCAAGGCCGCCCGCTTAATGGGCAACGGCTTGTATGGGGTGGACCTGAAGCAATCCGGCGATGATGTGGTCGTCATCGAGGTGAACGACAACCCCAATATTGATGCCGGGGTGGAAGATGCCTGGTTGGGTGAAGATCTGTACCGGCAGGTGATGCTGGAATTCCTGCGGCGCCTGGAGGCCAAGCGTATCGGCCTGCCGGTGTGATTTGGGGGCAAGCGAGAAACACCGCCGAGTGTTGTAGGAGTTCCGCTTGAGGGACGAACCGCGCATCGCGCGGCATTTCCTCCCTCTGGTGTTCCTCGCCAAGGCTCGGGTTCGCGGCTCGAGCGCCGTTATTCGCTCCGCTCACCCTTCGGGACGCACGGAACGACGTGCGTTACTCCGCTACGCTCCTTTCCTACAGGGGGCTTTATTGAACGCCTTGGCTCATTTCTCGCAACACCCTGCCGTTGCCTTTCGCCACCTCGTCAGGTCTGATCGAAAAAAAGCACAGGGATTTTGCATGCAACTTCTCGGTTTATTGCGGCGCGAGCTGCGTAGCGAATGCCGCCAGTGGGTGGTCGACGGGGATATCAGCGAGGAGCAGGGCAACCGGATCCTTGCTCGCTATGACACCCACCTGGACGACGATGCGGACGGCTCACTGGCCTACAAGGTACTGGTCACCGTGGCGCTGCTGTTTGTGGGCCTGGCTATATTGTTGCTGGTCTCTGCCAACTGGGAAGACATTCCCCGCGCGGTGCGTATGCTGGGGCTGATTGCCACCACCATTACGCTGAACCTGATCGGCATTCGGGGCTATCTGAAGCAGGGCGAAGGTAGCGGCTGGTTGTTTCTGGGGGGCATCAGCTATGGCGCCTCCATCATGTTGATTGCGCAGATCTATCACTTGGGCGAACACTTTCCCGATGGCCTGTTCTACTGGGCATTGGGGGTGGCGCCCATGGCCTGGTTGGTGCGCAGCCGTGTGCTGGCGCTGTTGATGTTGGCCGTGGCGTTTCTGTGGATGGGGGCGCAAGGCCAGTACACGCCTCCCTGGGCCATGGTGCTGTTTCTGGGCGTGGCGGTCGCTATTGCCCTGCGGGCGCATTCTGGAGGCCTGTTGCTGGTCGTGATTGCGGTCTTAGTGAGCTGGCTGAACCTGCTACTCGGCTGGGCTTACGGTGACGGCTGGGGGCCGGACTTTGAAGCCGGTCATCTGTCCCTGAACATGGGGTTGTTGGCGCTGCTATATGCATTCAGTCACCGGGCAGCCCATAGCGAGTCTCATTATCTGCGACGCTCAGGCAGCCTGGTGGGCCTGTGGGCGTTGCGCGGCTATCTGCTGTTGCTGGTGATGCTGTCGTTCAGTGAGTTTTCCGAAGGGTATCTGCATGAGCTGGCCGGGTTGGCCGATCCGGGTTTGTGGGCCGGGTTACTGGCGGCCCTGCTGGCCTCTGCGTGGGTTGTTGTTGGCCGTTTGGGGTCCACCGGCCCCCGGCTGTTGGTGATGTTGTTACCCTTCGTGCTACTGGGCATTCATGCCTTTGGTGGTAGAGGGGCCGGGCCCGGGGATTTTACATGGCTGTTTGTGGTGGCGGTGAATCTGCTGGCGCTGTTGTCTGCCATTGTGTTGATTCAGGAAGGTCTCAAGCGCGGGCTGACCCAATACTTCTATAGTGGCATTGTGTTGATATTGCTGCTGGCGTTGATGCGTTATCTGGATCTGTTCGGGGACTATCTGGGGGCGGCGGCCATGTTTCTGGTGGCGGCAGCGGTACTGTATGGCGCTGCCCGCTTCTGGCGGCGGCAACAGGGCCTGGAGACGCAGGCGGCCAAGGGCGGCTGTGCCGGGGAGGAGCAATCATGAAGCGCTGTCATGTCACGGGTCTGATGGCGGCCCTTGGGTTACAGGTCGCGGTGATGGCCGGGGTGTTTGTTGGCGGGGTCTATCCGTTGTGGGTGGGGCAGGAAATTCGCCTGGAAACCCGGCCAGTGGACCCGCGAGATCTGTTTCGTGGTAATTATGCCCGCCTGGGTTATGACTTCAGTACCGTGGAAACGCCAGATTTACGGCCGGGCGAGGTGGTGTACCTGCCTCTGGAAAAACAGCCGAACGAAGCGCTGTGGCGCGGCGGTAAGCCCCAGGCCTCTGAGCCGGAAACCGGCTTGTACCTGCGGGGTCGCGTGTCCGGCCAGCCCTGGAGCACTGGCAACACCGTGAAGTATGGCATTGAGGCGCTGTTCGCCCCCAAGGAAAAAGCCCTGGCGTTGGAGAGACAGCTGCGCGATAGCGCGGTCGCCGTGGTGCGTGTGGCGCCCAACGGCAAAGCCGCGCTGGTGACGGTGGAGACGGAGGCAGTTGATAATTGACAGTTGATAGTGGACAGCTGCGCGGGCCAGGTTTGTTTATTCCGAAAGTAAGAGGCCGCGCCCAGTCTGGGCGCGGCCTCTTTGCTTTCAAACTACGGTGTGCTGATCGCGTAGCTGTCAACTGTCCACTCTCAAGGGTCAATTATGTTCACCCCATGACTTTCTGAATAAAGCCGGATTCTTTCTCGATGGTTTGTGCGAAGGGTGCCAGGGCGTGCATACGCTCCGTGTGTGCGGCCAGGTTCGGGTAGCTAGCCGGGTCGATGGTTTCACCGCCATGGCGGAAATTCACCAGCTGGCTGGCCAGGGCAATATCGGCGATGGTCATGCTGTTGCCCACCAGGAATTCGCGGCCGTCCAGGGCCTTGTCCAGATAGGCGAACAGCGGCGGGATAGTGGTGGTCAGGGCGTGCTGGACTTTGTCTTCATCGCATTCCTTGCCGAGTAGCCGCATGACCACGCGGTTACGGAATACCGCAAAGGTGCAGCGCATGGCCAGGTCGTAATCCACGAAACGTTCAAACCAGATGGTCTGCCCCATTTCCATGGCATCGCTGGGGTAGAGCGCCGGTTGCGGGTGTGTCTTTTCCATCCAGGCACAAATGGCAGCGGAGTCGGCGAGGAACTGACCATCCACTTCCAGTGCAGGAATCCGCTTCATGGGGCTGATTTTTTCATAGCCTTCCGGCGGGTTGTTGGGATCGACATGGACGGATTCGAATTCGATTCCTTTCAGTGCCAAAGCAACCCGGGTCTTGCGGACGAAAGGTGACAGGGCGGCCCCGTACAGCTTGATGGACATACTTCTCTCCCGATAAATGAATGTTTTTTCGCCAATTTGATGGAATCGGCAGGGGTTATAGCGCGCCATTACTAGAGCAGCATGACTTTTTCGGGTCAATGATGGTCTGCGACAAAATTTTTCCTTGACGATTGCCCGGCAGATACCTATTCTACGCGCCGCTTTGACGCACCAAGTCAAGCCCGGGTCCCCTTCGTCTAGTGGCCCAGGACACCGCCCTTTCACGGCGGTAACAGGGGTTCGACTCCCCTAGGGGACGCCACTTATTCGTTAGCGTAAGCTGGCAGCAAGACAAGCGGGAATAGCTCAGTTGGTAGAGCACGACCTTGCCAAGGTCGGGGTCGCGAGTTCGAATCTCGTTTCCCGCTCCAAATAGAAAAGGGACCCAATCGGGTCCCTTTTTTTATGCCGCTCTGCGGCTGCAACACGCATACACGCGACCCACACCTAATTCCCCTCTCATGGTTTGCTTTCGCTATGGCGCTCCGTACACTAAGGCCTGACCCAAAGTGAAGAGACTATGGCGCGCCTACACCCGCGATTGCTGGAAGCCCTTAACCTGTTACCGCAGGACAAACCCGTTCATTTGCTGACGCGGCACTCTGTGCGTGAACTGGCCAAGAACGGTTTTGCCGATTACCGCCTGCCCCTGACCCCGGAAGGCATCGATATGGCCCGGGAGTGGGGTAGCCAGCTGGCGCGGCCAGTGGATGCGTTTTTTTCCAGCCCGGTGGGGCGCTGCGTGAATACCGCCAAGGCCATGGCCGAAGGCGCCCGCAAGGCAGGGCTGTTGGAGACGATTCCCGAAATCACCACCGATACCACCCTGGTGGAGCCTGGCTGTTACGTGGAAGACCTGAATCAGGTCGGCCCCACGTTTCTGAAGATGGGTGCGTTTAAATTCCTTAACCAGCACTTACAGCAACCCTTTGAGGGCATGCTGTCGCCGGCAGAAGGCCGCGCCAAGCTGGCCCGATACCTGAGCGAGCGTGAACCGGCACCGGGCCACCTGAACGTGCACGTGACCCACGACACCATTCTTGCCGTGCTGGTGGCCGAACTGCATGGGCACCGACGCATTACCGAGGATGACTGGCCCTGGATGATGGAAGGGCTGTGGCTGTGGTTCAGTGGCGGCCAGCTTCACTGGATATGGCGTGGTGATCACGGCCATCGTGCGTTGTAACCGCATTTCTAAACCGATCTCTCCGTTTATCGACTTCTGACGAGGTGTGCCTTGTCCGCGCTGACAATTCGCAATTTGACCAAAACCTATGCCAATGGCGTGCAAGCGCTCAAAGGTATTGATCTGGATGTGAAGAAGGGCGATTTCTTTGCCTTGCTGGGCCCCAACGGGGCCGGCAAATCTACCACCATTGGTGTGATCAGTTCACTGGTCAATAAATCCGGTGGTGATGTGAGCATCTTTGGCTATTCCCTGGATACCCAGCGGTCTCTGGCCAAGAAGCAGATCGGTGTGGTGCCACAGGAGTTCAACTTCAACCAGTTCGAAAAAGTGTTTGATATCGTGGTGACCCAGGCGGGTTTCTATGGCATTCCCGCGCCACTGGCCCGTGAGCGGGCGGAAAAGTACCTGCGCCAACTGGGTCTGTGGGACAAGCGCGACAAACAGTCGCGCACTTTGTCCGGGGGCATGAAGCGCCGGCTAATGATTGCCCGGGCCCTGGTTCATGAGCCGGAATTGCTGATTCTGGACGAGCCCACCGCTGGCGTGGATATCGAACTGCGCCGCTCCATGTGGGATTTTCTGACCAAGCTGAATGCGGAAGGGAAAACCATCATTCTGACCACCCACTATCTGGAAGAAGCAGAGTCCCTGTGTCGCCATATCGCCATTATTGACCACGGCATTATCGCGGAAAATACCGATATGAAATCCCTGCTGGAGCAACTGCAGGTAGAGACCTTCATTCTCGATCTGGCCCGGCCCGTTAGTGAAGCCCCGCAACTGGAAGGGTTTCAGGTGTCCCTGCGCGATGCCAAGACGCTGGAAGTGGCGGTGCCGAAAAGCGAAAGCCTCAATACCCTGTTTGTGGAGCTGGCGCGGCTCGATTTTGACGTCATGAGTATGCGCAACAAGGCAAACCGGCTGGAAGAATTGTTTGTGCGGCTGGTCGAGCAGAACCTGCCGGGGGAGCAAGCATCATGAGTGCACGTGAGCAATGGGTGGCATTTCTGACCCTGGTAACCAAGGAAATTCGCCGTTTTACCCGTATCTGGCCGCAGACGCTGCTGCCGCCAGCGATTACCATGACGCTGTATTTCGTGATTTTCGGCAACCTGATTGGCAGTCGTATCGGCGATATGGGCGGGTTCGATTACATGCAGTACATCGTGCCGGGGTTGATCATGATGAGCGTAATCCAGAACAGTTACGGCAATGTGGTGAGCTCGTTCTTTTCCACCAAATTCCAGCATTCCATTGAGGAAATGCTGGTGTCGCCGATGCCGTCTCATGTGATTCTCAACGGCTATATTGTCGGCGGTATGGTGCGTGGCATGTTGGTGGGACTGATTGTCAGCCTGCTCAGCCTGTTCTTTACTCACCTGTCCATGCAGCACGTTTTTATCACCATCACGGTGGTGATTCTCACGGCAGCATTGTTTGCTTTGGGGGGCTTTATCAATGCGATTTTCGCCAACAAGTTTGACGATATTTCCATTGTCCCCACCTTTATCCTGACACCGCTGACCTACCTGGGCGGGGTCTTTTATTCCATTGATCTGCTGCCGGAGTTCTGGCGGGCGGTGAGCCTTGCCAACCCCATCGTCTATATGGTCAATGCCTTCCGTTACGGGGTACTGGGCGTGAGCGACGTGAATGTATACGCTTCCCTGGGGGCCATTCTGGCGTTTGTGATCGCTTTCTACTTATTTGCGCTGTGGTTGCTGCATCGTGGTACCGGTATTCGGCACTAACGAAACCGGCTAAATCCGGCTATGATTAAAGCCAGTCCCATGGACGGGAGTGCCAAGAGGTTATCATGAGCTATCTTAAGGAAACGCCGCTGGGTCGCTCCAGCGAGTATGTTGACGAGTACATGCCTTCGCTGTTGTGTCCGGTGCCGCGCTGGGATGCCCGCGAGTCCCTGGAGCTGGAAGACACCACTTTGCCTTTCCACGGGACCGATATCTGGAATGCGTATGAGTTGTCCTGGCTCAACGAGAAGGGCAAGCCCATGGTGGCCATGTGCGAACTGCGCGTTCCCTGTACTACCCCGAATATTGTTGAGTCCAAATCCCTCAAGCTGTATCTGAATTCGTTTGCCAATACCCGCTTCGAGAGTCGCGACGCGGTGCGCGCTGCCATCGAGAAAGATGTGGCGCAGACGGTGGGTGGCGATATCGAAGTGCTGCTGTATTCGCTACAGGAGTCTGCGGGTTTTCCCGTGTGGGAAGACCGGGGTGATTGCGTGGACAATATCGACTTGTCCTTTGAGCATTATGAATATCGCCCGGACCTGCTGCTATGTGATCAGGGCTCGGAGCAAACCGGGCAGCTCTATTCCCATCTGCTGCGCAGCCATTGCCCGGTTACCGATCAGCCGGACTGGGCTACCGTGGTGATCCGCTATACCGGCCGTGCCATCAGCCCGGCCAGTTTCTTGCGTTATGTGGTGTCACTGCGTAATCACCAGGGGTTTCACGAACAGATTATCGAACAGATCTTCGTGGACCTGATGGCTCAGTGTTCGCCCCGCCATCTGACCGTGTACGGGCGGTTTACTCGCCGGGGCGGCATTGATATCAACCCGTTCCGCTCCAACAGCGAACAACCCCTCCCCAACCGTCGCACCATTCGTCAGTAGCAAGGATGGTGGCGGGTTTTATTTTTCAACAAGGAACCTTTGAATGAGCGAAGAAAATAACAGCAATGGACTGGCGAAGCAGGAAGAGCGGAGCCTGGGTCTGGCATGCCACCTGCTGGCCTTTGTCGGTATGGTATTTCCGTTCGGCAATATTCTGGGGCCACTGGTGATCTGGCTGGTTAAAAAAGACGATAGTGCCTTCGTGGATGACCAGGGCAAGGAAGCGTTGAATTTCAATATCACTATTTCCATCGCAGGTTTTGTTGCCTTCCTGCTCACCTTCGTGGTGATTGGTGCCGTCCTGCTGCCGATTATTGGTATCTTCTGGTTGGTGATGACCATCGTGGCTGCCGTAAAGGCCAATGGTGGAGAGCACTACCGTTATCCGCTGACGATTCGGTTGATCAAGTAAACGCAGCTGTGAGCTTCTAGCTACGAGCTGCAAGTAAAAAACGCGCCGAATGGCGCGTTTTTTATTGTCAGGAATTCAGGCTGTGGGATAAATAGCCGAATCCGACGATGGTTTTATCTTTTTCTCGGGACTAGAAGCTAGTAGCTCGTCGCTGTCTTTAAGGCCCCAACGGCCAGCCAAACCCGATCCACACGCCCAACAGTACCGACCACCCCAGCAGCAGTGTCAGGCTGTAGGGCAGCATCAGTGCAATCAGCGTGCCGATGCCGGTATCCGGCTGATAGCGCCGGGCGAAGCCCAGTACCAATACAAAGTAGGGCATTAACGGGGTGATGATATTGGTGCTGGAGTCGCCGACCCGGTAGGCCGCCTGGCTGGCCTCGGGGGAAATGCCCAGCAGCATCAGCATGGGAATGAAAACCGGAGCGAGGATGGACCACTTGGCCGAGGCGCTGCCGATCATCAGGTTGATCAGCGCAGTGAGTATAACGAACAGCAGTAGCAGTATCACTTTGGGCACCGATAGTGCGCCAAGCCAGGCGGCGCCTTTCACTGCCAGTAGCAGGCCCAACTGGCTGTAGTTAAACCAGGCCACGAACTGGGCGGCGAAAAACATCAGCACCAGATACCCGGCCATGGAGGCCATGGTGGTCTCCATGGCGGTGATAATGTCGCCACTGCTGCGAAATTGCCCACTGACCCGGCCGTACACCGCTCCGCAGATCCCCGCAATCAATGCCACGATGACCACCAGGCCATGAATGAATGGCGAGCCCAGTACGCTGTCGGTGTCGGGATGGCGCAGTGGCGCGTCACCTGGCAGTACCAGTAACGCCAGCCCGGCGAGCAGCACCACCAGGGTCAGGCCAGTCCACCGCATGGCGCGGGGATGTGTATGCGGCACCTCCGGGGAAGTGTCCGGGGATGCATGGGAGTGCGCCAGACGAGGCTCGGTCAGCTTGCGGGTGACCAGTGTCACCAACCCGGTGACAAGAAAGGTGGAGGCGATGATGAACCAGTAATTGCCGGTGGCATCCACGGTCCGGTCCGGGGCAATAATATGCGCCGCTTCCGTGGACAGCCCGGCCAGGGTGGCGTCCACCGGCCCCACCAGCAGGTTGGCGCTGAAGCCGCCGGAGACTGCCGCAAAGGCGGTGGCGATACCAGCGATGGGGGAGCGTCCCGCCAGTTGAAAGACCAGCCCGGCCAGGGGAATGAGTACCACATAACCGGCGTCCACGGTCAGGCTGGAGAGCACGCCGGCAAACGCAACAGTGAACACCAGCGCGCTGCCGGAGGCGCGCCTTACCAGGCTGGCAAGGCTCACCGACAGCAGCCCGGATTGTTCGGCTACGCCCAGGCCCAACATGGCGACGAGCACCACGCCCAGTGGCGCAAAGCTGGTGAAGTTGCCCACCAGGGTGGTGAACAGATAACGCAGGCCGTCACCGTCGAGCAGTGAGCGGGCGGTAATGGTGTCGTCGGTGAGAGGGTGAACCGCGGTGATATCCAGTGCACCCAGTAATGCGGTGAGGGGAAGCAGCAGCAGGCAAAGCCAGACAAATAACAAGGTCGGGTGGGGAAGCCGGTTGCCCAACTGCTCCAGCCGAGCTAGCCAGCCGTGGGTATGAGTCATGGATATTCCCCGCAAAATGAACGTCTACTTTAGCGAGTTGAGTGAATCGCGGGCAAGTGATGGTGGAGCACTATACGCTTGAGGCCTGACACTAATGCCTGGGAGCTGCCTCCTTGTGGCCGCAGGGTTCGGGGGGGCGTGTTGCGTGCTACGTGAACCGTGTTGCGGCCGCGAAAGCAGCATAAAAAAAGCCCCGCGTTTGCGGGGCTTTCATGTTTGGCGGTGAGGGAGGGATTCGAACCCTATTTTTCAACCCTCGTTCTGTCACTTTCCCTCACAATTCAAAGGTTTAGCACTTTCCGGTTTCACTATTTAGCTGGTTCAAGCACGTTGTTTTCGACATTATTTCGACACTACAGGCAGTGCTTTCTCACCATTGCTCTGATTTCTGGAGTCTTAAGCTTGCTGTATTGTCCTCTCCAGTAACGACATTCCCGCCTGTTCATTTCACGGGTTTCTCTGGTCTCGCGGTTTCTTTGTTCAATGGCTGCGTTTCTTTTCTCCCTTTCAGCCCTTATCCTTGCCCTTTCCCTGTTAGCTCTCTCTGTGATCGCTTTTGTTTCTTGGTTGAATTGTTGGATCATCTTTATCGCGGCTTGCTCGGCTTCCCATTCTTTGTACTCCTGGTACCCGATCCATCCGCCGATTGTGATCACTGAAGAAAAGATAATCGCCGCTGCTATAGTTCCTGCTGCTGATCCCTGCCCTGTATTTTTATTGCTCGCTTTTAAGTCGTCCCAGTCAAGCCTTTCAGGTTTGATTTTTTCCATGCCGATCCCTCCCGAACCATTTTTCGGCGGCTCTCTGCGTGAGAGCTATCCCTGACCTTGTTCCTTAAGGTTCTTGTTTGCTTCGTCGTATTCCGGGCTTGTCTGTCCTGCCTCCGGCATAACCTCGCCAGTCATCAACCACCACCGATAGCCCGGGAAAAGCTCCATTACGGCTTCTATCTCAGCCTCAGTCAGCCTTGCTTTCCCGCTTTTAATGTTCTGCCAGCGATAACGACCTATCCCTGTTTGATCCTCAAACCAGACAGTTGTCCGTTCCTTATTAAAAAGGCTTATAAGCCGGTCTCTAATCATTACGATAAATTCTACTCATTACTATTTACTGTGCTTTGCAATAGTATATACTCAGTAATATGTAATGAGTACAAACCACATAGCACCACAAGGAATCACAGTATGCCGGATTTGGGGGACGACTTCACAGGGATCAAGGGGCCTTATCCCCCTGTCATGTCCCGCCAAGCGTTTGCTGACTGGATCGGCGTATCAGATGGAGTGGTTCGAGGTTGGGTAGACCGGGGGGAGATACCCACCGTCAAAATCGCAAAGCGCCGTATGGTGAACGTGCTGGCCTTTGTAGAAATGGTTCAGGAGGCAGAGCAATGATTAAGGCAATCTATAAGCGCAAAGGCCGCAAATACTGCTGCGAAACTGACAAAGCCCCCGGCTTGTGCAAGAAAACGGTCTCGTTGCTTTCCCGTGCAGGCATTCGCTATTCGGCCACCATCTTCGAATACAGCTCTTACATTAGTGTCCGCGTGACTAACCTTCTCGGTGTCCAGGACGTGGCCGCATTCGCTGCTGATCAGCTGGACCGTGCAAAGGCATTTGTCTATTCCCGCTCCCGTGATGCCTCTCCTCAGCTGTCACTTTTCTGGGGGGCCATGTAATGACGTTCCGCAATGTTTCTTACCCTGTCTACCTGCCTGACTCACATGAAGTGGTAGGCCATATGGTTATAACGCTGCCAGAGCGAGTTAATCCCGATGATCTGATTGGTGATGTTGTCATGTTCCCTGTTTTCGCTTTTGGGAGCATGTGCACCCTGCATTGTCAGCTTGGGTTTCCTCTCGACACTGGGTCGCAAATGGCTGGCTTCATTTCAGGGGGGCTGAAATGACCACTATCCCCCCACGCGTGGACCATAAAGAGGACTACGACGACAAGCCCCAGCGCTTCTATGTTGTCGCCCCCAAGTCCACAAAATTAAAGCTCCTCAAGGAATCTGTGGCCCGTGGAACGGACCTGTATGACCTTGCTGGCGCGGTTTTGACTGCGTGGCTTGATGCGGGCTGTCCCCCTGAATTCCCTGCCTCGTCACCTTCGCCTGTCGCGGACGTTAAGGGAGGTGACAAATGACCGGGGCAAGGCTGCGCAGCACCGCAGGCTCTGGCCTTGCCCCGGTCATTTGTTGCCTCACAGTCCGCAAAAAGACAGGCGTGGGTGGCGGGGTAGGGAACCCCCTGCCTTCGATCCAGAGCCGGGAGCGGTTTTGCACTTTAAAAAAAGCGCCTTTACCGGTTTACCGGTGCCCTCATTCTTTTGCCTTTTGCAAACGGAGTGCGCAGCGGAGCGAAGAGGCGAGGATCGTTACCCGTAAGGGCCAGCACAGTCTTTTCGTGCTGGTGAGCAAAGCGAATAGAGCCGCCCCGAAGGGCGCCCCCGTAAGGGATGTTTTAAGGATTGGATCATGAAAAAACAGTTGGGATTTTATGATGGGGATCCGTTTCTGATTCTTGTTTTTGCTTTTCTGATCTTGGCTGTGGTGGCGTCTTACTTCTTTCAAGATTTAGAAATTGTCAGCCCTGAACCACTTTCACCGCTAGTAAAACAGGAAATTCGCGAGGCCGTAAAAGATGGAATTCAAGCGAGTAGGGCTGAGGAGCTACAGCAACTGCGGCAAGTACAGAACCCGCCAGCTTCGCCCCGGAATATACATTTCTGAACGCAACTGGCACGCCCAGGAGAAACCGAAACACCTTTACGCCCCTTGGTGCTTTATCGGCTTCGCCAAAACAGAAAGGGAAGCCAGAGCGAATTGCAGAAAGCACGCATCGAGTAAGCCAATGATCGATGCCAAACAGATTTTAAAAGAGCTGGGCATACCGACCAGCTAAACCAACGGCCACAGGCCAAGAGGAACGACCATGCAAATGCAAATGAACCTGACCGTATTCGGCGTAAACAAAATCACCGTAGAGCGTGACGTTTACTGCTCAGTATTCGCCGGCCAGCCTGCAACTGATCCGACTCAAACACGCGGCTATGAGGTCATGAAGCTCAGCGCCGAACCGGAAGTCTTCGACCAGCTGGCAGACCTTAAATCCGGTGATGAAGTGGAATTCATCTCCGTCCTGAAACGCGCAGCCGGTGGAAAAAGCCAGCCTTTCCTTGTTGGCGTAGTGCCGAAGAAAGCCCCCCAGGGCAGCACTGCAAAGCCTGACAGCAAGTAAGGCAGGACCATGAGTTTAATCGAGTGCACAGATGGCGAGTGGCAACAAGCCCAAGACGGGGCGGCACTCTGTACTGGCACTCTTGAAGTTGTGGCGGGTTCAGGGCCTTTCGGACTGCCCCCGCTCACATACGAGGAGGCAAACGCAATCCTCGGTGCTGTGGTCTTGCTGTTCGCCACAGTGTGGGGTGTCAAAACCCTGTCGCGTTTAATAACCCAAACCCTGCGCTAAAGGAGCGTGATTATGAAAGCTGCAACAAAAGCCCGTCTGGAGGCTATCCAGGCCAATGGCCGCAATCTGGCCATCGTCGCTGGTACTGGCTTGATGTTCGCTGGTCCGGCCAATGCCGCCATTGACCCTACTGAGATCACCACGGAAATCAGTGCTCAGTCTGGTCTGGTGGAAATCATCGGTGCCGCCATTCTGGTGGTCCTGGCTGTCGTCGCGGGCCTCAGCCTGCTTCGCCGTGTGGTTCGCTAAATCGCAAGCAAGAAGCTAAAGGGGTCTTCGGACCCCTTTTTTTCAGAGGTGAAAAATGGAATCGGACATTGGCCCATGGCTTTATCTAACCGTATCTCTGCTGGCCTTCTATATGCTTTTTGCATAGCGGCATTTATAGCTGTTCCTTCACTTTTTTATTCTTCTGCTGCTCACGCGAGCAACGAGGTTTGCTATAGGAAAGGAAGCCAGATTGACTGTCAGGGCAATTACCAGGCCGATTATTTCGCAAAAATCACGTGCGTAGACGGCGACGACTCCTGCATCTCGTCCCGTGCTGCTCAATGTGCACCCTCATACAGATCATGCCAGTCTGTACCAACCGACCCCGGCTTTACGGCACAGGATGTATTTTCCTGCGACAGCCGTGACGTAGCAGTAGGAAATAGGTGTTACTTAGGTGGCAGTGAGCCGCCCACAGAGTGCGGCATACCTCAGGGCACAGAGTCCCGCTTTTCCGTTCCTTATCTCTCTGGTAGCGTCTGCTACCAAAACTGTAATCACGTCAATCCCAAGCGCTCTATCTGTGTGTATCTTGCAGACGGCACCAGCACTTGCTTGTCTACCTATACAAGCACTGGTGAATTCTGTGACCGCGCTGACGGAGCCAGTGACCGCCCTTTTGATGACTACAAGGACGAGGATGGCTGCTACAGGGCTACAGCCAACGGCAAAAAATACTGTGAATCCCCTCCAGATGATCCATGTCCAAATTACACAACGATAGACGGAACAAAATACTGCCAAACCCCCGGTGATGGTGAGGATGCCCCTGATTCGGATGGTGATGGTGTTCCAGACCATGAGGATGCAGACCCGTCAAACCCGGATCGGGACGGCGATGGCGTGCCAGATGGTTCTGACCCTGATCCAGACAATCCGGACACTGACGGCGATGGTGTGCCAGATGGATCAGATCCCGACTCCAACGGAAACGGCATACCTGATTCAGATGAGGAAGAATCTGAACCGGATAGCGTAGGTGAGGGCACATGCGAAAAAGATGAAGTACAAGAGCCAGAATGCAACTCAGATGATGCTATCCAGTGCGGAATCCTCCTCAACACATGGCGTCAACGCTGCAACGATAAGCTGAATCGTGAGGACCTAATCGGCACAGAAGAGTACAGGGAAAGTGACTCTCTGACAGATGACCGTGAAGAAAACAGCGTTGCAGAGAATGAAATCGACGTTTCAGAGGCTGTTGCCCTGGACGACTCTGGCAGTGGCTACGGCGGTTCCATGTCCTGCCCCGCCGACATTGACGTTAATCTAGGCGCGTTCGGCTCTATCAGTTTTCCAATGTCATTCATCTGTCAGTGGGCCGAAAAAATTCGCGGCCTTGTGATTGCCCTTGGCTGGCTGGCAGCAGGAATGATCGTTTTTCGCAGCATGACAGGTGATAACGATGGGTAGTGTACTCGCAGCGGTCCAGGTCTTTCTTGCGCAAATTGCGGGTGGTCTCACAGCCCGTGTTATGGCTGCCATCGGCGTGGGTGTTGTCACCATTACCGGCGTTCAACTCACGATGGACAACATCACCGCAGCCATCCAGAGCAACTTTGGTGGCGTCCCTGCTGACATTATCGCGGTCGCCACCATCGCCGGTTTCGACAAGTTCATTAGCTTGGTTATCAGCGCCTATATCGGCGTAGTCGGTGTTAAAGCGCTTTGGGGAGCGTTCAAGCGGTTTGGCTTTATGTCTATGGGGGATGACTGATGTTTTGGTTGGTGACTGGTAAGCCGGGAACCGGGAAAACTTCGCATACGCTCGACTTCGTGCTGCATGATAAGAGGTTTGCCGTAGAAGGCAGTGACACCCGCCGTCCTGTCTACTATCGGGGTATTCGTGACTTAAAAGTTGACTGGCACGAGCTAACCGACGATCAGGTCAAGGAGTGGCCAGACCATCTACCACAAGGCGCGGTTCTCGTTGTCGATGAGGCCCAGCAAATATGGCCGGGCAGGGCACCCAGTAAACCAGTTCCCCCCGGCCTTACTGCGCTAGAAACTCACCGCCACCAAGGCTGGGATATCATCTTTATCAGCCAGGACCCCAGCCTCCTAGACACTCATGCCCGCAAACTCTGCAACGAGCAACTGCACTACAGCCGCCCTTTCGGTGCCCCTTTCGTCATCGAGTACCATTCAGGCTCCGGCTATGTGAACCCATCGAGCAAGTCTGAGTTAGGCGGGTGCGTCCAGCGTAAAAAGGGTCTTCCCAAGCGTGTCTGGGACTTGTACCACTCCGCTGAGGTTCACACCCACAAGTTCAAGCCCCCGAAGATCATCTATTTCCTGATAGCTGGTATCGCGCTCGCCGCCTTTCTTCTCTGGCGTTTCACGCAAAACTACGGTGCCAGTACAGATGAAAACTACGTCACCGGCCAGCCCGGCACAGAATCCCACCAGGTGGCACAGGTTCCAGTCCGCAATTCCGCCTATAGCAAGTCCTGGTCAGAATTGATGCAGCCTGAGGTTCAGGGGCTGCCGTATACCGCGCCCCTCTACGAGTTACAGGCAAAGCAACCAACTGCTATCCCTGTTGTTCACGGCTGCATGTCCATGGAATCAGACTTCAGTGATTGCCGGTGCTACACCCAGCAAGGCACCACGATTGCTGACATGCCATGGCAGATGTGCCGACGGATACTAAAGCACGGCATTTTCAATCATCTGGCACAGGTTGAGGATTCAGCCAGCGGCCAACGGCGGGGGGCCGATGGCGAGGCA
>NZ_NVWY01000026.1 GCF_002733835.1 Alcanivorax sp.
CCATGGAAGATGGCCTGCGCTTCGCGATTCGCGAAGGTGGCCGTACCGTTGGCGCCGGCGTGGTAGCTAAAATCACCGAGTAAGTTTTACGGTGATAAAAAGGGTCGCTTCGGCGGCCCTTTTTTTTGCCTGCGATTTGATGGTGTTGTCAACGGTGTCTGTTGGGCTGTTGAGGCTTGGGGTGTGAGTGGTCTGGCGGCTTCGCTGTGGCGTGCTGAGCGGTGTGTGAAGCGGTTTTCTGCAGTGTGATGTGGCGTGGTGTTGCTCGTGCTTGTGGTGGTTGCAATCGAAGGTGGTGAACTGCCTGTTCGGCAATGAGTTGTCGGATTTTCAGGGCAGGGCTTGGCGGGGCGGAAAAACAGGAGTACCGTCTCAGCCCGGTGGAATGCCATCAGGAGGGGGTCGGTATTGGCTTGTTCCTTGGCTGGCACCGCGGTTGTGGCTTTGATGGGCCCTGTGGCGGCGGATGTCGCTTTGCGATAACTGCTTTTACAGTTGATTTGGGTTTTTTGGCGAAATACCCCTTGCAATACCCCCGGGGTATGGCTAATATTCGCGCCCTGCCTTCGGGCAGTACCAACCGGGGCATTGTTCCCGGGCTTGTTTTGACACCACTCACCTATCCTGTAGCGATGAGGTAAGTGGGCTTTTTGCCATATAAACTATGGCTCGAAACGGTCTGGAGTTTGTTAGCTATGGCTAACCAAAGAATCCGTATTCGTCTCAAGGCCTTTGATCATCGTCTGATTGATCAGTCCGCCCAGGAGATCGTGGATACGGCCAAACGGACAGGCGCGCAAGTAACGGGTCCAATCCCGCTGCCGACGCGTAAAGAACGCTTTACAGTGCTGGTCTCTCCGCACGTAAACAAAGATGCGCGAGATCAGTATGAGATCCGCACCCACAAGCGGCTGGTGGATATTGTCGAGCCTACGGATAAAACCGTGGACGCGCTGATGAAACTGGATCTGGCTGCTGGTGTGGACGTGCAGATCAGCCTGGGTTAACAACGGGCGGGTTTATCCCGACAGGTTGTGAAGAGGTAAACAATGGCGATTGGTGTGATCGGTCGAAAATGCGGCATGACCCGGGTGTTCACTGAAGAAGGTGTCAGTGTTCCGGTGACTGTGATTGAGGTTAGCCCTAATCGGGTTTCCCAAGTCAAGACCGAAGAATCAGATGGCTATCAGGCCGTGCAGGTAACTGTAGGTGAGCGCCGTGCCAGCCGCGTGACCAAGGCGCAAGCCGGTCATTTCGCGAAAGCTGGTGTTGAGGCGGGTCGTGGTGTCTGGGAATTCCGTGCTGAAGCTGGTGAGTTTGAGGCGGGTTCCGCGGTGACTGTTGAGGGGTTTGAGGCAGGTCAGATGATCGATGTCACTGGCTCCTCCAAGGGTAAAGGGTTCGCTGGCGGCGTTAAGCGCTGGAACTTCAGTACCCAGGACGCCACTCACGGCAACTCCTTGTCCCACCGTGCTCCGGGTTCTATTGGTCAGAACCAAACCCCGGGCCGCGTGTTTAAAGGCAAGAAGATGGCCGGTCATCTGGGTGCTGAGCGTGTCACTGTCCAGAACCTGGAAGTGGTGCGTGTCGATGCTGACAAGAATCTGTTGCTGGTTAAAGGTGCGGTCCCCGGTGCTACCGGTGGTGATGTGATCGTGCGTCTGGCAGTGAAGGCGAAGGCCTGAAAGAGGAATAGAGGATGAATCTCAATACTGCCTCTGGAGGTACCGTTACCGTTTCCGAAGTCGCCTTCGGCAAGGACTTTAACGAGCCTCTGGTTCATCAGGTTGTGACTGCGTTTCTGGCAGGTGCCCGTCAGGGTTCCAAAGCTCAGAAAAACCGTTCCGATGTGAGTGGTGGTGGTCGTAAGCCGTGGCGTCAAAAGGGTACTGGTCGTGCCCGTGCGGGTACGATTCGTAGCCCGATCTGGCGTGGCGGCGGCAAGACTTTTGCTGCGGTACCACGTGACCACTCTCAGAAGGTGAACCGCAAAATGTACCGCGGTGCGCTGCAGTGCATTATGTCTGAGCTGGTGCGTCAAGAGCGTCTGGTTGTTGTGGATGAGTTTACTGTTGACTCTCCCAAGACCAAAACGGTTGCAGCCAAGTTGAAAGACATGGAGCTGAGCAGTGTGTTGATCGTCACTGATAATGTTGACGAAAACCTGTTCCTGGCTTCACGTAATTTGCCGAAGGTTGATGTGCGCGATTCTCAGGGCGTTGATCCGGTAAGTCTGATTGCTTTCGAGAAGGTGCTGATCACTGTGCCGGCTCTGAAGAAGCTTGAGGAGGCCCTGGCATGAATCAAGAGCGTATTTTGCAGGTGCTGCGTGCGCCGCACGTTTCTGAAAAGGCCACGATTGTGGCTGATCAGAACAACACCTTCGTATTCAAGGTTGCTAAAGATGCGAGCAAGCTGGAAATCAAAAAAGCCGTTGAAGCGCTTTTTGAAGTGAAGGTTGAAGCTGTTCGTACCGCCAACATGAAAGGCAAGTCCAAATTCTTTGGTCGCGTTGCGGGTAAGCGCGTTGACTGGAAGAAGGCCTATGTTTCCCTCGCGGAAGGCCAGGACATTGACTTCCTGGGCGCAGAGTAAGGAAGGGAGTAAGGAATAATGGCGATTGTAAAGTGCAAGCCGACTTCTCCGGGCCGCCGCTTTGTAGTCAAGGTGGTCAACGAAGATCTGCACAAGGGTGCTCCCTACGCACCGCTGTTGGAAGCCAAGGCGAAAAACGGTGGTCGTAACAATAACGGTCGAATTACCACTCGTCATAAGGGTGGCGGTCACAAGCAGAAATATCGTGTGATCGATTTCCGTCGCAATAAAGACGGTATCGCCGGGGTTGTAGAGCGTCTTGAGTATGACCCGAACCGTACCGCGCACATCGCGCTGGTGAAGTATCTGGACGGTGAGCGTCGATACATTTTGGCCCCCAAAGGCCTGAAAGCAGAAGATCGTATCCAGTCCGGCGAAGATGCGCCGATCAAGCTGGGTAACGCCCTTCCGCTGCGTAATATTCCGCTGGGTTCCACTATCCACAATGTGGAAATGAAGCCTGGCAAAGGTGGTCAGATTGCTCGCTCTGCAGGGACTTCCGTGCAGCTGCTGGCAAAAGATGGCCAGTATGTGACTCTGCGTCTTCGCTCCGGCGAAATGCGTAAGGTCCACGCTGACTGCAAGGCCACAATCGGTGAAGTATCCAACAGTGAGCACAGCTTGCGCTCACTGGGTAAGGCGGGCGCGAAGCGCTGGCGGGGTGTTCGACCCACCGTACGCGGTGCGGCGATGAACCCGGTAGACCACCCGCATGGTGGTGGTGAAGGGCGCAGCTCTGGTGGCCGTCATCCGGTTACACCTTGGGGTGTTCCGACCAAAGGCTACAAGACCCGTACAAACAAGCGCACGACCAAAATGATTGTGCGTGACCGTCGTAAGTAAGGGATAGAGAGAGGTTCAGGCTGTGCCACGTTCACTGAAAAAAGGTCCTTTTGTGGATCACCACCTGCTAGGCAAGGTGGAAGATGCGGTGGAAGCCGGCTCCCGTAAGCCGATTAAAACCTGGTCTCGCCGCTCCATGATTATTCCGGAGATGGTGGGCCTGACTATTGCGGTATATAACGGCAAGCAACATGTGCCGGTAATGGTTTCCGAGCATATGGTTGGCCACAAGCTGGGTGAATTTGCCCTGACCCGCAACTACCGCGGGCATGCCGTGGACAAGAAGGCTAAGCGATAAGGTGACAGTTATGGCTACTGAAGTTGCAGCCCGTCTGCGCGGTGCAAGAATTTCGGCTCAGAAAGCCCGCCTCGTAGCCGACCAGGTCCGTGGCCTGGAGGTTGAGAAGGCGCTGAATCTTCTGGAATTCAGCCCGAAGAAGGCGGCAAAAATCGTTAAGAAGGTGCTGGAGTCCGCGATTGCAAATGCGGAAAACAACGACGGCGCTGACGTTGATGAGCTGAAGGTGTCCACGGTGTTCGTGGATGAAGGCATGACGATGAAGCGGATTCGCCCGCGCGCCAAAGGCCGCGCTGACCGTATCCTCAAGCGTACTTGCCACATTACTGTGAAAGTCTCAGAAGGTCAGGAGTAACCAGATGGGTCAGAAAGTTCATCCGGTCGGTATTCGCCTTGGCATTGTCAAAGAGCATAATTCGCTTTGGTATGCCGGACCGAAGTCTTATTCAGACTGCCTGGTTACCGATCTGCAAGTGCGTGAGTATCTTTTCAAGCGCCTTAAAAGTGCATCGGTAAGCCGTATCAAGATCGAGCGTCCTTCTGAAAACGTTCGCATCACTATTGCTACTGCGCGTCCGGGCATTGTTATTGGCAAGAAAGGTGAAGACGTTGAGCGTCTGCGTCGTGATGTTGCTGCCAAGATGGGTGTGCCTGTGCACATCAACATCGAGGAAGTGCGCAAGCCCGACCTGGATGCCCGTCTGGTAGGTGATAATGTTGCCGGCCAGCTGGAGCGTCGAGTCATGTTCCGTCGCGCCATGAAGCGTGCGGTGCAGAACGCCATGAAGTCTGGCGCTGAAGGTATTCGAATTCAGCTGTCCGGTCGTCTGGGTGGTGCAGAGATTGCGCGTACCGAATGGTACCGCGAAGGCCGAGTGCCTCTGCATACTTTGCGTGCCGACATCGACTACGCAAGCGTACGTGCTGAAACCACTTACGGCACCATCGGTGTGAAGGTCTGGATCTTCCGCGGCGAAGTGCTTGGTGGCATGGAGCAGGTACAGGAAGAGCAGAAGCAGTCCAAGGGCGCGAAGAAGCGCGGCCGCGGTTAAAGGGTAACGAACGATGTTGCAGCCGAAGCGTACCAAATTCCGGAAAGTGATGAAGGGCCGTAACCGTGGCCTGGCACAGCGGGGCAGCAAGGTGTCTTTCGGCACCATTGGCCTGCAAGCAACCGGTCGTGGCCGTATTACTGCGCGCCAGATCGAAGCAGCCCGTCGTGCAATGACCCGCCATATCAAGCGGGGCGGTAAAATTTGGATCCGGGTATTCCCGGACAAGCCGATTACCAATAAGCCTCTTGAAGTGCGGATGGGTAAAGGTAAAGGTTCTGTAGAGTACTGGGTTGCTCAGATTCAACCTGGAAAAATGCTTTACGAAATGGAAGGTGTGTCAGAAGACGTTGCGCGTGAAGCGTTCCGTCTGGCCGCGGCCAAGCTGCCGGTAAGCACCCGTGTCGTGACTCGGACGGTGATGTAAGCCATGAAAGCGAGCGAGCTGAAAGATAAGAGTGTCGAGGAGCTGCAGCAGACGCAAATCGAGCTGCTTGAGGAACAATTCAAGCTGCGTATGAAGAGCGCGTCCGGTCAGATTTCTAAAACCCATGAGCTTGGGAAGGTTCGCCGCAATATTGCGCGCGTTAAGACCATTCTGAGAGAGAAACAGGGTAACTAGTCATGGCAGAGGCGAACACAATGCGCCGGACCGCTACCGGCAAAGTCATCTCCAATAAAGGTGATAAAACTATCACTGTATTGGTAGAGCGCCGGGTTCAGCACCCGATTTACGGCAAGATCATCAAGCGCTCCACCAAGTTGATGGCGCATGATGAAGAAAATCAGTGTCGTGAAGGTGACCTGGTCACCATCGAGGAGTGCCGGCCGCTGTCCAAGCGTAAAGCTTGGATGCTGGTTAACGTAGTTGAACAGTCTAAGGCCTAAACGGACCGTTGCTGTGGCTGCCTGTAAAGGCAGAGTTGGAGAGATTAAGCGATGATTCAGACCGAAAGCATGCTCGAGGTAGCTGATAACAGTGGCGCCCGTCGAGTACAGTGCATCAAAGTGCTGGGTGGTTCTCACCGCCGCTATGCAGGCATTGGTGACATCATCAAGGTCACAGTAAAGGAAGCGATTCCACGCGGCCGTGTCAAGAAAGGCGACGTGATGACCGCTGTAGTCGTTCGTACCCGTAAAGGTGTACGTCGTCCAGACGGATCACTGATTCGTTTCGACGAAAACGCCGCGGTGTTGTTGAACAACAACAAGGCACCGGTCGGCACTCGGATCTTCGGCCCAGTAACGCGCGAGCTGCGTACTGAGCAATTTATGAAGATCATTTCCCTGGCACCTGAAGTTCTGTAAAGGCGGGTGAAGGTAATGCTCAAGATTAAGCGTGATGACGAAATCATCGTAATTGCGGGTAAGGACAAAGGTAAGCGTGGCTCTGTTCAGCAAGTTCTGGACAACGGTCGCCTCATCGTTGCTGGTGTTAACATGGTCAAGAAGCATGTTAAAGCCAACCCTAACCGCGGTACTCAAGGCGGCATCGTAGAACAGGAAGCATCGCTAAACGCTTCTAACGTTGCCATCTGGAACCCCAAGACGCAGAAAGCGGATCGTGTGGGCTTCCGTTTTGAAGACGGCAAAAAAGTTCGCTTCTTCAAGTCCAACGGCGAAACGCTGTAGGTTAGGTGACCCATGAGTGATCTGAAAAAGATTTATCAAGACGAAATCGCGCCCAAGCTGAAAGAAGAGCTTGGTCTCGGTAATATCATGGAAGTGCCGAAGATCACCAAGATCACCCTGAATATGGGTGTTGGTGAAGCTTCTGCGGATCGTAAAGCGATGGAAGGTGCTTTGGCGGACATGACGGCCATTTCTGGCCAGAAGCCCCTGGTAACCAACGCGCGCAAGTCTGTTGCAGGCTTTAAGATCCGTGAAGGTTGGCCGATTGGCTGCAAGGTGACCATGCGCAACCAGAGAATGTATGAATTTCTGGAGCGCTTGGTTTCTGTTGCCATTCCGCGAATCCGTGACTTCCGTGGTTTGAACCCGAAATCCTTCGATGGCCGGGGCAACTTCTCCATGGGTCTGCGTGAGCAGATCGTGTTCCCGGAGATCGATTTCGACAAGGTCGATAAGCTGCGTGGTATGGATATTACCATTACCACCTCAGCCAAGACTGATGACGAAGCACGGGCGCTGCTGCGCGCCTTCAACTTCCCGCTGAAGGGCTAAGAGGATTTGTCATGGCTAAAGAATCCATGAAAAACCGGGAAGCAAAACGCGCTAAGCTGGTTCAGCGTTTTGCCGCCAAGCGCGCAGCGCTTAAGGCGATCATCCAGGATCCCAATGCAGAACCTGAAGCGAAGTGGGATGCTCAGCTTCAGCTGCAAAAAATGCCGCGCGATTCTTCTCCGGTTCGTCAGCGTAATCGCTGTCGTCTCACCGGTCGTCCGCACGGTTACTACCGCAAATTCGGCCTTAGCCGGATCAAGCTGCGTGAAGCAGCAATGCGCGGTGATGTTCCCGGTCTGGTTAAAGCCAGCTGGTAAGCCAAGAGTTAGGTAGCGGAGCGATTGCGGCATGAGCATGCAAGATACCCTGGCGGATATGTTTACTCGTATCCGTAACGCCCAGATGGCCAAGAAAGTACAGGTCGAGATTCCTGCGTCAAAAGCAAAGGAAGCTGTTGCCAAAGTACTGAAGGACGAGGGCTATATCGCAGGTTACGAAGTGACAGGCGATAAAAAACCGGTAATGACGGTTGAGCTGAAGTATTACGAAGGCAGCCCTGTGATCGAGAAGATTGCACGGGTAAGCCGTCCTGGTCTGCGGGTTTACAAGTCCGCTGGTGAGATCCCCAAGGTCAAAGACGGCCTCGGTGTTATGATCGTATCCACTAATCAGGGCATTATTTCTGACCGGGCAGCGCGCAAAGCCAATGTTGGTGGCGAGCTGATCTGCGAAGTGTCCTAACAGAAGCGGCGTAGACAGGTTAGGTGCAACAATGTCTAGAGTAGCAAAAAATCCGGTAAATCTGCCGAAGGGCGTCGAAGTTAAAGTCGATGGCCAGAAAGTCGCCGTAAAAGGTGGCAAAGGCAGCCTGGAGCATGAAGTTCACGAGCTGGTAGCCGTGTCCCTGGAAGAAGGCGTGATGTCTGTTAAGCCTCACGAAGACTCCCAGAAGGCTTGGGCTTTGGCCGGGACCACCCGTGCTCTGCTGAATAATATGGTAACCGGCGTAGCCGATGGGTTTGAGCGTAAGCTTCAGCTCCTGGGTGTTGGTTACCGCGCACAGGCTCAGGGCAAGGTGCTGAACCTGACCCTCGGGTTTTCCCACCCGGTGGCTTACGAGCTGCCTGAAGGGATCACCGTAGAGACCCCGAGCCAGACTGAAATTGTCATTAAGGGCATTGATAAGCAACTGGTTGGTCAGGTTGCTGCCAATGTTCGGGCCTTCCGTCCGCCTGAGCCTTACAAGGGTAAAGGGGTGCGCTATGCTGATGAGCAAGTGCGCCGTAAGGAAGCCAAGAAGAAATAATCGTCGAGATTGATGCCATGAAAGACAAAAAAGTTGCACGTCTACGCAGGGCCAAGCGCACTCGTCTGAAGATTCGCGAGTTGGGCGAAGTTCGTCTTTGCGTACATCGTACCCCGCGTCATATTTATGCGCAGGTGATCTCTGCGGCAGGCGACCAGGTACTGGCTTCTGCCAGTACAGTGGAGAAAGATTTGCGTGCTGACGCTACCGGCAACACTGATGCAGCGACCAAAGTTGGTCAGATTATTGCTCAGCGTGCCAAAGAAGCGGGCATTGAGCGCGTAGCCTTTGACCGTTCTGGTTTTAAATATCACGGTCGCGTAAAGGCGCTGGCTGATGCCGCGCGTGAAAACGGGCTTGAATTCTAAGGGTGCTTGGTTATGGCGAAGGTTGATCCCAACGAAGGTCTGCAGGAAAAACTGGTTCAGGTAAACCGGGTTGCTAAAGTAGTAAAAGGCGGCCGTATTTTTGGTTTTACCGCGTTGACTGTAGTGGGTGACGGCAAGGGTAAAGTTGGCTTTGGTCGTGGCAAGGCGCGTGAAGTGCCTGCTGCTATCCAGAAGGCCCTGGAAGCTGCCCGCCGCAACATGATTCAGGTAGAACTGAACGGTTCTACCATCCAGCACCCAATGAAGGCCCGTCACGGTGCCTCCAAGGTGTACATGCAGCCGGCCGATGAAGGTACCGGTGTGATTGCCGGCGGTGCTATGCGTGCCGTGCTGGAAGTCGCAGGCGTTCAGAACGTACTGGCCAAGTGCTATGGCTCCACCAACCCGGTAAACGTGGTTCGGGCTACTTTCAATGGTCTGAAATCCATGGCTTCTCCGGAGTCTGTGGCTGCCAAGCGTGGCAAGTCTGTTGAAGAGATTCTGAACTAAGCGCAGATAAGCGGAATCGATACGATGGCTGAAAAGATCAAGGTAAAGCTGGTTAAAAGCACCAACGGCCGGCTGGAAAAGCATAGGGCCTGCGTGCGCGGTCTCGGTCTGCGCCGTATTGGCCACACCGTTGAAGTTGAAGATACCCCGTCAGTACGAGGCATGATTAACAAGGTTTCGTACCTGGTGCAGGTAGAGGGAGAATAAGTGATGCGTCTTAATGATTTGCATCCCGCTGAAGGTTCCCGTCCGGAAGGTAAGCGCGTAGGTCGCGGTATCGGTTCCGGCCTGGGCAAGACCGGTGGCCGTGGTCATAAAGGTCAGAAGTCTCGCTCCGGTGGTACCGTGAAGCCCGGTTTCGAGGGTGGTCAAATGCCGCTGCAGCGTCGTGTGCCGAAGTTCGGTTTCACGTCCAAGCTGGCAATGGGCACTGCTGAAGTCCGTCTTGCTGAACTGGCAAAAGTGGAAGGTGACGTGATCGATTTGGCTTCTTTGAAAGCAGCCAACGTTGTTCGCCGTGACATGAAACGGGCCAAAATTGTTCTGCAAGGTGAAATCGATCGTGCAGTGACTGTTCGCGGTGTGGCCATTTCCAAAGGTGCCCGTGAAGCAGTTGAAAAAGCTGGCGGTAAAGTTGAAGAGTAAGGCTGCGCTTTATGGCGAAGAATCGCGCTCAAACACTAAATGGCGGTGCGCCGAAAGCTGACGGTAACGCAATGCGTGAGCTGTGGCGGCGGATCGGTTTTCTGTTGGGCGCCCTGGTGGTGTTCCGGGTCGGGGCGCATATCCCGGTCCCGGGCATGAACCCGGAAGCGTTGCAACAGATGTTCAACAATAACCGGGACACCATTCTTGGCCTGTTCAACATGTTCTCTGGTGGTTCACTGGAGCGCATGAGTATCTTTGCGTTGGGCATCATGCCCTACATTACAGCCAGCATCGTGATTCAGCTGATGACGGCCGTAGTGCCCACGCTTGAGCAGCTTCGTAAAGAAGGTGAACAAGGGCGGCGCAAGATTACCCAGTACACCCGTTATCTGACGGTGGCGCTGGGGGCGATTCAGTCTTTCGGTATGGTGGCCGGCCTTAACAGCCAGGGCATTACGCTACTGCCTGAAACAGCCAACACCATGCAAATTGCCAGCTTCTACTTTGTGGCAGTCAGCACCTTGGTAACGGGTACTGTCTTCCTGATGTGGCTGGGTGAACAGATTACCGAGCGCGGTATCGGCAATGGGATCTCCATGCTGATTTTCGCCTCCATCGTGTCCGGCCTGCCTGGTGCGGTGGCGCAGACGTTTGAATCTGCGCGTACCGGCGACCTAAGCCTGATTATGATGCTGTTTGTGTTCCTGGTCGCCATGGCCGTGATTTTCGGTGTGGTGTATGTGGAGCGCGGACAACGCCGTATTACGGTAAACTATGCGCGCCGTCAGCAAGGGCGTCGTGTGTATGCAGCGCAGCAGAGTCATCTGCCGCTGAAGGTAAACATGGCAGGGGTGATTCCTGCGATTTTTGCCAGCTCTATATTGCTGTTTCCGGCGTCCCTGACCCAGTGGTTCAGTGACTCCAATCCGGATTCATGGTGGGGCCAGGCGCTGCGTAATGTCAGTGAAGCTCTGCTACCGGGTACACCGCTGTATATTCTGCTGTTTACCCTGGCAATTGTGTTCTTTTGCTACTTTTATACAGCGCTGGTGTTCAATCCGAAGGATGTCGCTGACAACCTGAAGAAATCCGGCGCTTATATTCCGGGCATTCGCCCGGGCGAGCAGTCCGCTCGCTATATCGACACGGTGATGGGGCGTTTGACTCTGATCGGTGCGGTATACATGACGCTGGTGTGCTTACTGCCGCTGGGTCTGCAAGCTGTTGCCAATGTGCCCTTTTACCTGGGCGGCACCTCTCTGCTGATCGTTGTGGTAGTGGTAATGGACTTCTGGTCGCAGGTTAATTCGCACCTGACGTCCACCCAGTACGAGAAGTTGATGAAGAAATCCAACCTGAAAGGGTATGGTGGCACCGGTCTGGTGCGTTAACGAACGAGGCGAGTGCGATGAAAGTTCAGGCTTCTGTAAAGAAGATCTGCCGTAACTGCAAAGTGATCCGTCGTAAGGGGCGTGTCATGGTAATCTGCAGTGCCGAACCCCGGCACAAGCAGCGCCAGGGTTAAGGTTTAGTCTTCTTTTAAGTGTTTGGTTGAAATTCAGTCGGTGTAGCGCTAGACTCTGCCGCCTTTCGGCGCCTGTGAGCCTGGCGCCACCCGTTTTGTGAATCGGAGATATTCGGATGGCCCGTATTGCAGGCGTTAACATCCCGGAAAATAAGCACACGGTGATTTCTCTCACCTACATCTTCGGGATCGGTCGCACCCGCGCAGCATCAATCTGCGCAGCGACTGGTATTGAGCAGACCGCGAAAGTTCGCGAGCTGACCGGTGAGCAACTTGATGCCATTCGTGGCGAAGTTGCCAAGTTCTCTACCGAAGGTGACCTGCGCCGGGAAATCAACATGAACATTAAGCGTCTGATGGACCTCGGTTGCTACCGTGGTATTCGCCATCGTCGCGGCTTGCCGCTTCGCGGTCAGCGTACCAAGACCAATGCGCGCACCCGTAAAGGTCCGCGTAAACCGATTCGCAAATAAGCTGAATTAGACAGCGGCTGGATTTGGATAGGCATTATGGCTAAGTCAAAGAAAGATAGTGGCGCACGTCGTAAGAAGGTAACGCGCACCGTTGCGGACGGTATTGCGCACGTGCACGCTTCCTTCAACAACACCATCATCACCATCACTGATCGTCAGGGCAATGCGTTGTCCTGGGCGACCTCCGGTGGCGCTGGTTTCCGTGGTTCCCGTAAAAGCACCCCGTTTGCTGCCCAGGTGGCGGCTGAAAACGCGGGTAATGCTGCGAAGGACTACGGTCTGAAAAATCTTGAAGTGCGGGTGAAAGGCCCCGGTCCGGGTCGTGAATCTTCTATTCGCGCCCTGAACGGCTGCGGATACAAGATCACCCATATTGAGGACGTAACGCCGATTCCCCATAACGGTTGCCGTCCGCCTAAAAAGCGTCGCGTGTAACGGGAGTTAGAGCAAGATGGCAAGATACATCGGTCCCAAGTGCAAGCTTTCCCGTCGAGAAGGCACTGATCTGTTCCTGAAGAGCGGTATCCGCCCTCTGGAATCCAAGTGTAAAGCTGAGCAGGCTCCTGGCCAGGCTGCTGGTGCAAGCGGGCGTCGCCCGGCACGGCTGTCCGACTACGGTGTTCAGCTGCGCGAGAAGCAGAAAGTTCGTCGTACCTATGGTGTGCTGGAAAAGCAGTTCCGTAGCTACTACAAGAAAGCGGCCGCTTCCAAGGGCGCAACAGGCGAAGTCCTGCTGCAGCTGCTGGAAGGTCGTCTGGATAACGTGGTTTACCGCATGGGCTTTGGTTCTACCCGTTCCGAAGCGCGTCAGCTGGTTAGCCACCGTGCCATTCTGGTTAACGGCCAGTCTGTGAATGTTGCGTCTTACCAGGTGAAGCCTGGCGACCAGATCAACGTTCGCGAGAAGTCCAAGAACCAGCTGCGCGTGAAGAACGCCATGGAGCTCGCTCAGCAGCGCGGCTTTATGCCGTGGATTGAAGTTGATGACAAGAAGCTGGAAGGTACCTACAAGGCGAAGCCTGAGCGTATCGACCTGCCTGCCGAGATCAACGAAAATCTGATCGTCGAGCTGTACTCCAAGTAAGGACTGCCTGAGGGATCTCTATGACCGCCGTGAACGACTTTCTCACGCCCCGCTCGATCGCGGTCAACGCGATCAACCAGACCCACGCCAAAGTGGTTCTGGAACCGCTGGAGCGTGGTTTTGGCCACACTCTGGGGACTGCGCTGCGCCGCATCCTGATCTCCAGCATGCCCGGCTGTGCGATCACCGAAGTGGAGATCGACGGTGTGCAGCATGAATACTCTTCTATCGAAGGGGTCCAGGAAGATGTGATCAACATCCTGCTGAACCTGAAGGGCGTTGCCCTGCAGATGGAAGATCGCGAAGAAGCGACCCTCGAGCTGGTCAAAAAAGGCCCGGGCGCTGTAACCGCGAATGACATCCAGCGCGATCACAGCGTTGAGATTGTCAATCCGGATCACCTGATCTGCACCATCACCGGCGACACCGAACTGCGTGTGAAGCTGAAGGTTCAGAAAGGGCGTGGCTATGTTGCTGCGGATTCCCGTCAGTCTGAAGACGACGAGACCCGTGGTATTGGCCGTCTGCAGCTGGATGCCAGCTACAGCCCGGTTCGTCGCGTGGCCTATGTGGTTGAAGCGGCCCGTGTTGAGCAGCGTACTGACCTGGACAAACTGGTTATCGATCTGGAAACAGACGGAACCATTGATCCGGAAGAAGCGATTCGTCGTGCAGCAACGATTCTGCAGCAGCAGATTGCGGTGTTTGTAGACCTGGAGCAGGATGCCAAGCCTGAGCCGAAGCAGGAGCGTGAGGAAATCGATCCTATCCTGCTGCGTCCGGTGGATGATCTTGAGCTGACCGTTCGTTCCGCTAACTGTCTGAAAGCGGAAAACATCTACTACATCGGTGATCTGGTACAGCGTACCGAGGTTGAGCTGCTGAAAACCCCGAACCTGGGTAAGAAGTCGCTGACCGAGATCAAAGATGTGCTGGCCTCTAAAGGTCTGTCGCTGGGCATGCGTCTCGAGAACTGGCCGCCGGTCAGCCTGCGAGATGATGACCGGCTGAACACCAAGTTGCGCTAATTAGTTGTTGTGGACGCTGTGAAGCGCCCCTGAACATAGGAACAGAATCATGCGTCATCGCAAAAGCGGCAGAAAACTGAATCGGAACAGCTCTCATCGTCAGGCTATGTTCCGTAACATGGCTGTGTCTCTGCTCGAGCACGAAGCGATCAAGACCACTCTGCCGAAAGCCAAAGAGCTGCGTCGTGTGGCTGAGCCGCTGATCACTCTGGCTAAGGAAGACTCCGTCGCTAACCGTCGTCTGGCTTTCGACCGTACCCGTTCCAAGGAAATGGTTGGTAAGCTGTTCAACGAGCTGGGTCCTCGTTACCAGGAGCGTCCAGGTGGCTACATCCGCATTCTCAAGATGGGTTTCCGTGCGGGTGATAACGCACCGATGGCCTATGTTGAGCTGGTTGACCGTCCTGAACTGGCTGACGCTGACGAAGAGTAAGCGTTAACCGTTCCAAAAAAAACCGGGCCCTGTGCCCGGTTTTTTTGTGCCTGTTGCAAGTGTGAAAGCATCGGCTATGCTGGAGTTGTCATTAACGGGCACAGCGTATGGCGATCAACGGTTTTCACGCACACGTCTATTTCGACGAACAAACCTTTTCTCAGGCGGCGGCTCTCTGCCAGGCTGCTCACCAACGCTTTTCTGTGCCCATGGGCCATATGCATCGAAAGCCGGTGGGGCCGCACCCATGCTGGAGCTGTCAGCTGACTATCCCGCGCCGTTTGGCAGGAGAGGTGATTCCCTGGTTAATGGCGAGCCGGAACGGCTTAACAGTGTTTGTGCATGGCCTCAGTGGTAACGATCTTCGTGATCATACGGAGTTGGTGATGTGGCTGGGGGAGAGCCAGCCGCTGGATTTAAGTATTTTTCAGTTCTCCGCCTGAAAAGACGCTGCGCCACGCTTTTTCTACTTTCTACCCTTGTGCGACCGTCCTGCCCCGGTAAATAACGGCCTTTTGTGTCGAGCGTGAGCGTGTGGGCGTTTGTCTGAGTGTTTCGGGCGCAGGGCTGATCGTTTGTCCCCGGTAGCGTCGTGCTGCTGGTTCGGGCGGCAGCTGTGGTTCCGGGTCGGCGCCTTCGAGGTTGAGTAGTGCAAGCCGAATTTCGCCGTACAGCCGTTGGAGACCCTGGGAGCGGGTATGGCCGGCAAAGTGAGCCAGCTTGAAGCGCAGTTGGGGGTCCGTAAGAGAAAGGCTTTCGTCGAACTCGGCGCGGATCAAGCGCCGACACTGGTTGACCAGGTTAACGATATTGTATTGCATCAGCCAACGGTGGTCCGGGGTGGATTCCATACTCGTACTCCTCGGCCTGTGTGTAGAGTGGTACAAAGCAGAAAGCGTGCCACCAATTCAGGGCTGCCTGAGGGGCCGGAGCCCCGCTACAGGGCGGCGCAGGGTAAAGTGTGGTGCAACTGCGCTATTGTTGTGCCTGCGGCTGGGCCGAGCGGTGTTGCCGCAGGCAGTTGGCATAAAAGGTGGTGGTGGCTGGCCAGTCGGAGAACAC
>NZ_NVWY01000012.1 GCF_002733835.1 Alcanivorax sp.
TTCAGGCTGGCCCGCACTCGTTGTTGCGCTTTTTCGATGGATGGACATACACCTTCAAAAGCGCGCCTAGATTGCGAACCAGCCTGAAAGACTGAGTACACAAGGAGTTTTTCAGAGGTTCCCTAGCGGCGATACGGCCCGCGGCGGGCCTTGCGCGGTGGCTTGCTGCCGCTGCGCTGGTGGCGCAGGCGAGCACGGCCGTAAAGCCCCGTGTACTTCTTGCCCTTGAGTTCCACCTTGTCGATCAGCGCTTTCATTTGCTCCGGCTCCAGCTCCATCCAGCGCCCCTGACGCAACTGCGGAGGTAGCGTCAGGTCACCAAAGCGGATCCGCATCAGGCGAGCCACTTCCAGGTCCTGGGACTGAAACAGGCGACGCACTTCCCGGTACTTGCCCCCGGTCAGCGTGGCCTTGTACCAGTGGTTGGCGCCTTCTTCTGCGCCACCGGCATCCTCGATGCTATCGAATTTGGAAACACCATCCTCCAGCAACACACCATCAAGCATGGCCTGGCGCTTTTCCGGGGTCATGCCGCCCCGAACCCGCACCGCATATTCGCGCACAAAGCCGTTGGAGGGATGCATCAGGCGGTGGGCCAGTTCACCGTCGGTGGTGAACAGCATCATGCCAGTGGTATTGATATCCAGCCGGCCGACTTGCACCCAACGCATGCCTTGCAGGCGCGGCAGGTTATCGAACACCGTCGGGCGCCCTTCCGGGTCGTTGCGCGAGCACACTTCTCCGGGGGGCTTGTGGTACATAATGACCCGCTGAACGGTGTCTTCTTCGGCCTTCACTTTAATTATCCTGCCATCTACACGTAGGGTATCTTCACTGCCAACCCGGTCACCCAAGGTCGCTACAGTCCCATTGACCGAGACGCGACCGTCGCTGATCCAGGTTTCAAGCTCCCGGCGGGAGCCCAGCCCGGCACGGGCCAGGACTTTCTGTAATTTCTCACTCATGGGGCGTTCGGCTTTCCTCTGCGCTGTCGCTCGGTTCCTGCTCCTGATCAGAAGCATCATCTACCGCGACATCATCACTATCGTTTGCAGCGCCGTCCGGCTCAGTGGAGGCATCATCCGCCACCGCGTCATTGCCACCTGGGGCGGGCTCAGCGTCATTCTTGTCGCCGGGTTTACGGCGGAATTCCTGTTCAAAGCTGGCCAGTACGGAATCGACCTTGTCCATGCTCATTTGTGTAGAGTCGTCGATTTCCGGTTCCGGCTCGAAACCGGGGATGCTCCCCTGATCACCCGGCAGGCGCACTTCATGTTCGCCAAAGCCATCATCATCCACGTCACCTTCGGAGGCTTCGTCAGCATCGCCCTCACCCGCTCTGCTGGGCGGCACATCGGTCAGGGCCAGCTCCTCATTCAGCTTGTCCAGGTCGCGAATCTCGGCCAGCGACGGCAAGTCTTCCAGGCTCTTTAGATCAAAGTAGTCCAGAAACTGTTTGGTGGTGGCGAACATGGCCGGGCGGCCCGGCACGTCACGGTGCCCGACAACTCGAACCCAGTTTCGCTCCAGCAGGCTTTTGACGATATGGGAGCTTACCGAAACGCCACGAATTTCTTCGATCTCACCACGGGTAATCGGCTGACGATAGGCAATCAAGGCCAGGGTCTCGAGAATCGCCCGGCTATACCGGGGTGGCTTTTCCTGCCACAAGCGGCTCACCCAGGAGCCCAGCTCCGAGCGTGCCTGAAAGCGAAAGCCCGACGCCACTTCCTTGAGGAAAATGCCCCGACCTTCGTATTCGTCAGCCAACTGCTCAAGGTATTTGGACAAATCCTGCTTGCTGGGTCGATCTTCTTCATCGAACAAGGCCAGCATGCCGTCACGGTCCAGCGGCCCTTCGGCTACAAGAATGGCGGCTTCAATGATTCTTTTTATTTGCTCAGCGTCCACGCTTACCCCTTGGTTCCATCGTGAGCTTCGTCATCCACCGCATCGAGAGAGCCGGTGTCGCTTTCATAGGCATCCGGTTGGGCATCGGGCTCATCCTCGAGCTCGAGCCCCGCTAAAAGATCTGACTCTTCCAATACCAGCGTTTTCGCCTTCACGTGAATAGGCGCAAAGGCTTCGGTCTGAACCAGTTCGATCAGTGACCCTTTCACTAGCTCCAGTGTGGCCAGGAACGTAACCACGACCCCGAGCTTGCCCTCTTCCGGGTTGAACAACTCGATAAAAGGCACGAATTCGCGCCCTTTCAGCTTGTCCAGCACGCTGGCCATGCGCTCGCGGGTGGACAGCTTTTCCCGTGATACCTGGTGGCTTTCAAACATGTCCGCACGATGCATGACTTCTTTCAGTGCCAGCAGTAACTCGCGCATATCCACATCCGGCTGCGCTTTCTCACGGGTGAATTCCGGGCGCTTGGCTTCGGCAGGAAAGACGTCTCGCTCCAGACGCGGCAGTTCATCGATATCTTCCGCCGCTTTCTTGAAACGCTCGTATTCCTGCAGGCGACGAATCAGCTCGGCGCGGGGGTCTTCCCCGTCCTCTTCTTCGTCTTCCTTGGGTCGAGGCAGCAGCATGCGCGATTTAATTTCGCTGAGCATGGCCGCCATGACCAGGTATTCCGCCGCTAACTCGAAGTTCATGGCCTTCATCAGCTCCACGTACTCCATGTACTGGACCGTGATGGTGGCCACCGGAATATCGAGGATGTCGAGATTCTGGCGCTTGATCAGGTAGAGGAGCAGATCCAGCGGCCCTTCAAAGGCCTCAAGGAAGACTTCCAGGGCATCCGGCGGAATGTAGAGATCATCAGGTAGCTTGGTAATGGCCTTGCCATACACCAGACCAAACGGCATTTCCGACTGGCTCGGGTGCAGAGGCCCGAGCAGGCCTGCTGGCTGCTTGGGTGCCGGATCTTCTGCCGTGTGCTCTACCGTTTCCGTCATGCTCTGCTCCGCCTAGCGGTAATTCAGGCCCATGGCTGCGCGCACTTCTTCCAGTGTGGCGCGGGCGGCTTCGCGTGCTTCCTCGCACCCTTCCGCCACAATGGTACGGACCAGGTCCGGGTTGCGCAGGTGCTCTTCGGCGCGTTTGCGAATGGGCTCCAACTCTTCCTGAACCGCTTCGATGATCGGCTTCTTGCAATCCAGACAGCCGATGCCGGCACTGGTGCAGCCTTCGCGCACCCACTGCCGGGTAGTGTCGTCAGAGTACACCATATGAAACTGCCATACCGGGCAGTTATCCGGGTTGCCGGCGTCGGTGCGGCGGACCCGGGCCGGGTCTGTGGGCATACGGCGAATCTTGTTGTCCACATCCGCGGGCTCTTCACGCATGCTGATGAAGTTGCCGTAGGATTTGGACATTTTCTGACCATCCAGCCCGGGCATTTTGGAGGCTTGTGTGAGTAGCGACTGAGGCTCAGGCAAAATGACCTTGCCCCCACCCTCCAGGTCGCCCAGCAGGCGCTCTTTGTCACCCAGGGTAATATTTTGTTGCCCGTCCACCAGCGCCCGCGCTGTTTCCAGCGCCGCTTCGTCGCCTTGCTCCTGATACTGGCGACGGTGGTTCAGGTAAATCTTGGATTGCTTCTTGCCCATCTTCTTGATGGCAGCGTCCACGGCTTCTTCAAAGCCCGGTTCGCGGCCATACAGATGGTTGAAGCGACGGGCGACTTCCCGGGTCAGCTCCACGTGCGCTACCTGATCCGCCCCCACCGGCACTTGACCGGCCCGATAAGCGAGAATATCGGCAGACTGCAGCAGCGGGTAACCCAGAAAGCCGTAGGTGCTCAGATCTTTCTCGCGCAGCTTTTCCTGCTGATCTTTATAGGTAGGCACCCGTTCCAGCCAGGACAGCGGTGTCATCATCGACAGCAGCAGATGCAGCTCGGCGTGCTCTGGCACCTGGCTCTGGATAAACAGCGTGGCCGAACCCGGATTGACTCCGGCGGCAAGCCAGTCGATCACCAGGTCCCAGACATGCTGCTCAATCTTGTGCGGGTTTTCGTATTCAGTGGTGAGTCCGTGCCAGTCTGCGACAAAGAAGAAACACTCAAACTCATGCTGCAGACGCGCCCAATTTTTCAGCACGCCATGGTAGTGCCCCAGATGCAGGCGGCCAGTGGCGCGCATGCCGGAAACAACTCGCTGGGAGGGAACCACGGAACTCAAAGCCAACTCCTTATACCCTGTAGGTGGCATTCCAGGGGGAACGCTGCGGGGAAAGCCCGCGATTATACGGCGAACCGCGCCGTGAGGGACAGCGACTTGTCAGTGTCTGGTCAAACCCTGAGCAAATCCCTGCAATTTGACTAATAGATGGCGTCGACTGGACCTGCGCCTTCACGCACCACCACCGGTCCCTCCCCTTCAGACAGGGAGATGACGGTGGTTTCCAGGGTGCCGCAAAAGCCCCCGTCGATCACCAGGTCCACGTGATTTTCCAGAAAATCGCGCACGTCCTGCGGGTCGGTGAGCGGAAACTCGTCATTGGGCAGGTGGCAAGTCGACGTCATTATCGGTTCACCGTGCTCGGCCAGCAGCGCCTGACAGATGGCATGGTCAGGGACACGAATACCGATGGTGCGCTTTTTGGGGTGCATCAGCCGGCGTGGCACTTCGGTGGTGCCCTGTAAAATGAAGGTATAGGGTCCTGGGGTGTGCGCCTTGAGCAGGCGGTAATCCGGGTTGTCCACCTTGGCATACACGGCCAGCGCAGAGAGGTCGTGGCAGAGCAGCGTAAATTCGTGCTTTTTGTCCAGTTGGCGCAGGCGAATCAGGCGATCCAGAGCGGCCTTTTCACCAATGCCACATCCCAGCGCGTAGGTGGTATCCGTGGGGTAGGCAATCAGCCCACCGTTACGAATGACGTCCACGGCCTGTCTAATCAGGCGGGGCTGGGGTGTTTCGGGATGGATGTAGATAACGTCGGTCATAACTTCAGTTGGTAGTTGATAATTAATAATTGACAGATAACGTCAAAACATTGACGCAACCTATTGTTTTAGCTGCCAACTGTCCACTATCGATTGTCAGCTGGTTAGCCTCCCTTCCCACACCGGCCTGGCGCCTTTGGGCACCGGCGGCAATCGCCCAAGCGCCAGCCATTTCTGCTCCGGCGAATGGAAATCCGATCCGGCGGACACCTGCAGATCAAAGTGTTGCCAGCATTCATCCAGCAACGCGGTCTGTTGCGGGGAGAGCCCGGGCATGGCCACTTCCAGGCCGTCGCCGCCGGCTTCCTTGAAATGGGCAAGAAACTGGCGCAGTTTCTTGCGCGTCATCCCGTAGGCCTGCGGATGAGCCAGTACCGCGGTGCCGCCGGCAGCATGAATATCGGCAACGGCCTCTTTCAGGGCGCACCAGGGCGTCGCCACAAAAGCGGATTGCCCCTGCTTCAGATAGCGGTTGAAGGCATGCCGGTGGTTGCGCACCCTGCCCGCTTCTTCAAGAAAACGGGCAAACAAAGGGCGCCCTGGCGCATCGGTGCCCGCCAGTTCACAGGTGCGCTCATAACTGTTGGCCAGTGTGGCTGCGCGATCCAGACGGCGACCGATCTCCCGGGCACGATTTACCCGTGCCTCCTGCTGGGCTGCGACCCTTTGCTGTAACTGACCACAACCGGTATCCAGCCACAATCCAAGCACATGATATTCCCGGTTTTCGTGACGCACAGACAGTTCGATACCATTTACCAGGCTGATGTCGTGCTGACGGGCAGCCTCATGGGCTTCAGGCAACCCGGCCAGGGTATCGTGGTCAGTCAGGGCCAGACAGGTTACGCCATAGTCCGCAGCCCTCGACACCAGCGCTGCAGGGCTTAGAATACCGTCCGACGCTGTACTGTGACTGTGCAGGTCGATTGTGTGGTTGCAAGAAATAGCCAGATCCTCTCAAGGTTCTCGATGTGTCTGCCGTGACTCCCATGCGTCACAGGCGCCCACTGCGACGGCTGACGACGGGAATCAAGGCGCAGGGTAGCATTTTTGAGCCCTTCACCGGCATCTTTAACGCCCTCCGGCTGCCATAAACTGATCAAACGGAATCTCGAATGAGCGAAAGCAACATCCCGGAACAGAACGGCAAGCCAGCCAGCGCCACGCCACCAAAGCAAGAAAGCCTGTTGGCCAACCTGCTGATCAATATCGCGATTCCGGCCCTGATCCTGGCCAAACTCTCCGGGGATGACTGGCTGGGCACCAAGTGGGCCATTGTGGTGGCGCTGGCCTTCCCCTTGCTCTACGGCCTGCGCGATTTCCTGCAGAACGGCAAGGCCAATTTCTTCTCTGGCTTGGGCATCGTCAGCATTATGCTTACCGGCGGCATCAGTCTGATGGAGCTGGACGCCAAGTATATCGCCATGAAAGAGGCTGCCATTCCGGCCTTGCTGGGCATTGCAACGATGGTATCCCTGCGCACCCGCTGGCCGCTGGTAAAGACTTTCATTTACAACGACAAGGTGCTGGATACCGACAGGATTGCCGCCAAACTGGAAGACAACAACAACCTCCGCGCCTTCGAGCTGACCCTCAAGCAGGCTTCCTGGATGGTGGCGGCCTCCTTTTTCCTGTCCTCTGTGCTCAACTACGTGCTGGCCAAAATAATTTTGACCAGCCCGCCGGGCAGCGAGGCATTCAATGCCGAACTGGGCAAGATGACAGCTCTGAGCTACCCGGTTATTGTCTTGCCCTCCATGATTGTGCTGATTCTTGCCATGCTCTTCCTGTTTCGCCGCATCGGCAAGCTGACCGGGCTAGACCTGGAAGACATCATGGCCGCACACCACCGCAAACCTGAATAAAGAGCGAAACCATGCTGTACGCGATCATCAGTGAAGATGTCCCTGACTCCTTGCCGTCACGCAAACAGGCTCGCCCCGCGCACCTGGCGCGGCTGGAAGCCCTCCGTGATCAAGGGCGCCTGCAAGTGGCAGGGCCACACCCGGCTATCGACAGTGAAGACCCGGGCCCAGCGGGCTTTACCGGCTCATTGGTCATTGCGGAATTTGATTCCCTGGACGCTGCCCAGGCCTGGGCGGATGCGGATCCGTATATGGATGCCGGCGTGTACGCCAGCGTTACGGTAAAGCCCTTCAAGCGCGTACTGCCCTGAAAGCTACAGCCGCAACAAATGGGCAGTCATGGCAATTTGCTATTTTTTACAAAGACACCACGGCCTGCGCGGCGAAATGTGACTATGGTAGCGCCGCTACCCGCATGACTTCTTTAGACTGCGCGGCCTGACCTCAAGGAGTGACTGATGCTCGCTAGATTATTCTGTGTACTGGCATTGCTGAGCGCATCCAGCAACGCCCTCGCCGCTGCGGCCTGGGTGGATGACAGTATTTATGTACCCATTCGTGCCGCCGCCAATCCCAGCGGACGCATCCTTCACCGCGGGATCAAAAGCGGTACACGTATCGAGTTTTTGGGCTTCGAGGGCGACTGGGCAAAGATTCGCTACGGCGATACCGAGGGCTACATCGGCAAGCAATACCTGAGCCAGAGCCCTACTGCTGAAATTCGTCTTGAACGCGCCACCCAGGCCAGCGAGCAAGCCAAGGCAGAAGTGGCGAAGCTGCGCACCCAGCTCGCCGAGATCAAGGGCGAGCGGGATGCCCTGTCGGAGCAATCCAACGAGCTGAAAAACTCCCTGAGTTCACGCAGCAACGAACTCGAGCAGCTTCAGGAAGTGGCATCTGATCCCATTCGTCTGGACCAGGCTAACCGTCGCCTCAATGAAGAATTGAGCCTGTTGCGCTCCGAGCTGGATCAGGTCAAGGGTGAGAACGTGATGCTGCGCAGCAACAATACGTCCCAGCAGTGGATCACTGGCGTGGGCATTCTGATTGTCGGCCTGATTGCCGGTGTGCTGATGCGTTCACGCTCTGGCCGTCGCCAGCGAAGCGGCTGGGCAAACTAGTCCGGATGCGGCCCGGGGCAACCCGGGCCGTCGTCTCGCTCCCGCCCCAGTGAAAAGCCGTTCTCTCGCCCCGCGTTAACGCCTATTCCGGGTATTCCCACACGGGCAAACCTGCCTGCACCTCCACCCTTAGCACAATGCCAGTAATGCCCTCGTAGCCCAGTGAACGAGGCCAGAATACATACGGTTCGATTTCATAGAAGAACCAGGGGCGCCAGACGCTACGTCGAAAGCGCACACTGGTGCGCCAGGTTTCAATCGCTGCAATGGGATCCGTATAGCCATCAAACCCTACCGAGTAGCCGATGCCGGATTGCTTGCCCAGGCGGGTATAGAGGCTCACCGTCTGATTGAAGTACCAATCACGGTTCATCTCGTTATTTTCTTCCGTCAATTCATATTCACTGCTGAAGCGAATCGTGGAAGCCTGCGTTAGCGGCCGGTCCAGCTCAAACAGGGAGTTGATGCCGAAGCCTTCCGGATCTTCCCAGTAGCCTTTCTGGGTAAACCGGAAATAGGTTTTTCCTCCCGGCAACGGCGTGTACCAGCGATAACGCGCGCGAACGAAGGTAGTGAATTCAGAGCGCAGCCCCGCATCCAGATCCAGATTCATTCTATCCGGCATCCTGGTTACCCACCGCAGGGCAGTGCGGAACCCGCCCGAGTCGTCCCCCACCTCTTCTGGCCGACTATCCAGATCATTGCGCAGCTCACCACTGGTGTCGTCATCATTCTGGAAAAGCAGACTCAGGCGCTCCTGGGCGTTGGGCAGCTCTACCCGGGCGCGGATTTTTACCTCGCTGCCGTCATCATCATCGTCTTGCCAGCGGCTTGCGCCAATGATCCGCAGCTGTGTGCCAGGCTCTTCAGTATCAATTTCGTTGGGGCCGATAAAAAAACCATCGACCCAGCGTGTTGGCCCGCATACGGTGCGCGACATCCAGTCGTGGGTTCTGTCGACCCAGCCAGCCTCCCCGGAAAGGTGGCCGCACGGGTTCGGATGAAAGGCCCTTGAGGGGCCGTCAGAGGGTGATTCTGGGGTCCCCTGCTCCTCCTGAACGGAAGCGGCAGCCTCCTCCGGCTTGTCTTGCCAGGATCCCTCCGGACCATCCTGGGCATAACCCGGCAATGGCAGCCCGAATGCCAAAAGCACCAGCAACAGGGGCAACCAACATCTTTCCATAGTCCGCATTGCTGCAGCATAACTGCATGGAATCATTTGCGGAATCCTGCAGTGACAAACGGCCATTTGACCGAAACGGACACGGGACAAGGCGTTTACCTTTGGGTAGCATGCCCGTTTACGTTGACTGAATGAATCGCGCTATGACCATTTGGCACAAGATCCGGGCCACACTCGCCCTGACAGGCATGCTGATCAACACCCTGCTTCTCTGCCTTCCACTTTACGCTTTCGCCCTGCTGCGACTGGTGCTTCGATTTGAGAAGGCACAAGTCATCCTGTCACGAATCCTGGTGGTCATTGCGGAAACCTGGATTGGCAACAACAACGCCATTATTGCCCTGGCCAGCCAGATCAAATGGCGCATCAGTGGCATGGACACGCTGAGCAAGGATCAATGGTACCTGGTGACCTGCAACCACCAGTCCTGGGCGGACATTCTGGTACTGCAGCGCATTTCCAATCGCCGCATCCCTTTTCTCAAGTTTTTCCTGAAGCAGGAACTGATCAAGGTTCCCCTGCTGGGGCTGGCCTGGTGGGCCCTGGATTTCCCATTCATGAAGCGTTACAGCAAAGCCGAACTGGAAAAGACCCCCTCACTGAAAGGCAAAGACCTGGAAACCACCCGCAAAGCCTGTGAGAAATTCGCCTACTTCCCCACCTCGGTGATGAATTTCTTTGAAGGCACCCGCTTTGACGCGCAAAAGCACGCCAAACAAGGCTCGCCATATCGCCACCTGCTCAAACCCAAGGCCGGTGGCGCTGCCTTTACCCTTAACGCCATGTCCGGGCATTTGCGAAATCTGCTTGATGTGACCATTATCTATCCCCCGGGCACACCTCGCTCGCTGATGGCCTTTCTTGGTGGCGCCATGGGCGAGGTGGAAGTTGTTGTGCAGCAACGGGTTATTCCCGCCTGGGCCTCAGAGGGCAACTACGAAGACGACGCGGAGTTCCGCGCCCGTTTTCAGCAATGGATTGGCGAACTCTGGGCGGACAAGGATGCATTGCTGGACAAAAAGAACGCAACACGCAACGCGCAACACGCCACACGCTAATTTTCTGCCAATGGGGTTTCGTTCACCCGCATGCAAGCGTGGAGAGTGTTGCGTGCGGACGCATTTGGAACCTTGTTATGTTTGGCCGATTTCTGAAACCCCGCTGGCAACACGCCAACCCCGATATTCGTCTCAAAGCCGTTGAGCAACTGGACCTCTGTGATGACGCGAGCCTGCTGAATCAGCTGGCGCGCGGTGATGCCAGCGCCCTGGTGCGCGCCGCCGCCACCGGCCGACTCACCGATTTTGCGGCCCTGGATGAAGTGCACCAACGTGACGAAGCGCCCTCCGTTCGCGAGGCCGCCTCCATGCGCATCATGGCCCTGCTGGCAGGCACTACCGATGATGCCCCCAACAGCGACACCCGCCTGCGCCTGATTCGGCTCACCGGCAATGAAAACGTGCTTGCCCATGTGGCCAGCCACAGCCCGGACATGCACAGCCGCATGGCAGCCATTGAGCAGCTCAAGGATGAAGGCGTGCTATATCAGCTGGCTCTGGATGCTCCCACCGAAGCACTTCGTGTTGCCTCTGTGCAGAACATCGCCTCCCTTTCGCTGCTGAAGCGTTTAGGCAAGGAGGGTCGAGACAAGCGCGTCACTCGCCTGGCGCGCGACCAGGCCCGGGCGCTCCAGCAACAACAGCAACAGAGTGAACGGGAAACCGCCAAGGTCTACCACCTCGCCGATCGGCTTGAACAGCATGCTCGCCGTCGTGTGGACGCCCTGTATGGGCCGCAGCTGGAACAGCTTGAAAAACAGTGGCAGCAACTGACACGACAGGCGACCCCGGATTTGGCTTCCCGCGTTCAGCAAGCCCTTCACCAGTGCCGCACGCAGCTCACCGAATTGCAAGAGCAAACCCGGCAACAGGCACTGGCAGAGACCGCAAAAGCTGAGCGCGAAGCGGCAGCGCACAGCCTGTATCAGCTGTTGAGCCAGGCGACCCCGGAAACCTGGGATCATCAGCTAGGCGAAATGCGCTCCGCATTAGCCACCCAACAACGCCGCTGGGACAGCGCCGATGAGCAATCGCAGGCCCAGGATGAAGACCGGCTGGCTTTCACTGACCTGGTAACCGCATTTCAACAGCTGCTTACCCTGGCCGCCGATATCAATGCAGCAGACTCACCGGCCACACTCGCCGAGCTGGCCGACCGTTGGCCAGGGGAATATCAGCCTCCCTCTGCATTGTTGGCGCTGCGTAAACGGGAAGCCGAAACCTCCGATGCGCAAACGTCCACACAGAACCGCCCGGCACCAGCCTCACAGCCCCATCGCGGCTTGCTGGTCGCCCTGAAGCGAGAGCTGCGCCAGGGCAATCTGCGCCATGCCAATCGGCTCTGGCACAAAGCCCAGTCGATCATCGAAAGCGACGGAGACACCGGGTTGGACGCAGAGCTCACCAAGCTCGCTCCGCGCCGTGCAGAGTTGCAGGACTGGCACCGTTTTGCTGCTGAACCGAAGAAAGTGGCGTTATGCGAACGCATGGAAGCGCTTAAAGACACCACCATGGATGCCCCGGAACTGGCCACCGCCATTCAGGCGCTCCATGATGAATGGCGCGCGCTGATGAGTTCGGACCAGGGCGAGGATCAGGCGTTGTGGACGCGTTTTAAAGAGGCATCCGACCAGGCCTACCAGCCCTGCCATGCGCACTTTGCCGAACTGGACGCCATCAAGGCAGGTAATTTGGAAAAGCGCCGGACACTGTGTCAGCAACTGGAAGACTTTGTCACCGCTCAGAACTGGGAAACCGCTGATTGGCATGGTGTCTGGCAAATTCGCCAGCAGGCCCCGAAAGACTGGAAAACCCTGCACCCGATCCGGTTCACCGACGCCCGGGATGTGCAGAAACGGTTTTCCTCCCTGCTCACCCAGCTCGACGAGCAGCTGAATCGTTACATTGAAAAAGCCGAGAGCGAGCGAAAACAATTGCTGGACCAGGCCCGTGCATTGCTGGAACTGGACGATGCCCAGCACGCCACACGCGAAGCGCAAGCCATCCAGAAACGCTGGCGGCAATCCGCCTGGTTACCGCCCGGCCAGCACCGCACATGGCAAAAACCGTTTCGCAAAACCATGGATGCCCTGTTCGATGCCCGCAACCGGGATATTGCCGCCCGGCGCGAGCAACAGGAGCAAGCGAGCCAGATGCTGACCACGCACATTGATGCGCTTGAGGCATCACTGACGCAACCGTTTAGCGCTGACACAGCGAACAGTCTACGCAGCGCGGCTGCAGCCGTGGACGAGCACCTGGATGGCAATCAGCCCCAGCCGCTGGTTCGCAAAGCACAGCAACTGAAGCGGCGCGCCAGCGAGCGACTTCAGCAACTCAGTCGTTGGCAGCAGTGGCAGCAGCTCCGTGACGCCGTTGTGGCCCTGACGGAAAGTGTCGAATCCGCTGACCAACCAGAAAGTGGTGCGAATACTGACTCCGCTCTTACCCTGGCCGTGGCCTTTGAGGCCCTGGCCGGTGTGCCCAGCCCGGAACCGGAGCGCCAGCGCCGCTTGCAATGGCAGCTAGAGCAACTACCCAGTGTCATGAAGCAGCAACAGTTTGACGCCCGCGAGGAAATGCAGCGGCTTCTCAAACAGCACCAAACACCGGTGCCTGCCGCAGTGAAAGCGCGCCTGGACAGCGCCATTGCCGTTCTCGAACCCGGCAATGCGTAATCTGCTCTCGCGATTCACGCGCTCACCCAAAGGCCTGCAATGGTTTCTGAACCTGTACGGGCCCTACCTGGGCGCCGGTGTTCGTGTGGACTACCTGGCAGACGACTTCCGCGAACTGAATGTCTCCATGGGGCTGCACTGGTACAACCGGAACTATGTAGGAACCCATTTCGGCGGCAGCCTCTATTCCATGGTGGACCCGTTCTACATGCTGATGGTGATGACCGTGCTTGGGCGCGATTATGTGGTCTGGGACAAGGCAGCGGATATCGAATTTGTCCGGCCCGGCAAGGGCCGGGTCTTCGCCCATTTTCAGCTCACCGATGCCATGATCAACGATATCCGCGCGAACACCGATGGGGGAGAAAAATACCTGCCGTGCTGGCCGGTTGAAATCGTGGATGGCGATGGAAACCGCGTGGCGGTGGTCAACAAGACGCTCTACATCCGCCGTAAACCCGCGTAGCGCCTTTCTCTACCGGAGCACCGGTTTTACTGCCCGAAACCGGAGCTGTTTTCCAGAAAGCTGAGCTCCTCAGCCGTGCTGTCCCGCCCCAGCGCGCGGTTGCGGTGCGGAAAGCGACCAAATTGCTGAACGATTTGCAGATGCTCCCGCGCGGATTTCAGCGAACTGTCCACATGGCTGGCCAGTGCCTGGGGCGCATTAGCCCTGATAGCCTCCAGTGCGCAAAGGCATTGCTGCTGCAGATCTTCGTCTTCGGCATGCATTAGCGGCATCACAAAGAAAACCTGCCCGCACAGCGGCAGCTTGCTGTGCATCTGCCGTGACAGCCCCTCAATGGCCAGCGTGGCGGCCCGATGATCACCATTGAAAGCCTGGGCCTGGCCGCGGTAGATATTGCGGGTGAACTGGTCCAGCAACAGAATCAGCGCCAGTCGCCCCAGGGGGGTTCTTTCCCAGTCCACCAGTTCCTGCTGCAGGGCCGCATCCACCAACGCACCAAAGCGGTGTGCAATTTCCGCATCGTCTCCAGCCGTAGCGGCAAACCATCGCTTGCTCATGTTGCCCGATGGCCAGCCATGCTCCAGGCCATCCTTAAACCAGTAATCCAGTATTTCCTGCCATGATGGGCCTAAATCAAACATCGGGGCTCGCTCGGTTGTATTTACTGATCACTCTTGCCTTGGCACTGCACAGGCAGTTGCGGCTCAATCACTGACAAGGCGCTTTCCAGCAACAGCGGCTGAGCATCAACGGTGGGGTGAATGCCATCATCCTGCACCCAACCCTGCTCAATCACGCCATCCAGAAAAAAGGGCACCCAGGGCGTGCTGGTGGATTGCGCAACGTCCTTGAATTGCTGTTCAAACAAGGCAGTGTACTGCTGGCCGTAATTGGGGGGAATGCGCATGCCCAACAGCACCGCGGTGGCTCCCGCTTCCCGCGAAAGCACGACCATTTGCTCCAGGTTCCTCGCAATGGCCATGGGCGACAAACCACGCAAACCATCGTTACCCCCCAGCTCAATCACCACCAGATCCGGCTGGTGACGTGACAACAGTGCCGGCAATCGCGTTTTGCCGCCGGCGGTGGTTTCACCGCTAACCGATGCATTGATGACGGGATAATCCGGGCACCTTTCCTGCAGTTGCTGGTCCATAAGAGCAACCCAGCCCGCCGACTTTTCAATACCGTAGGCAGCACTGATACTATCGCCCAGTATCAAGACACCGCTGGCGTGAACCGACGATGCCGTCACGCACAACAACTGAATCAGTAGAAGATATCTTGCCATGATGAATACAGCGTCTCCCGTTTTGCTTGCCCACAATGTCAGTAAGCGCGTTCAGGGCCCAGAAGGCGGGCTTGATTTGCTGCAGGATATCACGCTTGAGGTGAATGCCGGTGACAGCCTGGCGATCACAGGCCCTTCCGGGTCAGGCAAGTCCACCCTGCTCTCCTTGTTGGCGGGTCTTGATGTGCCCACGGCTGGTGACGTGAAACTCAATGGTGCCTCGTTCAGCCAGGCTGACGAGGACGAGCGGGCACGACTGCGTGGCGAACAGTGCGGCTTCGTGTTCCAGCATTTTCAGCTGATCAATGACCTCACCGCGCTGGAAAATGTCATGCTGCCGCTGGAAATTCTCAACCGCGAAAAGCGCCGTGAGCTGGCCATGCACTGGCTGGATCAGGTGGGCCTGGCCCACCGGCAACATCACTTCCCGGTACAGCTTTCCGGTGGCGAGCAGCAGCGCGTTGCCCTGGCGCGGGCCTTTGTTGTGTCGCCGGCCTTGCTGTTTGCCGATGAACCCACCGGCAGCCTGGATTTCGCTAACGGTGAGCATGTGGCCGATCTACTGTTTACGCTGAATGCGGAGCAAAAAACCGCGCTGGTGCTAGTCACCCATGACCCGCAGCTGGCCGGTCGCTGCCAGCGATCGGTCTCTCTGACGGAGGGCCGCCTCAGTGTTTAAACCCTGGCGATCCCCCGCATTTCGGGTTCAGGCCCTGGCCCTGCTGGTGGCGGCCTTTGCCATGACTGCCATGCTGATTCTGCGTGACAGCGTGGATCAGCGGTTCAATCAGCGAACCGCCGTGGCACTGGGGGCAGACTGGATTCTGGAAGGTTCCCGTTACCCCGAAGAGAACCAGCAACAGGTCGTTGCCGATTTACCCCATGCTGAAGCAACCGGTTTTGCCAGCGTACTGATCAATGAAGATCAGTTTTTGCTGGCCAGCATTCGCGCACTGTCCGACGGTTACCCGCTTTATGGTGAGCTGTCGGTCAGCGACTCCCGCTTTAGCGAGCCTTACCCCGTGGACCATGGCCCCACGCCAGGAACCGTCTGGCTGGCTGGCCAGGCGTTGGACCGGCTGGGGCTGAAAACCGGGGAATTCATTACCCTTGGTGAGCGCAGCTTTCTGATCGACAAGGTGCTGGTGCAGGAGCCAGATCAACAGGCCGGCTTCTACAGCATGAACCCTCGTACCCTTATGCACCTGTCGGACCTGGAAAGTACCGGCGTGCTCGGCCCGGGAAGTCGCTACCGGCACCACCTGCTGGTGGCCGCCAATGGTGAGCAACGTGCAGCCCTGGATGAACAGCTTGGCGATAACCTGCGCCCGGACCAGTCCATCGAAACCGTGGCAACCACAGATCTGCGTAGCCGTGGCCCGGTGGAGCAAATGTTTCTGTGGTCGCAACTGGCGGTGATGCTGGTGGTGCTGCTGTGTGCCGCCGCCATTTATCTCACCGCCAGCCATCGTGCGCGCCAGCAACAAACATTGTGTGCCGTGATGAAAACCGTAGGCGCTCGACAACGGCAAATCGTCCGGCGGTTACTGGGTGGTGATGTGCTTGCGCTGCTGCTGCCGATCATTGCCGGTGTCGCGCTTGCCGTACTGGTGGGCCGGCAGCTCTCCGCGTTGCTCGGTGCGGAACAGTTTTTCATGGCGCCGGTGATCTGGGGGCTGCTGGGTCCGGTGCTGCTCTGGCTCGGATTTGCCGCACCCACGCTGTGGGTGAGCCTGTCGCTGCCCGCCACCGCACTACTCAGTGGCCGTGAGGCGCCGACCCGGCTGGGGCGGCGGGTTTTGCTCATCGCCATTGCCACGCCTATTCCCCTGGCTGCCATCATGACCGGTTCGCTGGCGGCGCTGTGGCCGCTATTGCTGCTCACCCTGGCAGTCTCGCTGGGACTACCAATGATTCTGTGGCCACTGGTGCAGTTACTGGATCGTTTCAGTACGCGCCTGAGCCTGCCTGCGCGGCTGGCCCTGCGCCGGTTGAGCCGCCGCAAGGCGACCACCCTGCCCTTGCTGGCGGCCCTGATCATTTCCCTGACCGTGCTTTCCATGTCGGTGCAAACCGGGCGGGAATTGCTGAGTGACTGGCGGGCCACACTCCCGGAACAGGCGCCCAACTATTTTGTGATCAATCTGTTTGATCAGGATCTGGACGCCTTCAATGACTGGCTTGGCGCGCACAACAGTGAATCCCAGCCGCTCTATCCGGTGGTTCGAGCCCGGCTCACCGCCATTAACGACGAGCCCGTTCGCAGCGCCGTTACCAAGGAAGAGGATCGGGCTGAACGCGCCCTGAACCGGGACCTGTCACTCACCGAAGCCGATACCCTGCCGGACAGCAACATTCTCACTGAAGGGCGCTGGGCCAGCGGCGCCAATGAAGTCACCGTGGAAAGCAAACTGGCGGATTCGTTGGGACTACAACTCGGGGATTCGCTCACGTTCACCGGCGCCGGGCCGACCATCAGTGCCACCGTGGTGGGGCTGCGTGAGGTGGATTGGGAAAGCTTTGCTCCCAATTTTTATTTCATCTTCTCGCCCGACACGCTGAAGACGCAGGGCCGCACCTGGATCACCAGCTTTTTCCTGCCCGCAGATCAGCAGGCAGAGCTGGGCGATCTGGTCCAGCAATTCCCGCAAATCAGCTTGCTGGACGTAAATGCCATCCTGGCCACGCTGCAGGACATCATCGGCCAGGCTAGCCGTGCGGCCTTTGTGGTGGGTGTACTGCTGTTACTCGCTGCCCTGCTGGTGCTGATGGCGGCCCTGCTGGCGATGACAGACGCCCTGCGCCGGGACAACCGGTTGCTGATCGTGATTGGGGGCCGCCGCGCCTTGCTGCGTAAAACCGCGGCACTGCAAGCCTTCTATCTGTTCGGTGGGGCCGCATTGCTGGCCAATCTGATCCACCTGGCCGCCCTGATACCGCTCGGCACTCGCCTGTTCGACAGCCAGTTGCCGTTGAGTGGCTGGCTGTTACTGCCGTGGGGTGTTGCCGGGTTGGTAACGCTGGCCGCCCTGCTGGCACCACCGCTGATGCCCAAAGGCTCAGGGCTGTCGGCGGGCCAATAGAGAGAATGCCACCCAGGCCGCCACGCTACTGGCGGCCATCAAGGCGGTCATGGGTAACGTGCTGCCATCGTGGAGCATGCCCAGCACCGTACCGATAACACCTGCCAACAGAAATTGCAGCGCGCCATTCAGCCCGGTGGCCGCACCACTGTCGCGATCGAACAAATCCAGGAAGCTGGCGATGCCGTTGGGCATGATCAACGCGACCATTCCTGCAGCAACCATGATCAGCGGCACCACCAGCCACAGCGTCAGCAAACCGGCCAGGGTTAAACCCAGCAAGGTTAGACAGGCCGCCACCTGTAACGCCAGTGCCACCTGCATGATTGATGCACTGCTGTAACGGCGCAGCAGCAAAACGTTTAACCGGTTCATGCCGAGCATGGTCACCACATTGGCGCCAAAATACAGGGGGAACTGCTCTGGAGTGATTCTGAAATACTCCATGTAAAGAAAGGCAGCATCGGTAATAAAGGTAAACATGGCGGCAAACGCCAGGCCATTGGCCAGAATAAAGCCCATGGCCTGGCGGTTACTCAACACCCGGCCGTAGGCAAGGAACATGCGCTGGCGTAGCGGCTCGGTACCCGGTTTCACCGCCACGGTGGGCAGCAGGAAACGCACAATGCCAAAGAGCATGAATCCGTATATCGCCAGCATGTAGAAAATGCTTTGCCAGCCAAACAACTTGAGCAGCAAAGCCCCCACTGCCGGCGCCACCAGGGGGGCCACCAGCATCACCAGGCCGATGGTGGTCATCACCTTGGCCGCTTCCTTGCCGGTAAAATGATCTCGTACTGAGGCCGCCGCAATGACCACCGTGGCACCACCACCCAGCGCCTGTAGAAAGCGCAGCATGTACAGCATCTCGATATTCGAAGACAGCGGAATGCTCAGGCAGCCAAGAATAAACAGGGTCAGCCCCACATAGGCCACCGGTTTGCGGCCAAACTGATCCGACAGCGGCCCGCCCAGCCACTGGCCCGCAGCCACCCCCAGTACATAGACACTGACCGACACCTCCACCGCATGGATTTCAACGGCGAAATGCCCGGACATGGCCAGCAATGCCGGGAGGTAGGTGTCAATGGCCAAAGGCCCCAGTGCCACCAGGGTGGCGAGCAAGAATGCCAGGCGGCCGGGAGAAAGGTTTTGCATGAAGTATCCTGATGCCGGGCCCGGTGCACGTTTTGCGCCCCTTGGGAGCCCAGATTGAGAATGATGCGGGGTAAAGACGGATATGCCGGAGCGGTTCAGCAATGCCCCGCAAACTCAGCCTCAAGAGCGCAATCGCACGCAATGGTACCGCAATGCCCTAACCCTTTCAGTCGATTTATGAATCAGGTTCAATGTTTGCAGGTAAAAACAGGTTGCGACAGGGCTGAGGGGCTGTGACTATTAGCCGGCTCACGGGTAAGCAGCCCGGCGCTTGATGCCCGAACACGCGTTTACCGCCACCCGCAATCATGCATAATGCGGCTTGGCTCGTGGCAGCATGACCGCAATCGTATTGCCCTGCCCGTGGCTACCGCAATGCCCATCTCGCCGGCCAATGGATAAGTGCCCGCCAGATGTGGATCCGTTTCATCACCTAGGAACTTCATGGATTTAAGTGTCCCTTTCCAGCTAGCCATCATCACCGTGGCTGCGTTTGCCTGCCAGTGGCTGGCTTGGAGAATCAAGCTCCCCGCCATCCTGCCCTTGTTGCTTACCGGCCTTGCCCTTGGCCCGTTCTTTGACGTACTGCAACCCAAGGAGCTGTTTGGCGACCTGCTGCTTCCCGGTGTTTCACTGGCGGTATCCATTATTCTGTTCGAAGGCGCGATGACGCTGCGCTTCGATGAGATTCGCGGCCTGGAAAAAACCGTGCGGCGGCTGGTCACCTGGGGCGCACTGGTCACCTGGAGCATCGTGACGGTCTCTGCCTGGTGGGTGCTGAAGCTGCCGCTGGGCCTGGCCTTGTTGTTCGGTGCCCTTGTTGTGGTGACCGGCCCCACCGTGATTGTTCCCCTGCTGCGCAGCGTGCGGCCCGTGAGCAGTGTGTCGCGCCTGCTTCGCTGGGAAGGGATTGTGATCGACCCGCTGGGCGCAATTTTCGCGGTACTGGCCTATGAACTGGTAGTGGCAAGCGGACAGGACGGCGCGGTGCTGCATACACTCTGGCTGTTCTTCCAGACCATCGGTGTGGGTGCCGCCATCGGTTGCGTTGTGGCGTTTGGGCTCGCCGAGCTGCTGCGCCGCCACCTGATTCCTGAATACCTGCGCAGTTTTCTGGTGCTGTCCTCGATCATTGGCGAATTCGTTCTGGCCAACGGGCTGAGTGAAGAATCCGGGCTGGTAGCCGTTACCGCCACCGGTATCGTGCTGGCCAACCGCAAAGGAGTACGCACCGACGACATTCTCCATTTCAAGGAAAATCTGTCGGTCATGCTCATTTCCGGCCTCTTTATTGTGCTCGCGGCACGACTGGAAATGAGCGAGCTGAGCCAGCTTGGGCTCACGGCTCTGGCGGTACTGGCGATCATTCAATTCGTTGCCCGCCCCCTGTCGGTATGGGTTTCCACACTGGGCTCATCGCTAAACTGGCGAGAAAAGTCCCTGCTCGCCTGGATTGCTCCGCGCGGTATTGTTGCCGCGGCGATCTCCGCCCTGTTTGCCGAACGCTTGCAGCAAAATGGCGTTTCCGGGGCCGAAAAGCTGGTGCCGCTCACCTTTATGGTGATTATCGGCACGGTAGCGTTGCAGAGCCTCACGGCTCGGCCTCTGGCCCGCCTGCTGAAAGTGGCGGAACCTGCCGCACGCGGCTTCCTGATCATCGGCGCCAACCCGGTGGCCCGGGCCATTGGTGCGGCCTTGCAGAAAAACCAGTACCCGGTGGTGGTCACCGATTCCAGCTGGGAGTCCATTCGTTCGGCGAGGATGGAAGGGCTGGGCACCTTTTACGGCAACCCGGTATCTCAACACGCGGATCAATATCTGGATCTGGTGGGCTATGGCAAGCTGCTGGGCCTCAGCCCTCGCCGTGAGCTTAATACCATGGCGACCATGCGCTACCGGCTGGAATTCGGCGAACAGAACATTTTCAGCCTGCCCACCCAGAAAACGGAAAAGGAAGTGAAGCACGAAGTGGCGCCAGAACACCGTGGCGCCACCCTTTTTGCGCCGGAGATGACCTATGCCCGCCTGGCCAGCCTGCTCAGCCAGGGCGCTGAAATCCGCAAAACACGCATTACCGAAGAGTTCAGTTTTCAGGCCTACAAGGAGGCACCGGGGCGCCAGGTCTGGCCGCTATTTGCCATTGATGCCCGCGAGCGAATTCATGTTTTCTCCGCGGAAGAGCAGCCTGACCCGAAGGCCGGCTGGCATATTCTTGGCCTGGTGAAAGAAGACGCCGCCAAGGAAGAAAAGAAAGCCGAAGCCCGCGCTGAAGCCGCCGCCGAGAAAGCGGCAGCGGAGAACAAGGCGGATGGCAAAGGCGAGGAAAAAGAGACCAACACTGACAACAAATCGGACAAGGACAAGTCCGGTTCGGCCATCGCCGACAAGAAGAAAGGGAGTTCGCAGAAAAAATCGAGCGCCTAGCCCGCTTCGCTGGTGAGCACCTGTAGCCAATACTGATGATGGCTGCAGGTGCTCTTCTCCGCTCCTCCTGCTCCTTGTGCTGGATAAGTTTCTAAACGAAAGGCTCAACGGTTCAGCCAGCGCTGCCCTACTCTGCTTCGTTACCCACAAAGGAATCAATCAGACCACATACCCGGCCATCATCCAGCCGGCAGTCCGGCGCACCCTGCCATTCATTCATCGCATCACGCATACGAGCACTCAACGCCTGCAGTTCGGCGATTCGAGCTTCTACCTGCGTTAGCCGGCTTTCAATCAGGGTGCGGACCTGGCCACAAGGTGTTTCCCCTTCGCGGGAGGCCTGAGTCAGTGACTGAATATCGCCCAGAGTGAACCCCAGAGACCGGGCTTTCAGGGCAAACCGCAACAAGCGTAAATCCTCTGCCCCGTAATAACGGTAGCCGTTATGGCTGTCGCGACTCGGTGACAGCAAACCGATATCCGTGTAATGGCGCACGGTTTCTGCTGTGGTGTTCGCCTTTTTTGCCAGTTCCGATACACGCATGGCGTTACTCCTGATCAGACGGCGGGATGGGTGATAAATAGGTCTGGCCCCACCGCCGCCAATTTTCTGGTACCGAGCGGTTATGGGCTGCAAAAAACGCAGTTACCGAATCCATGATCGTAGCCACAGGCAGTTGTCGAGTCAGCGCCGTGCCAAAGGCGGTTTTCTCCGGGGTGTGGTTCAGCGTGCACTGCAGAGCCACATCCGCCAGAACCAGCACCTCCTGATGGCGCAGCCAGGCCTCGCGTAATGGCGAGGCCAGCCAGGCACACTGCTGGTATTCCAGCGCATACTGCCCTTCCAGCCACCACAGGTAAGGATCGTCACCCAGCGCTGTCAGCAACGTATCGTGCTGTTGCTGGTACTGGTCCATGCCGCCACTCGCAATTGCCCGGCGCAGCAACCAGACCATCGGCTGTTCGGATTCAAGCTGATGTTCCACAGCAATGCGCTCGCAGGGCTTGCCCAGACACTGGGTCAGCCACAATTTCAGCGCCGCAGGACGCCCTTGCGCCAGGTTGGCTACACGCGCCTGATTCGGTGACTCACCGAGCGCTTCCAGAAACGCCTTGCCTGCTTCACTTTGCAGCCAGCGGCCTTCTTCCAGTAGCGCGGTTAGCCGCATCCCGGAACTGTAATCGTACCAGTCGGTTAATGTGTAGGGGTTAGCCGGAGCCCCTTCCAGGCGGAGGAAACTGATGGCGCCATCAGGAAAATGCAGCCGTACCCGCGCCGCAAAACGGCTGTCGCTTTCATTGAATCCGGTAATGGCAAAACGGTCGATGGGCTGCGCCTGCACCCAGGGTTTGATGGTCGACGCCGGCAACGGCACGATATCCTGGCGCTGTAACAGCGCCCCCAGCTGGCCCTGTGATAGATCGGCCCGCAATTGGCTCAGGGTGTTGCTGTTATCGTCACTGTGCACAGCCGAAGGCAGCGCCAGCAAAGAGGCAAGCAGAGACAGCGTTGAGCACCAGCGGAACATGGACACAAACCGTGAAGACAATGGAGGGAAGACCCTACCACAGAGGACAGCGCGGGCGTGATTAAACCCGAGCCGGATAGCCGGTAATGCGGCGAATGGAACGGTATAACGGCGCCAGCCGAGGATATAACTTGCGGTAGACGTCCCGGTACAGGGCGTCGTAGTGACGTGCCGGGGCCGCCTCTGGCAGGAAGGTATCACCCGGGCGTGTCATGGCGGCCACCGCAGAGGGATAGTCCGGGTGCAGCCCCAAAGCAACGGCCGCATTGATCGCAGCCCCCAAACCGGAGGTTTCCGTGGTGTGGGGCCTGACTGCAGGCAAATTGAAGATGTTCGCGGTGATCTGCATGATCGCATCGCTTTGCGAGCCACCACCAGACACGCGCAGGGAGGTGACCGGAATGCGGTTACGCTTTTCCAGCCGCTCTTTTCCCTCACGCAGGGCATAGGCGATGCCCTCGATAATCGCCCGGTACAGGTGGGCGCGGGTGTGTACATCGCCAAACCCGATAATGGCCCCCTTGGCCTCTGGACCGGGAATGCGCACGCCCGGGTTCCAGAACGGCTGCAGCATCAACCCCATGGCGCCCGGCGAAGACTCTTCCAGCAAGGCCTCAAAGAGCGTTTCCGGTGCCACGCCCAGCGTTTCGGCCTGCTGCACTTCCTGTTGCCCGAATTCACGCTTGAACCAGTTCACCATCCAGTAACCGCGCTGAACGATGATTTCGGAATTATAGCGGTCGGGCACGGCGGCGCCGTAGGCCGGGACAAAGGTGATTGGCTCCACGTAGCGCGCGTTGCAGGTGTTGAACGTGGCGGTGGTGCCGTAACTGAGGTTGCCAATTTCCGGGGTGAACGCGCCGGCACCCAACACTTCGCAGGCTTTGTCCGCGCCGCAGGCAATCAGGGGCAGCCCTGCGGGGATGCCTGTGGCCAGGCTGGCCTGCTCGGTGATCGCCCCCAGTGGTTTGCCCGGCTCTACCAGTTCCGGTAACTGTTCACGGCGCACCCGCAACGCCTGCCATTTAAGGTCATGGGCCGCTGCCCAGCAGCGCCTTTTATAATCGAAAGGAATGTAGCCCACCTGGGACGCGGTACAGTCCCGCAGCTGCCCGGTAAGCTGATAGGTCAGGTAGCCGGACAGCAGCAAAAAATACCGGGTTTTCTGCCATAGCACAGGTTCGTCCACCGCCAACCAGTTGCACTCGGCCTTGGCCTGGAACTGGCGCAGGGTTTCCCCCTGCCCCATCACTGTCACCGGGGCGGCCAGCCACCATGGCAGCCGGGGAATGGAATCCGTGCGGCGCTGGTCCAGCCAGATAATCGCCGGGCGTATCGGTTGCTGGTGTTCATCAAGACACACCACCGAAGCGCGCTGGGTGGTCAGAGCCACCGCTTTCACCTGATGTTTGAGTGCGCCGTGCTGCTCCCATAATCCCTGGCAAGCGAGTCCGAGCTGCTCCCAGAAATAGCCGGCATGTTGTTCTGCCTGACCCGGTTCGAGGGAGAAATAAGGCTCGATATGCTGCTGGTAACGGGCGATCAACTCGCCGTCGCGATTGAATAACATGGCACGCACGCTTTGTGTGCCCTGATCCAGCGCCAGTACCAGCGGCTCATCCATCATCCTGCCTGCTTCTCCCGGATCTCGGCCGAAACGTTCGGCTCAGCAGCGGCACCAGCAGCTGTGGGCACGCCATAGTAGCGCTGATGAATCTGCCGGTAGCGGATCAGCTCCTTGTCCCAGCGGCTGTCATCCCAGCCCAGGGCCTGTTGGATTTGCGCACGTAATGTCGCCAGCACCGCGATCCCTGCGGCGGGCTTGACCAGCCCGAGGCGGGTGCGGCGCAACATCAGATCATCCAGATGCACCACCGATTCATGGGCCAGGATCCACGCAATAAAGGCGGGGTTCGCCTGGTCCGCATGCAGAAACGCCTCCACGGCCTCGGGGGCATTCTCGATGGGCTCAAACCCCCGCGCTTTGCTTTTCTGGCTGCGCCGGTGCTCTTTAGCGTCGATCAAACCGGTGGCCAACAGCGCATCCAGTGCAATCAACCGAAAGGTGGTGAGCTTGCCGCCGCTGACGGTGACAATGCCATTTTCACCCCACACCGCATGATCCCGGCGCTCCTTGGACGGATCCACGCCCTTGCCTGAGGCGATAACCGGGCGCACCCCGGCGATGGTCGAATAGATGTGATCACGGGTGACGTTGCGGCCGGGGAACTGGGTATTGATCAGCTTGAGCAGGTAGACCACTTCCCGATCACTGGCCGCAGCTTCAATATCCATGTCCTGGGGGTGGTCCAGGTCCGTGGTGCCCACACAGGTCACCCCTTCCCAGGGGAACACAAACACCGGCCGACCATCATCGGGGTGCATCACCGTAAGGCAATCGTTGACCGGTAATACCGCCGGGTCGATAAACAGGTGGCTGCCACGCAATGGCCGCACCCTGGCCTCAGCGCCGGAAAAACGGTCTGCCCAGGCTCCGGTAGCGCTCACCACCGCAGCAGCCTTGAGCGTGGACAGCTCACCACTGACCCGGTCTTCAACGGTAACAGAGAAGCCCTGTTCACCTTTCCCGCTCTGTTCGGCCTGAACAACACGCGCGTAATTTTGTGCTACCCCGCCATGGCGCGCCCCTTCCAGCAGCGTGCGCATGACCAGGCGACAATCGTCAGTGAGAGCATCGGTATAACACATGGCCCCGGTGAGATCCTGATCCTGCAACCCGGGCACCCGCTTTAACAGCTGTGCCTTGTTCAGGTAACGGTGGTCGCGAATACCGGCCAGGAAATCGTACAGCCACAACACCGCCTTCATGGGCCAGCGCCCGGGGAATACGCCCTTGCGTAACGGGAAAAGGTACGTGGCCCGCTCCACCAGCCCCGGCAACTCATTGAGCAAACGTTCACGTTCCAGCAGTGAGTGGCGTGTCAGCGCCACATCGCCCTGGGCGATGTAGCGCAGGCCGCCGTGCACCATTTTGGAGGAACGGCTGGAGGTGCCCCAGGCGAAATCGGTTTGCTCCAGTAGCAGCACCCGCTGCCCGCGACGGGCCGCCTCCAGCATGACACCGGCACCCGTGATGCCGCCACCGATAACGATCAGGTCCCATTGCGGCTTGCCCTGGGCGGGGGCGGCGAGTTCAGTCAGCGTGCGGCGTTGGCCGAGCATAGAGTTTTTCCTGTTGGTCGTAAGCGAATCGTGCCGGTATCAGTCGTCGATCAAGCAGCCGGGATTCAGGTGATGCTGGGGGTCGAAGTGATCAACCAGACGGTTCAGTACCGCCATTCCCTGCTCGCCTTTTTCATGGTGCAACCAGGGCGCGTGGTCACGACCTACACCATGCTGGTGACTGATGGTGCCACCGTTCGCCACAATGGCTTCACTGGCTGCCTGCTTCAGTACCCGCCAGCGAGCCAGTGTGGCTTGGTAGCTGTCCGAGCAGCGGAATACATAGGTGGTATAAATACTGGAACCCTGCGAGTACAAATGTGACAGGTGCGTAAAAACATGCACCTGCTCGCCGTCACCGGCGTTGTCACGTACCGCCTGCTCCATGGCCACCATGGCCGGGGTCACCCGATTCCAGTCCACTGCAGTTTCAAAGGTATCGACCACATAGCCGTGTTCCCACAGCCCGTGGCGCAGGTACGGAGAGCGGAAACGGGACTCTTCCCACTTTTTTCCCAGCAGGGTACCCACCATGACGCCGCCAGCTTGACGGATCCGCTTGCGAGCCTGGCCGAGCACATGGCGCGCCTGCGCCTTGTCGCCGGTGACACCGAAGGTAATCATGCACTTGCCGTCACCACAGCCACGCACATTCAGGTAACGATGCAAAATACCGACCAGCTTTTCGTGGCCGGCCAACATCAGGTGCGTGCGGGTTTCTTCCGCATTGGACAGACGCAGCATGGAAAGCGGTATCTTCGCCTGGGTCATCTGCCGCACCAGCTCTTTGCCGGTATCCCAATCCGGGGCGAACGCCACCTGAAACGTTTCCGTTTCCGGCAACGGCGTGACCCGTACTTTGACTTCGGTGATCACCCCCATGCGCCCTTCCGAGCCGAGGATAATTTCCCGCAGGTCAGGCCCGGCTGATGAGGCCGGAATGGTAGGAATCGTCAATGTGCCTTTGGGCGTTTCCATTCGACCACCGGCAAACATCTGCTCGATGCGGCCATAACGCATGGATTGCTGGCCGCTGGAACGGCTTGCCACCCAGCCGCCAATGGTGGACAGCTCCCAGGACTGGGGGAAATGCCCCAGCATGTAGCCCCGCTCACGGAGCTGTTGCTCCACCTTGGGGCCGGGTGTGCCAGCGCCAAACGTGGCGATCTGGCTTTGCATATCCAGATCCATCAGCTGGTCCATGGCCGCCAGGCTCAAGGTCAGAACCGGTGCATCGCCATCGGGGGGATTGATATGTCCTGCCACGGACGTGCCACCGCCATAGGGAATCACGGTAATGCCCTGGGCCAGCGCCCAATCGAGCAGTGCGCGAACTTCTTCGCTGCTGGAAGGCGAGGCAACCCCATCCGGGAATCGCTCGAACTCACCGGAGCGCATGGCCAGCCAGTCGGGCAGGCTTTGCCCGCGCGCGTGACGCAGCCGGGTTTCCGCATCGGTCTTGACCCCTGGGTGTTCCGGCAGCCGGGACGCCGGCACTTGGGCAATCACTGCCGCCATTTCCGCGTCGGGTAGCGGTTCGGCACGGCCCAGGCGCGCCTGAATAAAGGCCAACCCGGACGGTTTTAACGGATAGTGATTATTGCTGTCACCCCAGCCATTCCAGCGTCGCATGCATACACTCCTTATTTTCACTCATAGTAGCCCTGACTCGCCGCGCTTTCACTGGCGTGGCAGGACACTGGATGGACTATTTGTGACAAAGGCGTGATTTGGGCGTTACGTGCAAAGCCAAGGCTGCGGACGGGTTACAGCAACCAACGGCGCCAGCCTTGCTGACGTGCGGCTGCGCGCTCCTGATTCAGGGACTCGAGCATACCGTGAATCGACGCCGCGACGGTTTCACGCACCGCCCAGCAGGCGTCCGTCTCGCCCTGTTTGCCGGCCCAGGGAGCGGTTGAGATTGGCGCCCCGATCTGGAACCAGAGGGGCTCCGGCTTGGGAATCAGGGTGGGTCCCACGCCCCGACTCAATGGCATGAACATGTCGCCACCGCGTAACAGCTTGTCGAGCCGTGGGCGCTTCAGCAAAGTGCGGCCGAGCCAGGATTGCTGAAAATCGTTACCGTCGATCAGCACGCGGTAGGCTTCGTCGCAGCCTGCAGAGGCAAACGGGATAATGTCGTAACCGTGTTCGATGGCCATGCGCGCAAACCCGGTGCGTTTCTTCCACACCAGCTTGTGCACTTCATCCTTGCGCATGGCCACCTCCCGCGCTCCACCGGGAAAGACCAGTACCGGCTGCCCGGCCTGCATCAGTTGCGTGCAATTGTCGGGGTTGCCTTCCACCGCCCCCCAGCGTTTGAGCAATGGCCCCCAGCCCGGCACGCGGAAATGCAACCGATCTCCAAGGGCTCTGGGGAAAACGCCGGTTTCCCGGTACAACTCCAGCACGAAAAGCGGGGAATCAATCAGGCCGTACAGGCCATGATTACCCACAAACAGCGCCGGGCGCTGTGGGTCCACATTATCGGCACCAAATAGCCTGGGAGCGAAATAGCGCCGGGACACAGCCAGCAACCGGTCCATTGTCGCCAGCGATGGCGGTGAAAAATCCTGAATGGCCAAGCGATATCCTGTAACGATTTGATCAAATTGGGTGCAGTCGTGACGTCGGCACTTTACCAGCTTTTACACTACCGCTATGGTTCATTCAGGCCTAAACCAGTAAAAAAACCAATATGTTATCGAACCCCAAGGAGCTTTCATGAAACGATTTGCCGGGTCACTTGCGCTGGCGAGTGCGATTGCCGTTACGGGCTGCAGCACAGTTAACCCCTACACGGGTGAAAAACAAACCTCCAAAGCCACATCCGGTGCGGCCATTGGTGCGGTCGCCGGCGCCTTGATCGGTATCGCCACGTCTGACAGCGCCAAAGAGCGTAAAGAACGCGCTCTGGCCGGGGCCGGCATCGGTGCGGTTACCGGTGGTGGTGTGGGCTATTACATGGACGTTCAGGAAGCCAAGCTGCGTCAGAAACTCGAAGGTGCCGGGGTTTCCGTTACCCGTGATGGCGAAAACATCATTCTCAACATGCCGGGCAACCTGACCTTTGCCACCGACAGCACCAACGTGAAATCCTCTTTCGATCCGGTGCTGGATGCAGTAGCCGAAGTGCTTAACGAATACAAATCCACCATGATCCAGGTGGCCGGGCACACAGACAGCACTGGCGGCGATCGCTACAACCTGCTGCTGTCCCAGCAACGGGCCCAGGCGGTATCCAACAAGCTGTCTGGCTTCGGGGTTGAACAGGTTCGTCTGGACACCGTGGGCTTTGGTGAAACCCAGCCCATTGCCAGCAACAGTACGGCCAGCGGCCGGGAACAGAACCGTCGCGTGGAACTGACGCTGCTGCCTTACACCAAGTAAGCAGCGTAGTGATTCCCGCAAGGCGGCGGGCCAGGCTCGCCGCCATTGTTTTACGTCATCCCCTCTATTTTCAGCACCTGTGTTTTTTCGAATACAACCGCAATATTTCGAATGTGCGTTTGTCGCCCCTCCTCCATGCTCCCCGTCAGCTTCATTTCCCTTCATACTTCCCTTCATACTTCCCTTCAGAACTACGGGACAGGACCCATGCGAACAGGCCAACGCACAACCATGAATGCAGACCAGCAACGGCAACGCGCCATCAATGAACATCGGTGCATTCCTGGTGATCCCTTTGTGTATGGGGTCGTCACAACCGGTATTTTCTGCCTGCCCACGTGCCCATCGCGCCGCCCACGCACTGAAAACATTCGCCTTTTCGATAACGACAAGGCCGCCTTGCAAGACGGTTATCGCCCTTGCCGTCGCTGTCATCCGCAGGGGAACGCCCCGTCGCCCGCCACGACCACGGTGATTGCCCTGTGCCGCGCCATCGACATGGCGGAGCGCAAACCCACACTGGCACAATTATCCGCGCAATCCGGCTGGACTCCCTTCCACTTGCAACGCCAGTTCAAGGCCATCACCGGAATCTCCCCGCATCAATATGGTGTTGCGGTCCGCCGCCGCCGAGTTCGCCAACAACTGCGTGACGACCAGCCGCTGACCCACGCCGCCCATCGCGCCGGTTTTGATTCCAGCAGCCATCTCCACAGCTCCTCCGGGCAAACACTGGGCATGAAACCGGGGCAGTACCGCAAAGCCGGTAAAGGCCTGGCGTTGCGTGTCGCCATTGCGGACAGCTCGCTGGGCGCTGTGCTGGTGGCCGAAAGCAAAAATGGAATCTGTGCCGTCGCCATGGGCGATGACCCGGATGCCCTGCTGCGCGATTTCCAACAGGAATTTAGCGGTGCAGAGATATTACCCGGCAATAACGCATTCGATCAGCGTGTTGCCATGGTGATTACGCTGATCGACCAGCCTCTCGGCACACAGGCTTCGATGCCGGATGCCCTGCCCCTGGATATCCGGGGCACCGCCTTTCAGGAGCAAGTTTGGGCGATGCTGAGATCGATTCCGGCAGGGCAAACCCTCTCCTACCAGGCGCTGGCAGAAAAGCTTGGCCGGCCCACCGCGGCCCGCGCCGTGGCGCGGGCATGCGCCAGTAACCGGCTGGCGGTGCTGGTGCCCTGCCACCGTATTGTGCGCGCCGATGGCGGCCTGTCCGGTTACCGCTGGGGGGTTGAGCGCAAGGCCGCCCTGCTCGGCCGCGAACAAGGACAAGAACAGGCGTGAGCAGCCTTTCGCTCGCGCTACCCGCACGCTTTGGTGTGGCTGCCTTTCTTGATTTCCATGGCCGTGATCGGCACGCCATTTCCGAGCGGGTGGAGGCCTATGTACTCCACAAAGCCGCTACCATCGACGGTCGCCCCTGCGTGTTCACCCTGGACTTCAGCCAGCCTGGCCAGGTCCGCGCCACGGCCAAGTCGCTCACCCGCACGGCATTATCCCGACACACTCGCGCCATGCTGGGCCTGGACCAACCGGTAGAGGCCTTCGAGAAGGCGATGGCGGAGCCGACCGCACTCGGCCACCTGGTGCAGCAACAGCGGGGCCTGCGTGTCCCGCAATCGGCGACCCCGTTCGAGGCATTGAGCTGGGCCATCATCGGACAACAGATCAGCGTCAGCGCTGCCACTGCCATTCGTCGACGGTTTATTCAGCTGGCAGGTCAAGAGGTGATTAATGGCCTGCACTGCTACCCCGATGCCGTTGCGGTGAGCCAGCTGGATAGCAACGCGCTGCGCAGCGTTGGATTTTCAGCCAGCAAGGCGCAGACACTGTTGACGGTGTCGCAGCGCTGCTGTGATCACTGCCTGCTTCCCGACGCATTGCACTCAAACGCTGACGCACTAAACCTGGAGCACGCCTTGCTGGGTATTCGCGGCCTGGGGCCATGGAGTGTGAATTACACGCTGCTACGGGGATATGGCTACCTGGATGGCAGCCTGCACGGGGATGTGGCGGTGCAGAAAGCGCTGCAACAGTTGCTGGCCTGGAATGAGCGCCCAGCAGCGAAGGCCACCCGGGATTGGCTGGCCGAATTCACTCCATGGCGGGCACTGGTGGCGGCGCACCTGTGGCAGTCGTTACAGGTGCAAGCCTGAACGTCTCAAGCCTTGCGGGCAAGCCGCCAGGCCAGCATCGACATGGGCAACAGCAACGTGATCACCAGCAAATAGGGCCAACGCTGATCCAGCGTGTACAGGCCGGTCCCAACCAGTGGCCCGACAATAAACCCCAGCGCCGGACAGGCGCTGGCCAGGCCAGCCACCCGGCCCTGCTCTTGCGTGGGCACCCTCAGGCTGGCCAGGGACATGACCGCAGGCATGCCAAACCCCAGGCCCAGCCCGACCAGCAGCACCGCCCCACTCATCCAGGCCTCCGTATTGGCCAACCAGAGAATAACGGCACCCGCGCCGATGCTGGGCACGGCCAGGGCGATCAGCAGGGTTGCGGGCGCCTTCAGCCATTGCACCACGATCAGCTGCCCTGACAGCGACGTCAGCGCCGCCATCATCATGGTCAGCCCCAGCGCCCTTGCCGCTTCGGTCGGGCTCATCTGGAACTGATCCTGAAACAGAAAACCCAGGGTTTGCTGAATCAGCGCAAAGCTCATAAACAGCATGACTCCGGTCAACAGCAGATCGCGCAAGCGCGGGTCCGCATAGGCGGCCAATCCATGGCGCAAAACGGAACGCAGCGGTACGGTGCGCGCGGTTGGCTGGTGCGGCGACGGCGGCAACCACAAGGCCACGCTGATCGCCATTAGCGCGGTCAGTGCCGCCACCCCATAAAGCGGGAACACCAACGCAACGGCAGCGAGCATGCCGCCGGACACCGGCCCCACGACGGTGCCGATATTGTTGGCAGCACCGATGCGGCCCATCCCCTGGGTGCGTTGCTCCGGGGTGGTGATGTCAGCGGTATACGCAGCGGCCGCCGCCGGAGTTGCCGCCATGATGGCGGCCTGCAGCATGCGGCTCAGGACCAGAGCCGCCACCAGACCGACTCCCACCAGGGCACCGCGAAGTCCCAGATCAAACACCACGGCAAATGACAGCGTACCCAGCGAATAACCGGATAGACCGATTACCATCACTCGTTTGCGGCCCAGCGACTCACTCAAGGTGCCCCACACCGGGCTTGCCAAAGCAAACACCAGTGACGAGCAACTGATGATCAGCCCCACCTGCATTTCCGTCATGCCGGTGGCACGCCCCAGTGATGGCAGCAGGGTAAAAACCAGGGTCTGGCCCAGTGCGGTTACCGCTACTGCCGCCAACAACATTGTGTGACTGAAGGCTCGCGAGGTAGTCTTGCCGGCGATTTTGGTGGAAGGGTCAAGCTGTGGCATTACATATTCCGGTTCAAGGGGTAGCGGATCACGCACCGCCAGGGGGCGCATCTCATCAGGCGTTACTGGCGGACTGGCTGGCAGAGGCGCCGTTCACCCTCGCCATGTCATCCGGGTTTTTCGGTTTTTTTGCCCATTTCGGCACGCTGCGTGCCCTGCTTGACCATGGCCTGTCGCCCGCCCGTTTCTGTGGCTCCAGCGCTGGCGCTCTGGTGGCGGCTTGCATAGCCTCCGGCGCCAGCATCAATGCCATCGAAGACACGCTGCTCAGCCTGGATCGGTCACACTTCTGGGACCCATCCCCCGGGCTGGGTTTGTTATCCGGTCAGGCTTTTCGACGGATGCTGGCGGGCCTGCTACCCACTCAGCGCGTGGAAGAGTCCCGAACCCCGCTGGCGGTATCCGCCTGGCAGGGAAAAAGCCGGCGCACGCAGGTGTTGCAACAGGGGGATCTGGTGGAAGCGGTATACGCGTCCTGTGCCGTCCCCCTGCTCTTCCAGCCCGCCCGGATTGGCGGGCGCTACTATTGGGACGGCGGCATTGCCGACCGCCACGGGCTGGCTGCCACCTTCCCCGGAGAGCGGGTACTTTATCACCATTTGCAGTCACGCTCTCCCTGGCGTGGCCGTAACAGCATGGCGCTGCATCACCCCACGCGACCGAATCTGGTCGCCCTTGCCATTGACGGCCTGGTCCGCTCCGGCCCCGGCAAGCTGGAACAGGGCCGCCTGGCCATGCGCCAGGCCTATAACGCCACCGGCCGGGCATTGGCCCGGCCAGTGGCTGATGCATTGATCATCGAATCGGTTCAGGACGCCTCGTCGTAAAGAGGCTTGGAAAGCTCTGCCCAGTCGATCTGCCCATCGTCCACCAGGTTTTCAAACTGCAGGATGCCCAGCTCCTCAAACCGTGGTCTCACGGAATCGGTGAGCAGACCAATGCGTTTGAGGTTAGGCATGATCCGGGTAAACAGCAGATTGCGGAATTGCGCCATGATGGAGGATGACAAAACCTGCTCTCGGGCTTCGTTCACATCCCAGCCAAAGTGCTCGAACACTTCCGTGCTGATTAGGCGCTCCCGCATGACCACGCAGGCCTCGAAGGCGAAGTGGGCGCGCTCCTCTTTCTCCTCTTCAGACAGAGTCTCAACAAAGTCCTCCAAGTAATTGACACCAAAGGTAACGTGCCGTGCTTCATCGCGAATAACCAGGTGAATAATCTGCTTCAGCAGGGGGTCTTGGGCGGTCAGTTTCAGGGTATTAAACGCGGCCAGCGCCAGCCCTTCGATGATGATCTGCATGCCAATAAACTTCAGATCCCAGCGCGGATCAGACAGGATTTTGTCCAGCAAGGATTTCAGGTTGGGGTTCACCGGGTAAAGAATGCCGATCTTTTCCTGCAGGTAACGGGTGAAAACCTCCACATGGCGCGCTTCATCAAAGGTCTGGCTGGCCGCGTAGAGTTTGGCGTCGTAGGTGGGTGCGCAACTGGCCAATTGGGACGCCACCAGCAATGCCCCCTGCTCCCCGTGTACAAACTGGGCCAGCATCCAGGCCAGGTTGTGCCAGCCGAAACGGAGCTTTTCCTCATCGCTGAGCGACTCAAAGGTGGACCAGCCGTTAAAGGGGTTGAAGGACTGGTCCAGTGGCACCTCGGATTTGGGGAAATCCTGCGACCAATCCACATCCATATCCGCATTCCAGTTGAGTTCTTTTCCCAATTTGTACAATTTGCGGATCCGCCCGTCGGCGGAGGAGTAGTCCCAGTTGTAATGCCCGGTAAGCGGGGTCTGGAATATTTCCACCACATCTTCAACGTGCTGTGTGGTCAGTTTGTCTTCAATATCCTCATGACCTGGGCCATCCCAGTTTTCATAGATACTGACATGGGCAGGCGGCGTGCTGACTTTAGTTATTTTCATGGGAAATCCCTGGTAGCGCTAAGTCATGACTCAACGCTAGGCGGATGCCGGGAAGGGAGCAATGTCGTGATATGACAATTAGCGCCGTCCGTGGCGCCTAAATACAATGGATCAAGATCGGCTTAATCGGTGCTGCCATCGTCAGAAAGCAGGAAGTGAGCTCGGGCAATGGTAATCGGCTCCTGGCGGTTTTTTTGCCAGGCACTGATGTGCACGTTGGCGATACGCCGGCCAAGACGAGTCACGCTGCATTCGGCGAAGGTGTCGCGAAACAACCCCGCGCGCAGATAATCGATGGTGAAATCGATGGTTTTCGGCACTTTGGGCTCACCCATTTGCAGCAGGATGAAGATGATCGCCGCCTGCTCCATAAAACCGGCCACCGCCCCGCCGTGCAGCGCTGGCAAGGTCGGGTTGCCGACCACATTGTCGTGCTTGGGCAGCACAAAAGTCAGTTCGTCCCCCTGGGCAATTACCTGAATGCCCAGGAACCGGGCATACGGTACCCGGTCGATCAGGGCCTGATAGTCTGCCTTGCCGCTACGGCATTCTTCGATCAGCGTTTTCAGTGCTTTCATTGGCCTACCACCGTGCCTGCCTTGTCAATTTTTAGCCGCGTATAGGTTGCCAACCCGGTGGCAATGGGCTCCTCGTCCCCCTCTTCTTCCCAGGTGGTGACACTGACAAAGGCCACGTGGGTAGTGAGCCGATAGCAGCGGGCCTCACACACCACAGCCCGCCCTTTCCCCGGGCTACGCAGATGATCCACGCGAAAATCGATGGTCGGAGTAATCTCGAACGTGGGGAAAGTTCGGCAAGTGATTGCCATGCCCCCAGCCTGGTCCATCATTGCGAAAATGGCCCCACCGTGCATGACTCCGGTCTCCGGGTTGCCGACCAGATCGTCTCGCCAGGGCATTCGGACCCGGACGCACTCTTCAGTAGCGCTGACAACCTCAAGCCCAAGCACAACAGAGTGGCGGACGGAATCCAGGAAGCGATTGCATATGTCCTGGCGTGTATACGGAAGTGTTTTTTCTGTCACGGCGGCCAATGTCTCCAGCTGATATCGGGGGCAAGATTAACCGCTGGCGGCTAATCTGCAAGTGTTACCGTTTTACCATAGAAACGGCCTTGCTCTCTGCTAGGGAACCTTTGAATAACTCCTTGCATGCTCAGTCTTTCAGACTGGCTCGCAATCTAGGCGCGATTTTGATGGCATGCTGGTTGCCTGTCGAAAAAGCGCAACAACGAGTGCGGGCCAGCCTGAAAGACCCGGAGGGCGCGGCCTGAAGCGCACATCTGCTGCGCCTTTTCTCTAAGAAAGGGAACCACCCTGTCTGTCGAGACAAGGCGCAACAGCTGCACGCTTCAGGTCACGCTGAGTACGCAAGGAGTTATTCAGAGGTTCCCTAGGCTTCTCCCCCATTTCAGGAGTCGTTTTGAATGGCTACATCACGATTAAAGAACAGCCTGCGGGCCGTTGGCCACATTGTTGAACGCAGGCGCCACCCACAACGCTTTATCCAGGTGGATAAATGCCCGTGGGATGAAATTTATCGTGATGGCATCATGGCTGTACGCCATTACAGCCTGCCACCGGTGACAGAAATCCCGCTTAACGACGACGTCCTGCCGGTTTCCGCCGACAAACACCGCATCCCCCTGCTGCTGGTGCCTGCGCTGGGCATTCATTGCTGGACCTACGACTTGATGCCCAACCGCTCCATGGTCCTTTACCTGATGGCCCGCGGCTACGATGTATATCTGGTGGACTGGGGGAAACCGTCCAACGCCAATCGCAGCCTGGACCTGGACACCTATGTAAACCGGTGGCTTCCCTCTGCGGTGGATGCCGTAAAGGCTCATGCGGAAACCGAAACCATCAACATGATGGGCTATTGCATGGGCGGGCTGCTTTGCCTGATGTATCTGGGCGGCCACCATGACGCACCTGTCCGCAGCCTGATCACCATTGCCAGCCCGGTGAACTTTCACAAGAGTGGACCGTTCGGCAAGGCGCTGGGCCTGGCCGCCATTCCCGCCATGCAGATCCACGACTGGTTCCAGATTCGTCTGGAGCCGCTCAGCGACAAGCTATTTCACATTCCCGCCAACCTGCTGACGCTGGGATTCAAGATGACCAATCCCCCCGGCGTGGTCCAGGCTTACATGGATCTGATCCGTAATCTTGGTGACCGTGAATACGTGACTGAGTACATGACCATGGGCCAGTGGTTCAACGATATGGTGGATTACCCCGGTGCGGTGGTCCGTGAGGTGATCGAGAAGATGATTCTGGCCAACAGCCTGGCCAGAGGGAAAATCCGGATCGGCGGGCGCAGTGTGGATTTTTCATCCATTCAGCAGGACCTGCTTTCCTTTGCCGGCATCACCGACAACATTGTCAGCCTGCGCGCAGCACGGGATGTGATGCATCTTGTCGGCAGCAAAGAGAAACGCTTCGAGGAAGTGCCGGGTGGCCATGCGGGGGTCTTTTCAGGTTCAAAAGCCCCCTCCCACGCCTGGCGCATCAGCGCTGACTGGCTGGTGGCGCGCTCGCAGTAGCCGCGCCGCCTGGCCGAAAGCCGGACCGTTTTATGGCTCTTCGCGGATTAGAGCGAATAATCCGGCGCTTTGCCATTTGCCAAAAGCTCGACGCCGGATGCCTGACGTAAACCCCATAGCCTGAGAGGCTGTCGTTATTGTGGTATCCCTTTTGAGGCGTAGTCAGGGGCATCCGGCGTCCAGCGGCTGTCAGGGAGAGATAATGCGACAAGCTCCGAGGCAGGCTGATCACTCAATTCCGTGATGAACCCACTCTATGGCTGGGCCAGCTCACTCACCCGTTCCGCCATTTGCGTGGCATAGCGGTAGAACAGATAAGGAATTTTCTGCGTGTTCGGGTCATCCATACCGGGAATCGACTTGCGCACGAACGCCCAGCGTTGATCGATAAACGCCAGCACATCACGCGCCTGCTGATCCCCCGCATATTTGCCTTTCAGGCTGGCCAGCAACTCGTCGATGGCCCGGGCTTCCGCGCCAAAGTCCATGGATTGCAGGCCCGTGCCGGTTTTCAAACCCGCTGAGGGAAACGCTGCCAGGGCGGCATATTCACTAGCCAGACGCTGCATCGCCACGGATAACTGAGCGATATCCAGGTAGGTTGCATCGCCCGCCACATCAGCCTCTCGAGCCAGCGTATCCACCGCCAGCGTGGTGGTATTGATTTCACTCATGGCGCCGTAATCCGCATAGCCCAGTGAGGCCAGCGGATTATCCAGGGCGCGTGCACTGAGTGCTTCCCAGGACGCATTGAGTTGCGTTGCAGTGTCTTTCTCACCGGCAGCGGCTTGCGCCTTCAGCGCATCCACATGTTGCTCGCCATCCGCCAACAAGGCTTTCAGCGCTACACGATCTTCCGGGTTGTCCCCACGAATCGAAAGCAGATGAAACCCCATACGAACACGCCATGCATCTGCCTGAACCAGTGCCAATTCCGTGGCGGACATTGCTGCCTGAGCCCCTGTTGACACCAATAGCAGCGTCGCAATCAGGCCATGTCGAATCCCTTTATTCACCCCAAACTCCCCCATTCATGTAAACAAGAGCGGCTTAACACAAGCCACCATCAAAAAACCCCCGCACACATGCGAGGGTCAGTAGAAAGAGCCACACGGGCTCCGCCTTATTCAACCGGCCCGAAGCTGGGCTTTTCTACATCCGTGGACGCCAGACTGATTGCCTGACTCATGGTGTCCACCATCTGGTTGGTGTACCGATAAATCAGATAAGACACCGCATTTTCATAAAACTTGACCATGGATTCACGAATAAACATCCACTTGACGCCCACCTGATTCAAGGCGCGGCTAATGGCTTCATCATCGGCATGGTTCTTTTTCGCCGCTGCCAGCATCCGCTCAAATTCGGGCACGGCATCCTTGAATTCAATACGACCTTCATCCGAGCCCGACGCCATCCCCCCTGCCGGGTCTGCAGCGATATTCAGGTATTCTGAGGTCATGCGCTGAAGGTAAGCGGAAAGCTCGCGAATATCATCGTATTTGCCGTCGGTGGTGCCTGTGAACGATTCCATGCGCAGGGACATCTCCACTGGCAACTCGTTCACATCCTGGATGGTGTAAGCGTTGGTGAACCCCTGCTCGGCCATGGTGTTGCTTTCTGCAGCAGCTTTGAAAATACCCCAGCTCTTTTCAAGGTCAGCAACCAGAGAGCGCTCCTCGCTACCTTCTGCATCACGGCGTAACGAATCAATCCCGGACTGAGCCTGGTCAATAGCCTCATCAAGATTGGAAATATAGGTTTTGCTGCCGACCATGACGGTCAACATGTGGAAATCAGCGCGGACTTTCCACAACGCCAGTTCAAAATCTTCGAGTTCCGCATTGCTGATTGACGCAAATCCCTGCATTGGCAGCAACACCATCGCAATGAGACACCCCAGAAGACGCTTTCTCATAGCTACTCCCTAATAATCGCTATTATTGTTGTTACTGGTTATGGCTTTATTTATATCGCCAAGTCCGCTCTCCCCGGACCTGGATCACAAGACAATAGCATAAAAGGTAGCAAAAATAGGAGCCTGCGACTAATAGTTATCGAGCGTTAAGCGCCTGCTGTACCGGCTGCGCCCACCCCTGAGGAAGCTGGGCGAGATAAGGCGCCAGAAGGTCGGGCAGAAACCAACCCAACACCAACAAGACCATCATGGATAAAAGCACTAACACATTGATAAACCAACACAAACCGCCCACCAGCATAACCACGGTGCTAACCGGAGGGTTCGGCGTTCCGAAACGGTTCATCATGCTGCTGCCATCACCAAGATAGAGATAAAGCTGGAATGGCAAATTGACCAACGGCACAAACGCCAGGATGACCCACCAGCCACTTTTTTCCATATCGTGCAAACGACGCACCAGAAGTCCAATTTGGTAAACCAGCAACGCCAGCGACACCACTGCAACGACGCCCCAACCCACCCACTGCGGCAACAGTTCGGCGGACAACAACAGGAAAAGGACCATCAGCAAGCCCGACAGCAGCGCAGCGCCAAACTGGTAACACGCAAACCGCAGGCGACCAAGCCGTTGCCGCAGGCTGAGCACGGAGAGAGGCTCATAAACAATCATGCCCTTACCCTGATAACCAGGCTTGAGTGATTCAGCCCCGTAGCCGTCATTCATTGTTTTCTCCCCCGACCTCACCCTGCACATTGCGCCACTGTTGGTAGCGGTCCAGATCCGTGCGGGTCAGCTTAAGTGTGCGCGATATCACTGCAATATCATCCAGCAGACCCAACGCCACAATCGGGTCAGGGATAGCATCCAGCGGCATCAAAAAATAAACCAGCGCGCCAGTGATCGTTAGCAAGGTACCCCAGGGAACCGTTCGGTATCGCCCGGTTACCCAATCCCGTAGCAATGACGCCAGCAAGATCAGGTCGGCAAAGGCATCTCCCAGCCGAGCCTTGAACCGGTCCGAGCGATTAAAAACCGCCTGGACCAGCCAGCGGGTGGCCGTGGCAGAACGAAGGATCCGCCCCGCCCGACGCCGGGCCTCGACCCGGAACGGATTAACCGGCACTGATTTCCCTGAACAGCGCACGGTACTCATCGGTGAGCTTGTGCCGTGGCTGCATATTGACCAGTGGCGTCGCTTTTTCGTGGGATTCACGCATCACTACACTGCTGGAGAGTTTGTTGGCAAGAATCGGCAACCCCTCTTCTTCGAGAGACGCCACCAACTCCTGCGGCAACCGCGCTCGAGGCTGGTATTGATTCACCACAATGCCTTCCACCTGCAGGTCATCATTGTGGTCTTCCCGGGCTTCCTGAATATTTTCCAGCAGTGTGTACAACGCCTTGCGGGAAAACGCATCGCAATCAAACGGGATCAGCACCCGGTCTGCCGCAATCAACGATGACAAGGTGTAGAAGTTATACGCCGGTGGGGTATCCACAAAAATCTCGTCAAAGTCTTTCGCCAGCGCCTTCAGCAAACCACGCAGTTTGTAGATCTTGTGCTTGGACTCAAGCATATGCTCGATTTCCCCCAGCTCGCCATCGGACGGCAACACAAACAGGTTCTCAAACGGGGTGGCATGCACATAGTCACGCGGATCTTTTTCTTTCAGCCGAAACGACAGGGTCTGAGCAAAAAAAGTGCCGATGTTGGGTTTTGGCCCGTGCCCGTTACTGTACGCCGGCATGCCCAGCAAATACTGGCTGGCGTTGCACTGTGGATCCAGATCGACAACCAGGGTGCGCTTGCCTTCCGACGCGCTGATAGCCGCCAGATTGACTGTGATACTGGACTTCCCCACGCCCCCTTTCTGATTGAACACCACTCTACGCATTCCTTGTTCTCCTTAAACAGCAAGTATTGGCGTTGCCGAATCATACACAGCCTGCAAAGCCACTCACAGTGCCAAAGTGACGGGCATAAACTGCTACTCAGACTGTCCACAGAAACTGTGGATAACCTGGTGAATAACCGCTGAGCGAAATCGGCAAAGCGTGGCCGATCAGACGCACGTTACGATTCGATTAAAAAACACCCAAATTAAACGTGGACGCGAAATCTATTTACTTCCCCTTGCTGAGCGCCAGCAAGCGAGCTAAAAGTAAACACAATGTTTCATTTCGGCGCTTCACCTGCGCCGTTCACAGCTATTTTTCAGGTGCTTTATATGTCTCAGCCATTCTGCGCCCCGCCACGGACAAGCTCCCTCAAGGCCATCCCTGGTGATGCGGGATTGCCCCTTATCGGCCACACCCTGGCTTTCATGCGCGACCCGATTGGATTAATGCGTAAACGCTATGACACCTATGGCCCGGTATCCTGGAGCAGCGTATTTGGCTTGCGCATGATCCAGATGCTCGGCCCCGACGCCAACCAGTTCGTCATGCTCAACCGCGGCGACCTGTTTTCCAATCATGATGGCTGGGATTATTTTATCGGCCGCTTTTTCCATCGCGGTATCATGTTGCTGGATTTCGAAGAGCATCGCTGGCATCGCAAGATCATGCAGCAAGCCTTTAACAAGGACGTGCTGAAAGGCTATCTCGACCGCATGGGGCCACACATCGCCAGCGGGATCGCAGATTGGGAGCGTATTGATCAATTCAAGGTACTTGAGGAGGTAAAGCAGCTCACTCTGGATCTGGCCACGGATGTATTCATGGGCTATGAGCTGGGGCCGGAGGCAGATTCTATCAACAAGGCTTTCGTGGATACCGTTCGCGCCGGCACGGCCATCATACGTACCAGCGTACCGGGTTTGCGCTGGTCCAAAGGGCTCAAGGGGCGACGGGTTCTGGAAGCGTTTTTCCGCAACGAATTACCTGCCAAGCGCGCCAGCCAGGAATCGGACCTGTTCAGCGCGCTCTGTCATGCCAGCACTGAAGACGGCGACCGGTTCAGCGACGATGACGTGATCAACCATATGATCTTCCTGATGATGGCCGCCCACGACACCACCACGATCACTCTCTCCACCCTCTTTTATTATCTCGCCAAGAATCCCGAGTGGCAGGAGCGGCTACGCGAAGAAAGTCGCGCCCTGAACAAGCGGGATCTGGAATATGACGATCTGCCCAGGCTGGAAGGTATCGGCATGGCCATGAAGGAAGCCTTGCGGTTGTGCTCACCGGTACCTTCCCTCCCCCGCAAAACAGTCAAAGATGTGGAATATGAGGGTTTCTTTATACCCGCCGGCAGCTTTATCAACGTGGTGCCCTACTTCACCCATTATATGGAGGAGTACTGGCCAGACCCGGAGCGCTTCGACCCGGAACGGTTCAGTGCCGAACGGCGCGAAGACAAGGTGCATCCCTATGCCTGGATGCCTTTTGGCGGTGGTGCCCACAAGTGCATCGGCCTGCACTTTGCCGACCTGCAAGTGAAAGCGGTTCTACACCAGGTTTTGCTCAACTATCGATGGTCGGTGCCGGAGGACTACGAAATGCCGGTGGACACCAGCAGCCTGCCGGTGCCCGCCGATGGTTTGCCGGTGAAACTGGCAAAACTCTGATGAGCATGGAGTTGCGAGTTGCGAGTTGCGAGTTGCGAAAGCAGAAAACAATCTCGCTGAAATGACCGTTTTTTGTGAACTTCGCTTCTCGTAACTCGATACTCGTCACTCAATACCGATTGCCATCAAGCGGTGATCAATACCCCCTGGCGCAGGGTTACCAGTTCTTCCGCCGCGGTTGGATGAATCCCCACGGTGGCATCAAAGTCGGCCTTGGTGGCGCCCATCTTGATAGCCACCGCAAACCCCTGCGTAATCTCGGCTGAGTCTTCACCGGCCATATGCAGGCCCAGCACCTTGTCGGAGGCATCGTCCACAATCAGCTTGATCAGTGAACGCTCCTGCTTGTCCCCCAGGGTATAACGCATGGGCCGGAACGCACTTTTATATACCCGCACCGCCGGCACGCGGGCCAACGCCTGTTCTTCCGTCAGGCCCACCGTGCCAATATTGGGGTGGCTGAATACGGCAGTGGCAATGTTGTGGTAATCCATGGCGGCTTCAGGCTTGTGCTCCCCATAGAGTTTCGCCGCCAGCCACATGCCCTCCGCCAGTGCCACCGGTGTTAATTGCACCCGATCAATCACATCGCCAAGCGCATAGAGACCGTCAACGCTGGTAGCAAAGCCATCATCCACCTTGATAGCACCGCCCTCGGTCATGGCCGGCGCAGCACCCTCAGCAAACAAACCATCCAGCTTGGGGATGCGCCCGGTGGCGTAGAACACTTCATCAAATACCGCCTGCTCGCCGCCTTGATAGGTAACGTGTTTTTCGCCGTTGATCGCCTCAATACTGGCAACGTCCGCATTGAATTTCAGTGTTACGCCCTGCTCCGTCATCTGCTCGGCGATAAACTCACGAATGTCCTGGTCGAACCCGCGCAGAAACAGATCACCACGGTAGACCTGCGTCACCTCACAGCCCAGGCCGTGCAGGATGCCCGCAAACTCTGTGGCGATGTAACCACCACCCACCACGGCAACACGCCTGGGAAGGGTGTCCAGATAGAACAAATCATCGGAAATGCGCACATGCTCACGACCGGGAAGCTCCGGCACAAAGGGCTTGCCACCCACTGCCACCAGAATATGCCGGGCCGTCAACACGATTTCACCCACAGAGACCTTGCCGCCACCCAATACCTGCCCGTGACCTTCAAAAATCGTCACCCCGGCCTGATTCAGAATCCGCTGGTAAATACCGTTCAACCGGCTGATTTCCCGGCTTTTGTTATCACGCAGTGTGGGCCAGTCAAACTCCCAGCCTGTCACGGTGTAGCCATAATCTTCAGCCAGCGCGAATTCCTGGGGGAAATGGCTGCCGTACGAAAACAGCTTCTTGGGCACGCAGCCCACATTCACACAGGTGCCACCGAAAAAGCGTTCTTCGATAATCGCAACGCTGGCGCCATGGGAAGCAGCCATGCGCGCGGCGCGCACCCCGCCAGAACCGGCACCAATTACAACAAGATCAAATTCCGTGGTCACTGAAAACTCCTCTGTGTTTTGTTCATTGTGAAGGCTGCAGCGATTAGCACAAACGCAGCCATTCGATAGCGCTTATAGGTGCCCGCCATTACGGGCCAGTTCCAATGCCCTGCCAGCGCACAAAAGGCTGTTTCTCACTGGGCCGCCCTTCACGCAGATAGATGCCGGGCTCTACCTGCGGCCACAACCGGTCAAGCGGGACAGACTCACCATTACTGCTCAGCATGCGTGCATGGTAGCGGCGTAATTGGCGTGGTTCAGCCACACCGCAGGAATGGGCAATGGTTTCCACTTCCTTCACCAGGTTGTTGTGGAAGTGCGCCACGCGCCGGGATTTTTCCGCCGGCACCAGCCCCCGCTGCAATCGCGGATTATGCGTGGTGACGCCGGTGGGGCAGGTATTGCGGTTGCACTGCAGCGCCTGAATACACCCCAGGGCGAACATATAGCCCCGGGCCGACACGCAGAAATCCGCCCCCACTGCTATTGCCCAAGCCACCATGCTCGGGGTGATCAGCTTGCCTGACGCAATAATGCGGATACGGTCTGTGAGGCCGTAGCCATCACGCAGATCCACCAGCAAAGGCAGGGATTCCGCCAGATACAAGCCCACATCATCCATCAGTGACATGGGCGCCGCTCCGGTGCCGCCATCACCGCTATCGATAGTGATGAAGTCCGGCGCTGATTCCAGGCCGCGCGCATGAATGGCCAGAAACAGGTCCTCCACCCACGCCCAGGCACCGAGCACACACTTGATACCAGTGGGCTTGCCGCTCACCTCACGTACATGGGCGATCAGGTCCAGCAAATCATCCGCACTATGTACATCCGGCTGGCCGTTGGGGCTAATAGATGCCTGGCCCGCCGGAATGCCGCGAATGTCAGCAATTTCCTGAGTCACTTTGGCGGCGGGCAGAATACCGCCCTTGCCAGGTTTGGCGCCCTGGCTGAGTTTGATTTCGATCATTTTCACTTGTGGCCGCGCCGCGATTGCCGCCAGGCGCTCGTCGTTCAGGTTGCCTTCCGCATCGCGCACACCGTAACGGGCGGTGCCCACCTGAAAGACCACATCACAGCCCCCTTCCAGGTGGTAGGGAGACAATCCCCCTTCACCGGTGTTCATCCAGCAATTGGCAATGGCCGCGCCCTGGGACAGCGCCTGCACCGCTGGACGGGACAATGCACCAAAGCTCATACCCGACACATTGAAGAAACTGTGGGCCGCATAGGGCTGCTCACAGTATGGGCCAATCATCAGCGGCAAGGTCTTGGCTGCGTCTTTTTCCAGTGTCGGGTACGGACAATTCATGAAAATGACGCGCCCGGCGCCAATCTGCTTTGTAGAGCCAAACGCCATGGTATTGCTGAGATCCTTTGCCGCACGGTAAACCCAGGCACGCTGTGCCCGATTGAAGGGCAGCTCTTCGCGGTCCATGGCAAAGAAATACTGGCGGAAAAACTCACCAAGAGTCTCGAAAAAGTAGCGAAACCGGCCGATTAGCGGGTAATTACGGCGAATAGCGTGACGCTTCTGAAAAAAACGGTCCTGTAGCCATAACCCGACAGCGACCAGCGTTAGCAGCAATACCAGCAGCAGAAAACCCAGCTCCAGCCAGGCAATGGTGCTGTTCAACCAGGGCTCCAGATACTCGGGAAACATTCGCTCTCCTCGCTTGCAGTATTCACCATCGGGTGGCTTAAAGCGGAAATGTGCGCCAGCGCACTTGGGCCACCCCCGGCGCAATAGTATGATGTTCGTCCGTCGATTTTGTTACGCTTGGCGGCCAGTGTGGTCAATTCGTCTGGTGCTGGCCAGAAAGAAAAAAGAATGGCGTTATCATGGGGGTAACGCTTGGCAATAAGCCAGATCGACGGAAGAACAACAAACTAACGGTGTTCGGGGTGCCCAACAAGCGCCTTGAGGCACCAGAAAAGGGGTACGGGGTTCAATGCGGGTTTTATTGACTAAATCCTGGCTGTCCGGGGTCTTTGCAGCTGGCTGCATGCTGGGCTTCAGTGCGACGGCACAGGCAGACAATATCTACAAATACCGCTCTGCGGATGGCACCATCCTGTTCACCGACCAGGCTCAGGAACAGGTGGGGCAACAATATACCCTGCTCTCCGTTCGCAAGGGCTGGAGCTACACCCCGCGCGCCCTTTCCAACGCCCAGCGTGACCAGTACGACACCATCATTACCCAGGCAGCCACCCGCTTCCGTGTGGACCCGGCGCTAGTCAAAGCCGTTATCCACGCCGAGTCCCTGTTCAACCACAACGCTATTTCCCGGGTTGGCGCCCAGGGGCTTATGCAGCTGATGCCCGAAACTGCGGCCTACCTGAAAGTCAGCAACCCCTTTGATCCCCGCGCTAATATTACCGGCGGCACCCAGTTCATCGCCTACCTGAAAAACAAATTCTCCGATCTCGACCATATTCTGGCCGCCTACAATGCCGGTGAAGGCAATGTTCGCCGCTATGGCGGCATTCCGCCTTTCAAGGAGACCCAGGCTTACGTGAAGAAAGTGAAGCAACTGCGCCAGCGCTATGCACACCAGTTCGTGGCCGAACTTGGAGAGGAAGAAACGGTGTTCGCGTCACGGTAAGCCGTCCCGCCCCTTTACTCAGGGCCCGTCAACACCAGTGTTGGATTACGCCTTTCAGGCTAATGCAACCTACAAGACTCGGCGCTCCCAGGTTATCGGGTAGGTCTGATTAACCTGAAAGGCGTAATCAGACAACAAACCCAACGTTCATCAAATTTCCACACCCAGCCACTGCCCGTCGTAACCAATCCGAAACTGCTCGAGCTGATAGCTTGATGTCTGGCATTTACCGCTGCGCAGCGAAAACGTCAGCCCATGCCCCGGGCAACGCAATTGCTCATTCATCACGGTACAGCGATCGAGCGGAAAGTCCGCGTGGGGGCAGCGGCGCTGCATCAGCCAGGTGCGACCGTCTTCATGGATCAGCAGCAACTCCTTGCGCCCCACCGTAACAGGCAGCCGCAGACCGTCGTAAAGATCCATGATGCGGATAAGTCGATGAAACATGTGCCCTCACCGGTTTCCGTAACGTAAAAAGCCCGCAGAAGCGGGCTTTTTACTGTGCTGCGAAGCAGCGGATCGGTCAAGCAGACATTAGTTGCCGTGCTTCTCCGCCAGATAGAACCAGGTATCCAGCACCGAATCCGGGTTAAGGGAAACGGAAGAGATGCCCTGCTCCATCAGCCACTTGGCCAGGTCCGGGTGATCCGACGGGCCCTGCCCACAGATCCCGATGTACTTGCCCTGTTCATTACAGGCATCGATGGCCATCTTCAGCAGCTTTTTCACCGCCGGGTCACGCTCATCAAACAGGTGGCTGACGATGCCGGAATCGCGATCCAGGCCCAGCGTCAGCTGAGTCAGGTCGTTGGAGCCGATGGAGAAGCCATCGAAGTGCTGCAGGAACTCATCCGCCAGCAAGGCGTTGGTCGGCAGCTCGCACATCATGATCACACGCAGGCCATTTTCGCCGCGCTTGAGACCATTCTTCGCGAGCAGCTCAATCACCTGCTCCGCTTCGCCCACGGTGCGAACGAACGGCACCATGAGTTCCACGTTGGTAAAGCCCATTTCGTCACGGACTTTCTTCATGGCGCGGCATTCGAGCTCGAAACAGTCGCGGAAATTTTCGCTGATGTAACGGCTGGCACCACGGAAGCCCAGCATCGGGTTCTCTTCCTCAGGCTCATACAGCTTACCGCCGATCAGGTTGGCGTATTCGTTGGACTTGAAATCCGACAAACGCACAATCACTTTTTCCGGGTGGAACGCTGCCGCCAGGGTAGAAACGCCTTCGACCAGCTTCTCCACGTAGAAGTCCACCGGGTCGCCATAACCGGCTGTCCGCTTGTCCACGTTCTGCTTGACGTCCTGGGGCATGGAATCGTAGTTCAGCAGTGCCTTGGGGTGCACACCGATCATACGGTTGATGATGAACTCCAGGCGGGCCAGGCCCACGCCCTGATTTGGCAGGCCGGCGAAATCAAAGGCCCGGTCCGGGTTGCCCACGTTCATCATGATCTTGAACGGCAGCTTGGGCATGGACTCGATGGAATTGCGCTGAATATCAAACTCCAGCTGACCTTCGTAGATCTTGCCGGTATCGCCTTCTGCGCAAGAGGCCGTGACTTCCTGACCATCCTTGAGCAGTTCAGTGGCATCGCCACAACCCACGATGGCCGGCACACCCAGTTCACGGGCAATAATGGCCGCGTGACAGGTACGACCGCCACGGTTGGTAATAATGGCCGCGGCACGCTTCATCACCGGCTCCCAATCCGGGTCGGTCATGTCCGTCACCAGTACATCGCCGGGCTGGACCTTATCCATTTCCTTGATATTGGTCACAATGCGTACTTTACCGGCGCCAATCCGCTGGCCGATGGAACGCCCTTCCACCAGTACTTTGCCGGTTTGCTTGAGCAAGTAGCGTTCCATCACGTTCACGTCGGAACGGCTTTTCACGGTTTCCGGACGGGCCTGAACGATGTACAGCTTGCCATCGTCGCCATCCAGCGCCCATTCGATATCCATGGGCATGCCGTAGTGCTTTTCAATTTCAATCGCCTGGCGGGACAGATTCTCGACCTGTGCGTCAGTCAGGCAATAGCGGATGCGTTCATCTTTGTCCACGTCCACGATTTCAACGGACTTGCCCGCGCTACCTTCAGCGCCGTAGATCATTTTCTGCATCTTGCTGCCCAGATTGCGGCGCAGTACAGCAGGCTTCTTGTTCAGCAGGGTTTTCTTGTGGACGTAGAACTCATCCGGGTTAACCGCACCCTGCACGACCATCTCGCCCAAACCATAGGAAGCGGTGATGAATACCACGTCCTTGAAGCCGGATTCGGTATCCATGGAGAACATCACGCCCGCAGCGCCCGTCTCGGAGCGCACCATGCGCTGCACACCGGCAGACAGGGCGACCAGCTTGTGGTCAAAGCCCTGGTGGACGCGGTAACTGATGGCGCGGTCGTTAAACAGGGAAGCGAACACTTCTTTGACCGCGATCATGACGCTGTCCACGCCACGAATATTCAGGAAGGTTTCCTGCTGGCCAGCGAAAGACGCATCGGGCAGATCTTCTGCCGTCGCTGAAGAACGCACCGCCACCGGCAGGTCTGCGTTGCCTTCGCCAATCTGGGCATACGCATCACGGATAGCCTTGTCCAGCGCGGGCTGGAACGGAGCCTCAACCACCCATCGACGAATCTCTTCACCGGTCTTGGCCAGCGCGACTACATCTTCAACGTCCAGCGCAGACAGCGCTTCGTTGATTTTCTGGGTCAGATTGTTGTGCTCAAGGAATTCACGGAAGGCTTCAGCGGTAGTAGCAAAGCCGCCGGGAACGGAGACACCCGCTGCCGACAGATTGCTGATCATTTCACCCAGGGATGCGTTCTTGCCACCTACGTGCTCAACGTCATCTTTACCCAGGTCCTGAAACCAGACTACATATTCCGCCAAGGTCATCTCCTTTTACGTATTACCGGTTGGTTTGTTGGCCAAAGCAGGTCGGCACACCTTGTGCCGAAAGCGCCATAAATAGCGCCATAATAAGTGCGCTGCACAAGGTGCCGGATCAAATCGAGCCGACATTCTACTCAAAACCGAAACAGTTTGCCTGCCCCCTCTTTCAGATTTGGCCGGTATTTGGGTATCACTTTCGGTAACACACCACCCGCCCTCGCACCACGCGCCGCGAATTATCGCTATCTAATTGAAATTAAAGAGGTATTAATGCCAGCCAAGATTTATCGGGCGCAGTGTAATGCCTGCGTCTTGTACGGACAACGCATGGCGCCACAAACCCTCTGACAGATCGGCCAATCCATGCAGATAGCACTGGTCGCACAGCGATACAGCGTCTAGACTGGCTCCATTCAAAACAATGACTTACCCGTAGGAGCGGCGCTTGAGCCGCGAATGGTTGGAGCCCCACCCCGCCAAGACTGTTCGCGGCTCAAGCCCCGCTCCTACCGCAAAAAAAACGGGCAGACCCAATGAAACGAAGCGCTTTCTACCTTTCTGATGGCACCGGGATTACCGCAGAAACCCTTGGTCACAGCATGCTGAGCCAGTTCGGGGATATCGAATTTGTGCAGATCACCCTGCCTTTCGTGCAATCCGATGAGCAAACCCGTGAAGCCGTGGCCCGCATTAACAAGGCCGCAGAGGAGGATGGCGCCAAGCCGGTAGTCTTCTCGACACTGGTCAACACCGACCATCGCGCCATCCTGCATAGCTGTGACGCCCTGATTCTCGACCTGTTCGGCGCTTTTCTTCGTCCGCTGGAAGACGAGCTTGGGGTACGCTCCAATCACAAAATCAACCAGAGCCACGCCATCCGCGACGCCGAATCCTATCGAATCCGTATCAACGCTGTGCATTTTGCGCTGGATAACGATGATGGCGCCCGCACCCGGCACTACGACCAGGCCGATATTATCCTCATTGGCGTCTCCCGCTCCGGCAAGACCCCCACCTGCCTCTACCTGGCATTGCAGTTCGGGCTATTCACCGCCAACTACCCGCTCACCGAAGACGACTTCGACGACCTGCGCCTGCCCAAGGCCCTGATGGAGCACAAACACAAACTCTTCGGACTCACCATCGACGCCGACCGCCTCAGCGCCATTCGCAGCGAACGCAAAGCCGGCAGTAAATACGCGTCCCCGCGCCAATGCGACATGGAATTACGGGCCCTGGAAGCCATGTACAACAAGCACAACATCCCGTATCTGGACGCGACAGAGCTATCTATTGAGGAAATCAGTACGCGGGTGTTGGCGATGAAGGGGTTGAAGCGGCGGCTGCAGTGATGTGCAGCCGTAGGAGCTTGCTTGCAAGCGAACTCCCACAGCGAATCCAGACCGGGGAATAGCCTTCATGCAGCCTTGCTCGAACCCACCTTGCCGCCCCTGCTTCATGCCCCCCCCCTCGGCGCGTGGGCATGAAGCCCAGAGACAACAAGAACTATAGCTAGCTTCCGCTCCCTTGCCCACTCTGCCTATTAATTAGGCGCCCAACAACAGGGGAATCGGAGACCTTATAGGCAAATCCCCCCCCGCAACGGTAGACTAACTTCCTTCGTCCTTGCTACAGACACTACAGTGAAGCATAAGCCATTACACAAGAAGTCCGATAAGGACGCCCTTTACAGCGCTCTTGCCAAGCATGCAAAAGAGATGGGCCGCCTGAGCCTTTTGCAGCTGCATAGTGCGGATTCTCAACGCGAGAGCGCACTTTGCTGGAAGCTCGGACCATTACAATTAGATATGAGCTTGCAGAGGCTGAACTCTCAAACCCTGGGGTTACTGGCCCAGCTGGCAGAACTAGAGGCGGTAGGTGCCGAGATTCACAAGCTGTTTAGTCGAGACTCCATTTCGGCATCAAAGCCAGGAGGGCACTGGCTACTGCGGCAACACAACGATGCCCAGCAGTTTCAAAACGAGATTGACGAAATACGCCTCGAAATTTCCCGGATGTCGAAATTGGCCAGTGATATCAATACAGGCCAATGGAGAGGGTCAACAGGCCTATCAATAACCAACATTGTGTATCTGGCCAGTGGCGGGCCATCAACAGTCGCACAATTTACTCATCACGCCTTATGGCGGGAGAGCGACTCCATTAAGGTCGATTTCGCGTCAACACTCGATGGAATGCAGCTCTATCGACTTTTCAGTGAGCTCCCTCCTGAGCAAACACTGTTTATTTTTGCCTCAAAATCTTTCGCCACAGTGGACACGCATGCCAACTTTCAACTTGCTCGTGACTGGCTGATCGAGCGGCTCGGGCAAGGCTCAGATCTGAGCAAACACTTTATCGGTATATCATCCTCCCCAGACAGGATGACCGAGGCAGGAATTCCGCAAAAAAACCAGTTACGCGTCTGGGACTGGGTCGGAGGAAGGTTTTCCAGCTGCTCTGCGTTTTCATTTCCTGTATTGCTAACAAAAGGGGCCAACTTCTACAAAAAAATGCTGAAAGGGGCCGAGACTGTAGATCATCATTTCAGAACCGCACGGCTAGAAGAAAACATCCCCGTTCTGATGGCACTAGTTGATGTCTGGAACCGCAACTTCCTGAGTATTCAGAACCGAATTCTTCTCCCCTATGACAGCCGCCTGAACCTCCTGCCACGCTTTGCAAGCCAGCTGGAGCTTGAAAGTTGCGGAAAATCCTCATCTGCAGAATCAGAAAAGCTGAGGACCGCCGGCATGGTGCTGGGAGAATCCGGACTGGATGCCCGACATAGTCTGCATGAGTACATCCACAATGGCAGTGACTCCTGCTGCTGTGAGTTCATACTCAGTAAAGCCCCCCCAACTCTTCCATCCGAAAAGTTTCAAAGGCAAATAAACAGCCGACATGAAACCTGCAACAAACTCTGTTACGCCACTGCAAAACAATTTGCGTTCGAGGATACGCGGGAACAATCGAGCCGCCGCATCCCTGGGACGCCTTCAACCATCATAGCGCTCGACAATATCGACCCAGAATCACTGGGTGCACTCATTGCCCTCTACGAGCATAGAACCTTTGTTCAGTCAGTATTGTGGAAGGTTGACCCTTTCAATCAAAAAGCGGTCGACCGGGACAAGATGATGAGTAACCGCGTTTATAACGAAATCAACAGATGAGAACGCTGAACACGCTTCAGCACGCGATTAAAAACACTTGATCAATTCGATCAGGCTCTCTATCACGTACGCTTGCTCCGCTTCGGCTAGCGCATAGTGGAGAGGCAGCCTGAGCAGCCCATTACTGACCTTTATCGTATGCGGATGATCACCACTCACCCGACCAAATTTCCGTCCTCCCGGAGAAAGGTGTAATGGTTCATAGTGAGTCTGAGCCATGATGCCAAGGCCTAAAAGTTGGCTTAGGAGCGTATCCCGGACAGCTTTGTTATCACACCGTAGATAAAATAGGTGCCCATTGTGCTGACAGCCTTCTGGAACGGCAGGAAGATAGATTCCATGACGAAAGCACACACCTTCTAACTCTTGAAAATAGCGCTCCCAGAGCATTACTCGGCGCCTGTTGACCTTCTCAGCCTGACTTAACTGGGCAGACAAAGCAGCAGACTGAACTTCACTCGGCAAATAGCTACTGCCTATATCTAACCAGCAATAACGATCCACTGCCCCACGAGAAAACGCCTCTCGGTTTGTGCCTTTCTCCCGGATTATGCTTGCTCGATCAGTGAGCTCAGCACGACTAATCAGCAAAGCCCCCCCCTCCCCTCCACTGGTGTAATTCTTGGTCGCGTGAAAGCTGTACGCGCCTAGATGCCCGATCCCGCCCAATGGCCTTTCTTTATAGGTTGCCATCATCGCTTGAGCCGCGTCTTCAATTACCCACAGACCATAGCGCTCAGCAATAGCCATGATTGCATCCATCTCACAGCTCACGCCCGCATAGTGAACAGGCACAATCCCCTTGGTTTTTGGGGTTATTGCCTGCTCTATGAGGCGCTCATCAAGGTTACAGGTGTCCAGGCGAACATCGACAAAAACGGGGGTAGCTCCCCGTAACACGAAGGCATTAGCAGTGCTGACAAAAGTCCAGGACGGCATGATAACCTCATCCCCTGGCTGGATATCAACAAGTAGAGCAGCCATCTCCAGCGCATGGGTGCACGATGGGGTGAGTAGGCTTGAACTGGTATTGGCATGGCGGGACAACCAAGCCTCACAGCGTTTGGTATACCTACCGCCTCCTGCAAGCTCCCCGTAAGCTAGCGCCTGAGCAATAGCATCGCTTTCACAGCCAAGCACTAAAGGGCGATTAAAAGGAACATACATAACGATATTCGTCACTTTGTCTGCAGCAGGCTTATAAGGTATCCACTGTATTCCGTCTTACCGAGTTGCCAGATAAGCTTTTCGAGCTTCTCAGAGGTAATCCAACCGGAACACCATGCGATTTCTTCGAGACATGCGATCTTGAGCCCTTGACGTTGCTCGATGGCCTGAACCAGCGTCCCGGCTTCCAGTAAAGACTCAGGAGTCCCCGCATCCAGCCAGACAAAACCCCGCCCCAGCACTTCCGCCTGGAGAGTTCCTTGTGCCTGATAAGCCTTGAGCACATCCACAATCTCTTTCTCGCCACGCGAGGACGGCCGGACTTCTTTGGCAAGATCCAAAACATCGTTATCGAAAAAATAAAGCCCAGTCACTGCCAGATTAGAGAAAGCCTCCGCCGGTTTTTCCTCCAATCGTAAGACCTGGCCTGCCGCTCCCAGTGAAACAACACCAAATCGCTCAGGCTCTTTCACCGGGTAAGCGAACAGTGTCGCCCCCCGCTGCCGAGCAGCAACCGCCTGTAACTGCGGAGTGAAGCCCTGCCCATAGAAAATATTGTCACCTAGAACGAGACACACAGGGGAATCGCCAATGAATTCAGCAGCAATCTCAAAAACCTCCGCAATCCCACCGGGTTTAGCCTGCTGCGCGTACTCGAAGCGCATCCCCAAGTGACTGCCATCACCGAATAGTCGTTGATAGTTGCCGGAATCCTCCGGGGTAGTAACAATCAACACATCCCTGATCCCAGCCAGCATCAATGCCGACATAGGGTAATAAGCCATCGGCTTGTCATAGACAGGCAGCAAATGTTTGGATACACCAAGGGTTGCAGGGTGGAGTCGGGACCCTGCCCCTCCAGCCAGAAGGATCCCTTTGCGGTTTTCCCTAAATTGCATTGTCATGGTAAATAAAATGCCACCGTATCACGCAGCCCTTGCTCAAACGACACCTGCGGGCGCCAGCCCAAAGCCTGCATCTTGCTGCTATTCAAGGCATAACGCCAGTCATGGCCGGCGCGGTCTGCCACATGACGAATCAGTGATGCATGGCCTCCAGCCGGAGCTGAAGCCGGCCTCAAGCCATCGAGATGTGCACAAATGGCATTCACCAGACATAGGTTCGTCAGCTGACAGTCTGCACCAATATTGTAGTGCTCTCCCAGCTTACCCTGCTCCAGCAAACACCATAATGCCTTAACGTGATCGTCAACATGTAACCAGTCACGCACCTGTTCCCCGCTTCCATACAGCGGGATTGTATCGCCTGCCAATGCGCACTGTATCACCCGCGGGATCAGCTTCTCTGGATACTGCCAAGGGCCATAATTATTGCTGGCATGGGAAATCAGGGCAGGAAAGCCATAGGTGTGCACCCAGGCGTCCACTAGATGATCCGCTGCAGCCTTACTCGCCGCATAGGGTGAGCCGGGATGCCAGGGATCACCTTCCTGTGCTGCCGCCCCTTTAGGCCCTAAGTCACCGTACACCTCATCAGTGGATACTTGCAGAAAACGAAACGGGCGCGAACCAGCTCGCACTTGAAGCCAGCTGCGGCAAGCTTCGAGCAAGGTCAGGGTGCCCTGGATATTAGTGCGCGAGAACTCCATAGGGGCTGTGATGGAACGGTCCACATGGGATTCCGCTGCAAAGTTGATCAATGCACAAGGCTGGTGTTCCTCCAGCAATTTCGACACCAAATCAGCATTGTTTATGTCACCTTTGACAAAGTAATAACCCCCATCGCCTTCCACGCAAGCCAGTGCTTGAGGCTGAGCGGCATAGGTGAGAGCATCGAGATTGACGATAGTAGCCTTGGTATTGGCCAAGGCCCAGCGGATAAAGGCGCTGCCGATGAAACCACAGCCCCCTGTAACAAGCAGAGACTTCATTCTGACTACCGACGTCCTAGAGAAATTCCATTGCCGCAAAGACTACCAAGATCCTCGAAGTATCCATGATCCCTCCTGCTGCCATCGCGATTCAAACAGGATAGACTAGCCCAAAAGGTGTAGCGGACATATACGCACTCAAAACATAACAATGGGTTATCAAAAATCTAATAATGATAACCACTGCATATGACCATGATCGAGAGCCACCAAGAGCATCAGGATAAGAAACATGAAAGCCTCGTTGCGGCCAACTAGAACCACAGAGTTCCATCAGGCAAACCAGATTCAGGCGCTTGATCTAACCCCCCTAGCCATTTACACCCGCTATCGTGGCCATCCACAGCTTTGCCAAGAAGACCACCAACGTCTGTTCCGATATGAATTGATGTCGACTGTCAAAGCTGATGGTGTTTGCTCCACGATCAATGACCAAAATGGCGTTATCGCCGCTTGCGCTATCAAACCTCTAGACTGGGATACCCAACACTTTGGCCTACCCATGGCGAGAATGAGCTTGGCTGCAGCCCCGACGTGCCCCCCATCGGCCCTGAGCAATTTACTCCGCGACACCATCAATAAGATGAGGCAGGAAACCTCCATACTGCACACCTCATGCGAGGTGGATATCGACGACTACTTATGCCTGAATGCCTTGCTCGGCCTAGGAGCGGAGATTCTGGATATCAAACGCGAGTACCGCTGGAGATCCCTCAAAGGCATCAAGCCACCTAAATTCTTGTCATTGGTTCGCGAGTATAGAGAAGACGACAGATCGCAGTGCTTGGCACTAATGGCCGGGGTATATTTCGAGAGTCGCTTCTCCCGCGATATTTCGCTACCAGAAGCCAAAACCACTAGGCTTTACGAGATATGGCTTGAAAAAATCCTTAACAATACCGAACGAGGAAGAATCGCCTTGGTCATGGAAAAAGGTTGCCGTGTACAAGCCTGCGGTGCGATTGAACGACATGATCTGAGCTACGCGGGCATAAGCGCTCAAATAATGGGCAACGGGATATACCTTTCATCCCGAAAGGCAACAGGGTGTTACTATCCAATCATTTACAGCTTGGCAGAACGCTCATTATCCCAATTTAAGAGCGCTCAAACCTGTGTATCGCTGAACAATCGAGCGGCCACAAGGGTACTTGAAAGAATGAATGCAGGCACAAGTTCAACTCGATATGCCCTGAGACTTTTTTTTCCATCCTGACGCCAAGACGAAATGTTTATACCTACATCGCAATTCACTTTTCTTCAAACCATAAGACGCCAGCATAAAAAAATTGCTTGCGAATTCAGGCGCGCATACAAAGAAAGCCAGTACGTACAAGAAATCGTGAATGCCGGAATGGGAATTGATACACATCTAAAAAACTGGGTCTTCGAGAACGGACTACGCGAAGATCAAGCCGGCTACAATGTTCGCCAAGGGGATCATACGGCCTTAGTAATCTATAAAAAAGGGGAAACTATAACCGAAATAGAAGCGATGAATCTTTTACCTTTAACAACGTCTCTACTTGATAAAGTTCCCGGGGTTTTTTTTGCTGCAATATCAGTCCTTGGGCCTAATGCAACTCTGAAAGAGCACACGCACACCAGGCAGCATTTTGTCTACCATCTCTTACTGGAGGACCTAATTAACGGTTGCTGCGAGATGCAATGTAACGGTCATAAGAAAGAGTTACGTAATGCAGGAGACGAGATAATGTTTGACTACAGTTATAGACACAGCGTCAAAAACCATGCTCAGAATCGTCGAATAAACCTTATGATTGATTTTCTTCCATGCAAATGAAAAGCCGAAAAATTCTCATCACCGGCGGGTCAGGCCTGATAGGTACGCACCTCAGTAAACGGCTGCTTGCTGAAGGGGCTGACGTCATCAGCCTCGCCAGAAACCACCCATTTCAAGCGCATGGCGAGATTCAAATTGAAGGTGATGTCCGCGATACTGGATTACTGGAAGAAGTGTTTACCCGTCATAAGCCCACAGACTTGGTTCACTTGGCCGCCCAACCCATCGTCGGCAATGCTCTATCTGATACAGAATCCACTTTTGACATCAATATTCGTGGCACCTGGCTACTGCTCGAGGCCGCTCGGCGGTACGGGAAATTGCGTTCTATAATTGTAGCCTCCTCTGATAAAGCCTATGGCCAACACCAAAAGCAGCCCTACCAAGAGGATTTTGAGCTCAAAGCACAATACCCCTACGATCTCAGCAAACAAGCTACTGAGCAACTCGCCCTAAGCTACTTCCATACGCATGCTCTTCCCGTCACCATTACCCGCTGTGGCAACACCTTCGGAGCCTATGACTTAAACTTCAGCCGCATCATACCCGGAACCATTGCCTCATGCTTAAAAAACCAAGACATCATTATCCGCAGCTCTGGCCTGCTCCAACGCTGCTACATTTATGCAACTGATGTTGCAGATGCTTACCTACAACTGCTGACTGCACCACAAAACAGGGTGCATGGGCAGGCTTTCAACATAGGTAACCCAACCGCCATCTCTGTACTCGACATGGTGAAATTCATTCAATCTGCCATTCCTGAAAGCCGAGCGCGAGTAATTATTAAGAACCAGAATTTTGGTGAAATCACATATCAGTCACTTGATTGCAGAAAAATCGCCAAGGTTCTCGGCTGGGAGCCGAAGACCCCTCTACATCAGGCTCTAGTTGAGACTATTAATTGGTATCAAGAACACGGCATTTACCATAGAGATACCAATGACTACGATCAATAACGCCCCAGTTGTACTCTTTACTTACAGAAAACGACAATTCCTGGAGGAAATTTTCCAGGCAATAAAATCTTACTCCCCCCCTAGGTTATATGTAGTTAGTAATCTATATTCATCTGAAGAGGAAAGACTTACCGTCGAGGCAATTAGACACAGCATCAGTCAATGGCAATTACCAGGCGAGATTATCTATCTTTTCCAAGATCAGCATCTTCTCATCAATGACTCTATACATAACGGGCTCGATCATGTCTTTAGCATTGAGGAAAGCGCCATCGTACTGGAAGACGATACCGTACCCTCCTCATCTTTTTTTGATTTTTGCAATAGAATGTTGACGCGTTATGAAAACGCTGAGGAAATAGGAAGCATCATTGGCTGCAACCTTGGGGCGAGCAATAGAGAAAACAAAGCATACATAGTCCCTTTTGCTTTTTTTTACTGGGGCTGGGCCACATGGGCGGAAAAATGGCAAACTTTACGTAACTCCCCCCTTCCTTATGGAAAAAAAGACAACGGAGTAATTGATAAACTGCAGAACCCAAACAGCCTACTTACTCCCTTTTTTGAACGTCTGGATGACCGATGCACCTGGGATTTGCGCTGGGGTTGGAAACAGGCTCTACACGATATGGAGGCTATTATTCCAGGGAAAAACCTGGTACAGAATAAGGGATTTGTTAAAGAAGGCTCTTATATCAGATTTACGGATTCAAGCTTTATAAAAATCAAGGCAACCGACTCTCCAACCCCAGCAAAAGCGAAGAAAGACCCTGTTTTTTCTAGAAATTACGAACACCAATCCGCAAAGCTACTCACAGAGATACTTACTCACAGAGGCGAGTTAGAGAAATACAAAATGTCAAAGAGTCATAATTCTTAAAGCGTCGGCAACTCCATCGAATTTAATCTAACAACATCTTTATAAGTATCCATACTCTGCCAGAAACCCTTATGGAAATATGCACCAAGCTCCCCTTTGTCAACAAGGGAAGGCAGCACATCAGTTTCAAAATCACTGTCTAAATCAAGTTTCTTTAAAACCTCGGTCGAAATCACAAAGAAACCACCATTTATCAGCTGAGGCATCATCGGCTTTTCGATAAAAGAAATGACAGAGGCACTATCATCAACATCTAGTAAACCGAACGGCAGCCGGGGCTGTACGGCGGTCAAAGTCACACCTTTACCAGAAGAAATATGCTGGTCTACCAAGGCATCGACGTTCAGATTGGCGATTCCATCTCCATATGTAGCCAAGACGTTTTTCTCATTTTTAAATAAATGCGATGCAATAGCCAAGCGACCACCTGTAGGAGTATCCTCCCCCGTCTGAAGCACCTTTATTAAAACGCTGCCACCCTTATATCGATCAGCAAACTGCCGAAAAGCCAGTTCATTTGCTCCAACCAACAATACAAACTCAGACACCCCATAAAGACAATAATGATGAATTATATGTTCAAGGATAGGCTTGCCCTGTACTTCCACTAATGGCTTTGGGGTATTCCCAAAGCAGCCTTTCATACGCAGCCCTTGTCCACCACATAAAATCACTGCTTTCATCATCTTTTCTCTGAATCTACCAATGACATGGATGCGCGCATTGCCTGACTATTAAGCCGTGCCGCGAACAAAGGGTAGGAAACGCCTAACGTGGGGTAAATAAGCCTAGAGAAAGCTCTATTTAGACCGCATCTACGTAGATACCTAGAGGAGGTAGCACGATAATTATTCACAACATCGCCCCCTATCAGTACTGATTTAGCGGCAAGCTGCCCCGTAAGTATTGCACCATAAATACCTTCACCACTTGAGGCATAAGTAAACCCTCCTGCATCACCGACAAACAAAACTCTTCCGCTGCCCATACTTTTCTTTGAGCATGAAATTGCGATGGGGAAGCCACGAATATCCGAAAGATTTACCTCTCCCAACGAAATCTGAGCATATTGCTTAAGGGCTGGACGATTTACAAATCGGGAATGGCGACTATTCCAGGAATACAAACCAACGTTGTAGTGATCCCCTTTTGGAAATACCCAGCCATACCCTCCAGGAGAAAAACCGAAATCAACTTTTGTTCTAATTTCTTGAGTATTAACTTCGTTCGCATCAACGTCGGCTTCAATAGCTACCCCAAAAGCCCCCTTCGGTCGACCGGAGATCAAACGCCGTATAGTACTCCCCGCACCATCCGCCGCAACCAGGTAGTTGCCCTTAATTCTGAGGCCAGGATAGATTAGCTCAACAGCATCCCTACGAAGCTCAATTCCACTAATTTCTGGTAGTACAAAGTACTGACATTCGGTACTCAATGCTGCTTCGATCCCAAGACTATCGAACTCGGCTCGTTTAGTCATTAATGCGATTGGCTCTTCCGCTTTAATGATAACCGGCTTTTTATCTTTATAGGACAGTCTCAGCTCGTTAACCTTTTCACGAACAACAGTAGTGAAGTCATAATCAAGTAAACGCACGGCTCCAGCGGAAAGTCCACCAGCGCAAGGCTTGCTTCTTGGGAATCGTGTTTTTTCGATCAATGCTACGCGAGCACCACCTGCTGTGAGTGTACGTACAGAAGCCACACCCGCTGGCCCGCCTCCGACAACTATCACGTCTACCTTTACAGATTTTGTCACGATATCAATCCACTCGAATGAATTTCAAAATACTGTTCCCTGAAGTTTCAGGATACGCAGGGTGAGCACCTTCCTCATCAACCATCTCCATAAGAAAGCCATGTCTTTTGAAAACAGTGAGGAATTCATCGAACGAGTATTTCTGCTTAACCCAGTGATGGTATTCGATAACAAAGGTTTTAACTTTTCTTAATTTCCCTGACTCTACAAGGCTCGATATCACATTGCTTTCTCCGCCTTCAATATCAACCTTCATAAAGTCTACGCCATTATCCAAACAAGGCAGCTCAGCTGCAGCCATACTCTCTACAATAATACGCCTTCTTGCCAAAGCATTTTCAAAGGTCGAGCAGACGGGAATGTTTTCTAAAGAATCAGGGAAAACAAAAAAATCGGTGGAGCCCGTTGTATCCGTAATGGCCTTTTCCACAAGATCAATTCCGGTCAGACCGAGAAAATTGATATTTTTTCTTGCCACGCTGGCCGACAGAGGATCCGCTTCAAAAGTGACGATGCGACTATCAGGATATATTGTCTTAAAATAAAGAAGCCCAAGACCGATATTGGTACCACAGTCAACAATCAGTGGCGCCTCATGAGCACATTGAAATCTGTATATTTCCTTCTCAAAAATCTCTTTTATCAAGTAGGCATCCACACTAGGTGAGTACCTGCTATGAAAATGAATTTCCTCAATACAATTTGCCAATCTAGAGTTGATCAGCTGATAAAAACCGAGTTTCATTGGCGTTTCTTCATAATTAAGGAAAACGATGAAAAGCGGTTCATGTCTATAAATTCGGCTATGTCTTTTTCTAAAACAAAATTGTCAACTGCTTGTCGGCAGTTCACCAAATTCAAATAATAATCATCCACAATAATGGTGCCACCTGGAACAACCCGATCATAAAACAGCCTCAGTGCAGACAATGTTGGCTCATAAAAATCCACATCAAGATGCAAGAGTGAAATCTTGTCTGGAACGATAGTATCGTTAGGATTAGTAATATCTCCTTTATGAAATACTACCTTAGAGTTAAGACTAAACCTTTCGAGCAAGGAAACTGCACTTTCTTCATAACATTCGGAAACATGTTGCAGACCCAACGCATCAGAAAAACGTCGATCTTCGGGCTGCGTGAGAGCCTCTGATCTACAGCCGTCGAAGGTATCATAAAGATGAAGCTCAGAGTCGATTCCATAGTCTTCCATAAGCGCCCGAAAGAACAAGGCCCCCCCGCCCTTCCATACCCCAACCTGCACCCAATTTCCTTCGCCACCAATCGCCCCCCTAATCTGATGTGAAGACAACATCTCCTCAAAGAAATCTCGAGTCAACAAAGTATGAGCGGGGAAACATCTGATCACTTCGGGCAGCTGCTCAAATGTAGATAACTCAGTAATATCCAGGGGATCAAGAAATGAAAGAATTTCTTGTGATCTAGCAAAGAACTTATCATTCACAGAATTCAGCAAGAGAGCACCTCCCCCTGTTCAATCCGAGAGAGCATTGTCATTAATGCCAAAGAGTCCCGAAAATAGACAGGTTCACCAGGGGAGAAATAGTGAATAGTTCTCACCGGGCTATTCAAATATTTTCCTGGCGACACTGGAATAAAACCAAATTTATCCCGAATGAAGTCGTGTAATGCAAGAAATTCTCCCCCCCCCGTCCTCCTTAGATAGTTTTCTGTTTTCGCCACAGAACTTATCGCCGCCAAAATTTTCTGCTTACCTTCAAATGTAGAATATTCAATCAAATCCACATCTGAATCATCAAGCTCCAGTGAAGCTCGGCAAAGCATGGTTTTGATATTCATCCTATTCATGATGATATAATAGTTTTTCCCATAAGCGTGACTTGCCCCTACTTCATGGGCAAAATAATCATCAAACTGTTTAGGCTCCGTGACCAATCCGGGCTGGTCAATAGGTGGATTGATATCTTCTTTTACGCGCTGCCCATAGGTATAAAGCTGCCGCCCGGAGGGGCTCATTTTGAATACAAAGACAACCCCCATATTTGCGGGATTATAAACCTTTCCCTCTTCATATTTTTCGTAGGCATTACTAACCTCTTCAGAGAAAGGAAAGAATTCTTTCACAAGGGAAAAATCAACTTTTTTAAAAGCAGTCACATAAAACTTGGCGTTAATTAGTTTTGACCCGGCATAATTAACTGCCAAATAGCTGCAGAAAGGATAATCTTTCTGATAAAGCGTCTGAACACTCAATTTCAGATACCGAACGACTGATTCATTGTTAATAATTTTTAAAAAATCATCTAACATTGCCATACTTATAAATTACTTGGTAAGCACTAATGGGGCTACAAGCTCTGAATTCCTAAAACCAGAAATCATACCGCACTCCTTATTGCAGGAGCGCATATATTTTCTTGCATTCTCAGCAGACGCTGAAAACCAGAAATCAGTTAGTCCAGTGGTCCGGCAATTACCCAGATACCCGACTTGCTTCAGCGTATGCATATAGGGGCAAAGCAAAAGTTCACCAGACTGTTCAATAAAAATGATCTTCTCAAACGCGGCACAAACAGGGTATGTGTTTGTCGTACCATGATTGGCAACATAGAAGCGCATCCATAACCAGTCACCTTCTGGAACAACAACAAAGTCATCTTTTCTGTACCTAGCAATAATTTCATCAAACATCATTGCGGCCGCATTCTGATCTGAAAAGAATCCTCTACGCAAGAAAGGATCTTCACCTTCCTTTGAACGCTTATCCACAGTTTCATGCAGGCATTCAAAGCGCACACCATCAATGCCCAGCCCTTTCACATGCTCGATAAACTCATGAATACCATACAGATTTCTTTCAAAAAGTGTGCAGTTCGTATAGATCCTGACCTTTGAGTCAGGGTAAGCTTTCTTTTTGAGTGAAGAAAGATCGGTAAGAACCTTCAGGATATGCTCACAAGAACCTTCAGTACCTCGTATATAGTCGTGTACTACTGGCAAGTGGCTGTCAAGTGAAAAAAACAGTTGGTCTGGCCCCTCTAGCAAGAGACGATGATAGTGGGACTCTTCCACCAGTGAACCATTAGTAAAAGCGGCCGTGTTCAACCCGAGTTCCCGGCATAGTGCAGTCAGTGAGAAAAACTCCTCCTCTTTCAGCATTAACTCTCCACCACAAAGGACAACACCACCCGAAGGGTTTAGCCTTTGAAACTGACGCACCACATCAAGCTTTTCAGGTAATGTCAGGCCATTAGGGCTGTCTTGGTTCATCCACATATGGCAGTGCTTGCAGTGGAGATTGCATTCAGAAGTCACTAGCAAAAACAGGTAGTCGGGAGGACTCAGTGCCTGAATGTGATCAGCTGCGTCACTCTCGACGGTTTCATTAATGCTTTGAATCTTAATACGCTCCATAGTGGCATTAGTCTTTTCTATGGCAGGCATACATTCCACAATGTTTCCTGCACTGATTCATTAACCCTCTGGCTCTTTCCGCCTGTACCGAGAACCAGAACCTTTCAACACTAATATCCCTTACTGTCCCTATCTTCCCTACACCTTCAACAGCATCCATATTAGCGCAGAGTGAATATCGACCATCATGATCAACAAAAATGTTCTTCTCTGCAGATCCACAAACTTGATCGCTAGTTTCGTAATCGGGCCCCTTCAGTATATACTCCTTCATCCATTCATATTCGCCGAGGTTAACCAGAAAACCATCGTCAGAAAACCCCGAAATCACTTCGTCAAGAACTCTCGAAGCGAGTTCCCTATCCTTAAAAAAACTCTTGTCAAAAAAGGGGTCAGCACCTGAGGGTGACTTGTTCATCACGGTCCTTGAAAGAACCTGAACTGACGCACCGTCTACCCCTAAGGATTTTATAAATGCCAACATATTTTCCAGCGTATAAATATTCTCCTCGAAGAGAACCGTGCTGGTAAATATTTTGAAGTTAGATGAGCCAGATTCTTTCTTTTTTTCAACCAAACCTTTGATTACCCTGACCACCTTATTCCAAGCGCCTGGGGTGCCTCTTATATAGTCATGAATGGTATCGACATGGCTATCTAAAGAGATATACAAAATATCGGGACCCTCAACAACGAATCTCTTATACAGTGAAGGGGCTATCAATGAAGAATTTGAAACAGCTATAACATTCAGACCAAGGCTTTTCGCTGACTTCGTTAGAGCAAAGAAATCCTCGATTTTTAACATTACTTCCCCACCGGAAAGCACAACATTCCCATGGGGATTGAGCTTGGCAAAACCCTCGACAACTTTTATTTTCTCTGCCAAGGTTAAAGAATGGGGGCTGTCTTTGTTTAGCCACATATGACAGTGCTTACAGCTAAGGTTGCACTCAGAAGTTATCAAAAAGAAAAGGTTTGTAGGGACAGGAGCTCGTCCGCCCGTTAAATACTGTGACGTCTCATTCTCAGGGTGCATCTGAATAATTCTAGTCTTTGATCCAGGCTCCGACATTTAACTCACCACTTCAAGAATACTGATCTGGTTATCGAGAGTGGCTTCTCTGCGTCTCATATCAACCATATAGCCACAAGCCATAATCACGATTGCGGTAAAAAAAAGAATTGGGGCTATACTCACTCCAACAAGTTCCACCGCATAATGAGAACTTATCATTGATAATAACAAAAGGGCTAATCCTGTTTTAACGGCTACCTCTTTCTGACGTTTTGAAAGATACCATGCCTCAAGAAGAGACAGTGCCACATCCAAATAAGAATAAGAAGAATCTCCGTGCTTTCTCTTTTCGTGGCGGACAGAAACAAAACCAACTTTTTTCACCATCCCGGGAAAAAGATCATCGATAGTCAGGATTCTCGACGTTATAGAGTTAACCAGCTGAAGGCCAAGGGGCCTGGTCATCATTCTGAATGAAGTGGACTGGTAATATAGCACCCCCATAAGTGCGCCAGGAATTCTCAATATCCGCCGAGCAATTCGTTTCATAAATTGATGTCCATTCGTACCTGTACCATAAACCAAGTCAAACCCGCCTTCTTTTAAGTGCTTAACCAGAACAGGAATTTCTTCAGGCGGGTGCTGCAAATCAGAGTCCATAGTAATAACAAAATCGCCACGACTATTCGCAATGCCACACAGGGTTGCCAAACCCTGCCCATGATTGGAAGCTAGACGAATAAGTTTCAATCTTTTACTTGGCATCTCCCCTTTCAATTGTTTCAAATCGAGCCAAACGTTATCGTCGGACCCATCATCAACAATAACCACTTCAATTTCTAATTCATATGGCATTGATACAGAAAAAAGACGGCCAAGCAGCTCCTTGATTGCTTGAGCATCATTATAAACCGGTACAACAACCGAAATCCTTTCTATATTTAGGCATTGCTGTCTTTCTCTCATGGCACTCACATAAGTTATGCTGCAACATGACACACTTAACGGCAAAAAATAAAACCCATATTGATTGATTCCGGCCTCCGGCTTCACCTTCTTAAATCGAAGACGCGCATTAGCTTTTCAATATAGAGTCGCAGTCTAAAATCAACAAAAGAGCGAGCATCTGAAGGCAACGCATCTAAAAAAATGCGGGCAAAAAAGTTCGCCTTGGCTAGACCAACTCCAAATATAGCAGCAGCTCTGACTCGGACATTAGGGCGACCGTATACTTTTTTGTAACCTAGTTCTTCGCCTGTTTTCCCTACGACATAGTCGGCAATTGCTATTTCCTCACGAGTCAAATGTGCCCCCCATTCCATTGGCTTATTGCTAATAGGAGGAAGAAGAATATTTTTGTGAAGCTTCCATGCATAGGAGTTGGTAAAATACTCTCTCTTTACATCTTCTGCATAGTCAGCATAGTCTAGCATGGTGGGGGAATATGGAACCCCAATAAAACCAAGCAATTTTTTTAATTCATTTTCAGGTGACAGAGCCAGATTTTCATATCGACAGACAATAAGGTTTCCATTTTCACAGCCATTTTTCATTAGCTCGTAATAGCCGACCCACTTCCTGCAGGTCGCAGCAATTATCGACATTTCAAATCCGGCCCTGACAATGGAAATATGATTCTCTCTATAATCCCTGCACAGATAAATAAACTTTGCTTCAGGGAATATTTCTTGCAGTTCTTTAGAATAAAATGAATACCCCGGATTCTTGTCACCAATTGCTAGTGGATTTCCTTTCTCAAAGCAGGAGAAAGAATAAAGGTACACGAGCTTACAGGCCAAGGCATAATCGACCCGATAAACGTTAGACAGAAGAGTATCTCGAAGCTTGCTCCAGTCGATCTTCCAGCTTTCAATCAAACCCTGTTTTTTAAGGTCAGCAATAAATGACGAGACCGTTTTTGCTGTCCAGAGGTCTAACCCTAAGTACTTCTTCTTTAGGTTTATGATGAACTGGCATTCAGGAGGAATAACAATAGATGGGTGGGCATCGAACATAGTTCTTAGCCAAGTCGATCCACTTCGAGGCCTACAGGTGATAAAGAACATGGGTAGACACTCCGCTAAGTCAATAGCATCATCGTATTTCACTGAGCCACCCCATCAATCTCAATCTCGCTCTTACAATACGTGACACAAGATAACTTGCCATATTGTATACCGGGATCAATAGACTAACGATTGGAGCAAAAACCTCTAGAACTACGCTGGAATTATCAACAACACGCCTTTGCAAAATTGGTGCTTTAATTATCAGTAACTGAAAGATAAAGGATGTGATAATTATGGAGCACACTTTACGTTTATCTGGCATGAATTCTGGCCTAATTACATCCATAAGGAGAATCAACCTGTCTTCTCCAGAATGATTCCAGGCCTTGTGACGATGCGCATCACAGAAAATAGTGGCCTTGCCTTCTTCCCAAGCAACGGCCTTTTCACCAACTTTAATTCCAGAAACGGGCAAGCCCGCAGGTATAACTAAGCCAAGGTGCACCCTGTTAGTAGCATTGGTGTCGCCAAAATGCTCAGGAATTTCTCCACCAGCGCACAAAATATTAAAAGATACCGATACTACGCCAGGTATCTTTTTAATTGTTTCACGCGTTACGGGAAAGTCATTCTGTGCGACATGGTAATCAAGGCCCCAAGTCCGAAGTGGATGCGTAATCCATTTTTCGGGAGAATTTTTAACCAACTGACCAAAATAGGGGGTGAATGCTTTCTGCTTTCTAGAAATAAAAGCCAAAATTTCATTCTTAATCTCGCCCGCCTGGGTTTCCAATTCTTCAATAATGGGCACGTCAGCGATATCAAAGAAAGATGACATCTCACCCTTGTACTCTTCCTTTTCTATAGCTGCAAACCACAGCTTTTCTTTACCAGCTATGTTTTTATTTTCAGGCGCGTCAGAAAGGAGCGTCCCAAAGATTTTATCTCCCAGTGAAGAGCTTAAACCATAATAATTATTACTATCATAATGGTGGTGCCGGCGATGCAGCCAAACAATTTTTTTTATAAAACCGCTATGATGTGGAATCTCACAATGACAAATCAGATGTATAACTTCATTTATAAAACCTATAAAAAGAAGCCAGAAAACAATAGACACCGAGAGGTTTAGATTGTCAAAAGCCAACCAGGAAAATAAAAATACAAAAAAAGCCGGATAAAGCACTCCTCTATAAGTAACCAAAATACGCGAGAGATCTTCCGGGCCCTCATGATGTTCCAAATGCTGAAAAAATGCTTTGGTTTTTAATCTAAATCTTACTAGCGGCAAAGGCTTGGCATGATATAGCCAGTAATGCACCGCCCATTCTATAATACCGCGGAAGGTGAAAAGAAGAGACAGAACAATCGGATCAAGATAAGTCCAATACCCCAGAGTAGCTTTAAATATAAAAACAACTACAGCAACACTAATAACAGCCCAAATACCGCTCCCACCAAAAAGGAACAGAAACATTTCCTTATAGTTTTCCGGAAGCGTTTTTTCCTCTTTAACCACTTCTACAGCCATAGTTCACCTTGTCGGTTAAGCGCCTACAAGTCACTTATCGAATAGTCTATCGAAGCAAGTAGTCATCTTTTGACATCTTCTTAATTCGAGCACCTTCAATTTCTTTAGCCGAAAAAAGATAAATACTATTGCCCTTTACTATCCAGTGATATGGATATTTCTCAACTTTCATATCGTCAAGATACAACAGTAGCGACTCTCCTTCTTTAGGCAAACCCAAAGCGAAATAGGCCGAAAAAGGCGGATGGGGGAAGTACCCTGTTGTGACATCCCCTTCCATTACCGGCCGCAGTGTGGGCCAACCAAACAAAGCGAAGACAACCTTTACATGCCTTGGTATTCGTTTAGGGTCTAGAAAATACAATACGCTCGACTCACTGACCATGAGGGTGGTGACGGCAGGATTTCTCTCTAGCATCTGCATTGCAATTTCCGCGTATTCTCTGTATCCCGCTACCGTTTCAGAGTCAGCTTTTTTGAAGTATGTCCCCATCTCCAGCGGAGCATCTGCAACGGAAGGGGGAAGCTCCCCATTTCTGGCGACATAGTCAATTAACTCATTAGCGACATGAACAGACGACACATGCAAAAACAACAGCAGCCCCATAAAACCCACTGACATAACCCGGCAACAAATAGCTTTTTGGCCGCTGCCGCAAAAAGAATTCAGTTTATTCAGCCCTAACGCAAGACCTACCACAAGGACTGGTATTACACCCAAGAAAAAACGAGGCTCGAGACTGCTTCGATCCAGTTCCACAGCGATTAAAAGCCTTGCAACAATGTAAAAGGCCCCAATGGCACACGGCCAAATTGGTCGGGCTTCTTTTAGAAAGAGTGCGGGAACAGCAATCAGTAACCAAGGCAAATATAGAACGTCGAAAACTCGCTCGATCTCTCCTCCGTACCAAATTCCTACGGCTTCAAAAACATCTGCAACATTGAGCCTCCAGCCTAGAAAGTTTTGCAAGCCAGGGCCGATAGTAGTGATCAGGCAAAAGTAAATAGAGCCAGGCGCCAACGCCCAAAACAATAGCTTTCTGTCGCGTTGCAGTAATGCAAACAGAGAAAACGAAGCAACAAAGCCTATACTTTCCCCCCTTATCAATGGCATTAAGCCAATAACCAAGGCAGCGGCACGCATTTTTTTATCCGCTAACAAAAACAGTGCAAGGCAAATAAAAAATACCAGCCAAGACTCACCGTAGAAACTCAATGAAACAAAAACATAAAGAGGAAAAAACGCCAGCATTCCAGCTGAAAGAAACGCCCATACCCTTTTAACATCCAGCTTCAGGCAAGTGAAATAAACCAGAAAAACAGATAAAACAAGCGGAAACGACTTCAGAGCGCGAGAATAATAAAGACTTTCATTACTAATAGTGGTCAAGACACCATCAAAAAATACCGCAAGGGGCAGCACAAAGTTAAACCAGTAAACATCCGGATTTCGAAATGCGGTTTTGGCAAGAAAATAACGGTAGCTATCATCGCCCCAATAAACATTGGCATCCGCCACAAAATCAATATACCACCACTGATATTCGCCGCGGGCCAACCAGGCAATGCCACAGTAGAAAGCAATTAGAGAAACAACCAAGAATACGAACCAAAAGTTGGTGCGAGTCTTGGAAACAGCGTCGTTCAGCACATGCTCACCCATAAATGACACAATTTAAAAGCCCCTTTTGATCAAGGGGCTCTTTTGTTTCGTTGTGAGGGGTTAGCAGAATGTAGCAGAGCCCCAACAGTTATCAAATACCGCGCCACTGCCGGGGTCCGGCAAGGGCGTAATGTTACCCACTGCGGCATTGCCATTCACGATATTATTAACAAAATAAGTGGTTGGATTCGACACCTCAAGTTTGAAGGCGTCGGGCAAATACATCGCCCAACCTCTTGACACCGACTCAACATAACCTGGGTATTGTACCGGCTCTTTTTGGAAAGATAGACCAAACAATGGTGTATCCACCATTACACTATGCAGATTAGAAATATTATATGGGATGACAAATGTATTAAGGTTTCCCGGGGTGGTTCCCAACCCTGAAGCCAACTGGCCTTTAATATTATCTTTGACAGGATTAGCGAGCAGCGGCAGAAGTGCGTTCACAAGAGCTTCTGAATTAGTCAGGCCTCCACCGTTAGAGCGAACGACATCCAGGTTATCGACCAGCTCGTCCACAGCTGATCCCAGCTGAGCATTATAAACACCCGCTTGAGTTTGTCGGTTACCTCTCAAAACAACGGGTCGATTCAACCGCTCCACCTGCGGAAATCCGATAGTCAGATCTTTAAACTCGATACCATTCCCTAAAAACGATACGCAACCGTTTTGCAGCCCCAAAGAGCGGAAGGGTGTCTGCAACCCAAAAGTATTATAACCAGTGCCAGGGCGATTACCTGGGCAAGGAGCTGACGAACTGCCACAGGTGATCGCGATATCATTATTTGGATCTCCATCGCCATTTTGATCCAAACCTTGGGCTTCCATAATAAAGTCAGCGGATGCACTTAGATAGCCGCTAAAGCTATTAAAGTTGCCAATACTCATTGGCCCTTCGACTTGCTCACCTCCGAGCCGAACCCCAACCACTTCACGCAACGTTTTTGAATTATCATTTTTGATTGCAAACTGGAAATAAGGGCGAGTCATCACCAGATCCCGCATCTGCGTACCGCCGTTTCCAAAAGTACAATTTCCACTGGAATCCGCAATACAGCCGAGTGAAAAGTTATCTGCATCTAAATCACAATGCTGGCCATTATTAACAGAGTTGGCCCCACCACAACCCAGCTGCAGTTTTTGGATGTTCATATTCAGCTCTAAAACAGCATCAAGACCAGCTGTATAGAACGTAAACCCATTTGTGCTCTCTTTTGACATCTGCATAAGAGCCTGACCAGTAACATCCGCAAGCTCACTATCCTGCATTTTTTGTAACGCAAATAACGAGGGGCTGAGGGCAAGTAGACACAATCCAATTACATAAACCAGAAAGAATCTTATCATCGCAGGAGCAGAAGCCTCCCAATCAGACACACGAGAGCGACCCAGTAGATTTGCAATCATTTTTTCAGGGTTCCTGTTATATTGATCATTATCAGAACCTTATTTTCCAAGTAGCTGCAAACAAGAGCAAAGCACGTTTTAATTAATGACCTTATGTACAATCACACCAATCGCCAAATTAAAAACCATACAAATAGAAGTCACCACCAAAAGCTATTCCAGCTTGGTAACCATTATTATCAGCGATTTTTAGACTGGTGAAAGAGCCGCCATTATTAAGCATCCACCCAGGTACGCCGCCTGTATCGTATTCCGCAGACAAACCTGAGACTTGCAAGCCGAAACGCGCATCATTGAAACCGCTGGATTCCCGCGTACTGTTATCATAGCTTCCTCCGGTTCCAGGAAAATGCGTTTTCAACGCCGGCATCGCTTTCATGTATGCAACAGTACAAGGGGAGGTGCCGTAGCCTTCTGGCATTAAGCAGGCTCCACCGCTATCAACAAAACTCCCGTACACAGGCACCATGTTTCCGGTATTATTCGATGAGTCTCCAGAGTCGTAAGCACCCAGCCAAGATTCGTAACTTGAACCCGACGAGATTGCATCGCCCAAAGTGGCAGCATCCAGCATCAAACCATTAACAGCCAGAGAAGCCCAGCCCGCTTTCCAAACCAGCCACTCCCCTTTACAGCTGCCAGCCCCATCGCAACCGCCACCACCAGGCAAATTCCAGTTTGTTGCAGAATAAATTCCGGAAGCCCCAGCATCACCGCGATTTGCAAGCTGCCATGCCAGACGACAGTTCATGTTGCCCAAGTCAGAAGGTCCACCACAAGAAGATAGGCCTTGCCCTGTGGTGGAAGGATCGTCAGTTCTAACGGAGTTATAGTAGTACTCTATAGAAACCATGACGCCTTCTTGACCTGTTATAGCTCCCATTTCCTGCTCTTCCAATGCCTCCATTGCATGGCCTAGGACAGGAAAAGCCAAACTTGTCGACATCAAAACAGCCGTTAGAACGCCCAGCAATGCTGTATGTAAAAATTTTCTACGAACAAAGATAGCATCAGGATCGATCTTCATTAGTTTCCGGCCCCCAACGATGTGATTTTCATATGCTGGATTAGCATACCCTCGATGCGTGAAATACCAAGGTTGGTCACCGTGTTTGTCGGTGCTGTCACGGCAGCATTCGTACCGCCTACAAAATATATTCCGTTTGTCGCGTCATTGGGCCCAGGCAACCCTGCACCAGTACCAATATCGACCCCACTCCAATCACCCCAGCGAACATAGCCATGAGTATCAGGGTTAGGATCAGCTATCGAATCATCCGATGCCAAGTCACAAATTCCTCCCTGCTCCTTGCAATAGAAATGATTATAAACATTTGAAACATCTGGAATTCGAGTCAGTTCAATCGAAAAGTTGCCATTCTGAACAGGATTGGCAAGTTCGTTTCCATTTTCATCGTATCTACTAACGCCACTAAAAGTCAGCGCCTGATAATGAAGGGTCCCCAAAGGAATGAAGGCATCCACATTCCTGAAATACATTCCTTCCTGATTATTGAAATTCGGAACATAATGAAGCTGATCAGGTGAGCCACCTGCTTGCCGAACGGAAAAACGAAAATCCCCTGACAACGCGCTATCGTAAGTCACACCAAAGGTTTGATCAGCTGTATTTGTTGTGTACATCCAGCGTTGTACCGCACGACGGGGCCCCTCCTGACGAGCACTATAAGAGTCGGTCTCCCTATCCCATATGTCCCCTTTTGATATCGGTTTGCCAAGAATAATGGTTTGGCTTTGCAGAAAATCGGCGCCGCCACTGCCAACAACAGAATTGTTATCTGTGCCCGAGGCAGCAGGATTGCCAGTTGGATTTTCAGTTGCATGATAACGGTTAACTTCCAACTCACCCCAGAAAGCCCAACGCCAGGGATCAGAATTTGCAGGGCCACGAAACTCAAGCACACTTGGCATTACTTTACCGCCGATACCCGTTGATGAGCCGGGAGTTCCTGCTGGCTCATCAAGCCAGCCACCATCGTAATTGTAACCTTGATATTCAAATACACGCAGCATGAAAGGGTCATAAACTGATGCAAAGGCATCAACCCCAAAATCCCCATCACCGACACCCATGGGGCAGCTTAAACTCGTTACCGTTGCTCCCTGACTAGCAGAATTCCCACACCCGCCCCCTCCGGAGTTACTTGAATACCAGTCTGTTCCATAAAAATAGTTACCGCTTCCGTTGGTTTTACTGGACCCTGCACTTGTCATGGACAAGCCATAGTAACGGGCGTCGCCTCGGCGCCATCCGAAATTATTATAAGCATCAGAGGTCGGTTGTGACCCCGTTAACTCTACAAAGCTGGTTGGAGCCATCCGGAAACTAAAATCATCGAATACAAATGCTAAACCGGCACCGGTAACGTTGGCCATTTGCTCTTCTTCCATTTCCACCAAAGCATTTACCGAGGGAGCCGCCAGCAGTAAAGGGAGCATTAGTGAGAAGCCGAGAGCGGGCATTCCTTGCGTGCAGATTTCTACTGTAGTTTTGGCAGGGAAACCCCATTTAATACATCGGGACATTTTTTTTATCGTTTGCATGGTCATTTGCTTCTTGCTCCTCAAAAGCATCACAGCCCTGAACCCGGTGTAGGGGTTGTAAGAGTGATGGAGGAATAGACGGTAGCAGAAGGAATTACGGCCGTACCCAGTGTATTTTCACCCAGCATCAAATTGGCCTTAAAGTCCTGCCCCATTGATACAGGACCACCGTTGTTATAACGACTTACGTCCAGACCACTAAAGCCTTCTGTAACCCTTCCCGCGGCTGCACGACCAATCAGCATATTATTAGCGATTATGAGCTTCGGCTTGCCATCACCATCTTCATCATCAGCTCGGATATCGATAATGCCATTATCGAAAGCGATATCGCCTTCTACATTGGCAAAGCGCCAGACTACATCCGGGCGACCGGGCTCACCCAAGCTAAGGTAAGCTCCATAACCGTTTGGGTTACCAATGCCACCCTCCGTCCCCTCATTGCCCAAGACATTATTTAGTGAGCCGAACCGAGCTGCGGCGCTATAACCTAGATAATTTTTCGCGCTATTCAGCGGGCCGGTATACTGCCCTGCTTCTGCGGCCGCCCAAGTGTCATTGGGATTGGAAGGCGAGAACCTTACGTTGAGCGCGCCTTCCATATTGAAGTCAAGCAAGGCACCTTGAACAATGCGCGGGCCAATCCCGTAGCTGCCATTATCGTCCGGCAGGATGCCACCACCAAAGGTAGCCTTGTAGTTGAAACGAGTGGACGGCGATGCCAGATCAAGGCCACCACTATAGTAATCCATGTCGTTAGTGCCAGACTGTTCTTTAAGCATGATGCGGGTATCATTAGCGGCCAGCAAAAAACTGGTATCCAGGAAACCAATACCCATAGCATTACGAGGGGTTTCACCATAACCACCCGAACCAGCATCTAAACCATTAATATTAGTGTCAGCAATCATCAGATGGGTGCCATGATCCCAGTTGGAGCCTTGGCGCAACGGATCATCCTCATCAAAGGTCTGAGACATAAGCATCAGATCTGCAACAATACCGCTGTCTTGGTCGTAACTATTCCCGCCGGGATAGAGATAGATGCTGGCGTCAACATTGGCCAAGGCATAGATCAGCCCCCAGTCAAGATTTCTTTCTTTAGCCGGTATTAGATCGCCATTTCCGTCACGCTCCAAAAAGCGCACATTCCGCGAGAAGGCTTGCAGCTGGGCATCGCGCATGTAGATGGCCAGGCCACCGGTGGAGTTTGCGCCGCTGTGCTCCATGGCTGCGGTGTAGCTGCCATTACTGTAAGCACTACCGATATGGCCCGGGGTCAGGTTGATAAACTGACTGCTGTTGCCGGCACAGGTCGCTGCCGGGCCATTGTAGGCAAAGCCCCAGCAAAAGCCCCCTGCCCCTTGATCGCCATTGATAGCGTCCAGCGCGATCAACGGGAAGTGGAACGATGCCGGCTTGATGTGCAGATTATTGGCGTAGGGGTAATCAAAGCCATCATCAGCAATAGTTTCGTCACCGTAGGTGCGCTTGCCCCATAAGGTCCAGTTACCGAGCTCAAAGTTGATACGGGATTTGTCCTGACCGCTCGCACAGGTGCCACCCGGGCAGACATCCGAGGTTTCCCCCAGGCGCCAGCGGAATTCCAGATTCAGGTCGCCGATTTGTGCGGCTTCGGCACGGTCGACGAATTCCCAGCCCCCGCCAAAGTGCAAGCCGCCGGATTTGTTGGCCATGTCGTAGATGACATGACTGCCATACTCTGACGCAAGCGTTTCTGTGCCGTACCATGTACCGCCCGGACGCCAGTAAAGCTCTACATCCTTCGCGCTGCCCAACCAACCAAAGTGCATAACACCACGGCTTTTATCCGTGATCACAAAATCCTGCGATTCACCATGAATGCCCGGATCTTTATAAAGGTACTCGAAATCCAGGGCCAATTTAATTACATCGGCTTGGGTTAGCCTAGTGACGGCCTCGTTCTCTCCTGGTGTGGCAGGATTATCCACTGGGGCATTAGCCCAATCACCGCCGTAACCCGTGCGCCAGATGAAGCCGTCCTCATCAATACCCAAAGTGCCTTCAGTCATTTCCCACATGGCATGAAAGTCGTGCATGACCATTTCGGGCTCATAAGTGCTAGGGTCAGAGTTGGTGGTAATGACCTGTTTGTAGAACAGGTTGGCGTATTCCACCTGGTTCGTATGCGGGTTCAAGCCCCCGACTTCGCCTTTCAGGTAGCCTTTATCGTAATCGGCATCGAACAGACCACGATTGCGGAAGGTCATGCGCATGGAGGTATCCAATGCCCAAGAGCCGAAAGAGCGACTTTGTGCAGTAGAGGATTGGGAAGTGGGGACGCGTAATGCCGCAGCCTCCAGCCGAATGCGGTTAACGCCCATGTAAAATTGCATGAGCGGGTCGGCTCCCGTAGAGCCAAAATCCAGTTTGGTAGTGAGAATGGCCGGGCCGCCACCCAAGGTTGCACCCGTCAGATCGACTTTGCGGGCCTTGACGGTATCGAGCTGAAGGGTTGCCTTGTAGGCTTCTTCCGCTGTCGATATTCCACCGCTCTTGTCAGCATCGAAGCCATCCACATCGGTAGTCCAGCCCGCTGATGTTGCCTCCCATCCCGCATCAGGCGTTTGAACAACCACGGTAATGCCGTCCCGGCCAGATACTTCAGACATGGAATCATCGCTCATGGCCGTCAGGCCGTAAGCAGACAAGGGATGAGCCAATACGGCCGCGCCCAGCAATAATCCTGTATAGAACGTATTTCGACGCACTGTGACCCCATGATTGTTGTTATTAGCCTTTGCCGAGGCGTGAACGATATGGTCAGGGCTTACGATATTTAGTCACAAGGCTACACAGCGCCAAACCTTATGGCAACACTTGTTAACGAAAACACTACACAGTATCTTTATTATTAATCCATAAATATCAGCAGCTTATGCAAGATAAACAGACTATTTACCAGGCCTATGCATGCTTGTACTCTTTACCCAGAAAACAGCTTGTTACCAAAGTGCACAAACGGCACCGGAATATTCCGATTGGATATGTTTCATTCAGCTTGACGCTCAAGGCTGATGATCCCTGCTCAAGAGCAACTGGATAAGAAACCAGGGTTGCCGTAGTCGGAGAAGGACCGCTTATGGATCTGGTGTTTGGTGCAGGGAACCAAGGTGGCTATGTAGTGGTCAACTAATACCGGACAGTGATTTAGGTTTTTCCTCGGCCACCGCAGGGGCGATTCCGCTGTTGTAGCTGTGAGGCCTGTGGTGATTGTAGTAACCCATCAGATAGTCACCGATATCTTTCTTTGCTTCAGGCAAGTTGCGGTAGCCCATTGTCGGCACCCATTCTGACTTCAGGCTACGGAACAGCCTTTCCATTGGCGCATTATCCCAGCAGTTGCCCCGCCGGCTCATGCTTTGCTGCATCCGATAGCGCCACAACCGCTGCCGGAACATGCGACTGGCATATTGGCCGCCCTGATCCGAGTGGAACATGACTTTCTCAGGCTGACCTCGTTGCTCCCAGGCATGATCCAGGGCCTTCACCACCAGATCTGCATCCGGGTGGCTGGAGATGGCCCAGCCCACAACTCGCCGGGCGTAGAGATCCAGCACGACAGCTAGGTAACTCCAGCCTTTCCCCGTCCAGATATAGGTGATATCTCCACACCACACCTGATTCGGGGCTGCCACCGTAAACTCTCGATCCAGATGGTTCGGTATATCGGGCCGCTCTACTGTCGCCTGCTTGTAAGCATGAGGCCCGGGCTGCTTGCAGATCAGCCCGAGTTCACGCATAAGACTGCGTACCTTGAAACGGCCAATTTCCTCCCCCTGCTCATTGAGGAGCCCTTGTATCGTACGGCTTCCCGCCGAACTGCGACTCTGATTGAACAAGCGGTTCACTTTGGCTTTCAAGGCCACCCTCTCCACATCAATACGACGGCACCGCTTACGATGTTCGTAGTAACAGGAACGATGCACATTAAACGCTGAACAGACCAATTCCACAGGCTCTTGCTCACTTAACTGGTCAATCAGCGCGTACGATTCCAGTCGTCCGACATCAAGAGAGCAGT
>NZ_NVWY01000013.1 GCF_002733835.1 Alcanivorax sp.
GGCCAGTCGGAGAACACGCCGATGACGCCCACCTGACGAGCCAGTACATCCAGTAGCGCTAGGGTATCGCCGTCGTTATTAGTGGCAGAAGGGATGCTCTGATAGTACCAGCCTCCGCCGTTGGCCAGTGGCCCGGAGCGTTCCAGGGACCAGGCAATCATCTCCAGGCCTGCCTGTTGCGCGGAGCGGGCATAGAGGCTGGGTACGATACGGTTTTGGGCGTCGGTGGTGACAAGCATCCATAGCGGTGGGGCGATGATGTTGACCCCGTAGCCTTTCAGTGTGGCCATGTCGGGTTGCCAGGTCCCGGGATTTTGCGGGTCCAGTCCGCTGCTGTCACGGCCGTCCAGGTAGACCGCCTGGCGGCCAAAGGCCGGTGTGGCCGATAACCAGTAGAGAACATCCTCCAGATTGAATGATTGTGGATAGACGCGGTGAGGGCTGACGCCGGCCTCTTGGTAGTCACGGATCATTTGCCGTGCATAGTCCTGCTGGTTGTAATCGCCCTGATAGGGCATGGGGACTTGCGGGGCCTTCAGTTCCGGGGTCATCTTGACTCCCAGCTGGCGGAACAGGGCGATGCTTTCCCTGTGGCTGAGCAGGGTGCCTCGCTGGCTGTAGAGTTCGGTGCGCCAGTCGGGGGTGCCATTCAGGTACTCGTCAACGGTGGTGGCTTGAGGGTTGGCACCATCCATCTTTCCTTTCAGGGTTTTGAATTGGGCCAGAGTGATGTCACTGGTACAGCATTTCGCACTGGCGGCGTGTGTGCCATCAAAGGGGCTGAACGGTTCACTGCACTGGCTGGCCAGTTCGGTTTCCAGGATGTTGGTGGTGGTATGCAGATCGCACTGTGAATGACGGCAAACCAGCTGCCGGTCTTTGGTAAAGGTGACATCACATTCCACAATGCCAGCGCCCATACGCGCGGCTGCACGGTAGGATTCTTCAGTGTGTTCCGGGAATTGCAGCGGCGCACCGCGGTGGCCGATGGAAAAGTCGCTTCGTCGCTGCGGGCGGCGCTCCGCAGCGCAGGCCTGCAGGGCTTCTTTGACAGGCCCGGCATCCATATCAGAGACCAGGTAATAGGGGCGGGGGCCCAGCGATACGCTACTGCTGTGGGCTGCGGCGTGGTGTGGCGCTTTGCGATTGGCGTCACCTGGTGTGTCGTGATCTGGTGCCTGAGCGGCACAGGCTACAGCGGCAGAGCCCATGACCAGTGCTGCGATGCAGCCTTTCAATGCGTCAATCCGTTTCATGACTCGCCTCCAGGTTGGTGATTGAGGGTGAGTCTGAAAGCCAAATATGACGGGCTGGTGGGGGGCAGGCTGCGGCTGCGTGACAGGGCGTGGAAATGTGCTGTTCGTCACGGCGAAACTCCTGCGATGGCCCTTTAAGAAAGAGACGGACAGGAGCTTGGCATCCTTGCCGCCCCGTGCCGGTATCCGGGGCGTTGCATTATCCAAGCATGGGTTTAAGAAAACGTCCGGTATGGCTGCCTTTCACCTTGGCGACCTCTTCCGGAGTGCCTTCGGCGATGATCTCACCGCCGCCATCGCCGCCCTCGGGACCCAGATCCACGATCCAGTCAGCGGTCTTGATTACATCCAGGTTGTGTTCGATCACTACTACGGAGTTGCCGTGGTCTGCCAGGCGATTGAGTACGTCCAGCAGGAGCTGGATGTCATGGAAGTGCAGGCCGGTGGTGGGCTCGTCGAGGATGTACAAGGTGTTGCCGGTATCCCGACGGGACAATTCCTTGGCCAGTTTGACCCGCTGGGCTTCGCCGCCGGATAGCGTGGTGGCTGCCTGGCCGAGTTTCACATAGCTGAGGCCCACATCCATGAGGGTCTGGAGTTTGCGTGCCAGCGACGGTACGGCATCGAAAAACTCGCGGGCATCTTCGATGGTCAGGTCGAGCACTTCGAAGATATTTTTCCCCTTGTAGGTGATTTCCAGGGTTTCCCGGTTGTAGCGTCTTCCTTCACAGACTTCACAGGGAACATAGATGTCGGGCAGGAAGTGCATTTCTACCTTGATGACCCCGTCACCCTGGCAGGCCTCGCAGCGGCCGCCTTTCACATTGAAGCTGAAGCGGCCGGGTTTGTAGCCGCGGGCGCGGGCTTCCTGGGTGCCTGCGAACAGTTCCCGCACCGGGGTGAAAATGCCGGTGTAGGTGGCCGGGTTGGAGCGGGGAGTGCGACCGATGGGGCTCTGGTCAATGTCCACTACCTTGTCGAAATGCTCCAGGCCTTCGATGGACTCATGGGGAGACGCGGTCAGGGTGGTGGCCTTGTTGAGTTTGGTAGCCGCCAGCGGGTACAGGGTGCTGTTGATCAGCGTGGACTTGCCGGAGCCGGACACGCCGGTGATGCAGGTCAGCAGGCCTACCGGAATGTTCAGGGGATGTCCTTTCAGATTGTTGCCGGTGGCGCCGTGCAAGGTCAGCCAGCGGTTGTCATCGTGCTGCCGGTGCTGAGCGGGAATGGCGATTTGTTTACGGCCGGACAGGTAGTCACCGGTGAGTGACGCGGGGTTGTCCGCCACGTCCTGGGCGCTGCCCTGGGCGATAACCTCGCCGCCGTGGACACCGGCCCCGGGACCGATATCAATGACGTGATCAGCCAGACGAATAGCGTCTTCATCGTGCTCCACCACGAGCACCGTATTGCCCAGGTCCCGCAGGCGGGTGAGAGTGCTGAGCAGGCGTTCGTTGTCACGCTGATGCAAGCCGATGGAGGGCTCATCCAGCACATACATCACGCCCACCAGGCCGGCGCCGATCTGGCTGGCCAGACGAATGCGCTGGGCCTCACCACCAGAAAGGGTTTCTGCACTGCGCTCCAGCGTCAAATATTCCAGCCCCACGTTAACCAGAAACTGCAGGCGATCGCGGATTTCCTTGAGAATCTTGTCGGCGATTTCGCCTCTGCTGCCGGGCAGCGTGAGCGCGCTGAAGTAGGCGTGGGCCTTGCCCACCGCCAAGCGTACTACTTCGGGTAAAGTGGTTTGTTCAATAAAGACATGACGGGCGGCTTCACGCAGGCGCGAGCCGTTGCAGCTGGGGCAGCTGGAGGTCGACATGTAGCTGAGCAGGTCTTCGCGTACCGCATCGGATTCGGTTTCCCGGTAACGGCGCTCCATGTTGGGAATGATGCCTTCGAAAGGGTGGTTGCGCTTGATGATATCGCCGCGGTCGTTCAGGTAACGAAACTCGATGCTTTCCTTGCCGGTGCCGTGCAGTACTTTCTTGCGAACCTCTTTGGGCAGGTCCTTGAAGGCCGCATCCATGTCGAAGCCAATGCTCTGGGACAGGGAGTTGAGCATCTGGAAATAGTACACGTTGCGTCGGTCCCAACCCCGGATGGCACCCTCGGAGAGAGACAGCTCGTCGGAGTTGATGACCTTGTCTTCATCGAAGAACTGTTTCATGCCCAGGCCGTCACAGCTGGGGCAGGCACCGGCCGGGTTATTGAACGAAAACAGGCGCGGTTCCAGCTCCGGGATTGAATAACCGCAGGTGGGGCAGGCGAATTTGGCAGAGAAGGTGGTTTCCTCGCCGTCGCCGTCCATGGGCGCGATCACGGCAATGTCGTCGGCCAGATTCAGGGCGGTCTCGAAGGATTCCGCCAGGCGGTTCTGCAGGTCGTCGCGTACCTTGAAGCGATCCACCACCACTTCGATGGTGTGCTTCTTGTTCTTGTCCAGGTCAGGAGTGTCGTCCATGTCGTAGATGCGGCCATCAATGCGTACCCGGATAAAACCCTGGGCGCGCAACTCCTCGAACAGGTGAACGTGCTCGCCTTTCTTTTCGCGGATCACCGGTGCCAGCAGCATCAGCTTGCTGCCTTCCTCCATGGCCAGCACCTGGTCCACCATCTGGCTGATGGTTTGCGCGGCCAGCGGGGCATCATGCTCGGGGCAGCGTGGCTCGCCGACCCGGGCGAACAACAGGCGAAGATAGTCGTAGATTTCGGTGATGGTGCCCACGGTGGAGCGCGGGTTGTGGCTGGTGGACTTCTGTTCAATGGAAATCGCCGGGCTCAGCCCTTCGATGTGGTCCACATCGGGCTTTTCCATCATCGACAGGAACTGGCGGGCGTAGGTGGACAGCGATTCCACATAGCGGCGCTGACCTTCCGCGTACAGGGTGTCGAACGCCAGGGACGATTTGCCGGAGCCGGACAGGCCGGTAATCACCACCAGCTTGTCCCGGGGAATATCCAGGTCCACGTTCTTCAGGTTATGGGTGCGTGCGCCACGAACCAGAATGGTATCCATCTACTGCCCCTGAGTACTGTCAAAATGAACAGGGCAGTATAAGGGACGCTGGACGCCCGACGCCAGACGCAGGATGCGAAAAGCCGGTGTCAGGCATTTGGCGTCTTGCGTCAGGCGTGGTTACAGGTTTTCCTGGGCCCAGTTCACCGCTTGCAGGCGGTTGGAGGCGTTGATCTTTTTGAAGATGTTGTAGATGTGGGTCTTGATGGTGTGCGGGCTCAAATTCAGGCTGCTGGCGATTTCCGAGTTCTTGGCGCCGGTGGCCATCACTTTCAGCACTTCCACTTCCCGGTCTGTCAGGCTGACTTCGCTACGCGAGAACGTCTTGTTGAAGGTCCGGCTCTTCATCAGGTAGGTCTGCAGGACGGCGCGCGGGAACCACAGCTCACCATCGAAAATGGCCTTGATGCCTTTGCTGAGCAGGGCCTGGGGGCAATCGTGCTGGAAGCCGCCGTTGACCATGGGGAGCCCGGCCAGTTTGGAGAGTGACTCATCGCTGTCCACGTTGAACACGGCGATCAGGACATCGCTTTCCACTTCCTGGTCGGCTTCCAGCAAGTGAGCAATGACTTCGTTCACGTCTACGGAGTGATAGTCCACCAGAAACAGGTTCTGGTTCTGTTCACGAAGGATCTCGGTGGTGATATCTAGGGCGGTGGGAATGCTCTTGGCTGCCACGTTTTCCTTGACGAGAAACTCTGTAAGCAGAGCGTTTTGCAGCTGTTGGCTGCCGACCACGTAAACTTGCTGGGTATGTTCTTGGCTATTCATTGGCCCCGTCCGTGATTGCTCAGGCAAACACCTAAGAAAAAAAACTGATCAGCCTGTCAATTTATCACCGCTTTGGCGGGGGTTCAATTTGATGCACTCGAGTTTTACCGATTTCACGATCAAAGGCTGAGTGCTGCAGGTGTGCTGTTCGGGTTCTGGCGGAGCCGGAATCTGCTACACTGCGTGCCCTTTTGTATCGGCCGGGGTTGCAGCAGCGATGTGCTGCGGTGCTGAGGCCACTCCGGGTTAGGAGCGAAAACGGTTCATGACGGCATCATCTTCCCATGCCCTGCAGCGGACAGAACTGAAAACCACCGGTTATCTGGCAACGATTTTTGCGTTGCGGATGTTTGGTTTGTTCATGATTCTGCCGATTTTTGCAGTCTACGGGCAGGCGCTTGAAGGGGCTTCCCCGCTTTTGATCGGTACGGCCATTGGCGCCTATGGCCTGATGCAGGCATTGCTGCAGATTCCGTTTGGCATGCTGTCGGACCGTTTTGGGCGTCGCCCGTTGTTGTTGATCGGCCTGTTGCTGTTTATTGCCGGTGGCGCAGTGGCAGCCATGAGTGACCATATTTACGGCGTGATTGCGGGGCGGGCGCTGCAGGGGGCCGGGGCCATCGCCAGCGTGATCATGGCGTTGATTGGTGATGTGGTGACGGAAAAGCACCGTACCCGGGCCATGGCGCTGATTGGCATGTCGGTGGGCGGCTCTTTTGTGCTGGCGCTGATTCTTGGCCCCCTGCTGGCGGGATGGCTGGGCTTGTCCGGCCTGTTCTGGATGACCTCGGTGCTGGGGGGCTTTGCCTTGCTGGTTGCTTTTGTGGTGCCGGCTCCGAAAGCCTTGCAGGGTGAGGCATTGCCCGCGTCGGAGCGCTTCCGCCGCGTATTGGGTAGTAAGACATTGCTGCGTTTTGATGTGGGCATTTTTAGCCTGCACCTGATCATGACCGCATCCTTTGTGGTGGTGCCTGCCCTGCTCAGTGAGCGCCTGGGGCTGACGCTGCAAAGCCACAGCTTGCTGTATCTGGCGGTGCTGGTGGCAGGGTTCCTGGCCATGGTGCCCTTGATTATCCGGGCGGAGCGCCGCGGAGCGGTGCCGATGAAGCGTCTGGCGGTGGTGTTGCTGGCGGTTTCCCAGTTGCTGCTGGCGCTGGCTGGCGCGCAATTGTGGCATTTTGTCCTCGCCTTGCTGGTTTTCTTTACGGCTTTTAACCTGCTGGAAGCCTTGCTGCCCTCACTGGTGGGGCGTGCTGCCCCGGCCGGCACACGGGGAACGGCCATGGGGGTGTACTCCACCAGCCAGTTTCTGGGTGTGTTTGTCGGCGGGCAAATGGGGGGCGCGCTGTATCAATGGGTGGGCGCGGAAGCGGTTTTTTATGGCTGCGGGTTGCTGGCGTTGATCTGGTTGCTGGTGTTGGTGGGCATGAAAGAGCTGCCCAAGCTGGATAACCGGGTCCTGCCGTTGTCTCCCGGGCAGGACTGGCAGGCCTTGGCAGAGCGGCTGAAATCCGTGCCCGGGGTGGTAGAAACAGTGATTGTGGAAGAGCAGGCTCTGGCTCTGCTGAAGGTGGATGCCGGCCAGCTGGATGAACAACAGTTACAGGGTGTCGCCGGAGCCGGACAAAGCTGACACAATGGACAGCTTGATTGAGTTTGTCGTCCAGCGGCGATGACGAGAAGATAGACAGTAGTCAGACCATAAGAAGTCACGGAGAGAAACATGGCGCGCGGCGTTAACAAGGTAATTTTGATTGGTAACCTGGGGGCGGATCCGGAAACCCGCTTTATGCCCAGCGGTGGCGCTGTCACGAATGTGCGGCTGGCCACCAGCGAAAGCTGGAAGGACCGCCAGAGCGGCCAGATGCAGGAACGCACTGAATGGCACCGGGTGGTGTTCTTCAACAAGCTGGGTGAAATTGCTGGCGAGTACCTGAAAAAAGGCTCCAAGGTGTACATCGAAGGCTCTATCCGTACCCGCAAATGGCAGGGGCAGGACGGCCAGGATCGTTACACCACGGAAATCGTGGCCAACGAAATGCAAATGCTGGATGGGCGCGGTGACGGTGGCGGCCAGGGCGGCGGCTATGCCCAGTCTTCTGCGCCTCAAGGGAACCAGGGCGGTTACGGCAATGATAGCCAGTCCGGAGGCGGCCAGCCGCCGCAGAACCAGAATAGCAACCAGGGCGGCGGTTTCAGTGGCCCGGCGGATGACTTCGACGACGACATCCCGTTCTGATCGGCTGACAGGAAACCGGCTCCGTTATGCCACGAAAAATAACACTGGCGCTGCTTTTCAGCGCCAGTCTGCTACTGTTCTTGCTGCTGCTGATGCCGGCCGCTGTGTTGGTGGAGCGTGTCCCGCCCTTGCGGCCCGGTGGTGCCCCCTTGGTGCTGACCAACCCTCAGGGGCTCTGGTGGGATGGGCAGGCTGACTGGCAATGGCAACGCCGTCAGGGCTCGGTGAAATGGGCGCTGGACTGGCACGGCCTGGTGCCGGGCCTGGCGTTGAAAATGCATAGCAACGATGACGCCGCGCGTCTGTCCGGTTGGCTGGGCGCCGATTGGGGCGATTGGCAGTTGCAGCAGACCCGGCTGTCGTTGCCGGTGGCGCTGGTGGCTGACCATATTCCCCAGGGCAGTGCAGACGGGCGTGTGGACGCAACCTTGATGCAGGTTACCTTTGGTGATGGCAAGATCAAGGCATTGCAGGGCACGCTGCAGTACGGCGGCGGCACGGTCACTTGGGGCCGCAATGGCTCCGCAACGGTACCGGTGCTGCAAGGCCGTTTGAGCATGGACAATGAGCAACCTGCCTTGCAGGTGGTGGGCCCGGAGAGTGAGTCGTTGGTGGATGCCCGGCTTGCAGATGGGCGCTTCGAACTGGAAGTGCGGCGAGCCTGGCCCATGCTGTTGGGGGTGAGCCAGGGAGGCAATCCGGAGGATGTGGTATTCCAGATGTCGCAACCTTTTGCCCTGCCGGGTGGTCAGTAACACTATATTGCAATAATAAGCCGTAGAATCCGGTAGGTTGTAGCCTCTGCCATATCGGTAATCGGCAATAACGATAAAGGAAGTCGCAGGACGGTTATGTCGCAACTGGCGAGTTGGGGAAAGCAGCAGCAATGGGGCGCACCGCTTCGGTGGGTGATCGCTGTATTGCTGGTGGTCGCGTTGGCCTATGTGCTGGCGCAGACCGTATGGCTATTGTGGTATGGCCCCAGCGAGCCCGTGCCTGCGAATACCCGGACCCGCCTGGAAGTGTCTTCATCTGGCGATGCCCCGACCCTCTCCCAGGCCCAGATCGATAACTGGCAACTGTTTGGAAACTATGAGCCAGTGGCCAGCACCGGCAATGACAAGCCCACCGACGCCCCCGATACCCGTCTGCGCCTGGAGCTGCTGGGGGTCTTCCAGAATGCCGATACCAAGCGCGCCACGGCGATTATTGCCGAGAAAGGTAAAGAGGGAGAGCTGTACCATATCGGTGACAGCATTCCCGGTAACGCCAAGCTGGAAGAGGTTTACCCCGACCGGGTGATCCTGCGCCGGGCGGGTCGACTGGAAACGCTGCGCTGGAGCGACAATGCCCTGGGCGGTGTGACGGAAGTGACGCGCGAGCCCGCGCCGCGCCCGGCGCCCACTGTGCCAGACGGCAATGGGGGCGGGGCCGATCTGGCACGCCAGCGCACCGCTATTATTGGCCAATTGGGGCTGGAGCCTGTCACTGATGGTGGCAGCGCCGGTTACCGGTTGGGCAAGCGTGCTCCAAAACAATTGCTTGCGCAGGTTGGCCTGCAAAGCGATGACGTAATCCTCTCGGTTAACGGACACCCGCTGGGAACAGAAAGCAACGACATGGCGGCTCTGCGTTCGTATCAGGACACCCAGCAGGCATCCATCGTGGTGCAACGGGGTGACCAGCAATTTACCGTGAACTATCCGCCTTAGTGAGTGGTTTTATGACGCCTTTTTTCAGAACGTCTCTATCAAGAATAATAATGCTGTTGGCACTGTCGGCCGTCATGGCGACCACAGCCCATGCGCGGACAACGAACGAAGTGCAGGCCAGTGATGACGGCAAGAGCTGGACGGTGAATATTCGCAATGCGGATATTCAGGCGTTTATCAGCCAGGTGGCCGACATGACCGGCAAGAACTTCGTGGTCGACCCCCGGGTCCGGGCCAGGGACGTGACGGTGGTGTCCACCAAGTCGCTTACCTCCAGCGAAGTCTATGAGTTGTTCCTGTCCGTGCTTCAGGTCCACGGCTATGCGGCGGTGCCGGCCGGCGACATCATCAAGATTGTGCCCAACACCACGGCCAAACAGAGCAATCTGCCGCTGGTGGGCGAGAATGCAGCCGGTGGAGAAGAGTTGGTGACCCGGGTAATTCCGGTGGAAAACTCGCCGGTGGAAGAGTTGGTGCCAGTACTGCGCCCATTGGTGCCCCAGTACGGCCATCTGGCGGCGGTGGGGTCTGCCAATGCGCTGATCATCAGTGATCACATGGACAACATCCGTCGCATGGAAGCGATAATTGCCAGCCTGGATAGTGCGGAATCCGAAGACGTTCAGGTGATCAAGCTCAAGTATGCCTTCGCTGGTGACATGGTGAAGATGCTGGAAAGCCTGACGCCACAGACGGGCGGTCGTCGCGGTAAAACCCCGGAAGGCGGGGTGACCGTGGTGGCAGATGAGCGGACCAATCGGCTGATTATCAAAGGGGATCGAGTTACCCGTCAGCGTATGGTGCAGATGATCCGCAGCCTGGACACGGAAGAAACGGATAATGGTGGTGTGCAAGTCATCCGTCTTAGCCATGGCGATGCCAAGACGCTGGCGGAGCTATTGAAGAATTTTGCCGATGGCGCATCGGTGACCAAGGCGGGCGGCGACAGCAAGAGCGCCACAGCCGCATCATCCAATAACAGTAAGGTGTCCATTCAGGCAGATGAATCCCTGAACGCGCTGGTGATCCGGGCTGAACCGAGCATGATGCGTGAGCTGCAGTCGGTGATCAGCCAGCTGGATGTGCGCCGTGCGCAGATCCTGATTGAGGCGGCGATTGTAGAGATCTCCGGCGAGCAGGGTAAGAATTTGGGCTTTCAGTACGTGGGCGGCAGCAATGAAAGTGGCGTCGGCGCAGTGAATTTTGGTGGCGGTGGGTTGAGTATCAATTCCATCGTCCAGGCCCTGGCCACTGATGACCCTTCTGGCCTGAGCCTGGGCGACGGTATTACCGCCGGGCTGGGTGAAACCGATTCCAACGGCGACTTGAAGTGGGGCGCCCTGGTTCAGGCACTTTCCACTTCGTCAGATGTGAATCTGCTGTCCACGCCGAGCATCCTGACCCTGGATAACGAAGAAGCCTCCATCGTTGTTGGTGAAAATGTGCCGTTCGTGACCGGGCAAAGCACCAACACGGGTTCCGGGGTATCCAATCCGTTCACCACCATTCAGCGTGAAGATGTGGGTCTGACACTGAAAGTCACCCCGCATGTGGCGGGCTTGTCCACCATTCGTCTGGAGCTGGAGCAGGAAAACTCTGCGGTGAAGGACTCCGCCGGTGATGCCGTGGATATCGTTACCACGACCCGCAAGTTGCAAAGTACGGTGCTGGCCGATGATGCTGAGACCATCGCCCTGGGTGGCCTGATCAAGGACGATATTCGCGTTACGGTGCGCAAGGTGCCGCTGCTGGGTGACATCCCGCTGTTGGGGTTCCTGTTCCGGTCTACCAGCAAGGACCGGGTGAAGAGTAATCTGATGGTTTTCCTGAAACCGACGATTCTGGCCAACAATGATCGTCTGGTGCAAATGAGCCGCGAGAAGTACATGGGGCTCACCGCCCTGCAGTTCCGTCTTAACGATGATGGCGAACTGGAGCAGGTGGAGAAGAATCCGATTCCCCAGACTCTGGATCATATTTTTGAAGGGCGCACACCGGTGCCGCAGGATTTCCGTGATGCCTACTTCAATGAGCAGGATGCGCCGATTCCGGCCACCAAAAAGGACATCGAGGACAAACAGCCCAGGAAGGTTCCAGGGGTGGATCGTCAGGCGGAGGGAGATTCAGACCTGTAGTTATGACGGGTCTTGCTTCGTTCGAGTTAAAAAACGCGCTTCGGCGCGTTTTTTTATGTTCATCGTGGATTAGCGGGAAGCTGGCGGGCCATACGTCTGAAGTCAGGCGTCAGACTTCTGACGTTCGACCTTCGACCAGATCAGTCTTCTTCCCTCAAATGTGCGAAGAACCTTTTTATGCGGTCATGGTTGTGCCCGGTCAGGGCCAGGATTGCTGGAGGCTGCGCAGGTTGCTCAGCACTCGCTGGCTGCGTTCCAGTTTCTTGTTGAGTTCTTCGTTGTCCGGATACAGCGGGGCGACCTGTTTCCAGATTCGGTAAGCCTCGCGATACTGGCCGCGGGCGTAGAGCGCCTCCCCTGTATTCATCTCTTCCGCAAACCGGCGACGGCACCATTGCTCCAGACGTTTGCGATGACTTGCCAGAGCCGGGTTGCCCGGGTGCCGGTTCAGGAAGGCGCGGGCGGCGAGCAGCGATTGCAGCTGACCGTTGCGCTGGTAGCGGCTCATCAGTTGTTCTGCCTGGGTTTGCAGAGCAAGGTTACGCTTGGCGCGGGCGCGCTGTTCTTCGTTGTTCAGTACCTGCTGGGCCTGTGCCAGGACCGGGGAGGGTTCGGCCTGGGGGGCCAGTTGATGGGCGGAACGCAGCAGGTCGCGGGCCAGCATCCACTGTTCCCGCTCACCGAAATATTCGCCCAGGGTGGTCAGGTCCTGAATCAGCTGCTGACGCTCCTCGGCCAGCTTCTGGCGTTCCTGCTTGGCGTGGGGCGCATGAAAGTCGGCCAGCTGCTGTTCCAGCCTGTCGTTGGCCAGCATGGCGACAGCCTGGGCCTGGCGTCTCTCTGCCAGTAACTGGTTCAGCTGGCGCTCTTCCTGTGTGGATAAGGCGGTGCTTAATTCATCCATGGCCGCCGGGTTCAGTACCTTGTCGCGGTTCTGGTTCAACAGGTTGAAGGCATCATCCCATTGCTGGTTTCTGCCCAGTTCCTGGGCCTGGAGAATGATGTGCTGGCGGTACGCCTTGCTGGCCTGGCGGATTCCGGGGTATTGCTCCTGCAAGGCCGGGTATTCGGGGTGCCTGGGTTTGGTTTGTTCAATAATGGCGGCGGCCCGGCTGTAATTGTGTTGTTCCAGCGCAGCGCTGACATCGCTTTCCGGGTGGGGGTTGCCGAGGGTGGCACAGCCAGCCAGTACCGTGGCCAGGGTCAGGCTACTCGCCTTGTACACGTTGATGCTCCGTATTCAGTTTTGCCAGAAACTGGGCAATACGCTGTTCCATCAGCGTTTCGGACAAGGCGTGAACGCCATCGATACGATAGGTGCCCACGGGGTTTTCTTTGCCGCGAATCCGCATGGCCCCGGATTCGGTGGCGCGAACCCGGGAGGCAATATTGGGGTTGGACAGAAGCGGCGCGGCGGCAATGATTTCGTTACCGCCGGCCATGTTCGACAGCCGTGAAGCCAAATTGACCGCGTCACCCACCACGGTGTACTGCATGCGATCGCGTGACCCCAGATTGCCGGCCAGCATGTCACCGGAGTTGATGCCAATGCGGAATTCCACGGTGGTTTGGCCGTGGGCATGGCGGTGTTCATTGAGGCGCTCTACCAGCCGCTGGATCATCACCGCACAACACAGGCCGTGGAACAGGTGTTCATCATCTTTCTCCGGCACACCGAAGACGATCATGGCGCAATCACCCATGTATTTGTCGATGGTCCCCCGATAAAAGCTGGTGGCCGTGGTGATAGCATCAAAATAGACATTGAGCATGTCGGCGATGGCGTCCGGCGCCAGGTTTTCGGACAACCGGGTAAAGCCGACGATGTCCGCAAAGACCACCGTGGCGGAAACGTCACGGCCACCGAGTTGTACCTGATCCAGATCAGCCATCATGTTGCGTGCTACGGACGGGCTGACGAAACGTTGCAGCACCCGTTCTACCTGGTCTTTTTCGAGCATGCCGTGGGCCATGGTGTTGTAGGCTTCGATCAGGCCGCCAATTTCGTCGTTGCGGCGATCCTGAATGCGGTAGTTGAGGTCACCCTTGCGCATGGCGCTGGTGGCAGCCAGCAGGTCATGAATCGGCTGGGCCAGGCGGCGGCTGATCAGGAAAGCAACGATAATGGCGATCACGCTCATGATCAGGGTGGCGGTCACCATGGTGTCCTGCACGGCCTGGCGGGCTGCCACGATGGGGCGGTCAGACAGGGAAATGGCGGTGTGGCCGGCCACCGCATCGCTGATCTTGATCGGGGCGTAGTAGGTGGTGACGGGCTCGTCTTCCAGATCCCAGCGTTTTACCTGCTCATGCAGTGGGCTGGCGGCCAGCGGCAGAATGCCGGCCTTGTCGATCAGGTTGCCGTCGCGACCGAACAGGGCGGCGCCGCGAACGCTGTCGCTGCGGGCCAGGTTGTTGAGTTGTACCTTGAGAAAGAAGGTGTCGTCCGCCAGTAGTGGTTCGCGGGCGGTGTTGGCCAGTTGCTGGGCGATGGCGGTGCCAAAGCTGTCTGCCTGGTCGCGCATGCGGCTGAGCTGATTGTTGAGCAGCAGGGTGCCGAGGATGGTCATGCCGCACAGGATCAGCAGGGAGATGGACAGGCCCAGCTTCCAGGCCACCGGGAAATAGGCCGGGATATAGGGTGCCAGCCACTCGCCGAGGCGGGTGCGTTGGGGGGGGCTGGATTGTTCGGGGCCCTTTGGCGTGCTCACAGTTACGTCCCTGGTGTGGCTGTGCGGGTTGTTCCTTTGTGTTTCTCTCGGCCTGCCGCAGTATCACTAGGCGCGGGGCGCCGGCCTGTGCTTGTCAGCGGCAGTGCTTGCTGTCAAATTCAGGCATGTGCCTTATGCCAACAATAGCATTTTAGTGGTGCCGGGTAAGTAGCCGTCTGACTGTTTGTTACCCGGCCTTGAATTAGGATATGAGTATGGCGTTTACGCGAGAGCGACAGATTCCTGCCAATGGGCTGGATTTTTTTGTGGCGGAGGCTGGCGAAGCCGGTGCGCCCCTGGTGCTGTGTTTGCACGGTTTCCCGGAATGCTGGGCTTCCTGGCGGTACCAGCTGCCGGTGCTGGCCCAGTCCGGTTATTACGCGGTGGCTCCGGATTTGCGCGGTTACGGCTTTACCGGTGGTCCCAAAGAGGCCGATGCTTACCGGCAGAGTGTGCTGGTTGAGGATGTAATGGCCCTGATTAAGGCGCTGGGCTATGACAGCGCCATCCTGATGGGGCATGACTGGGGCTGTGGGCTGGCCTGGCAGGTGGCACGCCGATATCCCAAAGCAATCAGAGCGGTGATCGGTATGTCTGTTCCCTATGGTGGCCCGGCGCCCGAGCCGCCTACTACCGCCATGCGCAAGCTGTTCGAGGACCGTTTTTTCTACATGCTGTACTTCCAGCAAGCGGCCCTGCCTGAGCAAGAGCTTGAGGCTGACGTGTCGTACAGCTTGCGGTGTATTTTTCATGGTCTTTCCGCCGACGGGATCGCGGATTTCAAGGTCGGCCCGGATGATACCGGCTTCCTTCAGTCCATGCCGGTTCCGGCGACCCAGCCCCGCTGGATGCGCGAAGAGGACCTGGCTTATTACGTGGAGCGTTTTGAGCACAGCGGTTTCACTGGCCCGATCAACTGGTACCGGTCCATGGATGCTTCCTGGGAAGAAAGCCGTGATGACACTGACTGGCAGATCGTGATGCCGACCCTGTTTATCGGTGGCCTGCAGGACCCGGTGATCATGTTTGGCCAGAAAGCGCTGCAGCGCATGCCGGATTACATTCCGGACCTGCGTACCGTGATGCTGGATCAATGCGGCCACTGGATCCAGATGGAGCAGGCGGCCGAAGTGAACCGGGAAATACTGGCTTTTCTGGAAGAAATTCATGCCGATGAAGTCTGAGGTTAGCAACTTTCATAAGGTTGGGGAGTTTCATCGGGCATTTTCCTTGCCCGTGGAGCCTCGGCCAGTGGTGCCGGACGATGCGACCGTGCGCCTGCGTCTGGCCTTGTTGCTGGAGGAATTTCACGAGCTGGCCGAAGCGACGTGTCAGAATGCCAGTGATGCCCAGCAGGCGTTTCTCTCCACATTGGCCCAGGCCCGTGAGCAGTTGGAGGCGTTGGATCGGTTTCAGGTTGACCTGGTGGAAGTGGCGGATGCGCTTACCGATATCAACTATGTCACCTACGGCGCCGGGCACACCTTTGGTATCGACCTGAATGCCTGCTGCGAAGAAGTGCATCGCAGCAACATGAGCAAGTTGGGGGCTGATGGCAAGCCGGTGAAGGATGAGCGAGGAAAGGTGTTGAAAGGCCCGACGTACTCGCCTCCGTCACTGGCGCCGGTGCTGGCGGCCCAGGCGGGCAATCCGCAAAGCGCTGGGTAATGTCTGGCGATCGTCAGGGGATGCGGTTGTGCAGTACAGAAAAAAAACCTGATCTACGTCAAGGCGGGGCGGTGCGGTCGGCGGCACTATGACTGCGGGATCTGATCCCGCTGCGTATGCTTCCGGTTGTCTCCGGAAACAATTAGGCCCCGTTTTCGGGGCCTTTTTTTATGGGAGGCTGGATGCCTGACGCTGGACGCATAACGAGAAAAAATTAAACGAAAACCGGGTTGAGCCGGTTTTTCCTTAGGCTTTAATTTTTGGCGTCAGGCGTCAGGCGTCAGGCGTCAGGCGTCAGGCGTCAGGCGTCAAATTACCAATGAATCCCTTTGAACAACCGCGAGAAAGCGGCCTGTTCGCGGCGGATCTTCTTCGGTGTGCCCTCCTTGTCTCCCAGGGCGGCAGAGGAATCCGAGAACAACTTGTAGCCGGTGTTCATGATGGTTTCGGTGACCCGGGGGGTGATGAAGTGCATCACCTGCCCCATGACGCCCAGGTTGGTGGCGATGCGTTTTGGCTGGCGCACAATAGCGTCGCAGATCATGTCCGCTGCTTGGGTGGGGCTGATGGTCGGCACGTGGTTGTAGATCTTGGTGGGCGCGATCATCGGTGTGCGCACCAGCGGCATGTTGATAGTGGTAAAGCGGATCCCCTCGTGGGCCAGCTCGCTGGAGGCGCAGCGGGTGAAAGCATCCAGTGCCGCCTTGGAGGCCACATAGGCGGAAAAGCGGGGTGCATTGGTGAGCACGCCGATGCTGGAAATGTTAATCACATGGCCGCCGCCGTTTTCGATCATGCTGGGCATCAGCTGCATGATCAGTCGCAGGGCGCCGAAGTAATTGAGCTGCATGGTGCGTTCGTAATCGTGGAAACGGTCAAACGCATGGACCACGGAACGGCGAATGGAACGCCCGGCGTTGTTCACCAGAATATCCACATGGCCATGATCGGCGAGGACCTGCTGGATTAAATTGTCCACGTCGGTCAGGTCGGAGACATCACAGCTGTAGGCCTGTGCGGTGCCGCCCAGCTGGTCGATTTCATGCAGGGTTTCTTCCAGTTTTTCGGCGGTGCGGGCAATCACCAGCACGGTGGCGCCGGCGCGAGCCAGCTTCAGCGCGCTGGCCTTGCCGATACCGGAGGTAGCACCGGTGACCATGACGACCTTGCCTTCCACCCGTTCGGGCAGGGTGGGCAGCGGTTGCAGTTCATCCTTGCGCTCGCCGCGGTCCGGGTCCAGATGGTTTTCCCAGAAATCCCACAGTTGCTGGATATAGCTTTCCAGCTCCGGTGCCGCGATGCCAGTGCCTTCCAGAGCCGCTTTGGCGCGGCTGTTATCGTACTCGGTGGGGAAGGTGAGGAACTTCATGGCCGAGGGCGGGATGTCCAGGTTGTCCAGTGCGGCATTGAGCAGCAGGTTGGGGGTCAGGGCGCTGACGCCCTTGCGAACAAAGCCCGGGACCACATCGAACAGGCGGTTTTCCAGCTTCAAGGCCACCCGCGGGGCCTGGGCGGCGCCGGCGATGATGTCCATGATCTCGCCCAGGCTGTAGCTGCGGTCTGCGGTCAGGTGGAAGCATTGGCCATCGTGGTCAGGCTGGTGGGCAATGTGGTCCAGGGCGTCCGCCACGAAATCCACCGGCACCACGTTGAAGTGGCCGCCTTCCACGCCGATCAGAGGTATCCAGTTGGGCAATACGTCTTTCAGCTTCTGGATGAACTTGAACAAGTAATAGGGGCCGTCCACCTTGTCCATGGCCCCGGTTTCAGAATGGCCGACGACCATGGCAGGGCGGTAGATGCGCCAGGGGATTTTGCTTTCCTGGCGTACCAGTGCTTCGGATTCGTGCTTGGTCAGCAGGTAGGCGTCATCAAGCCCGGTGGCTTCCTCGAACATGTCTTCGGTAAAGGTGCCGTCGTAAAGGCCGGCAGCCGCGATGGAGGAGACATGGTGAAAACGGCCGGCCTGAATTTTTTCAGCCAGTTTCAGCGTTTGCCGTGTGCCTTCGATGTTAGTGTAGCGCTGGGTGTTTTCATCGGCGGTCAGGTCATAAATGGCGGCCAGATGAAAAAAGTGATCGATTTGCCCGTTCAGGTCATCCTGATCACGCTTGCTCACGCCCAGCAGTTTTTCGTTGATGTCGCCATGGATGGCCACCAGACGGTCGGCATCCACGCCAAGCCGGCTGCGCAGGGCATCCAGCTTGTACTCGGAGCCACAGCGGACCAGGGCAAAAACGCGGGTATCGTCGCGTTTCAGCAGACGGCCAACCAGAAATCGGCCGATAAACCCGGTGGCACCGGTAACGAAATAGTTCATTGCTTTCCCCTTGTGCTTCCTTGCTGCCTGCTCGGGCAGGCAGGTTGTGTTGTAGCGCTGTCTGATCATGCGCCGTGATCAGGCCGTGTGCCAAATCTTAGGCCTTACATCTGTAAGGCGAATTCTCTTCCAGCTAACAAGTGTTTGTCAAAGATTGTTTTGTAACCGCTGCGTTGTTGCGCCGTGGCCGTCGTTTATGGGATTATTTAACTAACATTCGTTAGTGATACTGTTATGGCTGAAACAGCGCGACAGCGCCAGAAACGGCAAACCCGGGAACGGATTCTGGAATCCGCCCGAAACCTTATGGCGGGCGGGCGTGGCCTGGACAGCCTGGGGCTGCGCGAAGTGGCCCGGGAATCCAGTCTGGCTGCCACCTCCCTGTATAACCATTTTCCGGATATGGAAGCGCTGGGGTTGGCGCTGATTGACTCCTGTTGCTTTCGGCTGCGCTCTGCCATGGAGTACGAGCGGCGCAGCATGATCGAAATCGGTGCGGCCCAGGCGGTGCAGGAGCTGGTCGGGCGGTTTACCCGTTATATTGCCGAGAACGGCAATGATTTTCGCTTGTTGGTGCAGCAGCGTCTGGGTAGCCATGATCGCTACCGGTTGAGAATTCAGCGCGAATTACAGTTGCTGGTGGACGAGCTGGCCGAAGACGTGCGTCAGGCGGTCGCCAGCCAGGGGCGGGTCCAGGTGCCGGCAGAACAGGAGGCGCAAGCGGCCATTGCGATCATGTTTGGCGCCGGTATTTCCATGCTCGACAGTAGCCCCGCTGCGCGCCGTGTGTTGGCGGATCATGCCTGCCTGCAGCTGGAAATGATGGCGCTGGGCGGCAGGCAGATGGCGGTAGGTAATCGGCTATGAAATGGCGGTTTGTGACGTGATTCGTGGGTTTGTGCCGTAAAATGCACTAAAAAGGGTCGCGAACTCAGCAACGTTAATACCGCAACGTTGCCGCCGATTGCCACAGGAGGTGGCGATGTCTTTTGATCCCAAGGATCCGTACGACGCCGCAGCACTGTACGACATGTGGCTCAATTGCAGCCGTTGCCCTGCCACCTTTGATTTTGAACCCGGTGGTGAGGTCAATCTGGATTATTATCACCGTATCGGCCAGCAGGCCCGGATGGAACACTGGGCAGTGTTGCCGGCTCGCAATCACGGCGAAGAACTGGTGTTCAATGTGCTTTGTCCTGACTGCGCCCGGCGCTTTGGGGTGGATGGCTGCGACGGCCGCATGGAGTTGGCTGCACCGGTGATCGACCAGATCTGCCAGGCCATGCGTGACGCGTCCGAACAAGCGGCCTGATCGCTACGGTCATCGTGTCTGTCTCTCCGCCCCGGTAGACTCGGAGCGAGTGTTGACAGGAGCCCTTGATGACCGCCCACGATATTTCCCTGGCTGATGCCATGATTCAGCGCCGCTCCGTACGCGGCTTTACCGACAAACCGGTGCCTCAGGAGGTGCTGGACGCGGTGTTCTCGCTTGCCCAGCGCTCTCCCTCCAACTGCAATATCCAGCCCTGGAAAGTGTGGGTAGCGTCCGGTGCCGTGCGCGATGCGCTGCGCGAGCGCATGGTGGAAAAGGTTACTCAGGGCGTCCCTTTTGCTCCGGATTATGACAGCCTGCCGCGTTTCGAGGGGGTGTACCGGGAGCGCCAGGTGGATTGCGCCATGGCGCTGTACGGCAGCATGGGCATTGCCCGCGAAGACCGTCCTGGTCGCCAGCGTGCCGAATTGCGCAATTTCGAGTTGTTTGATGCGCCCCATGTGGCGTTTATTGGCATGGAGCGGGAGTTCGGCGTCACCGTGGGACTGGATGTGGGCATGTACGTGCAGTCATTGCTGCTGTCCATGAGTGCCTATGGGCTGGGCGCCTGCGCCCAGGGCAGCATGCGTTACTATCCCGACGATGTGCGGGAAATGCTGGGGATCCCGTCCAGTACGGCCATCGTGCTGGGGATCAGCTTTGGGTACGAGGACCCGGATATCGCGGCAAACAAGGCCCGAGTGGATCGGGTGCCGGTCTCCGACTCGGTGCAGTTCTGCGATAGTTTGTAGTCGAGCCCCTGTGCTGAAAACAGGCAGGGTCCGGGCAGCGTTGGCTCGATTGTGCTACAATGGTCGTTTTCCCAGCGTAGTGACCCTCCATGATCATAGTGAAAGGCTCCTTTCCCGTGAAAGAAGACGAACAGCCCCATGCGTTGGCGCTGGTGCAGGCGCTTGCCAGTGCGTCGCGGGGAGAGCGGGGGTGTCTGGCCTATGAGGTATACCTGCAGGCGGATGCGCCCAGGGTGATTATGGTGTGGCAGCAGTGGTCGAACCTGGATGCGCTGGAAATCCATTTTGGCTCCGAGCATGTGGACGCCTTTCTCGATGCCATTCCCGACATGATTGATGGTGATGTCACCTCGGCTCGCTTTGATGTGTCCAGCATGGATGGCGACCCCATTGTCGAGGATGTCAGCGAGATTGCGCCCGTGGTGCTGGCGGACAACATCATTCTGCATTGATGCCCCGGGCGAACCGTTCTGTGCTCGCCTATTGACCCTTTTCCTGCGCTGGTTTTGGGCATGCCGCCGCTTCCTGTCGGTGTTGTGTCGTGGTTGGCCAGTGTCTCCCGTCGTGCTCTGCGTTACTCTGTCTGGCTCAGGCAAGGTCTGGCTTTCGCTGTGCCTTGGCAAGGTTGTGCAGGAGTGCCCATGAAAACCCGTATCGACTCCGTCGAAGACATTATTCGCAGCTTCTCCGAGCAGGGTTACATTTGCAGCGAGCGCATTGCGCTGGCGGTGTACCTGGCGGCGCAGCTACACAAGCCGGTGCTGGTGGAAGGCCCGCCGGGGGTGGGCAAAACCGAGCTGGCAAAAGCGGCCGCCGCCTTTCTGGAAGCGCCGCTGATTCGCTTGCAGTGCTATGAAGGGCTGGATGAAAGCCGGGCGCTATACGAATGGAAGTACGGCAAGCAGTTGCTGTATACGCAACTGCTGCGCGACAAGCTCGGTGGCATGCTGGCCGATACGGATAGCCTGGAAGCCAGCATGGATCGCCTGGGGGATTTGGGTGAAGCGTTCTACAGTGAAACCTTTCTGGAGCCGCGCCCCCTGTTGCATGCACTCCGCAGTGAAGAACCTGCGGTACTGTTGATCGATGAAATCGACAAGGCGGATCAGGAATTCGAGGCGTTTCTTTTGGAGTTGCTATCGGACTTCCAGATTTCCATCCCCGAGCTGGGCACCGTCAAGGCGCGCCACCAGCCCCTGGTGCTGTTGACCAGTAACGACCAGCGCGAGTTGTCCGATGCACTCAAACGCCGCTGTCTGCACTTGTATATTCCCTACCCGGAAGCGGAGCTGGAAGCGAACATCGTGGCGGCACGGGTGCCGGATCTGGATGCACGACTGCGCGAGCAACTGGTGGCGTTCATTCAGTACCTGCGCGAGCAGGACATGAAGAAATTACCGGCTATCTCCGAGACGCTGGACTGGGCCCGGGCGCTGGTGCTGTTGCATGCGGATTCGCTGGAGCAGGAGCTGGTGGCAGATACGCTCAATCTGGTTTTAAAAACCGAGCAGGACGTGACCCTGGCACGGGAGTTGTTGCCTGCCTGGTTGCGCAAGCTGGGCAAACGCTGATGCCGGTCCGTCGCCTTTCAGAATTTGTGCAGGCGCTGCGGGGAGCGGGGTTGCGAATATCGCCGGACGAGGCCAGCCAGGGCATGGATGCGGCTGCACTGGTGGGCTATCAAGGGCGGCAACGCTTTCACGATGCCCTGGCGATGACGCTGGTGAAGCGCGAAGACGATCGCCCTGCGTTTGAGGAAACCTTTGCGCGTTTCTTTGCGGTGACGCCCGGCGCGGCGGCGGCCACATCGAACAACAGCGCCATGCCCGAACCCGTTGAGGAGGCGGGCGAGGCGGGTGAATCTTCCCAGGGCGATGATGGGCTGGCGGGCGACGACGACCTGACGGCACAAACCCCTGCCGAGCTGGAGCAGCGGCTGGCTGAGGCCGCAGCACAAATGGATTTCACCCAGATGGAGGTGATTACCCAGCAGGGCCTGTATACCCGTCGCCTGCTGATGAACATGGGGATGGGGGCGGTGGATGACCGCATTCTGCAGCTGGATCAGGGCGATGCGCCCCGCCAGGCGCGGGCGGAGGCGCTGCGCCAGTGGCGACGGGAGGTGCGCGAGCAGGCCGCCGGCCATGTGCGGCGCCAGTTTTTGCTGCATGGTGCAGGCAAGGGGAGGGCGTTGCGGGAACAGACCATGCGTGCGGTGCCGTTTCGGCATCTGCGTGAATTCCAGGAAGTGAAAACCCTGGTGCGCCGCATGGCTCGGCGCCTGGCCAGTCTGCATCAGCGGCGCATGAAGAAAAGCCGGCGCGGCATGCTGGATGCCCGGCGCACCCTGGTGGCCGGTATTCGTCACGATGGGGTTCCTGCCCGATTGCACTGGCGTCAGCGGCCTGTGCAGAAAAGCCGGGTGATGGTGATTTGTGATGTTTCCAGTTCGGTGAGCGATGCGGCCCGTTTCCTGCTCCAGTTTCTCTATGCCATGAATGATGTGCTGCCACGGGTGCGCAGCTTTGCGTTTGCCTCTCGTTTTGATGAAATCAGCGAGGATTTTCAGCGCTACAGCCCGGACGTGGCGGTGGGACGGGTGCTGGACCGTCTTTCCGGGAGTGGCACCGATTACGGCGAAATGTTTGCGGATTTCTGGCGCCGTTGTGAACGGGAGCTGGACAGCCATACCACCGTTATCATTCTCGGCGATGCCCGCAACAACAACCTCCCGGAAGGCGCAGAGGTGCTGCAGCAGATTCGTCGGCGAGTGAAGCAGGTGTGGTGGCTGAACCCGGAAGCACGTTCCCGCTGGAACAGCGGCGATGCGGTGATGGATCGTTATCTGCCCCATTGCCGGCTGGCCCGCCAGTGCGCGTCACTGGATGATCTTGAGCGGATTGTGGATTCGTTGCTCAAGGGGCTGAATTAGTCAGGGCGTTTTTTTGGAATTAGACGTTATGGGGTTTTGAAGGTGGTGCCCCGGCGTCACGAAGGATCTGCCGCAAGGTGGTTTGCAGGCGCGCCAGGTTCACCGGCTTGGCCAGATGCCCGATCATGCCGGCATCGTGGCAGGCATGGATCTTGTCCGGGATGGCGTGGGCAGTGAGGGCAATAATGGGAACCCAGGGCAAGCGGCCTTCCTGTTGCAGCTTGATAATCGCTCGCGAGGTTTCAAAGCCGTCCATGTCTGGCATTTCGCAATCCATTAATACCAGGTCGAAGGGCTGCTGTGCAGACATCAAGACGGCGATAGCTTCCAGCCCGCTCTCCGCCACTTCCGTCTCGTAGCCCAGTTTTTGGCACAGTCCCTCGGCCACCATCAGGTTGATGTGGTTATCGTCCACGATCAGCAATCGGCCGCCGGACAGGCCGGGCTGGTTGTCAGCGACGGGTTCGCAGGTAAAGGTGTCGGCGCGTTCCGTGGAAGGAATGGGGAGCCGGAACCAGAAGCGAGACCCCTGTTTGGGCTGGCTGTTTACGCCGATTTCTCCTCCCATGATCTCTACCAGTTGCCGGCAAATGGCAAGCCCGAGGCCGGTGCCGCCATAGCGTCGGCTGGTGGAGCTGTCGCCCTGCTGAAAATGGTCGAAGAGTCGGCGCTGCTGCTCTTCGGTAATGCCAATGCCGCTGTCGTGCACCTCAAACAAGGCGTAATCCGCGTTGTCCGAATCCCTCTGTACCCGCACGGTGATGGTGCCGTTGTCGGTGAATTTCACCGCGTTGCTGATCAGGTTTACCAGAATTTGTCGCAGCCGCACCGGGTCGCCCATGCAGCGTTCGCCCACATGGGGAGCAATGTCGAGTGTCAGAGTGTTGGAGTGAACGTGTGCCTTGTGCTGGAACAGGGCCAGGGATTCATTGATCAGGTTGAACAGGTTGAAGCTGGTTTGCTCGATGGGCATTTTGCCCGCTTCGATGCGGGAATAATCGAGGATGTCATTAATCAGGTTCAGCAGGCTGTTCCCGGACTGTTCAATCACGTTCAGGTTGTGGCGTTGATCATCATCCAGGGAGGTCCCCTTGAGCATGTCCACGGTGCCGATAATACCGTTCAGTGGTGTGCGAATTTCGTGGCTCATTACCGCCAGAAATTCGCTGCGGGCGCTGAGTGCGGCATTCAGCTCCCCGGTGCGCTCGGTGACGCGCTGTTCCAGCACTTCGTTGGCTTCGCGTTGAATACGGGCATTCTCGCTTTTCAGTACGGTCATGCGATGCGCCAGCGCAAAGGACAGCAGCAGTGCTTCGGTAAAGGTGCCCAGCTGCATGACGTTTTCCAGTATCCAGCCGCCGTCGATAAGCTGAAAGGTTTTCAGTATGTATGCCGTGGTGGCCAGTGCTACGGCGGTAAAGGCCAGCAGAAAATACCGTGCAGGGCTGTAGCCCTGCCGGATCAGCCAGATAGACAACACAATGGCGATAAGCGGCCAGGGAAGAACAACGGCGGTACTCGCCTGAATGAAAAAATGAAAATTCACCAGTGTTAGCGGCGCAGTGAGAATCAACACGCTGGCGGCGGCCAGCAGCCAGCGATTGATGGCCGGTGCGCGTTTTTTGAGTTCCAGGAACTGGCAGGTGAACAGAATCGAAAACGCCAGGGTCAGCAGATTCAGAACCGGTAATGAGTAATGGTTCCACAGTGTGGCCTGGGGCCAGAGCCACTGATAGCTCAGCCCTTCGCGGGTGAACAGGTTCAGGGTGAACGTGCCCAGATAGAGAACATAAAGCAGGTAGCTACGGTCCCGGATGGAGACAAATATCAGCAGGTTGAACAGAAAGATGGCCACCATGGCGCCGAAATACAGCCCATAAAAAATGGATACCTGAGTGTCTTGCTGGTTGAAGGCGATCGGTGACATCAGCGAGACCGGCAGTTCAATGACATTGTCACCCTGGGCGCGTAGCAGCAGGTAGCGTTGCGAATGCACCGGCAGATCGAGTGTGGAGATCAGATGATTGTGGGCAAAGGAGCGGGTGGCGAAGGGGATGCGATCACCGAGACGGTTATGCCACAGCTGTTTGCCTTGCCGATCAAAAAGGTAGAGATCGAGATAGTCCAGATGGGGGCGCCCCAGTCGGGCAAGCCACGATACCTGGCGGCTCTGATTGTCGATCGGCACGAGGAACCATTGCGGTCCGTCACGAAAACCCAGTGAGGGGTACTTGTCGTGAATTTCTTCGCCTGCGCCATCGAGGAAGGCCTGTAGAGCCATTTCCGGGCTATAGGCGTGCTGGGGGTCGGCTAGCCACTGCATGCCGAGTGACGCCTGGTAGCTGTCCTGATCATCGGTGAGGGTCAGGCTGTGGGCTGATGCGGCCAGTACGAGCAAAAGGAGGCTGGCAAGTCCCTGCCTGATGATGACGAATCCTTGTGTCATTCCCGATCCTGTTATCACTGTTATGTGGATACGGAGTTGGTGTTATCGATTCATTTTACAGAATTTACCGTAGTCGCTGGAACTGTGCGACAGATAAGGTCTCGAAATCGGTGACTTAACGGAAAAGGAGTCCTGTATGAAAGTCATTATGCGTAATGCACTGGTCCTGTCTTGTTCACTGATCGCCGCCCCGGGGGCGTTTGCTGCCGGCCCTTACATTGGCGGTAACTACAGCCAGATTCAGTACGACAATGAAGAATACGACACGGACACCCTGAAAATTGACTCGGCCACGGTTAATGCGGGTTTTGAGTTTACCGATTTTCTGGCGCTGGAAGCCCGTGGTGGTCTGGGTTTTGACGAAGACTCCCAGGGTATTGCTGACTTCGAAATGGATCACCTGTACGGGGGGTACGTGAAACTCGGCGCCCCCATTGGCGAAACGATTCGCCCGTATGTCATCGGCGGTTATACCAAGGTGAAAGGCAAGGTATCGGCCAATGGCACGGTGGCTGGTGTGGATTATTCCTACAGCGATACTGAAACGTTTGAAGATGAGTCCTATGGTGCTGGCCTGGATTTCAATATTACCGATACCGTTGGCGCCAACCTGGAATACATGCGCTATGTGGATACCGATGAAGAAGAAATTTCCGGTATCAGTGTTGGCCTGCGTTCCGCGTTCTGATTGCGGTAGCCAAACACAGGGATACAAAAAAGCCCCTCCGAGTGAGGGGCTTTTTTGTGGTGGATGAGGCTGTCTGTTGGTGGGGGTCAGTCCCCGGGCGCAGCGGCGTTGATCGCTTTTTCCAGGTTGGGACGGAATGCGGTGTTCACGCCGAGTTTCATCATGGTCCAGTAGTGCCCGCTGATGACCCGTTCTACCAGCAGGCTGCGCGAGGAGGGCTGGAACTTGAGCATCTGTTCCAGTGGTGTGCGCTTCACCTGGCGCATGATGTCGGTATGCAGCTGTGAGTCTCCGAAATCGTAGGGTTCGTCATCAAAGGCTCGCAGTAACAGCTCGATCCAGACCGCATAAAAGTCACCGCTCACCCGGGTATCTTTTTTGCGGGCGCCCAGCTCCAGCAGCAGGGTGTCCAGAGTGCTCCAGTCCTTGTTGATGGCGGTGCGCACCAGACGCTTCAGTAATTCGGCATCCTGTTCGGGCAGGCGTTTAACCGCGCCAAAATCGTAGATCACGATGGTGCCATCCGGGCGGAAGGCAAAGTTGCCGGGGTGAGGGTCGCAATGGACCGCCCGCAACTGAAAGATCTGCTGGCCAATGGCATCGAAAAGGCGTTCGCCCAGCTGGTTACGGGTGGCCTGGTCGAAGCCGTGCGCATCGTCCACCTGGTCCAGTGCGGTGCCGGTTTCGTAGCTCAGGGTCAGCACCTTCTCACTGGAGAGGCCAGGAAAAACCTGAGGGATGACCAACCAGGGCTGATCCTGGTGGAAGGCCTGAAAGTGCTCCAGGTTGTTGGCTTCCTGTCGGTAATCCAGTTCCTCATGGAGCTGGTTGCGAATTTCCCGAAATACCGCATCCAGTGCTGCTTCATCCACTTTCAGCAAACTGCCCAGGCGCAGAATGCGGCGCAGGTGCTTCATGTCCGAGTCGATGGATTCCTTGACCGCCGGGTACTGCACTTTCACCACCACTTCGGCGCCGTCCAGCGTCACTGCGTGGTGTACCTGGCCAATGGAGGCCGCGGCAAAGGGTTGTTCATCGAAGCGGGTGAATAATGCGTTCAGTGGCGCGCCGAGTTCGCGCTCCAGTTGTCGCCGAATCACATGAAATGGCATGGGGGCGGAGGCATTCTGGAGCACTTTCAGCTGATCGCTGATTTCGGCGGGCAGGATATCCTGCATCTGTGAGGCAATCTGGCCGACTTTCATGACCGCGCCTTTCATTTCGCCCAGCGTTGCGGCCACTTCCTTGCCGATATGTTGCATCAGCTTTTCCCGATCCGCGGCTTTGGACTGGTCCGACTGGAACAGCCCCTTGACCTGATGTCCTGCCACGCGGGTGGCGATAGAGGTGGTCATGCCGGTGAGCCGGAACAGTCGGCCGGTAGCAGTAGTCGGGCGTTTTCGGCGACGATCGTCGGCCATGGTAAAACCTCGCGGGTTTTCTTGTTATGTATGCAGTTGCATCAAGGCTAGCGCTATGGGCCGCGTATGCACAAGGTGCAATAGTGCCAGAAGGCAGTTCGGGGAAGGCAGACTGACGGATGGGTCAGACAAAGAAAAGGGGCCCAAACGGGGCCCCAAAAGGAGAGTAAGACAGAGTTAAAACAACACGTACTACATTTTCACAAAAACAGAATCAGCCGCGTTTTTCGCCGGTGGAAACCAGTTCGTTGAACAGTTTCTCACCTTCTTCGCGCGCAGTGGCAACGGCACCCAGGCCGGCCAGCAGGTATTCATTGGTTTCTTCGGCTTTCTCGCCGCGCTCTTTCTTGCCGGCTTCCAGCAGCTTTTCGTACAGGGCCTGACGCTTTTCCGGAGCGCTGTCGAGCAGTTCGCGGGCAGCAACCAGGGCGCCACGGCTAGCCAGCAGGGCTTTGGGCTTGTTTTCGGCATCGTCGCCGAAGGCTTTGGAGCCGTTCTCGACGTATTTGTTGAGAAGCTCTTCAGAGCCCTCTTCGGCCTTTTCGTAGGCGCCCAAGCCGGCCAGGTAAAGCTTGTTACCCAGTTCCTTGGCACGGTTTACCAGAGATTCGCTTTGTTCGCGGAGATCTTTCAGCTCGCCCATATCGATCATTCCTTAACGTTGTCCGGTGTTAAAAAGAGAGAATTTCTGTGCAACGTTTATTGCGCTGCGTGGACAAAGAGTAGGGATTGTTGAGGGAGGAACAGGCAATAACTGTCCAACAATTGGACATCGAGTCAGGGGCGGCGAAGTTCCAAGGTGTGATGTCCATCAAAGTTAGTACGCCAAACCGGCCATGGTCGGGATTTCTTCCCATGCGTACACTGGCAAAAAAGACTGTACCGGCTTAGAGAGAGCGACATGATTGAAAAGTTTATCGCCAAGGTGCCTTCCCGAATCTGGGCTGAGGGCCGCCCGGCCCGCGCCCGTCAATGGGAAGCGGAATTTAATGTGGCGTCCTGGGTGCGTATTGCCGGCGCGCCGGGCAAGGTGCAGCTGCTGGTGCGCTACATTGATAACAAGAATGATAAGGCGGTGCTGGTGGATACGGCCGATGTGGGCGGCGAGGGCAGTGCCCTGTTGTCAGGGTCAATTCGGTTGAAGTTGAGTGCCGAGGTGGAGCAGGTGCAGATTTCCCTGCGTCTGGCGGACCCCGCCATGACCCATGTGGTGGAGGAGTTGTTCATGCAGCGACGCGGAGCGGCACTGAAGTCTTCCGACAAGTTGATTTCCAACTACTGATTCTGCTTTCCGTGCGGTCGGTTGCCAGAATGCCTGTGTCAGCCTTGCTGGCTGACGCGTTGCGGGGCGGCGGGCCTGTCCGTGTCTTCGCTGTCCTGCGCGCGCACTGTGGTGTCGCTGTTGTCGATCAGCGATTCCGGCCAGCTTTGAAAATCCAGCCCGGTGAGCCGGTTCAGGTTCTTCAGGGCCGTTTCGGGGCGGTGTTTGTGTAAGGTCAGTATCTTGCTCATGGCACTGTTCCCTGTGATTTGGAATCAATAAAGCGAGAACTGTGCCAGTCGCAGGTTGCTGCTTTTCTCTTTTTATAACAAAGACTTAAAAATTTGCTATGAAAAAGGGGACAGGGTGGCCGGCGGGGTGCGGCAGCAAGTGACAATTTTGGTAACCCCTGCCGCGAGTCCACCCTGTGCGGTTGCCTGGTCTGCCTAGTCCAGGAAAAAGTCCGGTAGCAGCTGGTTGTCTTCCAGTGCCGGGTCGACCCGGTACGGGCTGAAATCCGTCGTGCCGGTTTCTCTCAGAATTTCTTCATCAATGAAAAACTGCCCGGAGGCGCTGGCCATGGGGCGAGACAGGATGGCGTGGGCGGCATCGGCCATGATGGACGGTTGCCGTGCTGCCTGTACCGCGGGTACGCCACCGAGCTGATTCTGCACCGCGGCGGTGTTGATCACGGTTTTCGGCCACAGCGCATTCACTGCGACTTTGCCCCGGTATTCATCGGCCATCCCCAGCACACACAAGCTCATCCCATATTTGGCCATGGTGTAGGCCACATGGCGGCCAAACCAGTGTGGCGTCATGTTCAGCGGTGGAGACAGGTTGAGAATGTGAGGGTTGTCGGCTTTACGCAGGTGAGGGAGGCACAGCTTGCTGGCGAGAAAGGTGCCGCGGCTGTTGATCTGGTGCATCAGGTCATAGGACTTCATGCTGGTGGCTTCGGTGCCGGTGAGGGCGATGGCACTGGCATTGTTGACCAGAATGTCGATGCCGCCAAAAGTGGCGACAGCCTTGTCCACGGCGGCCTGGAGCTGGTCTTCGTGACGAATGTCTCCCACGCAGACCAGCGGAGTACCACCGGCTTCACGAATTTCCTCGGCGGCGGTGTACAGGGTGCCGGGTAGTTTCGGGTGGGGTTCGGTGGTTTTGGCGAACAGGACGATGTTGGCGCCGTCGCGGGCGGCGCGCACCCCGATGGCCTTGCCAATGCCGCGGCTGGCGCCGGTGATGAACAGGGTTTTCCCTTTTAGTGGTGGTGTGCTCATGCTGCTCTCTCCCGAGCCTGTATCCAGATAAAGAAGAAACCTAGCAAGCGCTTGGTTTGTTGGCAAGTAAACGTGAGTTACTTGTCAGCGCCGCGTGGCGACGCTATGGTTGCCTATTCGGTCATTTGGGGCCAGTGCGGCGTAATCGGAATGCAGTCATGACAATTCTAAAAATGGACCCGACGGAGTACTCCGTATCAGCAGAATATCTGGCGTTGTTGCTGGATGTGTTGTCCCGGCGTGGTGTGGCCACGGAAACGTTGCTGGCAGACACCCGTATTGAGCCCGGTTGCTGGCGTGATCCCCAGGCGCGCATCACCGCCCAGGACTTTGAAGTGGTGGCGACACGGGCCATGGCGTTATCCGGTGAGCCCTGGCTGGGCTGGGAGCTGGGCGCGTCCATGACTCTGTCGTCCCATGGTTTTCTTGGCTATGCGGCCATGAGCAGTGCCACTCTGGGAGAGGCGCTGGAGCTGGCGGTGAAATATTTCCGTACTCGCAGCACCCTGGTGCAGCTGGAAACCTTTACCGATGGCGACATGGCCGTGATGCAGATCAACGAGCTGTTGGCATTGGGTGATTTGGCACCGCTGATCATGGAAAGCCTGTTTTCCAGCTTCCATTTCATGGGTGAAAAACTGGTGCCCGGGCTGGATGTGATTGGTGAGTTGCGTTTTTCCTACCCGGAACCCGATTACTTTGCGCGCATGCGCCCGGTGATGCCGGTGCCGGTGTATTTCGATTGTGCCTATAACCAGATGCGTTTCCCGGTGGAGCGGATGCAGTATCCGCTGCAGTTTGCGGATCCGCGCCTGGCGAGAATGGCAGCGGACCAGTGTGAACAGGAAATGGCCAGCATCAAGCTGCCGCCGCCGTTGCTGGGGCAGGTGCGGCGGATCATTCTGGGCGGTGGTGGCCGTTTCCCCGGGGTGGAAGAAGTGGCCGGCGAGCTGCATATGTCATCGCGGACCCTGAAGCGCAAGCTGCAGCAACTGGGCACCAGTTACCAGGAAGTGCTGGATGGGCTGCGCAAAGGGCTGGCGGTGGAATATCTCACCCAGTCGGAAAAAACCGTGGACGAAATTGCGATGACGCTGGGGTACTCCGATGCGTCGAATTTTGCCCGCGCGTTCCGCCGCTGGACCGCGCGCAGCCCGTCAGATTATCGCCCATAGCATGCCGTGCGATGTCGAGTATCGCGTTACTAAAGGAGAAATTATGTCCTCGCTTCATCCCCGTCTTGCTGCCGACACCCGGGCTCTGGGAGAAACAGAGCTTTGCTGGTTGCGCTGGATGAACGATCAGCGGTTTGCCTGGATTGTGGTAGTGCCCAAGCGGGACGGGCTGCGCGAATGGCATCATTTGCCCGTGGATGAGCAGCAGGCGTTGCTGGCGCAGGTGAATGCGCTGGCAGGCCAGCTTGAACAGGTGACCGGCGCAGACAAGATCAACATCGGTGCGCTGGGGAACATGGTGCCGCAGCTGCATGTGCATATTATCGCCCGCTTTGCGGATGATCCATGCTGGCCTGGACCGGTGTGGGGGCAGGGGCAACCTGAACCCTGGCCAGACAATCAGGAGCCGGGCTGGATTGCCGAGTTGACGTTGACCGACGATGTGGTAACCACTGGAGGGCGTTAATGGCGGGGTTGTTGCCGGTGACGGTTCAGTGTCCACATTGCTGGGAGGCCATCGAGGTGTTGGTGGATCCTTCGGTGGAAGAGCAGGAATACGTGGAAGATTGCCAGGTGTGCTGCCAGCCGCTGTTGTTTACGGTGGCGGTGCCGTTTGGCAGTGAAGAGCCGCAGGTGGAGGTGCGGCCGGAGAATGAATAGAAGCGGGCCACTCGCTGTGAGCTGTAACGCGGGGTTATGCTGCTCTAATAGTGCTGGCCTTTAGCGCCGCGTGGCAAGTGTTGGAGCGCGACGACTGCTGTTTTCGTTAACCTCAAACATGTGTCGCGTTGTAGCTTGAGGCTTGCAGCTTGTTGCTGACTATTTGTCGATATGTCCCAGCGCCCGCTCCGGGCAGACTGCATCCCGTACCCGTCGTTTCAGCTCGGTGATTTCCGGAAAGCCGCCATCCTTTTTCCTGTCCCAGATTGGTTGCCCGTTGGCCTCAATCGAGAACACGCCGCCGGTGCCCGGTTGCAGGGTCACTTCATCCAGTTCATCACTGAAGGTGGCGAGCAGCTCCTGCGCGTACCAGCCGCTACGCAGCAGCCAGTTGCATGGGGATCCCCTGCATAACTCCTTGCATGCTCAGCGTGATCTGAAGTGCGTAGCTGTTGTTCTTTGTCGCGCAGGCAAGGGTGGTTTCCTTTTCAAGCGGCAAAGGGCAGCAGATGCGCGCTTCAGGTCACGCCCTGCGGGGCTTTCAGGCTGCCCCGCACTCGTTGTTGCAATTTCTCGATGGGTCGACACACACCTTCACAATTGCGCCTAGATTGCGAACCAGCCTGAAAGCCTGAGCACGCAAGGAGTTATGCAGGGGATCCCTGCTGCAGTAGTGAATCACCACGCGGTTCATCAGGGGGTGTCATTGCCGGCCAGGAAGGCCTGCATTTTAGGGTCGTTGAGCATGCGGGTGATGGCGCCGCTGAGGATCTCGTTGACCATGGCCTGGTTGCGATCGGCGGTGGGGGTGAGCGGCAGGTCGTGGACCACGCTGCTCTTGTAGGTGCCGGTGTGCACCACATCACCACGGGTGGCTTCGGCGAGAAGCGTCAGCGACAGGGTGACTTCGTTGACCACCGAGCCTTCTTCGGGCACGTAGTCCAGCTGTTCCAGGCGCACCTCCAGGCGGGTGGCGTCGGCGCCAGGATTGAAGGCGTTAAAGCCCTGGGTTTGCAGCCCCTTGCGCACGGCGTCTTCAATGGCGGCTTTCACGTCGTTGGCGGGCTGAACCAGGGCGGTTTCCTTGTAGACGCCGCCGCGGGTGCCGAAGGCGCTCTGGTCACGGGAATCCACAGCGATAACCTGCACCGGCTGATTCTGGCCGATATTGGCCGCTTCAACGTCTGCCTTGGGGGTAACGTTGATCATCTGGGGGCTCAGGGCGCAACCGGCAAACAGGGTGGTTGCGGTCAAAATCAGGGCTGCACGCAGCATGGTAACTCCTTAGTGGGTCGGTACGCTCAGTAGGTGCGCTTCAGTGACTCTTCCGCCAGGCGGAACAGGGCATCCTTGTACGGTGAGGCGGGTACATGGTCGATAGCCGCCAGGGCAATGCGGGTGTGCTCTGCCGCCTTGTCCACCGTATATTGAAGACCGCCGCTGGCGCGAACGGTTTCAACGATTTGTTCCAGATGCTCCAGCCCGCCGCTGCGAATGGCATCCTTGATCAGGGTGGCCTGTTCAGGGGAGCCGTTGGCGATGGTGTAGATCAGTGGCAGGGTGGGTTTGCCTTCGGCCAGGTCGTCGCCCACATTCTTGCCCAGTTCGCTGGCGTCACCCTGATAGTCAAGCACGTCGTCGATCAGCTGGAAGGCGATGCCCAGGTGGCGGCCATAGGTGGCAAAGGCGTCCACATGATCGCTGGCCTGGTCCGCGCCCAGCACGGCGCCGGTTTCCGCCGCCGATTCGAACATTTTGGCGGTTTTATGGTGAATCACCCGCATGTAGTTCTCTTCGCTGGTGTTGGGGTCGCGCACATTGATCAGCTGCAGCACCTCACCTTCGGAAATGGTGTTGGTGCTCTGGGAGAAAATGTCCAGCAGGCGCGGGTGGCGCAGGGCAACCATCAGTTGCAGGGCGCGGGAAATCAGGAAGTCGCCCACCAGCACGCTGGCGGCGTTGCCCCACACCGCATTGACGGTGGGGCGCCCGCGGCGCAGATTGGACTCGTCTACCACGTCGTCATGGAGCAGGGTGGCGGTATGCAGAAACTCGATGATGGCGGCCACGTCCACGTGGCGATCGCCCTGATAGCCGGCGGCCCGGGCGCAAAGAATGGCGATCAGCGGGCGTAGCCGCTTGCCGCCGGATTGAATGATGTAATCGCCCACTTCGCGGATCAGGGGGACGTTGGAATCCAGGTGGTGACTGATAAACTGGTTCACCGCCTCGAAGTCGTCATCGACGACGGCATAGATAGCCTTGAAATCCATGTATTCAGGTCCAGACAAAGGGTGGCGCGACAGCGGGCAATGCTAGCAGTGGCTGGCGGGTAGTCAAGGAAACCGCAGCCCCCGTGATTACTGGGTCAAGGCGAGAAGGAAAGGCTTGTAGGTCCTGGTTGGTTCGCGTACACTTCGCGACCCAATTTCATCCTCTGCCTGGCTTGCAAGTGGTGGTGGCTGTTTCCCGCACTATTAAAGTGCTGTGGACGCCGTGGATCGCCCGCCTGAGTGGAGTTGTGCTGGAGCACACACATGTACGCAGTAATCAAAACCGGCGGTAAGCAGTATCGCGTTGAAGAAGGCGATGTTGTTCGCATCGAGAAAATTGAAGTAGCCACCGGCGAATCCGTTGATTTCGACCAGGTGCTGCTGGTTGCCAATGGCGACGACGTGAAAGTCGGCCAGCCGATGCTGGATGGTGCCAAGGTAACCGCGGAAGTGCTGGAGCAGGGCCGTCACAAGAAGATCAAGATTGTGAAGTTCCGTCGCCGCAAGCATTCCCGTAAGCAACAGGGTCACCGTCAGTGGTACACTGCGGTGAAAATCACCGGGATCCAGGGCTGATCCTTAAGACCTGATTTTCAGAAATTGAGTAGAGAGGATTGAGACATGGCGCATAAAAAAGCCGGTGGTAGTACTCGTAACGGTCGCGATTCGGAAAGTAAACGCCTTGGCGTGAAACGCTATGGCGGCCAGGTTGTCAGTGCAGGCGAAATCATTGTTCGTCAGCGCGGCACCAAATTCCACGCTGGCGTAAACGCCGGCATGGGCAAAGACCACACCATCTTTGCCAAGGAAACCGGTCGTGTGAAGTTCGAAGTCAAAGGTCCGCTGAGCCGCAAATATGTGGTGATCGAGCCTGTGGCCTGATCCTGACGGATCAGAAAAAACCCCGCGAGGCTTCGCCCGCGGGGTTTTTTTGTATTTGCGGCCGGGGCTTTGCCCGGCGGTATCTGTCCCCAAAATGAATGCATTGCCGTAGAATGGCACCGTTCTGAAAGAGAGTCTGTTCCCATGCAATTTGTCGATGAAGCCACTATTGATGTCCATGCCGGAAAGGGCGGTGACGGCTGTCTGAGCTTTCGTCGCGAGAAATACGTGGAGTTCGGCGGGCCGGACGGCGGAGACGGTGGTGCCGGCGGTCATGTTTATGTGCAGGCCGATACCAATATCAACACCCTGGTGGATTACCGGTACGACCGTATCTTCAAGGCGCGTAATGGTGAGCCGGGCAAGGGCCGCCAGATGACCGGCAAATCCGCTGACGATGTCATTCTGTATGTGCCGGTGGGCACCACCGTGGTCGATCTGGATACGGAAGAGGTGCTGGCGGACCTCACTGCCACCGACAAGCCGGTGATGGTGGCTCAGGCGGGCCGTGGCGGGCTGGGCAATATCCACTTCAAGAGCAGTGTGAACCAGGCGCCGCGTAAAACCACCAAGGGTAAGCCTGGCGAGTCCCGGCGCTTGCGTCTGGAGCTCAAGGTGCTGGCGGATGTGGGGCTGTTGGGTATGCCCAATGCGGGCAAGAGCACGCTGATTCGTGCCATTTCCGCGGCCAAACCGAAGGTGGCGGATTATCCGTTTACCACCTTGATTCCGAATCTCGGGGTGGTGAAGGCGGACCGCTACCGCAGCTTTGTGGTGGCGGACATTCCCGGTCTGATCGAAGGGGCGGCGGACGGTGCTGGCCTGGGGATCCGCTTCCTCAAGCATTTGGCGCGCACCCGGTTGTTGTTGCATGTGGTGGATCTGGCGCCCATGGACGGTTCCAGCCCGGCCAATCATATTGATGCCATCGCTGATGAGCTGGACCGGTTTTCGCCGGCACTGGCGGAGCAGGAGCGCTGGCTGGTATTCAACAAAATCGACCTGCTGGCTGATGACGAAGCTCAGGCCCAGGCGGATGCCATTGTGGATGAGCTGGGCTGGCAGGGGCCGGTGTTCAAGGTTTCGGCCGCCGCCGGGGTGGGCTGTGAGGATCTGGTTTACGCCCTGATGAATGCCATTGAGGATCGCCGTCGTCTTGAGGAGGAGGATCCAGCCTACGCCGCTGCCCAACAGGACCTGCGTGCCCGTCTGGAAGAAGAGGCCCGGGAGAAGGTGCAGGAGCTCAAGGCGGAGTCGCGTCGTGCTCGCCAGAATGATAATGACGACGACGATGATGATCACGATGTGGAAATCGTCTACGAGCCGTAGCGCATTGTTGTGTCTGGCGAGTTGAGTGGCAGGAAATGCCAGATGTTCGGACCCGATGGTAAGGAGTGAGCGTGGCAGATCGCCAGCGTTGGGTAATCAAGATAGGCAGTGCCCTGCTGACCAATGACGGCAAAGGGCTGGACTGTGCGCTCATGCAAACCTGGGTGGACCGCATGGTGGCCCTGCGTGAGCGTGGCATTGAAGTGGTTATTGTCTCGTCCGGGGCGGTGGCCGAAGGCATGACCAGGCTGGGCTGGTCGGTGCGCCCGGATTCCGTGCATGAGCTGCAGGCCGCCGCCGCCGTGGGGCAGATGGGGCTGGTGCAGGCCTGGGAGACCCGCTTTCAGCAGCATCAGTTGCATACTGCCCAGGTCCTGCTCACCCACGACGATCTGTCTGATCGCAAACGCTATCTCAATGCCCGTTCTACCTTGCTGACCCTGCTGGGGTTCGGTGTGGTGCCGGTGGTGAATGAGAACGATACCGTGGTCACCGACGAAATCCGTTTTGGGGATAACGATACCCTGGCGGCGCTGGTGGCGAATCTGGTAGAGGCGGACCGGCTGCTGATTCTCACGGATCAGGAAGGCCTGTTTGATGCGGATCCGCGCAACAATGCCGATGCCAACCTGATTCGCGAGGCCCGGGCCTCGGATCCGGCCATTGCCCGTGTCGCTGGCGGCGGCGGTTTATTGGGGCGCGGAGGTATGGCCACCAAGGTGCGGGCCGGCAAGTTGGCCGCTCGCTCGGGTGCGATTACCACTATTGCCTCCGGGCGTAGCCCGGAAGTGCTTATCGAGTTGGCGGATGGTCAGGGGCCGGGCACGACGTTGTTGCCGGATACCTCGCCGATGAACGCCCGCAAGCAATGGCTGGCCGGGCATTTGCAGATGCGCGGGCGTCTGGTGCTGGACGCCGGGGCGGTGGCGCGTTTGCGTGATGGTGGTTCGAGCTTGCTGCCGGTGGGCGTGGTGGGTGTGTTTGGTCAGTTTTCCCGTGGCGAGATGGTGGCGTGTGAGGATGAGCAGGGCGAGGGGGTTGGCTGCGGCCTGGTGAATTACGATGCGGCGGATGCACGCCGGATTTGCCGCAAGAAGAGCGCCGAGATCGCTGAGGTGCTGGGCTTCATGAATGAGGAAGAGCTGATCCACCGGGATAATCTGGTGGTGTTTGACGCCGGAAGCCTGACGCCGGAGGCTTGACGCGAAGAGCAAGTTTCGAGAAGCGAAAGGCAAGACCGGTTTGGATTTTCGAAACTCGCTTCTCGCAACTCGATACTGATTTTCAGACATAAAAAAACCGGCTCAAGGCCGGTTTTTTTATGTCCACCAAGGGATCAGGCTGCCATCGCCTTGATCTTGGTGTTCAGGCGGCTCTTGTGACGAGCGGCCTTGTTCGGGTGGAACTTACCCTTGCGGGTGGCTTTGTCCAGCACAGACACCGCCTGGTTGTAAGCTTCCTGAGCGCTGCCTTGGTCGCCGGACGCAATAGCCGCGTTCACCCGCTTCAGGTATGTGCGCACCATGGAGCGCATCGCTGCGTTGTGCTGACGGCGATTTTCCGCCTGACGCGCACGCTTGCGTGCTTGCGGTGAGTTAGCCAAGGTCCTGCTCCTATCTAAAATTCGAGGTCAAATTCGGTTTACGACACTGGCCCTGTGGGCCGACCTGAGTATTGGAAGCCAATCTATGGTCAAAAAACACACGGGTCATGGTCTAAAGACGCGCAACTATGCCGATCAAGGCGGCCTGTGTCAATGGGAAAAGCCTGCTGAAATGATGATTGGCATGCGCCTCTCTGGCGGTTTGGGTAGCCTTTCGTTAACCTTCACCGGTTTCCTGGAGCGACCATGACTGATACCCCCGAGCAACCCCCGAAAAAGGCAGGTTTACTGGCGTCCACCGCCGTGGTGGCAACCATGACCATGCTGTCGCGGGTGCTGGGGCTGGTGCGTGACGTGGTGATCGCGCGGATGCTGGGCGCGTCCGCCGGCGCCGATGCCTTTTTTGTGGCCCTGAAAATCCCCAATTTCCTGCGCCGGTTGTTTGCCGAAGGCGCCTTTAATCAGGCCTTTGTACCGGTGCTCAGCGAATACCGCAGCAATGGCAGCATGGCTGCCACGAAATTGCTGGTGGACCGGGTGGCCGGCACCCTGGGTGGCACCCTGGTGCTGGTGACGCTGGTGGGCGTGCTGGCCGCGCCGGCGATTATCTGGGTGTTTGCCCCCGGTTTTGGCGATGACCCGCAAAAACGGGCGCTGGCGGTGGAGATGCTGCGCCTGACGTTCCCTTATCTTTTCTTTATTGCGCTGACGGCGTTCGCCGGCGGCATTCTCAATAGCTGGAACCGCTTTGCCGTGCCGGCTTTCACTCCGGTATTGCTGAACCTGAGCCTGATTGGCTGCGCCCTGTTTCTGGCGCCGCACTTTGCCGAAGACCGCATGGCGGTGGCGCTGGCCTGGGGGGTGTTGATCGCCGGGGTGGTGCAGCTGCTGTTCCAGTTGCCCTTCCTGGCCCGGTTGAATTTGATGCCGATTCCGCGCATGGGCTGGCGTGATCCCGGTGTTCGCAAGATCATGAAACTGATGGCGCCGGCCCTGTTCGGGGCGTCGGTCTATCAGCTGAACTCCCTGGTCAACACGATTCTGGCCTCCATGCTGGAAACCGGGTCGGTGACCTGGCTGTATTACACGGACCGGCTGATCGAGCTGCCGCTGGGCATTTTTGCGGTGGCCATTGGCACGGTGATTCTTCCCAGCCTGTCCAGCAAGCATGCGGAAGCCTCGCCAGAGGCGTTCTCGCGCACTCTGGATTGGGCGATTCGCATGGTGCTGCTGATTGGCTTGCCCGCAGCACTGGCGTTGTTCGCACTGGCCGAGCCGCTGCTGTCTACGCTGTTCCAGTACGGGGAATTTTCCGCCTTTGATGTGACTCAGACGGCGGCCTCGCTGCGGGCGTATAGCGCCGGGTTGTTGGCGGCCATGCTGATCAAAGTGCTGGCGCCGGGGTTTTACGCCCGCCAGGACACCCGCACCCCGGTGCGGATTGGGGTGCTGGCCATGCTGGCCAATATGCTGCTGGGCGCGCTGCTGGTGTGGGAATGGCGCCATGTGGGGCTGGCCTCGGCCATGGCGCTGTCGGCCTGGTTGAATGCCGGGTTGCTGTATCTGGGGCTGCGCCGCAGTGGGGTGTATCAGCCGTTGCCGGGCTGGGCGTTGCAATGGTTGCGGATGCTGTTGGCAGGGGTCGCCATGGTGGCGGCTTGCTACTGGTTGTCGTTGCAGACGGCGGTGTGGAATGAGGCCGGGGTGTGGCCGCGGGTTGGCTGGCTGTCCTTGATTGTGGTCGCTGGCGTGGCAATTTATTTGTCGTCTCTGGCGGTGTTAGGTTTGCGGGTGCGCCATCTGCGCCGTTAAGGCGTCTGTCTGGGGCTTCGTTTTACGCGCTCCAGTCTGCATCGCCGATGGTGTGCCAGGTTTTGATTTGGCGTGAAGCATGCAGGCCTGTTGCGTGCAGCGTAGTGGTGTTCCTGTATAATCGGGCGTCTTTTGATATGAGGGTGAGATGCGACTGATTCGCGGCATTCACAATCTGCGCGACACGCATCGCGGCTGTGTGGCCACCATCGGCAATTTCGATGGGGTGCATCAGGGTCACCAGCGCATTCTGGATCAGGTGATCGCAGAGGCCCGTCGTCGTGGTTTGAAATCCACGGTGATGTTGTTTGAGCCGCAGCCCCAGGAATTCTTTTCTCCCCGGACCGCGCCGCCGCGGCTGATGTCGCTGCGCGACAAGTTGATCGCCCTGCGCGAAGCCGGTGTGGATCAGGTGCTGTGCGTGCGCTTCGGTGAGCGTTTCCGTTCACTGACCGCAGAGGCCTTTGTGAAAGCCCTGTTGGTGGATGGCCTGGGCGTGGAATATCTGGTGGTAGGGGATGATTTCCGTTTCGGTTGTGGCCGGGACGGCGATTTTGCCTACCTGCAGCAGGCCGGTCAGCAGTTCGGTTTTGCGGTGACGGATACCGCCACCTGTGAGGTCGACGGTGAGCGGGTGTCCAGTACGCGCGTGCGGGCGGCGCTGTGTGACGGCGATTTTGCTCTGGCAGAGCGCTTGCTGGGGCGACCTTTTGCCATCAGTGGGCGGGTGCGCCATGGTGACAAGATCGGCCGGACCCTCGGCCTGCCCACGGTGAATCTGGCGCTGAAGCGGTTGCAGTCTCCCCTGCACGGCGTCTTTGCGGTGACGGTCACCGGCGCCGGGCTGACCGATCAGCCCGGCGCCGCCAACATGGGCACGCGGCCCACGGTGAATGGCACGGAAAATCGCCTGGAGGTCTATCTGCTGGATTACAGTGATTCGGCGGGTGGTTCTGGTTCGGGCGACGCGCAGCACACGCATCAAGACAGCCTGTATGGCGCACACCTGACCGTGGCTTTTCGCCATTATGTGCGCCCGGAAGAAAAATTCGCGGATCTGGACCAACTCAAGACTGCCATCCGGCAGGATGTGGACGCGGTTCGGGCTTTTTTTGATATGCCTACGGTGTAATAAGCGGAATCATGACGGACTACAAGGCAACGCTAAACCTTCCCCAAACCGGCTTTCCGATGAAAGCCGGCCTGTCCCAGCGTGAACCTGCGCGGCTCAAAGAGTGGCAGCAAAAGCAGCTGTACCAGAAGATTCGCGAGACCTTTGCCGGTCGGCCCAAGTTCATTCTTCATGATGGCCCTCCCTACGCCAACGGCGATATTCATATCGGCCATGCGGTAAACAAGATCCTCAAGGACATGATCGTCAAGTCCCGCACACTGGCGGGCTTCGATGCGCCCTATGTGCCGGGCTGGGATTGCCATGGTTTGCCCATTGAGCTGATGGTGGAGAAGAAAGTCGGCAAGGCCGGCCACAAGGTGGATGCCGGCACCTTCCGCAAGAAATGCCGCGAATACGCCAGCAAACAGGTGGCCGGGCAGAAGTCGGACTTTATGCGTCTGGGCGTGTTTGGCGACTGGGATAACCCCTACCTGACCATGGATTTTGCCTTCGAGGCGAACATCATCCGCTCGTTGGGCAAGATCGTGGATAACGGCCACCTGCAGCAGGGCTTCAAGCCGGTGCATTGGTGTCTGGATTGCGCCTCCGCGCTGGCGGAAGCGGAAGTGGAATACGAAGACAAAACCTCGCCGGCCATCGATGTGGCGTTCCCGGTGGTGGATGTGGCGGACTTCGTTGCCCGCTCAGGCATTGAAGCCAGCGCTCCGGCGCTGGTGATCTGGACCACCACCCCCTGGACTCTGCCGGCCAACCGGGCGGTGGCAGTGCACCCGGAGCTGGATTATGTGCTGCTCTCCGGCGAGCAGGACGGCGTGGCCCGTGAGCTGCTGGTGGCGGAGGCGCTGGCCGATGATCTGGTGGCGCGCTGGGGGTTGGACAAGGTGTCCCGTTCGGCCACCGTCACCGGCAGCAAGCTGGAAATGATGGCTTTGCAGCATCCCTTCCTGGAGGCCCAGGTGCCAGTGATCTTCGGTGAGCACGTCACCACCGACGCCGGTACCGGCCTGGTACACACCGCCCCGGGCCATGGTGCCGATGACTTTGTGGTGGGCAAGCAGTACGACCTGGACCCGGTCAGCCCGGTGCTGGATAACGGCCTGTTCCGCGACGATCTGCCCGTGGTAGGCGGCCTGCATGTGAGCAAGGCCAACGAGCCGGTGATCGAGGCGCTGAAAGACAGCGGCAATCTGGTCAAGTTGGCGAAAATTGAACACAGCTACCCGCATTGCTGGCGTCATAAAACACCGCTGATTTTCCGTGCCACGGCGCAGTGGTTTGTGTCCATGGATCAGGCGGGCCTGCTGCCCCGCGCCCGTCAGGAAGTCGACAAGGTGCAGTGGCTGCCGGAGTGGGGCAAGGCGCGCATTGAAGGCATGCTGACCGATCGCCCCGACTGGTGTATTTCCCGTCAGCGCACCTGGGGTGTGCCGATCGCCCTGTTCGTGAACAGGGAAACCGGCGAGCTGCATCCGCAAACCCCGGCACTGATCGAGCAGGTGGCCGAGCGGGTGGAGAAAGCAGGCATTGATGCCTGGTTCGATCTGGAGCCGGCGGAACTGCTGGGTGAAGACGCGGACAAGTACAGCAAGGTCACCGATACCCTGGACGTGTGGTTCGATTCCGGTGTCACCCATTATTGCGTGCTGGACCAGCGCGAGCAGCTGCGCGCGCCGGCGGATCTGTATCTGGAGGGGTCGGACCAGCACCGTGGCTGGTTCCAGTCGTCCCTGCTCACCAGCCTGGCGATTCGCGACACAGCCCCTTACAGTACGGTGTTGACCCACGGTTTCACCGTGGACGAGCACGGTCGCAAGATGTCCAAGTCGGTAGGCAACGTGATTGCCCCACAGGAAGTCTGGAATGACCTGGGTGCGGATATTCTGCGCCTGTGGGTCTGCGCCACGGATTACCGGGGCGAGATGTCCGTGTCCAAGGATATCCTCAAGCAGATGGGTGACAGCTATCGCCGTATCCGCAATACCAGCCGTTTCCTGCTCTCCAACCTGAGCGGTTTCGAGCCAGCCACGGATGCGTTGCAGCCGGAGCAGATGCTGGCGCTGGACCGCTACATCGTGGATAGGGCGTTGCAGGTGCAGGGCGAGATCGAAGACCTGTACGACGGCTACCACTTTCATCAGGTCTACCAGAAGCTGCATAACTTCTGTGCACTGGATCTGGGCGGTTTTTATCTGGATATCATCAAGGATCGCCAGTACACCACCCAGGCTGATTCCGTGGCACGGCGCTCCTGCCAGACCGCTTTGTACCATATCGCCCAGGCGCTGGTGCGCTGGATGGCGCCGGTGCTCAGCTTTACCGCCGAAGAGATCTACGAAAACCTGCCCGGCGAGCGGCTCGATTCCGTGTTCCTGACCGAATGGTACGACGGCCTGTTTGCGTTGGCCGAGGGTGCCGATATGGGCCGGGCGTTCTGGGACAAGGTGCAGGACGCCAAGCAGGCAGTGAACAAGGCCATCGAAGGGGCTCGTGCTGCCAAGCTGATCAAGGGTAGCCTGAGCGCTGAGGTGGTGCTGTTTGTGGACTCTGAGCAGAGTGCGTTGTTACAGCGCCTGGGCGATGAATTGCGTTTTGTCACCATTACTTCTGCCGCTGTGCTCAAGCCATTGGCAGAGGCCCCGGCAGAGTTGGAAGACACTGCTGTGGCGGGGTTGAAAGTACAGGTGCTGGCCTCGGATCACAGCAAGTGCGCTCGCTGTTGGCATCACCAGCCGGATGTGGGCAGCCATGCTGATCATCCGGAACTGTGTGGGCGCTGTATCACCAATGTGGATGGTGACGGCGAGGTGCGACACTATGCCTGATAATGCGCCGAATGCCGGCCGCCAAGCGCCGGGTGCAAAAAAACGGCTGCCCGGGCAATTGTCCTGGTTGTGGCTGACGGCGCTGATTGTCGCGCTGGACCAATGGACCAAGCATGAAGTGGTGGCGGTGTTTTCACTGTATGAACGGCTGGAAGTCTTTCCGCACTTCAATCTGACCCTGGCCTATAACAGCGGTGCCGCATTCAGCTTTCTGGCCGATGCGGGCGGTTGGCAGCGCTGGTTCTTTACGGCTATTGCGGTGGGCGCCTCGGTGATGATTTTGATCTGGCTGGCCCGGCTTACCGCTGCCGAGAAACTGCAGGGGGTAGCCCTGTCGCTGATCCTGGCCGGTGCCCTGGGCAATTTCTACGATCGATTGGTGCTGGGGCATGTGGTGGATTTTCTCGACTTCTACTGGGGCGATTATCATTTTCCGGCCTTCAATATTGCTGACACCGCCATCACGATCGGCGCCGGATTGATTCTGCTGGATATGCTGCTGGGAGCCAGAAAGGAGCCCAAAGACAATGACTGAATTACTGCGAGCAGGCCCGGATACCCGGATTACCCTGCATTTTGCTGTGCGCCTGATGGACGGCACGGACCTGGACTCCACCTTCGACGGTGAGCCCGCCTCTTTTGTGTGGGGGGATGAGTCCTTGCTGCCGGGCTTTGAAAATGCCATTCGTGGTCTCAAGGCCGGTGATCGTCGCAGCGTTTTCCTGGAAGCGGCCAAGGCGTTCGGGGAGTACAACGAGCAGAATGTGCAGCATTTCACCCGCGACACCTTTGCCGAGCACGATTCCCTGGAGCCCGGCATGGTGCTGAGTTTCGCCGATGCGGCCGGTGCCGAGCTGCCAGGGGTGATCGCCAAGGCGGATGATGAGTGGGTGATGGTGGACTTCAATCATCCGCTGGCAGGCCGGGATCTCACCTTTGAAGTGGAGATTATCGGTATCGAACGCTACGCCCCCGAGCAGCCTGTAACCCTCAATTGACCGTTGACGGTGGACAGCCGCCGGTGAAGAGAGGAACGTTCATGGGTAGGTGTTCAAACAGCGGGCAGGAGGAATGTTTCTGGCTTTCCGCTGTCCATTATCCACAGTCAACGATCAGCTGAATTATGGAAATTCGTCTCGCTAATCCCCGTGGCTTCTGTGCTGGCGTGGATCGTGCCATCGACATCGTCAACCGCGCTCTGGAAGTGTTCGGGCCACCGATTCATGTCCGTCACGAAGTGGTGCATAACCGTTATGTGGTGGAAGACCTGCGTCAGCGCGGCGCGGTGTTTGTGGAAGAGCTACACGAAGTGCCGGACGACGCCATTGTCATTTTCAGCGCCCACGGCGTCTCCAAAGCGGTGCAGGAAGAGGCCGAGCGGCGTCAGCTGCAGGTTTTCGATGCCACCTGCCCGCTGGTCACCAAGGTGCATATGGAAGTCATTCGGTATGCCCGTGAAGGCCGTGAAAGCATCCTGATTGGCCATGCTGGCCATCCGGAAGTGGAAGGCACCATGGGCCAGTACGACAAATCCCATGGGGGGGACATTTATCTGGTGGAAGACGAGGCTGACGTGGCGACCCTGACGGTGCGCAATGAAAGCAAACTGGCTTTCGTCACCCAGACCACCCTGAGTGTGGATGATACTGCCCGCGTCATTGATGCCCTGCGCCAGCGCTTTCCGGCGATTCTTGGCCCCAAACGCGAAGATATCTGCTACGCCACCACCAACCGCCAGGATGCCGTACGCCAGCTGGCGCTGGAGTGTGGTCTGGTGCTGGTGGTCGGCTCGGTAAACAGCTCCAACTCCAACCGGCTGCGCGAGCTGGCCGAACGCTGCGGTGCCGATGCCTACCTGATTGACGAGCCATCGCAGATTGATGCGGACTGGTTGAAAGGCAAAGCCGCTGTTGGTGTCACCGCCGGCGCCAGCGCCCCTGAGGATCTGGTACAGCAGGTCGTTGCTACACTCAAGAGCCTGGGAGGCAAAGACGCCGAAGAAATCCCCGGCCGTGAAGAAAATATCCGCTTCTCCATGCCCAAGGCGCTACGTCCGTAGCGCCTGTCCCGTCTTTTAGACCGTCCATTCTTCCGCAGCCAAGCCTAGTTCTTTTGGCTAAGCAAAAAATGCTCTAGTCTACGATTAAAGTGTGAGACCTCTCACACACTAAAGTACCAAAATTCATTATTTTTCAGCAGCTTATACCGTTCGGGTGCGGCAAGGCCCCACTGGTCTCCATTCAATTGAAGGCATATCGGGCCTTGTTAAAGTGATACCACGTACAAAAACCGATAGACCGGGGCAGGGATGAAAACAGGATTTAAAAGCCGCAATCAGTTTGGTTTTACGATCATTGAGTTGATGGTGACGATTGCTGTGGCGGGCGTTCTCTTAACGATTGCTGTGCCAGCGTTTAATGGCCTTCAGGCAAGAAGCGCGCTTCGCTCTACGGCCGCCGATTTTATTACTGCGGTTAATACTGCGCGGGTCCAGGCGGTGAGTTTACGAACGACGGTCACGTTAAAGCCGAAATCCGGAACGGATTGGAAAAGTGGATGGGTTATTGAGTACCCGGCTTCAGTAACCACCGAGGAGAATCAGGAGTTCTTGCCTAAAGGTACCAGCAAAATCGAATCCGATGATGGGCTAAGTAAGATTGAATTTCGTAACAATGGTTTGACTAATGCCGGACTGGCAAAGTTTTCGTTGTGTGATGACCGTACCGGGGAAGAGGGAAGAGCGATTACCGTATCGCCGTTTGGCAAGATTACCAACGAAGTGAAGAGCTGCAGCTGATGAAAAGCAAAGGGATGAAAAAACAGCAGGGTGTGGGGTTGGTTGAGGTGCTGATCGCCTTGCTGGTGTTGGCCATTGGGGTGCTGGGTTATGCCGGAATGCAACTGACGGCATTGAAAGCCGCTGAAGATGCGAACAATCGCGCCCAGGCTGCGTTGTTGGCGCAAGATGCGCTAGAGCGGTTTTTGGCTAATGAGGCTGCGATGAGTACTTACACTAATGTTAATAGCTGGCCGGATGCGAAATCTGACCCGGGCACAAAGCCTTCAGGGCTGAATACCTGTGTCGATGCTGACTGTGCTCCTCCCAATCTGGCAGATTGGGATATCGATGTTCTGTCTTGGCAGGTGGCCAATCAACTGCAAGGTGGAATGATTGCTGTAGATGCATGTGGCTCGGGCTCCCCTATCCATTGTGTGGCAGTGAGTTGGGGGGATCAGGATGCAGGAAAATGCTTTGATGCCGATGGTGTTAATGTGGGTGAAGGCTCCGAGTGTGTGGTGCTGGAGGTATCCCGATGATAATAAAAAAACATTATCAGGGTTTCAGTCTTGTCGAATTAATGGTCGCAATGTTGCTGGGGTTGCTTATTACTGGTGCTGCATTGCAGCTTTTTCTGGCAAATCAGCAATCCTTCGCACTTCAACAGGCCTTGTCCCGAATCCAGGAAGATGGGCAGCTCTTTGTTCGTTTCCTGGTGAGGGATCTGCGCCAAGCTGGTTTGGAAATGGATGACGTCGTGTCGTCCTACCCTCAAGGTGTCAAGTTCGTTACGACCCAAGGCAAGCCAGGCTCGAGTAATGGCGCAAACTATGATCGCCTGACAATTGCCTATCACGGTGTTTCAGATTGTGAAGGGGGGGCTGTGGCAGGAGGCAGTGCTGCTGAAATTGTTAACACCTACTTCGTTAACGATGAAAGCGAATTGGTTTGCGATGGCAGTGTTTCGGGTGGTGATGGAGTGGTTCTGCTGGAAGGGGTTCAGGCTTTTGAGGTGATGTACGGCATCGATACCAATAAAAATGGTTATGCGAATGCCGGTCAATATGTTTCCGCAGGGGATTTGGGCGGCAAAGAGGCTGTTGCTGTTCGTTTCGCCATATTGCTAAAAAACGATTCTCTCTCTCTCCCTGAAAGCGAAGGAACGCAAAAATTTTATGTTTTGCAAAAAGAAATTACAGCGCCGCAGGATCAAGCCGTGCGACGAGTTTTTATGTCCACAGTCAAGCTGCGTAATTACAGCGACTGGGACGCCATCTGATCATGAAGAAAGGTGAAAAAAGATGAAAATAAAAGAGAGGGGTGCGGCGCTGGTGGTTGCGCTTCTTATTCTGGTGGTTGTGTCGCTAATGGGGATATCGGCGATGAAATCAAGCATTTTTTCCGCCAAGGTTGCAACAGGCACGCAGGCTGATGCCATGACATTTGAAGCTGCGGAAAGTGCACTGTCCGCAGCTTATACAGAGATTAATGGCATGCCGGGTGCGGCGTTGTACGCCAGCTTGGGAGGTGGCGAGCCTCTTTATCGCTGTGTCACCAAGGGTGATACAAGTAAGAGTGGAAAGTGCGGTGCCAATAATAGCGATAAGCTGGATTCCCGAGGTTTGCTTATGGCTACTTCAGCAACAAAGCTCAATGGTTTTGAACCAATAGCGGGTGCGGAAATTGGCACCAGTGGTGGATCGCAGATTATGGTCGATTACAGAATTGCGATGTTGGGCGAGAGTGAAATGAAAAGCTTTAATTTATCGAATCATCATCTTCAGGAGGCCTTGAAGATGGGGGTTAAGCCTGGCTCTGAGATACAGTAAGGGGGCGTTATGAGTAAGTTAAGATTAATTGTCGGGGTGCTGGCTGTTTCGTTGTTTTCCAGCTCGCTGCTGCAGGCTGATGATACGGAAATTTTCTTTTCCAAGGCCGATGCAAATGAAAGTAAAAATAAGCAATCTGCCAATGTGATGATCATGCTGGATACCTCTGGTTCCATGCAAGACTGCAAAACATCTAAATGCAGCTACAACGAAAAAAAACGTATAGATCTGCTTGAAGAGGCGATGCATATTTTGATTGATGACGTATCGCCTGATATCCGCCTTGGGCTAAGCCGTTTTCGCAGAGGGACCATGAATAACGGTGTGGCCGAAGGCGGCCATGTTTTGGTTCCTGTGATTGATTTAAATAAAAATACCCGAAACTTCCTGAAAGAGGAGGTGAGCAAACTTAACGACATTAAGGGTACAGGAGACCCTACGGGGGGGACGCCAACGTCAAAGACCTACTGGGAAACCGCGCTCTACATGATGGGAGGTACCCCGTACAGCGGTAAATATGGGTCGTCCAACTATTATGATGACAATACCAAATCAATGTGTGTGGAATACGGTGAGTTTGATGTGGAGGGCACCTGCCAAGATGTCTTCGATGGGTGGAGTGAATGGGCGGAGCTTGGTGGCGGCGCTAGTTGTAATACTGCTCTGGATACCTGTAAGAGTGAAACAGATGGCTGGGCTGGCGTTCCATCCTGTGATGTGTCCCGGGAAGACTGCCGAGCTACATCCTATGGTGACTGGCAGCAGATTGGCGGTGCTTGTGATGCCTCACTGGAAACGTGTCAAAAGGTTGTCGGCAACTGGAAAAACATTTCTGGCTCCTGCAATACAAATAGCGATAACTGTCGGCTTGGGTCTTGGTCAAGCTGGCAAAGCACAGGTGATTATGCGTGGAATTGTGATGAGCAGTCAGCGACTACTTACCAAAAAGAACGTGATGGATGGGGCTGCCGTGAGCGCTCACGCTCCTATCAGCAACGTAATGTCTATTATGAAGAACGGGATGTCACCGGCTTTGAAGAAGGTGTGACTCGTTATTTTTCCCGTGAAGGTCTCTATAAGGAAGTGTGCGAAAAAGAAACCCGCTGCGTTAATGACGCCAAGATTGTTGAGAACGGCAAGTATGTTTCCCCAATGAATATGGAGAACCAGTGCGAGTCAAATCATATTGTTCTTTTTACTGATGGGGAGCCGTCAGCTTCTGCTTCTGTGCCATCCAGTTCTGTCTTGCCTGCGGGAAGTTGCAAGAGTTATGTGAATGACAAGGATTACAAGTGCCAGGAAGATATCTCGGGTTACTTGTCTTCTGAAACGAATATGAAAGGGCGCTCGATAAAGACTTACAATGTGGCGCTCTACCTGAATGATGCAGCAGAAAAAATGGAAGCGGTTTCCACCGATGGTGCAGAAGGAACCTTTGTTGCCTCTACGGCGAATGAGTTGGCTGGCGCATTTCTTGAGGCGATAAATCAAATAGATGAAAGCTCCCGTGCGCTTTCGTCGCCAGGGGTGTCGGTTAACCAGATGAACCGTTTTGAACACCTGAATGACCTGTATTACGCCGTATTCACGCCCAATAAATACAATGCTTGGCAAGGGAACCTCAAAAAATACAAGTTAAAAAATAAGCAGGTCGTGGGTCAGACAGGCAATGCGATTGACTCCGAGACAGGGTTCTTCAGTGAAAATGCGCGCAGCTTCTGGAGTGGTGAAGTCGACGGTTATGATGTGGAGAAAGGCGGCGCTCGGGCGGAAGTGAAGGATCGTAACCTTTACTATAACAACGGAAGTACGGTTAAGAAGCTGGAGTGGGACAAGGTTGATAAAGCGGGGGGGGTTGATAAAACGTTCCTTGGGCTATCGGATGATGCAACAGACAAGCAGGTTTCGGAGCTGATTGAGTCTCTTAAAAAATCATGGGGGGACCCGCTGCATAGCGTGCCCTTGATTATCAATTACGGTAGCAATGAGAATAATAATCTTATTTTTGTGTCCACGAATGGAGGTATGCTGCACGCGATTGATACCAGTGACGGTGCCGAAAAATATGCGTTTATGCCTGAAGAGTTTATTGGTAAGGCAAACGAGTTTGTTGATGAAGAGAAATCTTTAACGGCGGATAATCGACGCACTTTATATGGGCTGGATAGTTCTTGGGTTGCCTGGAGAAAACCAAACAAAACGGATCCAGTAGCGGGAGCTCCTGAAGCTGTTTATCTCTATGGCGGGATGCGTCGGGGTGGAAGGAGTTACTACGCGTTGGATGTCTCCTCCAAAAATAGCCCTAAAGTGAAGTGGTCCATTAAGGGTGGTGAAACGTCGGGCTTTAAAAAGCTGGGTCAAACGTGGTCTGTTCCTACCCTTACCCAGATCATGGATGGCGATAAAAAAGTGCCTGTGCTGGTGTTTGGTGGTGGTTATAGCCCTGAAGATCATGACCTGAAACAAGGCCAAGGCCGCTCTTCCAGTGGCGATGACATGGGGAATGCTGTTTACATTGTTAATGCAGAAACCGGATCGTTGATTTGGGAAGGCTCGGATACCAACATGAAGTGGTCTGTGCCTGGCAGCATTTCCGCTGTTGACAAGAATTTTGACGGCATTGCTGACTTTTTGTACTTCGGTGATTTGGGGGGGCAATTGTTCCGTGTGGATCTGGGGCAAAGTGGCGAAGGTGAGGCTAAAAAGTTTTCGGCCGACATTCATCGGTTGGCTGATGTGGGGAGCACCCAAGGAAGCAAGAATCGGCGGTTTTACGACGCACCGGCTGTTGCTTATATGATTGAAGGTGGGAAGAAGAAGCTGTTTGTTGTTGCAGGCTCAGGGTATCGTTCCCATCCTCTGGATGAAAGCGTGGACGATGCTCTATTCGTGATCAAGGACGAAACGGCTATGCAGGCGAAGCCAGGAAAGCCCGGAGATGTTTCGATATCTGATTTGATCAATGTATCCACGGCAGATGCAGAAGAAGATAAAGGTTGGTATTTACCGATGGAGGAAACGGGCGAAAAGATGCTTGCGTCGCCGGTAATATACCCTGTTGTGATTGATGGCGAGGTTGTATCTATCCTTGCGGCAACCTCTTATACCCCGGATCTCATAGAAAATGATGAGAACCCTTGTGCGGTAACCTATGGGCAGCCAGCCAACTACACTGTTGGCTTGCTAAATGGGAAAGGCGTTGATCTGAACAATGATGGTGAAACTGACCCGATTAAGGATTTGCCGCCTCCCGGCGTTATTCCTCCTAAACCTACACTACTTTTTGATCCTGACCCTGAGTGTGAGGGGCCCGATTGCGATAAGATTATAAAGTGTGTGGGGACTGACTGTGAGGAAGCCGGTACATCACCCTATAACCATTTGCGAAAGCGCCGTTGGCTACAACTGGATAAAACAGAAGCAGATATGTTCAAGTCGTCGCCTGATGGTGAGGGGGAATGATGTCTGGAGCGTATCCCCAAAGTGGTCAGATCCAGCGAGGCTTCACCCTGATAGAGCTAATGATTGTGGTAGTGATAGTGGCCATTCTGGCCGCTATCGGTTATCCCAGTTATACGCGCTATGTGCAGGATACCCGGCAGGCCGAAGCGCAGGGTGAGATGATGGCCTTGTCCGGAGCGTTGGAGCGTTACCGCGCCAAGAACTTTTCCTATAAAGACGCTAATACTAAATTGTCGGAGCTGTCGCCAGTGCTTGCCAATAGTGACTATTTCACAACGGCAATCTCCGTGACGGGAACGGGCAACCAGCAGTATGTCATTACCACAAAGCCGAAAACGGGTTTGATGACAGGCACGGAAGTGCTGAAGCTCAACAGTGAGGGGCAGACATGCATGAAAGTCTCTGATTGCACTATCGGTTCTGATGATTCCTGGAAAGAGCATTAATTGCAGTCTTCTGGCTTGGCCGCTTCCACTCTGGGGCGGCCAATCCAGTTCATGACAATTCTTCTGGCTGCAACGTGGTTACATAGATAGAAACTGCCATTTTGGAAATGGCTGTTACCTCTGTTGTGAAATACGAGCGCATCCCCCTTGAATCGCTTCCAGACCAGGCGAGTTGCCCCGGGAAGTTGGTAGTGCTCAATGATTTCCGAAGCGCTTAGTGCTCCATCATCATTTTGATCAAACCCCATCCATACCTTCTGCGTTTTCTCGAACTTGCTGCACCCTGTCTGTCCGTCGCAGAGCATGCGGTTGCCGTCGGTGATCGCGCCGGCGCGGGCCTGCCTGATCAGGCTATGTAATGTCATTGTGGCCGTGCGAACCTGGTAACGAGGGAGGAGGTCGTTCCAGGCATGTGAGACGCAGACAAGAAGAATGCCGGCTATTGATAGACCCACTAATAATTCAATCAGTGTGAATCCTTGCTGCTGTAGGCAGCGGCATCGATAAGGGCGCATCGTGGTGGCTCCTGTAACACTTCTATGGAAGCCTACGGAAGAATGCGCCTGGTGGTTATGCTATTGTTGCCACCCTTAGTGTCTTCCGTTTCCCTGTATTGCCATGTCTGATGTACTTGTTGTAGGTGGTGGAATTATCGGCCTTCTTGGTGCGCTTGAGCTTACACGGCGTGGAAGGACGGTGACGATTATTGATGCCCCTGCTCAATATCCCCCGGCTTCCTGGGCCGGTGGCGGCATTCTATCTCCGTTGTATGCCTGGCGTTATTCCGATGCCATCACCCGCCTGTCCGTGGATGCTTTTTCCCGCTATCAACAGATGCTGGATGAGTGCAATGCCGCGGGCGTTCCTGGCTGCGAGGCGCTACTCCATAGTGGCGGTCTGTGGGTGGAAACGTCCGGCGATGACGCTGCTCGTGCCCGCCAGTGGGCTGAGCGCTGGCAGATACCTGTGCAAGCGATGCCTGCCAGCGAACGGATGCCGGAATCCGCTGTAGGTGCCGGGCTGTTGTTCCCGTCGCTGGGTAATATTCGTAACCCGGGCCTGTTGAAAGTGCTGCGTACGCATTTACAGCGGTTGGGGGTTCGGTTTGAATCGGCAATGATTAGCCGAGTTGTGTCTGGCGCGGTGGGTGGAAAGGTGTTGGCTGCCGACGGCAGGCAATGGCAGGGCGCTACCGTTGTCATCAGTGCCGGTCATGCGGCCGCAGATCTTTTGCGCTCCATACACTTCCCAATGCCGCTATTTCCTGCAAAAGGCGAGATGCTTTTGTATCGCGTGCAACCGGGTCAGGTGCCAGGGGTCATGTTGACTGAGAGGGGGTATCTGATACCCAGGCAGGACGGCTCTGTGCTGGTGGGATCAACGCTCAGGAAAGGGGATGATACGACGTACCCCACGGTCGCGGGACGTTATCAGCTGGAGCGGCTGGCTGCGTCATTATGGCCACAGCTGGCATCCTGTTCGCCGGCCTTTCACTGGGCGGGAGTACGGCCGGGCTGTGACCGTGATATTCCTCTTATTGGGCCGGTGCCAGGAGCCAACGGGGTGTTCGCTGCAGTGGGGCATTATCGCAATGGGTTGGTGGCGGCACCGGCCAGTGCGGAGCTGCTCGCGCAATTAATTACCGGTGAGCAACCCTTTACTGACCCCGAGCCTTATTCGTTGTCTTCTGCCTCGCCGTCATCCCGGTCCAGTTCCAGTTTTTTGAGCCGATAGCGCAACGAGCGAAAGGTCATGCCGAGTTTTTTTGCGGCGGCGGTGCGGTTCCAGTGGGTGGCATCCAGGGCCTTGAGTATTTCCTGCTTTTCGATTTCCTGAAGGAAATCCTCCAGAGGCTGTTCGCCGGGCCTTACTGGTGATGTCGTTGTTGCTGCCGGGGCGTTATGGCGGGTTGTGGCTGGGGCGGGGCGGTTGGATGTCAGACGCAGATGCTCTGGCAGAATGGTGTTGCCGTCGCAGAGGGTCAGCGCCCGCTCCAGCGTATTTTCCAGTTCCCTGACATTGCCGGGAAAGGCGTAATTTTCTATGGCGTTCACCGCGTCAGAGCTGACGCTGGGCGGTGGGATGTCCCAGGCTTGGCTGAGCCGGTTGAGAATATGCTGAACCAGTTTGGGGATATCTTCACGTCGGTCACGCAGCGGCGGTACATGTGCTTCGATAACATTCAGCCGGTAGAAGAGATCCTGACGAAAGCGGCCCTCTTCCATTTCGTCTTCCAGGTTCTTGTGGGTGGCACAAAGAATCCGCAGGTTGACCTGAAACTCCCGCGCTTCCCCCACCGGCCGCACGCTTTTTTCCTGGATCGCTCGCAGTAACTTGACCTGCATGTGCAGGGGGAGATCGGCGACTTCATCCAGAAACAGGGTGCCGCCATCGGCCTCACGGAACAGTCCCTTGCGGTCTTCCACGGCGCCGGTAAACGCCCCTTTGCGGTGGCCGAAAAACTCGCTTTCCATCAGCTCTGAAGGAATGGCCCCACAGTTGACGGCCACAAACGGTTTTTCCCGGCGCGGGCCGAGAGTATGAATCAGCCGCGCAATACGTTCTTTACCACTGCCTGACTCGCCGCTGATATAGATGGGAGCCTGGCTGCGGGCCAGCTTTCTAACCTGGGCTTTCAGTGCAACCATGCAGGGTGCGTCACCAATCAGATTATCTTCTTCTTCATGGTGTTCTTCGACTTCGCTGATGCCCAGGCCGTCTTCGATCAACTGCCGTAACCGGTCCAATGCCACTGGCTTGGCAATGAAATCATAGGCGCCATATTTCATCGCATCGGTGGCGGTTTCCATGCTGCCGTAGGCGGTGATGACGGCGGTGGGCATGGTTGGGCAGTGTTGTGAGATGAATTGGAGAAGTTCCAGGCCTGTGCCATCCCCCAGATTCATATCCGTCAGGCACAGGTCGTAACGCGCGTCTTTGAGCTGTTGCTTGGCGGCAGACAGCGAGTCCGCTGCGGTGGCCTGAAGTTTCATGCGACCCAGTGTGATGACCAGCAGTTCGCGCAGGTCAGCTTCGTCGTCAACAACCAGTACGTGGGGGGTATCTGCACTCATAGGCGATTCTGTTATTGAAATTGTCGGTGCGGGTGGGCAAAGGTTATCACAAAGCTGGCGCCTTTCGGGGTTTCCTCAAGATCCAGTGTGGCCTGGTTGGCGTGGCAGAGTTCCCGGCACAGATAGAGGCCCAGACCATTGCCGTCTTTGGCGGTGGTGTAAAAAGGCTCGAAGAGATAATTCATGGCTTCTTCGCTGATGCCCTGACCATTATCCTGAACTTTTAGCCAGGGAAGACCGGTGCGGTCGTGGTGCCCGCACCGCAGTGTGACGGTGCAGGGGCTGCCGCCATGGCGTAGCGCATTGCCGATCAGATTGTCCAGAACCTGAATGAGTTGATTACGATCAAAGCGGACTTCTACCTCGGGTTGGCAATGGAGGCTGAAGCTGGCTGCGGGGTCTTTCATTTTCCATTGAGCGGTCGTTTCCTCAATCAGCGCCGTCAAGGTAAAGCGTTCGGCTTGCCCCTTGGGTCTGCGTGATAGGTCAAGGACGTCATGAATAATGCCGTTAACCCGGGTCACATGGTTGCGGATGATCTGCAGCAGGTGTTGATCTTCCGGGCTGGGTTCGTCGTCCAGCAATAGGTCTGTGGCATGGTTGATGGCGCTGAGCGGGTTGCGAATTTCATGGGCCAGGGTGGCGGACAGGCGCCCCAGGGATGCCAGGTTCATCTGCTGGGCTTCCTGAGCGACTTGTGCCGTGTTTTCCAGGAACAGCAGGGTCAGGTTTTCATGGCCGGTATCCAGCTGTGCAAAACGGGGGCTTAGCACCGGGGATTGCTCCGATACGCGCAGCGTGCTCAGTGGCAGTAGCGGGTTGTCCTGCCAGCGCTGGAAGCGGCTGGTCAGGGCGTCGGGCAGGGTGTTGCCGAGCATGGGGCTGTCAAACAGGTTATTGGCAGACTGGTTGGACATGAGGATATGAAAAGCGTCGTCGAAAACCAGAATGCCCGTGCGCATGCGCTGCACAATCTGCTGGTTCAGTGCTTCCAGCCGCTCAATGGCAACCTGTTGCTGCCTGGTGATCTTTTCTGTTTGCTCCAGGCGCTGGGCAATTTGCTGGATGATCAGCGACACCATGAAAAAGGCAATGCCCAGCAGGCCGGATTCCGTCAGGGCGAACGGGGACGAAAGCTGTGTATGGATGGAAAAATAGAATTGCTCGAACATGGCGGACAGGGTCGCCAATGCTGCAATAAGAAAGCCTTGTCGACCGCGCAACAGAATATTGCCGGCGGCAACGGTCACCAGCAAAAGCACTGCCAGACCTCCCTCCAGCCCGCCATTGGAGTGCACCACCAGCGTCAGCATGCCCAGATCGCTGATTAACGCCGCCGGTTGTGCCCAGGCAGGGAAGGCCCGCTGATACCGGCGGTTATCCAGCGTGGCGGAGGCCAGCGTCAGACCCAGATAGAGAAAAAGCGTGGTCTCGAAAAGGGCCGGGAAATGGGTGCCGAGCAGCGCCTTGTCCGGCCCGTAATGCAGCAACAGCAGCACACAGGCAATGGCAATGCGGTACACATTATAAATGCGTGCCGGTGTCCAGCCCTGGTTAGCGGTCATGGTGTTCCAGGTATTGCCGCTGATGTTCTTGGGTGCAGAAGTGCAGGCCGTTGTGGCTGAACGCTTCGGGGGTGGGGACATGTACGCCGCATTGCGCGCATTTCACCATGATCTGGGGATTGCCGGAATCCGTGGGCCGGGCCTGGGCCAGTAATCGTTTTATGACCCGCCAGGCCAGATAGATCAGGGCGGCGATGATAATCAGGCGAATCAGGCCCATGGAGCTCCCCTCGGTTTAGTGTTTTGTCAGATGCTGTGGCGTTCTGTGTTTTTAGCGCATTCATCGATTGCCGGCTAAGAACCTGCTTGGGGTCTATACGCAGCCGCGTTGCCGCTGAAAATGGCGCCAGGCAAGGCGTAAACTGCAGGGCCTGACGGGTCAAGTTCAAGGTTTACAACACAGCATGGCGCCATTTGCAGCGGCAACCCGAAGGGCCGGGGCCCTTTTGCCGCCAGCCCGCGATTGCTCTTGCTTATGTAGAATGACTACACATCACAATCGCAATCACGACCTGGCGAAAAAATTACCGCCGGCGCGGCTGCGTATAGACCCCAAGCAGGTTCTAAAGAGTACAATCAGCGCTCACTTGAGGAAAGGCCGGTTGATCATGCGAATTATTATGGCCCAGCAGAATGCGCTGGTGGGCGATATCGAAGGGAATGCCCAGCGCGTTATTGCCGCGGCAGACGAAGCTCGCCGATTGCTGGGAGCGGACCTTGTGCTGTTCCCGGAGCTGATGCTCACCGGTTACCCGCCGGAAGACCTGTTGCTGCGGCCCAGCCTGAATAGCCGGGTCGATGCGGCGCTGGCCGACATTGGCGCGGCGATTTCGGTGCCGGTGGTGTTGGGCTATCCGGCGGTACGCAACGGGCACCGCCGTAATGCGGCTGGAGTGGTGTTCCCGGGGGAGTCTGGTCCTCGCCATGAGTATTTCAAGCAGCACTTGCCCAATTACCGGGTATTTGACGAAAAACGCTATTTCCAGCCGGGCACCGATGCCTGCACCTTTGATATCGATGGCTGGACGTTGGGTATCACCATTTGTGAAGACATCTGGCACGATGGCCCGGCGGCCCAGTTACAGCAGGCGGGTACCGACCTGATCCTGAACTTGAATGCCTCCCCTTACCGCACCAACAAGGCCGAGGAACGTTTTGCCCAGGTACAAGCCCGCAGCCGGGAAACCGGATTGCCGGTGCTGTATTGCAACCTTGTTGGTGGGCAGGATGAGTTGGTGTTTGATGGTGCCTCGTTTGTCTGTGATAGCAAGGGCGCGCGCTGCGTGCAGGCGGCCAGCTTTTCCGAAGCACTGGTGCCCGTGGATGTGCAGTGCCAGAGCGGGCACTGCGAGCCGTGTGGCGAGGCGTTGCCGTTACCCGGGCCGGAGGAGGGCATGTACCAGGCGCTGGTGTTGGCGACCCGCGATTATGTGAACAAGAATGGTTTCAAAGGCGCGTTATTGGGGCTGTCCGGTGGTATTGATTCCGCCCTGACGCTGGCGGTGGCGGTGGATGCCCTGGGCCCGGAACGGGTAGAGGCGGTGATGATGCCGTTCCAGTATACCTCTGCCATGAGCCTGGAAGATGCTGAAAAGCAGGCGCGCACCTTGCGGGTTCATTATCGGGTGTTGCCCATCGAGGCCGCGTTCAATGGCTTTATGGATATCCTCAGTGAGTCGTTTGCCGGCACGGCCCGGGATACCACCGAAGAAAACCTCCAGGCCCGTTGTCGGGGCGTGCTGTTGATGGCGCTTTCCAACAAGAACGGCTCGGTGGTGCTCACCACCGGTAACAAGAGCGAAATGGCGGTGGGCTACGCCACCCTCTATGGCGATATGGCCGGGGGCTTCTCGGTATTGAAAGACGTCTTCAAAACCTCCGTGTTCAATCTGTGCCGCTGGCGCAATCAGCAGGCGGGGGCCGAAATCATCCCGGACCGGGTAATCACGCGCCCGCCGTCTGCCGAGCTGGCCCCGGACCAGGTGGACAGTGATTCGCTGCCCGATTACGACGAGCTGGATGCGATTCTGGAGCGTTACGTGGAGCAGGACATGAGCGCGGAAGCGGTGATCCGTGACGGTTTTGACCGCGAGACGGTCTACCGGGTGGTGAAACTTACCGATCGTAATGAGTACAAACGCCGCCAGGCCGCTGTTGGCCCCCGTGTTAGCCGTCGTGCTTTCGGCAAGGATCGGCGGTATCCCATCACCAATGGGTGGCGGCCGGGAGACTAAAAGCAGCTACGAGCTCCTGGCTGCGAGCTGCAAGGAAGATCAAAATCAAAAAAGGGTGGCCCGAATCATGGTCGGTGCCACCCTTTTTTAGCTAGAAGCTAGAAGCTAGAAGCTAGAAGCTAGAAGCTCACAGAAGGTCAAACGTCAGCAGGCTCAACAGCCCTTCATCCTCATCCGGCCACCAGGCCAGGTCCACCTGTTTGTCGTCATCCAGGAAGCTGCTTTCCGGCCAGTTCAGGGCCAGTACGGCGCGGCTTTTTTCTGCCTGTTCAGGAAGCTCCAGCCGTTGATAACCCTTGACCATAATGGCCAGGCCTTCTTCCACAGCGGGGGTCTGCTGGTAGTGTTTGACCACATACTGCGCCCGGTTCACGGAAGCAACGATGGCGCCACGGCGAGCGTAGTAACGGGCTACGTGCAGTTCCTGGCGGGCCAGCTGGTTGCGGATGTGGACCATGCGAGCGCGGGCGTCGGGGGCGTACTCGCTGTCCGGGAAGCGGGCAACCAGCCGCTCGAAGTCGCGGAAGGAGTCTTTCGCGGCGTCCATATCCTTGCTGGAGCGGTCGGAGGTGACCATGTTGTCAAACAGGCCTTTCTCCATGTTGAAGTTGGCCAGCCCGCGCATGTAGAGGGCATAGTCCATGCGTGGATGCGCGGGATAGTTGCGCATGAAGCGTTGCGCCGCTACCACGGTGGCCGGGTAATCCACGGACTTGTACTGGGCGTAGATCAGGTCCAGCGCAGACTGTTCGGCATAGTCCCCATACGGAAAGCGCGCCTCCAGCTCCTTGAGCTGGTCGATGGCCGTCAGGTAGTTTTTCGATTCAATGGACTCGCTGGCCTCCCGATATTGATCGGCCTCGGTAAGTTCCGGGCGATCTTCCGGGTTGCCGGCGCAGCCGGCCAGAATCAGTACACACAGTAGTGGCCATAAAAGTCGTGGCATTCTTTCCTCGTTGAACGGGTTACAATTCGCGAATTCGGTATTTAAGCACAGGTTGAGGAACCTTTTATATGGGACATCTTGGCGGCGAAAAAATTCAGCGCACCGAACAGGTGAAGCCGGAGCACGCCGGGCAGCGGGTAGATCAGGTGGCGGCAGAGCTGTTTGACGGCTTTTCCCGGTCTCGCCTGCAGACCTGGATCAAGAATGGCGTGCTGACGGTCAACGGTGCCAAGACCAAGCCCAAAGAGAAGCTGACCGGCAACGAATCACTCACTCTGGAGGTGGAAATTGAGCCTGAGCTGGATGATCAGCCCCAATCCATTGATCTGGACGTGGTGTACCAGGATGACGACCTGATTGTGATCAACAAGCCCACCGGGCTGGTGGTCCACCCGGCTGCGGGGCACGCAGATGGTACTCTGCTGAACGGTCTGCTGCACCTTGATGAACGGCTCAATAGCCTGCCCCGCGCGGGAATTGTGCACCGGCTGGACCGTGACACCACCGGGTTGATGGTGGTGGCTCGCTCCCTGGAGGCCCACCAGAGTCTGGTGGCGCAACTTCAGGACAAGAGCCTGTTCCGGCAATACGAGGCGATTGCCGTGGGCGTGATGACTGGCGGCGGCAAGGTGGACGCACCCATGGGGCGTCACCCGGTGGACCGCAAGAAGCAGGCCGTGGTGAAAACCGGCGGCAAGAATGCGGTGACCCACTACCGTGTTCTGGATCGCTACCGGGCCCATACCCGCATTCAGGTGCAGCTGGAAACCGGCCGCACCCACCAGATCCGCGTTCACATGGCGCATCGTAACTACCCGCTGGTGGGGGATCCGCTCTATGGTGGTCGCCTCAAGCAGCCTGCCGGGGCCACCGAAGCGCTGCGTCAGGCGCTGCACAAGTTCCCCCGCCAGGCACTGCATGCCCGCAAGTTGGGGCTGATTCACCCGGCCACGGGCGAATACCGTGAATTCGAAGCGCCGCTGCCGGCGGATATGACAGGGCTGATTGCCGCACTGGAAAACGATATCAAAGAAGAAGAGTGATAAGAGGTGAAGGGTATGGGGTTGCTGATGGCCGGCTGCGCTAGGGAGCCTTTGAGGAATTCCCTGCGTACTCAGCGTGCGCGGTAAGTTACCACGCGGAAAAAGGAACAGACTGGGCGGTGCTGGATGGCTATCTGCAGCGCCGTTGTGAGACGCTACTGGGCCAGCAAGCCGCTTCGGTGACGGATATCACCCACCGAATCCACGGCAATGTGGCCCCAGTCAGACATGGCGACCAGTGCGCCAGTGCGAACCGGAGGCGATGCCATGGGTGGAAACTTAAGTTCTCCCTGCCTGTCTCAGCACGGAGTGCTGTTCAAGTTGCGTGTGGCGGAAGGGGTGTGTTCCCCCGACTGACCAAGGAGCCAGCAATGTCACTGCCTGACAAGAGCCAATGGCTATGCCCGGACTGGAATCCACACCCGGCCGTGCGGGTGTGCGTGACGACCCGTGCCGGTGATCATTGCCCCAAGCCCTGGCACGGGTTCAATCTGGGGTTGAACTGCGGTGACCAGCCGGCGCGGGTCGAGCAGGCCCGTCATCATGTGGAAAAACTGCTGCAGGCGGATCACCCCGCCGCCTGGTTGTGGCAGGTCCACGGCAAGCAAGTGATACGCGCCGATGCCCAGGATAACGAAGCCGATGGGGTTTGGACTGACCAGCAACGCTGGCCCTGTGTGGTGCTGACCGCTGATTGTCTACCGGTGTTGCTGGCCCGCACTGATGGAGCGGCTGTTGCGGCGGTCCATGCCGGTTGGCGGGGTTTGCAGGCCGGTATTATTGCCGAAGGCGTGGCCAGTATTGCACCCAACGGTGAGGCCGTCAGCGCCTGGCTGGGTCCGGCCATTTGTGGGCAGTGCTACCAGGTGGGGGATGAGGTCTACCGTGCCTTTACCGAGAATCGGCCTGCGTTCAAGCCTGCTTTCCAGAAAGATGCTTCCCCCGGCCACTGGCGATTCTCGGTGGCTCATGCCGCCATCATCGAGCTGGCCCAGCTCGGCGTCGATGATGTCCATGGTGGGGATCTCTGCACGGCCTGTGACCTGTCCCGTTTTTATTCCTATCGCAAGGAAGGCGAGACCGGGCGTTTTGCGTCGCTGATCTGGCTGGACGGGGATAATTAATAGTTAATAATGAATAAGTAATAGCTGCGCGTTCAGCGCTGTTGGAACGTTCAAACAATGAGGCCGCGCCCAAGCTCTGGGCGCGGCCCCCTGCATTTAAGATCAATCTAAAACTCTGTCGCGCTTTATTAATTATTCATTATTAACGATTAACTGCTCTTGAGTTTGGCCCAATCGGACCCATTTAACTCTCAGTTGATAGATAACCGGTGATCGCATTGACCTTGCCGTCAGGGAGGTGCTGTGCGGATCACGACCGGATAGGAGAGTGAAAAATGCGAATGGATAAACTCACTGCCCGCTTGCAGGAAGCCCTGTCAGACGCGCAATCCCTGGCCGTGGGGCAGGGAAACAGCACCATTGAGCCGGTCCACCTGATGTTGGCGTTGATGCAGCAGCAGGGTGGCGCTGCCCGGCCCTTGCTGGAAAAAGCCGGTGCCAACAGCGCCGATGTGATCACCGCCCTGAATATGGCCGTGGACAAGCTGCCCACCGTGAACAACTTCAATGGTGACGTGCAGATGGGCCAGGCCACCGGTCGCATGCTGAACCTTGCCGACCGGGAAGCGCAGCAACGTGGTGATCAGTATTTGTCCACGGAAGTGGTGTTGCTGGCGGCCTGTGACGATAACGGCGAGCTGGGCAAGCTGTTCAAGAACGCTGGTGTGACCCGTAAAGTACTAGCGGAAAAAATTGCCGAAGTGCGCGGGGGCGAAGCAGTGAACGATCCCAATGCGGAAGACAAGCGTGAAGCGCTGGACAAGTACACCGTCAACCTGACCGAGCGGGCCGAGTCCGGCAAGCTGGACCCGGTGATCGGCCGTGACGATGAAATCCGCCGCACCATCCAGGTGTTGCAGCGTCGCACCAAAAACAATCCGGTTTTGATTGGTGAGCCCGGCGTGGGCAAGACCGCCATCGTGGAAGGGCTGGCTCAGCGCATCGTTAATGGTGAAGTGCCTGAAGGGTTGAAAGACAAGCAAGTGCTGTCTCTGGATATGGCCGCGCTGATCGCCGGAGCCAAGTACCGGGGTGAATTCGAAGAACGCCTGAAAGCGGTGCTCAATGAGTTGGCCAAGCAGGAAGGGCGCATCATTCTGTTCATCGATGAACTGCATACCATGGTCGGCGCCGGCAAGGGCGAAGGGGCCATGGATGCTGGCAATATGCTCAAGCCGGCGCTGGCCCGGGGCGAACTGCACTGCGTGGGCGCTACCACGCTGGACGAATACCGCCAGTACATCGAGAAAGATGCAGCGCTGGAGCGTCGTTTTCAGAAAGTGCTGGTGGATGAGCCCACGGTGGAGGACACCATTGCCATTCTGCGGGGCTTGAAAGAGCGTTATGAGGTGCACCACGGCGTCGATATTACCGATGGCGCTATCATTGCGGCCGCGCGCTTGAGTCATCGCTATATCACCGACCGGCAGCTGCCGGACAAGGCTATCGACCTGATCGACGAGGCGGGCAGCCGTATCCGCATGGAAATTGATTCCATGCCGGAAGAAATGGACCGTCTGGACCGCCGCCTGATCCAGCTGAAGATGGAACGCGAAGCGCTGCGCAAGGAAGAAGATGATGCCAGCCGCAAGCGTCTGGAAAAGCTGGAAGAAGAGATCGACGAACTGGAAAAACAGTATGCCGATCTGGAAGAAATCTGGCAGGCGGAAAAAGCTGCCCTGCAGGGCGCTGCGGAATACAAGGCAGAGCTGGAGCAGGCACGGGTGGAAATGGAGCAGGCGCGTCGCGCCGGTGACCTGAGCCGCATGTCCGAGCTGCAGTACGGGCAGATTCCGGAACTGGAAAAGAAAGTGCAGGATGCCCAGGACCGTGAAGAGCAGGCCCAGGCGGAAACCCAGCTGCTACGCAACAAGGTCACTGACGAAGAGATCGCCGAGGTGGTGGCCAAGTGGACCGGGATACCCGTATCGAAAATGCTGGAAGGCGAGAAAGACAAACTGCTGCGCATGGAAGAGGCCCTGCACGACCGGGTCGTCGGCCAGAATGAGGCTGTAGAAGCGGTGGCCAATGCGGTGCGCCGCTCACGGGCCGGGCTGTCGGATCCGAACCGGCCCAACGGCAGTTTCCTGTTTCTTGGCCCCACTGGTGTGGGCAAGACAGAGCTGTGCAAGGCACTGGCCAGCTTCCTGTTCGACACCGAAGAGGCCATGGTGCGCATCGACATGTCCGAGTTCATGGAGAAACACTCCGTGGCGCGGCTGGTGGGTGCGCCTCCGGGCTATGTGGGTTACGAAGAAGGTGGCTATCTCACTGAACTGGTGCGGCGTAAGCCCTACTCTGTGGTGTTGTTGGACGAGGTGGAAAAAGCGCATCCGGATGTGTTCAACATTCTGTTGCAGGTGCTGGATGATGGACGCCTGACGGATGGCCAGGGCCGCACCGTGGACTTCCGCAACACGGTGGTGGTGATGACATCCAATCTGGGCTCTGACCTGATCCAGAAACTGGCGGGAGCCGATGCGGAGTCCGCCAGTGACTACGAGGCGATGAAGTCCGCGGTGATGGAGGTGGTGGGTAATCACTTCCGGCCAGAGTTTATCAACCGTGTGGATGAAACCGTGGTATTCCACCCGTTGGCCAAGGACCAGCTCAAGGGGATCGCGTCGATTCAGCTGGGCTTTTTGCAAAAAAGACTGGCGGAGCGGGATATCGGCTTGCAGCTAAGCGATGCGGCGCTGGACAAGCTGGTGGACGCTGGTTTCGACCCGGTCTATGGGGCGCGGCCGCTCAAGCGGGCCATCCAGCAGCAGCTGGAAAATCCGCTGGCGCAATCGCTACTGAGGGGTGAATACCTTCCCGGAGATACCGTTCACGTGGACGTGGAAGACGAGCGGTTTACCTTCAAGCGTTAAATTGAGGGAAGTCGTCTGTAAACAAAAACCGCCGACATCGATGTCGGCGGTTTTTTATTGGCGCAGTGACTGCCGGCAGACGCGCCCTTAGCGAGCCTCGCACTTTTCCAGCGCGCTGCGGGTGTCTTCCACCATTTTGTCTCTGGCTTCCTGATCCAGCACTTCCATTTCGCCGGTCTCCGGGTTCTTGCGCCGCACGGTAGGTTTGTTTGTCAGTGTTTCCAGGTTCTTGCGGTGTTGTTCGCAGCGCTCCTGGGCGACGGCATCCGGTTCCGTTTTTAAGCGTTGCTCTTCTTTGGCCTGGGTTGCTGCGGCTTCTTTGGCTTTTTGTGCCGCGTTGCGCTTGGCCTCAAGGGCCTCAATCGCCTCGCTTTGATCGGAACTGGCATTGGCCCGGGTGTTTACTTCAGAGGCGTTTACGCCCTGCGGTGGCTGGGCGTCGTAATGGGTGACGCCCTTGTCATCCACCCATTTGTAGAACTTGGCCGCCGGGCTCAGGCTGGAAATGGCAAGCAGTGCGCCCCCGAGAAACAGGCTGAATTTTGTCATGGTGTCAGTCTTCTTATGATTTCGGTTGATCCATCAGACTTTAGCATGACGTGATAAGGGGATTTTCTGCAACCTAAAGTCGATCAAGGGCTTTGATTGGCCGCACATTTCTGCCAAAATTATGGCTTTCCGGAGATCGGGACCCGCATTCGCTTACCGGCGTGTGTGAGGCCGGGACCCGGGGCACCGTTACCGCGATGTCCTGCCAGCAGTATCACTGCACTCTCGTCCCGCTGTGGGAGCCTCCGGAGGTTTCTGTTTTCAAAGTGGGATGACTCCATCTGTTTTCCCCTATCCAGACAGCGCCTCCAGAATCGTCTCTCTGCCTGCGTCTGTGTCGGCCACCTCCGACAAGACCCCAGAGCATCCAAATACGGTGCTTTAATCCGCAGGCAGCAAGCTCGCAGGCTGTTCAACGGTCTGCCAGAACACCGTCCCGCTGCGTGGCAGTGGGTTGTATGCATTCAAATTTGAGGTAGCAACCGTGGAAATGTTATCCGGCGCGGAAATGGTGGTCCGTGCGCTGCAAGACGAGGGAGTGGAGTACATCTTCGGGTATCCCGGAGGGTCCGTACTGCACATTTACGATGCATTGTTCCAGCAGGACTCTGTCAGCCACATTCTGGTTCGTCACGAGCAGGCGGCCACCCATGCGGCGGACGGCTATGCCCGTGCCACCGGCAAGCCCGGCGTGGTCATGGTGACCTCCGGGCCTGGCGCTACCAACGCCATTACCGGCCTGGCCACCGCTTTCATGGACTCGATTCCCATGGTGGTTTTGTCTGGTCAGGTTCGCTCTGACTGGATTGGCGATGACGCCTTCCAGGAAACCGACATGATTGGTGTGTCCCGTCCGGTGGTGAAGCACAGCTTCATGGTCCGTGACGCCAAAGACATTCCGGAAATCATGAAGAAAGCGTTCTACATCGCTACCACTGGCCGCCCTGGTCCGGTGCTGGTGGATATTCCCAAGGATCAGACGGCGCCGAACGTCAAGAATCCTTACGAATATCCCAAGAAAGTGAAGATGCGCTCCTACTCTCCGGTCAGCCGTGGTCATTCCGGCCAGATCCGCAAGGCGCTGGACGAGCTGATGAAAGCCAAGCGCCCGGTGATTTACGCCGGTGGCGGCGTGGTGCAGGGCGAGGGCAGCGAGCTGCTGACCCAGCTGGCCCATCGCCTCAACTTCCCGGTGACCAATACCTTGATGGGGCTGGGCGGCTTCCCCGGCACGGATCGTCAGAACGTGGGCATGTTGGGCATGCACGGCACCTACGAAGCCAACATGACCATGCACAGCTCCGATGTGATTCTGGCGGTGGGCGCCCGTCTGGACGACCGGGTGACCAACAACGTGAAGAAGTTCTGTCCGGGCGCCAAGATCATTCATATCGATATCGACCCGGCGACCATCTCCAAGAACATCATGGCGCACATTCCCATTGTGGGCCCGGTGCAACAGGTGCTGGAAGAGATGCTGGCGGCGCTGGACGAGCACGGCGGCGAGCCGGACCGCAAGGCGCTGGAGCGCTGGTGGGAAGAAATCGACGGCTGGCGCAAAGTGCATGGCATGCGGTATGAGACCAACGAAGACGGTCCCATGAAGCCCCAGCAGGTGGTCCAGGCGTTGTACAAGGCCACCAAAGGTGATGCCTATGTGACCTCCGACGTGGGTCAGCACCAGATGTTTGCGGCTCAGTATTACCAGTACGACAAGCCGCGTCGCTGGATCAACTCCGGTGGCCTGGGCACCATGGGCTTCGGCCTGCCGGCGGCCATGGGCGTGCAGTTTGCGTTCCCGGAAGCAACAGTTGCCTGTGTGACCGGTGAAGGCTCCATTCAGATGAATATCCAGGAGCTGTCCACCTGCCTGCAGTATGGTTTGCCGGTGAAGGTCATTAACATCAATAACCAGGCGCTGGGCATGGTTCGTCAGTGGCAGGACATGCAGTACGGTGGCCGCCATAGCCAGTCCTACATGGAGTCCCTGCCGGACTTCGTCAAGCTGGCCGAGGCCTATGGCCATGTGGGCATGAAGATCACCAGGATTGAGGATCTGGACGGGGCCATGGAGGAAGCCTTTGCCCTGAAGGATCGTCTGGTATTCATGGATATTTATGTTGACCCCACCGAGCACGTATACCCGATGCAGATTGCAGACGGTTCCATGCGCGACATGTGGCTGAGCAAGACGGAGCGGACCTGATGCGTCGAATTATTTCTATCCTGATGGAAAATGAGCCGGGCGCACTGAGCCGGGTAATCGGTCTGTTCTCCCAGCGGGGTTACAACATCGAAACCCTGTCGGTGGCGCCCACCGAAGACAGCACCTTGTCTCGCCTGACGCTGACCACCTTCGGTAATGATCTGAAAATCGAGCAGATCACCAAGCACCTGAACAAGCTGATCGAGGTGGTCAAGCTGGTGGATCTCACCGAAGGTCCGCACATCGAGCGCGAGCTGATGCTGATCAAGGTGAAGGCCACCGGCGCTCAGCGTGCTGAGGTGAAGCGGTCCGTGGATATTTTCCGTGGCCAGATCGTGGATGTGACCAGCACGGTCTACACTATTCAGCTCACCGGCGCTTCGGACAAGCTGGACGCCTTTATCGGCGCCATCGGGGAAACCCAGGTGCTGGAAGTGGTCCGTTCCGGCGTGTCCGGCATTGCGCGCGGCGAGAAGGTGTTGAGCTTGTAGAAAGCTCGACGCCTGACGCTGGATGCCAGATGAAAAAGCCGCTCTTCGGAGCGGCTTTTTTTGGTTTTAAGTGTCAGGCATCGGGCCTTTCGGTGTCAGGCGTCACTGACCTGCGACCAGAACGCGTTGATCAGTGGTTCTTCGAGGCGTCGTTCCTGGGTGAACAGTCCCACTTCATAAGGCGCCAGCGCTGGCTGCACATCCAGCGGCCGAATGCGTGCCGACAGCGGGCTGTTATCCAGTACGATCTTTGGTACCACTCCCACCCCGAAACCCAGGCTCACCATGCTGACGATGGCCTCGTTGCCGCTGACCTGGGCATAAATACGGGGCTTGACGCCAAGCTGTCGGAACCAGCGGTCGGTGCGCTCCCGGGCCAGGCCTTCTTCGGAGAGAATCATGGGAATGTCTTCCCAGGCCGTCCTGTTCGCATTGCCGCCCAGTCGCTCTGCCAGCTGTGGTTGACTGGCCGGGCCTATAAAGAGCAGGGGGGAGCGGGCGATGGGGCGAAAGGCGGTGCTGGCGGGCAGGTGGTCAGGACGGGCACCGATGGCGATGTCTTCCTCGCCCTGCTGGACACGGTGAACGGCCTGGGCCGGGTCGCCGGTGTGTAGCTTGAGCTCGATACGTGGGTACTGATGCCGGAAGCTGCTGAGAATGTCATAGAGGAAGCTGTAGCTGGCGGTGACCGAGCAATACAGACTCAGCTCCCCTTGCAGTACCCGCCGGTCTTCCTGCAGGGCATGGCGCAGATTATCCCATTGCGTCAGGGTGTCGCGGGCATATTCCTGGAAACGTTGCCCCTCCCGGGTAAGGGTGACGCTGCGATTATCCCGGTAGAAGAGCGGGGCGCCCAGTTCATTCTCCAGTTGTTGCACCGTGCGGCTCAGAGTGGAGGGGCTCACATGACACATGGCGCTGGCGCGGCCGAAATGCAGGGTGTCGGCCAGAGTGAGGAACAGACGCAGGGGCTTGGTATCCATAGGGCTGCCATGTTGCAGTAATTGGAATGCAATGTTTCAAATATATCATTTTACGCAATGTGGTGAATCCCCTACAGTACCCGCCCATCAGGCAGGTGCGTAGCGCGTACCGGGCCTCTACCCTTTTTCCTACTTGAAAAGAGCCAGAGCTATGAGCATGCAAGTGTATTACGACAAGGATTGCGACCTTTCCATCATCCAGGGCAAGAAAGTGGCTATCCTGGGTTACGGCTCCCAGGGCCATGCCCACGCCTGCAACCTGAAAGATTCCGGTGTAGACGTTGTTGTCGGGCTGCGCACTGGCTCCACATCCATCGCCAAAGCCGAAGCCCATGGCCTCAGCGTGACTGACGTGCCGTCTGCTGTTGCTGCTGCGGACGTGGTAATGGTGCTTACGCCTGACGAATTCCAGGCGCAGCTGTACAAGTCCGACATCGAGCCGAACCTGAAAGAAGGTGCAACCCTGGCCTTCGCCCACGGTTTTGCCATCCATTACAACCAGATTGTGCCGCGTGCCGATCTGGACGTGATCATGATCGCCCCGAAAGCGCCGGGCCATACCGTACGTACCGAGTTCACCAAAGGTGGCGGTATTCCTGACCTGATCGCGATCTTCCAGGATGCGTCCGGTAGCGCCAAAGAGCTGGCTCTGTCCTACGCCTGTGGCGTGGGCGGCGGCCGCACCGGCATCATCGAAACCACCTTCAAGGACGAGACTGAAACCGACCTGTTTGGTGAGCAAGCAGTCCTGTGTGGTGGCGCGGTTGAGCTGGTGAAAGCGGGCTTCGAAACCCTGACCGAAGCGGGCTATGCCCCGGAAATGGCGTACTTCGAGTGTCTGCACGAGCTGAAGCTGATCGTTGACTTGATGTACGAAGGCGGCATCGCCAACATGAACTACTCCATCTCCAACAACGCGGAGTATGGTGAGTACGTGACCGGGCCGGAAGTGATCAACGACGAGTCCCGTGCGGCCATGCGCAATGCGCTCAAGCGCATCCAGAGCGGCGAGTACGCCAAAATGTTCATCGCGGAAGGGGCGCACAACTATCCGTCCATGACGGCGGCCCGTCGCAACAATGCGGCGCATCCCATCGAGCAGGTGGGTGAGAAGCTGCGTGGCATGATGCCGTGGATCCAGGCCAACCAGATCGTGGACAAGAGCAAGAACTAAGCTTTTGTGACGCTCCCAAAAAACGCGGCTTCGGCCGCGTTTTTTGTTTGGGGGCACTGCGTTACACTAGCGCCATCATTAATGGGTGGATAACCATGCAGGATAACGACAAGACAACAGCGACGGATACGCCGGAAACCTTTGAGGTTGTGGAAGCAGAGCATCGTACTGGCGCTCGCCACAAGGGGGTTTACCTTTTGCCGAACCTGTTTACCACGGCGGCGCTGTTTGCCGGGTTCTACGCCATCGTGGCGGCCATGAACGGGCATTTTGAGAACGCCGCTCTGGGGATCATCATTGCCGGCATCCTCGACGGGATGGACGGTGGGGTGGCGCGGATGACCAATACCCAGAGCAAATTCGGGGCGGAGTATGACTCACTCTCCGATTGTGTGGCCTTCGGTGTCGCGCCGGGGCTGGTGGCATATGCCTGGGCATTGTCCGGCCTTGGCAAGTTTGGCTGGGTGGCGGCGTTCATTTATGTGGCCTGTGCCGCCTTGCGGCTGGCGCGGTTCAATGTGCAGGCGGAAACCACCGATAAGCGCTTCTTCATTGGCTTGCCTAGCCCAACGGGCGCCGGGTTGGTTGCTACCCTGGTGTGGTTGGGCGCCAGTCGTGGCATTGAAGGGGCTGATATTTCCTGGTTGGTGGCGGTGGTTGTCGCGGGCGCCGGTTTGCTGATGGTGTCGTCGGTGAAATATCACTCTTTCAAGGAATTTCATATTGGTCGAGTGCCTTTCAAGGTGCTTCTCGGGGTGATCATTGCTTTCGCCATCGTCTTTCTGGATCCGCCATTGGTGCTATTAAGTGTGGCTACGATCTATGTGGCCGTGAGTTTGTTGATGAGCCTTTGGCAACTTCGTAAGCATTAATCGCTTCTAACACATAAAAAAGGCGCCCTCAGGGCGCCTTTTTTATGTGTTGCTATGGCTGTGCGGCGACGGAAGTGCTGAAAATCTCGGCAGCCGGCGGAAAAAATGTCCGCGGCTGTGCTATTTTTCCCCTCCGGTCCTGTAATGGCAGGGGAAAACCTGGTGCGGAAGGTATTTAAACTGCATAAGAAACGAGCGTTTTAGGCCGTTTTTGATGGTTTTTCATCCGTCCCGGCTAAAAGGTGACCGTTTGATAAAAAAGTGATGAAAAAAGTGTTGACGGTCCCCCGTAAATCTCTAGAATGCGCCCCCACAGAGACGGCGGACACGGCAACACGCCAAGGACGCAGTCAGGAAGCCAAGGCTTCCAAGCTCTTTAACAATCAGGCAAGCAAACGTGTGGGACCTGTTCGGGATGGGATCTTTAAAAGATTTCAGTTCTGAACGAGTCAACAAAGTTTTTGTTAATT